>JAZRJV010000001.1:0-145770 GCA_045645985.1 Treponemataceae bacterium
GTCTCAATTTTACACCTTAATATGTATTTTTGCAACACTTTTTATTTAATTATGTTTTGTAATATCATTTATTCTTTATTAAACTTATTTAAGAATAATAAATATGATTTCAAATGATATTCAAAAGAGACTTGGAGAGAATTTAAAGAGAATCCGTAAATCAAAAAATCTAACTCAATTTCAATTAGCAGAAATAGCAGATGTTTCAGAAGAAACAATAAAAAATATAGAACTTTGTCGATGTTGGACAAGTGATAAAAATCTTGCAAAAATTACAGAAGCATTAAATGTAGACATATACAAGTTATTTTTACCAGTAGAAAGTTCAATTCAAAAAGATTCAGAGAATATAGCACAAATAAAACAAATTATTGCAGAAGATTTAAAATCTTATATTGAAACAAAAATTAAAGAACTAATATAAAAAATCATTCTTTACTTTTGCCTCCCCCAAACAAAAAAGGAAGCCAGACTGAAATTTCATCTTAGCTTCCTTTCTCATCAAGTTTATATCTTTGTGATTTTGTAAATTAAGCAACAAGCCATTTGTGTTTTTTTACACTATAAATTGGAATCAATGGAAGAATGATTGGAGTTTTCTTGATGTATGCTTGATATTCAGGATTATCTCCGTAGTTTTTATCCTGACGGATTTCTAATCGTCTTGCGCCACTAAACATAACATAAACGATTCCGATGTACCCAAGAATTACCAATCCCCATTGTAAAGGTGAATTACAAACACTAATTCCAGAAACAAAAACGCCTGTCCACAAAAGAAGTTCGCCAAAATAGTTTGGACATCTTACGATTCTGTACAAACCTGTTGTAACAAATTTTTTTGGGTCTTTTTTCTTTGCGCTAGATTTTTGTAAATCGGCAATAAATTCAATAAGGATTCCTAAGGCAGCCATTGCAATTCCAACATACAAGAAATTATCATCTGCAACTTTGTTTTCTAAACGGAAAGTTACAGGAGCACATTCACAAACATACAAAATTGCACAACTAATCCAGATAGAAACCTTTACTCCAAATTTTACATTTTGCTTAGATTCATCTTTTAACAAGGCTTTGTAAGCAACGCTTTTTAATTCACGAATTGCCAAATATCCACCAAGTCTAATTCCGTAGATAATGAACAATCCACACATAATTGCAGTTCCTAAAGTAAGGCTTTGACGGAACATTACCAAAAGTGCAATTCCAATTCCTGCGATAGAAAATCCATATCCAATGGAAAAGAAATAAACATACATAACAAATCCAAATGCACTCAAAACAAGCGCAACAAGAGCTGTAATCCCTAAAGTCATAAATTCTCCTATAAGAACTTTGTGAGAAAATATCAATTTTCGAACAAAGTTCTTAGACGCAATTTCGCAACGCTAGTGAGAAATTGCAGTAAATATTTAAGTTTGCAACGCAAACTTGATATGAAAAGCGAAGCACCATTTGTGCGTAGCTTTTCATAAATTCTCCTATTGGAAACTCGCGAAGAAAACTTCAGTTTTTGAGCGAATTTCCAAGTCGCAATTTCGCAACGCTAGTGAGAAATTGCAGCTAATCTATAAGTTTGCAACGCAAACTTGATATGAAAAGCGAAGCACCATTTGTGCCGAACAGTTCACAAAATATCCTATAAAAATAAATTATATATAAAAGTGTATTCACATCAACTATAGATGTCAAATGAAACTTTTACACATCCTTCAAAGAGTCTTCGTTTGAATTATCCAAAACTTTTACCAAATTTTTGCTAGAATGTTTGATTTTATACATCATTTGGTCAGCGCGATTTATTTCTTCTTGTGAAAATTCATTTACACTGATAATCCCGCAAGAAATTGTTACGCTTTGTCCCAATGTCTTTTTTGTTTCGTATTTAAAGTTTTGAGTTTTGTAAACAAGATTTTTGTATAATTTTTTTGCAGATAAGGAACTGGCAATTAAAAATTCATCTCCACCAAGGCGATAAAGTTTTACAGATTCATCCATCATTATTTGAACAATTTTTACAAGAACAAAATCACCTTTATCGTGACCAAATTTGTCGTTTATCATTTTGAAATTATCAATATCAATGAAAGCAATAGATTTTATATTATCATCTGAAGTTACTAAATCTTCTTCAAGTTTTTCTCTGGTAAAAGCACAAGTCAAAGTATCAGTATGAAGCTTATTTGTTAATTCATTTGATTTTTTCATTTCTGTAATCATTTTTTCAAAGGCTTCGTGATATTGATTGTTGATATTTATCGTAATTAAAGTAGCAAAAATAACAAGCATTTCAGTAACAATAGAAACAGGAATATAATAAGTTGTTTTTTTGATAAGAGTTTGAACGATAGCATAAAGTATTATAAAAAAAGTTGAATATTTCAAACTTCTAGTTACAGCAGTTTTACTAAAAGCACAACTTGTAACTATTGGAATTAAATACATTGCTAACAAACAGGAATATCCATTATGAATAAAAATATACGAACTTGCTGCCAAATATAAAATTGCCTGATAGTAAGTTTTTTTCATGTGAAAATTTGATTTTTTATTTTTATATAAATAATAGCAAGGAAAATAAAAAATAAAAGCAAGAACAGTTGGCAAAAATGATTGAATAATTCCCCATTCTTTATTGATATAATTTTCATCATTTTTAATTGCAGGATTTCCACTAACAAAAATAAACAAAAAAACTTCTACTAAAAAAACAGCAAGAAACACAATAGGAAGAATTTTCCACATTTTATCTAAGTAACGCAAAACTGTATTTTCTTGAATAGAATGAAAAGATTGAACTTTCTTTGGCATTTTAGGATTCAGCTTCTCCGTTTGCTATTTTGTTATCTTCTATAGTAATACTTTTTTTATATTAACACAAGAAAAATTTAAAAAACTGAAGTTTTTTTAATCTAGAACTTGGTAAAATGTTTTTCCAATAAAATCTTTAGTTAACAAAAAATCTTTTATCAACAAAGTTGCTTTTCCATTAAATTCAGGTGGAAACATTTGATATCCAATTACTTCAATAGTTATATTATCGCATTTTAATTTTCCAATATAAGAATTTGCGTTTGCATCACCCAAAATAACTTGCCCTTTTCCTTCCAAATGGAAAATTTCTTCAATTTTTATGCTGAATTTCATAGTTTCACTTTATTGAGTTTTTTGTGGTGTGTCAAATCCCTTCCACCTTGCAAATCTCCCTTATTTCGTGATAAAATTCTGTAATCTAAGTTTGTAAACTTGAAATTTATTAGGAGAATTTATGAAAAGCTTCGCACAAATTGGTGCTTCGCTTTTCATATCAAGTTTGCGTTGCAAACTTGTAAATTTACTGCAATTTCTCACTTCGTTGCGAAATTGCGACTTGGAAGTTATCTCGGAATTTGAAAATTCATCGACACCTTCCAATAGGAGATTTTTTGAAAAGTTACGCACAAATAGTGCTTCACTTTTCATATCAAGTTTGCATTGCAAACTTGTAGATTTACTGCAATTTCTCACTTTGTTACGAAATTGCGGCTTGGAAGTTATCTCGGAATTTGAAAATTCCTCGACACCTTCCAATAGGAGAATTTATGAGTGAAAAAAGAGAATCACTTTCTTCAAGATTAGGATTTATCTTGCTTTCAGCAGGATGTGCTATCGGATTAGGAAATGTATGGAGATTTCCATATATCACAGGAAAATATGGTGGAGCATTATTCGTTTTAATTTATCTATTTTTCCTTGTGGCTTTAGGACTTCCTATTATGGTAATGGAATTTTCCATTGGTCGTGCTTCAAAACAAAACATTGGAAAAGCCTTAAAAACATTGGAACCTAAAGGAACAAAATGGCATCTTTATGGTCCAGTTGCAATTATCGGAAATTATTTTTTAATGTTTTTTTACACAACAATTGCAGGTTGGCTTTTGTATTATTGTTTTTCAAATATTACAGGAGCATTTTCAGGATTAGATGCAAAGGGTGTTGAAAACTTTTTTGGAAGTTTAACAGCAAATCCAGGACAACAAATTTTTTGGATGGCTTTAGTTACAATTCTTTCATTTGTAATAGTTGGAATTGGATTAAAAAACGGTGTAGAAAAAATTACAAAAGTTATGATGTCGTTACTTTTAGTTTTGATTGTAATTTTAGCAATTCACTCAATTACTTTAAAAGGAAGTAGCGAAGGCTTAAAATTTTATCTTTTGCCAGATTTTAGCAAAGTAACAGAATCAGGCTTTAGTGAAGTAATTTTTGCCGCCATGGGACAAGCTTTCTTTACCTTGAGTTTGGGAATCGGAAGTATGGAAATTTTTGGTTCATACATTGATAAAAAATATTCTCTAACAGGGGAATCTTTAAGAATTATCATCCTTGATACTTTTGTTGCAATTGCAAGTGGCTTGATTATCTTCCCTGCTTGTTTTGCTTACGGAGTAAATCCGGGAGCAGGCCCTCAGTTGTTGTTTATTACAATGCCTAACATTTTTAACAATATGGCAGCAAGTCGTCTTTGGGGAACATTGTTCTTTATCTTTATGAGTTTTGCCGCAATTTCAACTCTCATTGCTGTTTTTGAAAATATCGTAAGTTACTGGATGGATGTTCACGGTTGGTCAAGAAGAAAATCTTGTATTGTAAACTGTTTAATCGTGATTGCATTCTCAATTCCATGTATTTTAGGCTTTAATATTTGGTCAAAATTCCAACCACTCGGAGCAGGAACAGGCGTTTTAGACTTAGAAGATTTCGTTGTAAGTTCAACACTTCTTCCTCTTGGTTCACTTTTGATTTTGATTTTCTGTTGCCACAAAAAAGGATGGGGCTGGAGCAACTTTATCAAAGAAGCTGATACAGGAAACGGATTAAAATTTCCAAAAGTATTAAAATTTTACCTAAAATGGATTTTGCCAATTCTTATCATTTTTATCTTTGTAAAAGGATACATCGATATTTTTAGCAAAATGTAAAACTTGTGCTAAATAAAATAAGCCATTGAAATATAAGTCTTTTCTTAAAAAGATTTTATTTCGATGGCTTTTTTTGTGTGTAAAAACATTAGAACACAAAAGTAATTAGTTATTGCTTTTTTTAAGATTACATTCTGTGCATAACATTTGTAGATTTTCTAAAACTGTTTTTCCACCTTTACTCCATGGAACAATGTGGTCGCCTTGCATTTCGTTAAATTCAAAATGATTTTTACAATAAGGACAAATTCCGCCTTGCTTTGTGTAAACAGTTCTTTTATCGCGGTCTAAAAATGCACGAATACTCAAATGTTTTTCGTTTCCATCAAAAACATAATAATAAATCCCAGATTTTTTTGTAACATCTTCATCAGCCATCAACTTAGAAACTTTTGCTTCTAAATCTTTTGAATTTAAGTCTTTTCGATTTTTTCCAAGACCATTTTGAGTATCATGGTAGGAATTATAAATTTCGCCCCATTCAATACCTTTCATTTCTTTACGATAAATTGGAAAAAGTGTTTTCACCCAATTTATAACATTTTGAAAATATAACCAAAGTTCTGTTGCATCATTATCGTTTTGATGAGTTGCCATATAATTACAAATCAAAGAATCTTCTTTTCCAACAAACCAACTAATCGCTTTTTCTAAAAGTTCTTGACGAATTGGAGAACCATTTACATATTTTTCACTTAAAAGTTTTGCCGCACAATTTGATTTTGAAAAAATCTTTTTGGCTTCGGCTGTCCAACTTCCAGCGTAAACTGCATTACGAATTTCTTGTGTAGTTAATTTTTCACCTGCAATATTTATAGTTTTGAACCATTCTAATTTTTCGCTAGGCGTTCCTTCGCAAAAATAAACTTGCAACTCATAATTTAATATTTTATCTTTTTCATCCTTTTGTAAATTAGAAAAATAACGCATTAAATGAGAAAATTCACCATTAACATATTTACAAATTGATATTGTGCGTTGTTGTCCATCTAAAACTTCATACCTGCCATCTTCTCGAACAACCCAATACATTGTGTTCAAAGGAAATCCTTTTATAACTGTATCCATTACAGACTGTTGCTGACTATCACTATAACAAAATTCCCGTTGATAAGGTGGACGAATATCCAATTTTCCGTTATATCCTGTAACTCCACCTTCGTTATTGTCGCTATAATTTTCTACAAGTTCTCTAACTGTAATTGTGTGTAATTCAATTTTCATAAAATCTATTCCTTGTTTATAATATTTTAATTTTTGTCACGCGGATTCGAAAAATCTAACGATTTTTCTTTTTTATGAGGATACGAGCGTAGATACTTTGATAAAGTTCTCCCGTCTCGCAATCTTTAAACGCAGCTGGTTTTGTATCAGTTTCTAAATGTTTTCTGTACAAAGTACCTTTTGCATTGATTGTATATTTCCCTGTCGGCTTTCCTTGCTTATCAAGAATTTCCATTTTCTTTTCGCATGTAAAATCACAACTTCCAACAATTCCCAATGCCACAATTTCAAATTGCTCAGGATTATATTTATCCAAAAATGTGATAGGAACTCCAATTACACCATCATAGTCCATTGGAATATCTGTAGTTTTATCAACATTGATTGCGTCATAATTTTCATAATTTGGATATTCTTCAGGCGTATAATTCTGGTAAAGAACTAAATCGTCGTGTCTTTCTTTATAATCTAAATTTGTAAACCATCTTACACCTTTCACACGAATAAATTTTCTACCAGAAGAATCAATTCTAAAGCCAGCAGCAGTTAAAGGATAAGAATCAGGAACGCCAAATTCTCTATCTCCACTGTGAATACTTGCACCAAGCCATAATTTATTTTCTTTAATCAGAGAAAAACACTCTTTATATGAAATTGCATTGACATTCCCAATTATCAAAAACTTTTTATCATATTCTATCAACTGTGCAACATATTCTCGGAATAAACTGAAAGGTGGATTTGTTACCACAATATCTGACTGTTTTAAAAGTTCTATACATTCTTTGCTTCTAAAGTCCCCATCGCCTTTTAAGTGTTTAACTTCAACCGTAGAAAAATCGGTACAAGTTTCGTCGTTAGGATTTCCATAATAATCAAGCCAAACAGCTTTTTCAGAAGTGTTTTGACTAAATAAATCCACATCCTGATTTTTGTAACAAGTTGTAATAAGACGCTTTATTCCCCATTCATTAAATTTCAACGCAAAAAATCTAAAAAAATTAGAAACCCTGGGATCATCACAATTACACAAAACAGTTTTTCCTTTGAAATGTTCTTTGTAATTACTAAGTTCTTTTTCAATATCACAAAGTTGTGTGTAAAATTCATCGTTTTTGTTTTTCTTTGCTGATTTTAATGTTTCGTTTGCCATTTACTAAAGTTCCTATGAAAAAATCCAATCAAAATTGATAAATTGGAAATATCCAATTACTATTATATTATATGGAATTTTCCAATATTGTAAATATAAATTGGATTTTTCCATAAATATAGGAATATGAATTTTTGGGAACGCGTTGATGATTTGTTAGATAGAACTGGTATAAATAAAAAAACTCTAGCATATGATGCAGGTTTTGATGCTTCAAATATTACAAAAGGAATAAAAAATAATAACATTCCTTCTGCCGAAACTGCTGTAAAAATTGCACAAGTTTTAGGTGTTAGCGTAGAATATTTGGTAAATGGAGTTGATTCTTCATTTCCAAAAACATTAAAGCCAGAAGTTGCAGAAATTGTAGAAGAAATAAATCATTTAGAAAAAGAAGATTTAGAAGCAATAAAATATATTATTAAAATGCGAAAAGCTATAAAATAATTGATTTCAATAAAATTTTAGCGGTTTTATTTTTTCTCAGTTACATTTTTAAGTAAGAGAACAATGCTATAACTGTACTAATTTTCATTGAAAACACAAATTACCTATGATATAATTATATATATTTTTTATGGAGAGAACCAAATTGAAAAAATATTTCATTGTTTTATTTTTAATAATCACTTCTCTTTTATTTTTTTCTTGTGATTTTATTTTTATAGTGGATGATATTATTGACATTTTACAAAACGAAGAAACTTCAGATAATTCCTCTGAAAATTCAGATTATAAAACTACGGTTTCGGATAAAATTCCAACATCTATAAAAGAACGAGTTGTATACTACGCAACTTTATACAGAGATTCTGATACAGAATATAAATATGGAGGACAAGATCCATTGCGTTCAATAAAAGTCGATTGTTCTGGTCTAATTATTCGATGCTACCAATATGCACTTGAAGGAACAGAATACGAATTGTTAAGAAACGATATGTCAAGTTCTTACATTTACGAATCTGCAAGTAACTATGTAACTGAACCAGAACCAGGAGATTTAGTTTTTATGGGAGATGCAAATTCTTCAAAAATAAATCATATTGGAATTTTTACAAAAAAAATTGGAAACACAATTTATTTTATTGACTCAACAGAATATGCTCATGGAGTTTCAGAACGCTCTTACGATATTAATAATTCAAAAATAAAATCTTTTGGTGAAATGAAACTAAAATTAAAGTAAAAGAAATTTATAACAATTTATTTTATTTCCCCAGATTCATTTAAGTTAAATGCAAACAAAATTCCTTACGAATTATATTTGTGTAATATTTTTATTATTGTATTTTCAATTTATCAAAATCTATGATACAATGTTCTAGTTGGAGAAATTATGTTAAAAAATAAACTTAAAGCAATTATTCCTAGCCTTGTAGTAATTTTAGGTGCAATTTTTGGTATCAATTTAGGAATTAATAATCAAGATGTATATTTACAAGAAAGTAATGTAGAAGCTATTGTTCAACAAATTTCAGAAATACAAAATGTAGAAATTTCTAATCAAAATTTAAATGAACAAAAAGACAACTTTTCTACTGAAAAAACGCAACATTCAAAAAATAATATTTTAGAAGAAAACAAATATTATTATTCTAAAGATGATGTTGCATTGTATATACACACTTACAATAGACTTCCAAAAAATTTTATTACAAAAAAAGAAGCTCGTTCCCTTGGTTGGGAAGGCGGTAGTGTTGAAAAATTTGCACAAGGAAAATGTATTGGAGGTGATAGATTTTACAACAATGAAGAAATTCTACCTGTAAAATCTGGAAGAACTTACACAGAATGTGACATTGATACTTTAGGAAAAAACTCTAGAGGAGCTAAACGAATAGTTTTTTCAAATGACGGTCTGATTTTTTACACAGAAAATCATTATGAATCTTTTGAAGAAATAAATTTTGAATAAAAGGATTTTATAAAAAATGAAAAAAATTAGTTTACGCTTTGTTTTTTCTGAAAAAGGTTTTCACAAAAAAATTTCTAAAAAATTAAAATTTCCAAAATACTACGGAAATAATTTAGATGCTCTTTTTGATATTCTAACAGAATTTACTTTTCCAAAAATTGTTTTTATAAATTACAAAAATTTTGAAAAAAAAGTTCCTAACTTTGTAAGAAAATTAAAAACACTAAATGAAAATTTAATTTCTGAAGGAAGTTCAAATATTATTGAGTTTATGTAATTTCAAACAAACTTACCTTTCACACAATATTTCTAATTTTTTTCCGTCGGAAGAAATGATGATGTCGCCATTTAAATCGGTTCTAAAAACTTTAGTTTGAGCATCTTCAAATTTACTTAAAACGCTTTCGCTTGGATGATTGTAAGGATTATTTTTTCCAACTGAAATTACTGCAACTTGTGGTAAAACAGAACGCAAAAGTCGATAACTTGTGGCGTTTTCGCTTCCGTGGTGAGCAACTTTCAAAACAGTGCATTGAGGAATTAAATCCAAATCAAGCAAACTGCGTTCTTCGTCAAATTCCATATCACCTGTAAACAAAAATGAAATTTCATCATAAACTAAATGTAAAACCAAAGAATTATTATTCATTTTGTCATCATAATAAATTGGCCCAAGAACTTTGATTTTTGCATTTCCTAAAGAAAGTTCTCTTCCTGCTTTTAAAACTTCAACTTGAAGATTTTGCTTTTCTGTGTTTTTGACAAAATCATTAAAGGCTTTGCTGTTATATTCAGAAAAAGAAGAAAAAACTTGATTTGCTTTTGCAAAATTCAAAGCTCCAGAAAGTCCACCAACATGGTCTTCGTGAGGATGAGAATTTATCACATATTTTAAATTTGTAATTTCATATTTTTTTAGATAAGAATAAATTAAAGAAGAATCTGCTTTGTTTCCGCCGTCAAGCAAAAGATTTTCGCCATCGCATTGAATAAGAATTGAATCTGCTTGACCTACATCAATAAAATGAACTTTAAGTTCTGCAAAAATTTGAGTTGTAAAAAAACATAATGCTAAAATACAAAAAATTTTTTGTAAATTATTTTTCATAATAAAATCTCCTAAAAAAAAATTTATAAGCTTTCAACTTTTATTCTTGCATTACTAATTTCTTCAATTTCTTTTTTGAAATTAGAAAATTCTTCGGCGTAAATAATTCCAAAAATTGTAATATTTTCTGTAAATTCTTCTTGTAAATTTTCAATATGATAATGATTAAAATGATATTTTATTTTTTCATACATATCGTAGGGCAAAGAAAATTTAAATTCAGTTTTTTCAATTAGTGGCTCAAACTTTGTAATTTCTAAAACTGCTTTTGCAGAATCTGAATAGGCTTTTACCAAACCGCCAGTTCCAAGCAAAGTTCCACCAAAATATCTTGTTACAGTTAACATAATATTTGTACAGCCACTTCCTTTTAGAACATCTAGAACAGGACGACCGGCTGTTCCAGAAGGTTCACCATCATCGGACATTCCAAGCACTTCACAATTTTTTCCGATTACAAAAGCGTGAACTACATGAGTTGAATCAAAATATTTTTGCTTTTGTTCTTTTAAAAGTTCTCTGGCTTGACTTTGAGTTTGAACAGGAAAAACTTCTGCAATAAATCTAGAATGTTTAATTACAATTTCAGTTTGAAAATGTTCTAAAATACAATTCATTCTTTATTCTCCAAATTTTTTTCAGTTTCACTTTCATCTTCTTCAATTATTTGAAATTCACTTTCTGGTAAACTCAAAACTTCTTCATCATTTTTTGAAGAAAATACAAATCCATTTTTGTAACAATAAAAAGCGCTACAAGAAAAATAAAAACAAATCATCAACAAGCCAAGAATAAAAGAAAGCATTGTTGAAATAAAATTTATTTTTAAAAATAAAACAGCAAAAATTCCAAGAACAAAAATTAGCAAAATCCATTTTACACTCATAAAACAAACATAGATAAAATCCAAAATTGAAGACATTGCCATTTTTACAGAATGTAAAATTAAACTGAAAACAGAATTTTCATTTTTTTCGTAAAGCAAAAAGGGAATGAATGAAGTTACAACTGTAAAACATAAAATCAAAATTACACAAATAATTGTGCTAAGTAAAAATCCAGAAGAAAGTCCTTTGGCTAAAATTTCTTCTGCCAAAATAAATTCAGGAGAATTTGGTTCTAATAAAGTAAATTCCAAAAGAGATTGTATAAAAGAAAAATCTTGTTCTGCATTTCCTAAAAAAATATATGGAATAAATGCTAAAAAAATCAAAACAAAATATGAAGCAATTTGAAATAATGTAACTAAGAAAATTCGTTTTACATCTTTGAAAAAATAAAACAAATGTCCAATTACAGCATATTCATTTTTATACAAGAAAAAAATCAAAAGTTGCAATCCAAAAGTTAAACATGTATTTACAACCAACAATGCAAGTAAAGCAACAAATGGCAAAATTAAAGTTTTTGAAGTTAAAATTATTATAAAACTACAAACAAAATTTGCAATTCCAGTTATAAGACTTGCAAGAAGAAAAGCAAACAAAGATTTGAAAAGATTTATTTTGAATGATTCATTTGCTAAAAAATAAATTGATTTTAAGTTTTTCATTTTATCAGTATACACTAAATAAAAAATTTATGATAGGATTTAGTGCTATGAGTGGAAATACTTTTGGAAAAATTTTTAAAATCACAACTTTTGGCGAAAGTCACGGAGAAGCCTTGGGCGTTATAATCGACGGTTGCCCAAGTGGAATTGAAATTGATTTAGAACGCTTACAAAACGCCCTTGATAGAAGAAAGCCCGGACAAACTTCTCCTGACGGAAAAATAAGTTCTTCAGTAACTTCTCGAAAAGAACCAGACAAAGCAGAAATTTTAAGTGGTATTTTTGAAGGTGTTTCTACAGGTTGTCCAATTGCAATCGCTGTAAAAAACACAAGCCAAAAATCTGGGGATTATTCTAACATAATGAATAAATTCCGTCCGGGACACGCAGATTTCACTTTTTATCAAAAATACGGAATTAGAGATTATCGCGGTGGTGGTCGCTCCTCAGGAAGAGAAACATTGGCTCGTGTTGCCGGTGGCGAAATTGCCAGAATGGTTTTAGAAAATTATCTTCCTTCAATAAAAATTACAGCAAGTACAGTTGAAGTTGCAGGAATCAAAGCAACAGAATACGACGAAACTCAAATTGAAAAAAATTCAGTTCGATGCGCAGATGAAAAAGTCGCAATCCTTATGGAAGAAAAAATTGCTGAATATCGAAAACAAGGTGAATCCTGTGGCGGAATTGTAGAATGCAAAATTTCTGGAATGATTGCAGGCCTTGGAGAACCAGTTTTTGACAAACTCGATGCTGAACTTGCCAAAGCAATGCTTTCTATCGGGGCTGTAAAAGGAATTGAATTTGGAAGTGGTTTTGAAAGTGCAAGAATGACAGGAAGTTCTTGGAACGATAATATGAGAATCAAAGATGGAAAACCAAGTTTTGAAACTAATCACGCAGGAGGAATCCTTGGTGGAATTTCAAATGGTAACGACATCATTTTTAGAATTGCAATAAAACCTGTTCCAAGTATTTTTAAGAAACAAAACACTATCGATATTTTTGATAATGAAACTGAAATTCTTATTGAAGGTCGCCACGACATTTGTCTTTGTCCAAGAATTATTCCTGTGGTGGAAGCAATGACATCGATTACTTTAGTTGATTTATTTTTACAAAATAAATGTTCAAATTTTTACAAAGAAGAAGGAATCAGCAAATTATGAAAAACAAAAAAACAAAAAATGCTATGACTTTGAAAAAGAAAATTTTACTAATTGTTGTTTCTATTTTTTTACTTGCAATAATTTCTTTTTTTACAGGCTACGGAATTTATGCTTATAAATTGATTAAATCAGTTCCTGCTGAATTAACAGAAGAAGTTGCACAACAAAATCAAACTTACATAAAAGAACTTTACAAAGAACCTTTAATTCAAAATCTTCCATACGCAATTACAGCAAATGAAATTAATCTTCATGCAAAATCTGGAATTTTAATTGATGCTGCAACAGGTTGGATTTTGTACGAAAAAAATGCTGACGAAGTTATTCCTCCAGCATCGATGACAAAGGTTGTTTTGATGTATCTTGCATTAGACGCTTTGGAAAAAGGTCAAATAAAATTAACTGATAAAATTGATTTGCCGCCAGAGTCTTGGGCGATAAATGCACCACCTCATTCTTCTTTGATGTTTTTAGGAAAAGACCAAAATGTAACTTTTGAAGAACTTTTAATTGGAATGAATGTTGTTTCTGGAAATGATGCAGCGGTTGCAGTTGCAATGACACTTTTTGGAACAATGGAAAATTGTATAGCACAAATGAATAAAGTTGTTCAAGATTTAGGACTTACAAAAACTCACTTTGTAGAATCTTCTGGATATAGCGAAAATAATCTTACAACTGCCAGAGAGTTTGCAATTTTTTCAAGAAGTTATGTTACACGCTTTCCAGAATCTTTGCAAAAATATCATTCTATAAAAAGTTTTACTTATCCTAAAAAACATAATCTTGCACCATATGTTGATTACGAAGATGCAAAAGTAAACGGCGTTCCACTTGAAGGAACAATGCCAATTACACAAAAAGCAACAAACCGAAGTTTAGATGTAATTCCTGGAGCAGACGGATTAAAAACAGGTTACATTGATGAGTCTGGTTATAATTTATCTTTAACAGTTTTGCGTGATGGAACAAGATTGATTTCTGTTACAATGGGTGGACCAGGAAACGGAAGTCTTGAAGGAAATAAATATCGCACAGAAGACAGTCTTTCAATTATGGACTGGGGATTTTCAGCTTTTAGAAGTGAAAAAGTTTTGGATTGTTTCAAAGTAAATTCAATTGCACCAAGCGGAAAAGAAAAATCATTTTTATTAACTGAAGCAATTTTAGATAATCACTTTATTACAATTCCAAATTTAAAAGATGAAAACGGAAACTTACTTCAACTTTCAAGAAATGTTATTATTGACGAAAAAATTTCTGCGCCAATATATTGCGGACATCAATACGGAAAAGTTGAATATTATCTTGGGAATTATTTATTGCAAACAGTCCCTTTAGTTGCAGACCGTTCAATTTCTGAAGGAAATATTTTTGTAAAACTATACGGAAAAATTTACAATTTGTTTTAGTTTTATCGATTTTCATAAAGGGCTGTCAAAAAAAATTGTCATTCCGAATTTATTTCGGAATCTTAATTACATATAGTTTTTAGATTCTGAAACAAGTTCAGAATGACATCTGTTCTTCTCGCAAATAGCCCCATTTCTTTCACATAATAAAAAAATTTTGCAAAAGCACAACGAGTGCAGAAAAAGCGTAGCCGAAAAAGAACAAAGCGAAGCATTGACGAACGAAGTGAGGAACTAGCTAGCTTTGGGATTTTTCGGCGAGAGCTTTTTCTAAAATCAATTATCTTTGCAAAATTTATTTTAAGTTAAACAATTCTGAAACAGTTACGATTTCGTATCCTTCAGAAAGAATTGCGCTGATTAAAACATCAAGTTTATCGTAAAGATAATCGCCACGAGTTCCAGAAGCAATTCCCACAGAAATTGGAATGATTGCACCTGGCTCTAAATTTTCAATTACATAATCAATAATTTCAGAAGCAGTCATGTACTGAACTTCATCTTCTAAAGATTTTTCGTAAGTTACATAATCTTCTGGAGCAAGACCTTTATCAATCCAGATGTAGCCAGAATTTTCACCTGCTTTCAAAATTGAGTTTGTTAAAAAATAATTCGGCATGTGCCAAACTAAAGAAAGTTCACTTCCTGTAAGTTCGTAAAAATCATCTTCGTTTCTTGCCAAACCGCGACGAATAAAATTCTCTGTAAATTTGTACGCATCTTCTTCCAAAGAATAAGGTGAAAAAAACATTGAACCACATTGATGACCAGCTTTTATAATTTCATTTACGCCAGTTGGAAATCTTCTAACAAATTCACCATTGATAAAGAAAGTTGACTTTACCCCATAACGACCAAGTGAAGACAAAATTGCAGTCAATCCATCTGCATTATCAAGTGCATCAAAAGTTAGTGCAACTCGAGGTTTGTTATAATAAGATTTTTCTGTGCATTGTTCAAACAAAGCAACATTGTAACTTTCAGCGTTTAACTCACGACCGTACAAAGTATTTTCAAAAGCATCATTTGAACTTGAATCAATAAAAACGCGCCACTTAGAATTTCTTGAAGATTGTGCTCTAAAAATATTATTGCTTGCTTTTTTCCAAACGCCAGAATCAAAATTGTATTCAAAAAATCCATGAGAATTAGAAGCTAAAACATTATTTGATTCTCCGTTCCAACCAAATTTTTTAGCTTGTGACAAAAACAAAATCTTTGAATTATTTGAAACACAGTTCCAAGTTCTAACAGTTTCTTTTCCGCCAAGCAAAAGTGAAGAATTGTTTATCCAAGAATAAGATGAAATTTCTTCTTCATTAAAAACATATTTTGAAGTCCAAGAAGCTAAATCATAAATATTGAATGTTTTTTCTTGCACAAAAGAAATATATTTTTTATCTGGAGAAAGTTTTGCATCTTTTGCTAAAACAGAAATTGGCAAAGATTCAAAATATGCTTGTTTACCTTCTGAATTTCGAATTAGCTTGTAAACATAACTTTCAGATTTTCCATCGCGGAGCATTTCAAGCCAAACAATTGGATATTGAATTACATTTCCAGATTTTGCATTTGCCCAAAAAACTTTGAAATTCAACGCAGTTCCTGGAACAGTTACAAACGGATAAGAAAATAAAGTTGTTACAAAATTAAAATCAGTTCCAGAAAGTTCCATATACCAAAGAGTTCGATTATCTTGCAACAAAACGATTGATTTTCCATCTTGACTTGTCCAGAATTTATCGTCAGAAGGAACAAAAGGAGAAGGAAGTCTTCCATTAATTTTTCCAGTACCGATTAAATCTGAATACAAAGCACGAGTGTAAAGTTCATTAGCTGAAATTGAATAAACCAAATCATGATTGATGTACATCAAAAGTTTTTCGTCAGCCCAGTAAACATTGTTTATAGAACCTGGCCCTATACTTCGATACTTTTCTGGAAGTTGTTTTGAATAATTTGACTCTCTAAAATTATAAAAATACAAGTGACCTTTATTTTCATAAATCGCAATAGAAGAATCTGAACTCCATTTTACAGGAATAAAATCATATCCGTATTCAATATCTGTTGCAACAACAAAAATTGAATTTGTTTCTACTGATTTTAGAACAAGTTTTCCTTTTGCAGAAGAAGTTTGTTCAATATAAAAAACATATTTTCCGTTAGGACTTACAGATAAAGGTGCAATTCTGTTATGAAAAACAGGAATAAATGCAGTAGAAGATTGTTCAACTTCCTTGGCTCTTTTTACCCAAGTTAAAGTATCCTGTTTTACATCATATTGCGCAGTTCCATAACGATTTCTAAATTGAAAAACATTTGCATCTTTAAGAACTTCGATTTTTTCAGGATAACAAGTTAATAATTTTGGATTGTTATTTTTTGAATCCATCGAAGTCTGAGAAATTTCATCACTTAAAGACATATAAAACAAAGCTTCATAATCTGATTCTACAATGGGAGTATGTTTTACTGAAAAAAGTAAATTATTGTGATTATTCAAATCAAAATTTACAAATTTTACTTGCGCAAAAATATTTGTAACAATAAAAATACAGAAGAATGAAACAATGTTCTTAAATTTCATAGTAATTTATTCCTTAAAATAAATTTATTTTATCAATTCTTGCGGATTTACAAGTTTTCCGTTTTTGTAAACCGTAAAGTGAAGATGTGGACCAGTTGAATATCCTGTACTTCCTACAAGCCCAAGTTTATCACCTTGATTAAGTCTCTGCCCTACTTTTGCAGTTGCTGTATGTAAGTGAGCATACAAAGATTGATATCCATTTATATGACTAATGATTACATAATTACCATACACCTGATTGTAAGAAACTGCAATAACTTTTCCATCTAAAGCGGCTTTTACAGGAGTTCCTGTAGGGGCTGCCATATCCATTCCTGTATGAAATTTCTTTACTCCAGTAAATGGATCTGCTCTATTTCCATAAGGTGAAGAAAGTCGCCATTTTGCAGTAATAGGGCATTTGAAAAGTTCGCCCATCGCCATCTTCAAAGAGTAAGAATCTAATCTTGCACCTGGAATAAAAATATTTTGTCCAACATAAAGTACATCAGTTGATAAATCATTTACATCAAGCAAAGTTGCAACAGAAACTCCATATTTTGATGCAATTCCTGTAAGACTTTCATTTTTTGCAACTGTATGAACAAGACCATCAGTTGAAGGAATTTTGATAACTTCTCCAGCTTGAAGTTTTCTTGCATTAGAAATATTATTTACAGCAATCAAAGTTGAAATATTTGACAAACCAAATTTTTTAGAAATTCTTGTAATATTATCACCTGGTTTTACTGTGTATTTTTGAAATTCAACAGGTTGTAAAGCAAAAGCAAGTGAAGAATTAGACAAAGATATATTTCCGCTATCGTCAACATGTTCAGATTTATCTGCAAAAACAAAATCGTACATTGCTTTGTTTAACAAAACAGATTCTGTTTCTGATATAACATCCATTTCTAGAGGTTTTATGCTAAATTGAATATTTGACATAAAGTATGGAACAAAAAGAGCAAAAACATACAAAACAGAAATTACAAGGAAAACATACTTTATCTTAGATAAAACATTTGATAACGCTTGAGTAAAATTTTTTGTGTAAGAAGCAACATTTGGAATAGGATTTGCAACTGCTGTTCCAAAACTTAAAATATTGCTTTTATTTTCGATAGAACTATGATGTCTAACTCGGCTAGGTCGTTGTGACTTTAACAATGATTCTAACGACATCCCTTTAGGAGAAGAATTAATAATATTTGAATCTACATAACTAAATATCTGCATACTATTACTATCGACAATTTTTTTTATAGATATTAGAATAAAATAATATGAAAAAAACAAAAAAACAAATTTCTTTGCCAATAATATTTTTTTTAACACTTCTCATGGCACTTTTTGTAAAATTATTTATTTTAGACATTGTAGTTGTTTCTGGAACTTCCATGCAGCCAGCAATTAAAGACGGACAAACAATTTTTATCAATAAACTAGCCTACGGAATCGTAAAACCATTTTCATCATCATTTTTTATCCAATGGAAAACTCCAAAAGAAGATGATATTGTAATTTATTTGTATAATGATAAAATGGTTGTAAAAAGATGCGTTGCAACTGAATTAACACCTATGGAATATTTTGTAAATTCAGAGTATAGTATGAAAGTAAATGAAAAAATTATTCCATTGTCAGAATCGCAATACCATCGAATAAAAAATAGTTTTTGCGTTCCACAAGGAATGATTTTTGCAGTTGGAGATAATTATTTAGAATCCGTAGATTCTAGAAATTATGGTTTTGTTTCTGTAGAAAATATCATAGGTAAGGTTTTATGCAAGTAAGCAGTTTTTATAACAAAGGTCGAATCATTTTTGTAATTACAGTTTTATCGGCTCTGCTTTTTTACATTATATTTTCTTACGGAAAGTTGTCTGTAAAAAAAGTTCCTGTTTTTACGCCTCCTGTAGAAAATGTTGAACGAGGAACAATCTTAGATAGAAACGGAAAAACTTTAGCTGTTCAAACAAATTTTTATCACCTTTGTGCAACTCCATCAGTAATAAAAGACAAAGAAAAAACTGCACGAGTTTTAGCACCAGCATTAAATCTTACAAAAGAAGATATTTTGCAACTTTTTAACTCATCCCCTACTTTTGTTTACATCAAAAAAAAGATGGAACAAAGTGAATATAATGAAGTTGCATCTTTAATTGAAAAATACAAAATTTACGGTTTACGATTTGAAAAAATCCAAGGAAGAACTTATCCAGAAAATGCCTTAGCTTCACAAGTTATCGGATTTATGGGGGATGAAGGGAATGGACTTTCTGGAATTGAATATTCTTTCCAAAGTTTGCTTTCTCCTGATTATAAACCAAATTCAGATAATCGTGGACAAGATATTTACTTAACAATAGACGCAAATCTTCAATACAAGTTAGAAAAAATTGCAAGTAACGCAATGGAAACAACTCAAGCAGAAAGTTTGATGTTGATTGCATCCCAAGCAAAAACTGGTGAAATTCTTTCATATATTAGTTTACCCTCTGCAAATTTGAATCGATACCCAAGCTCAACAGTTGCAGAAAAAAAAGATTTGCCTGCCGTTCACGCCTACGAGCCTGGTTCTGTTTTCAAATTATTTTCTGTTGCTTCATTTATTGATTCAGGTAGCATTTCTGAAACAGAAACATTTTTTTGCGACGGAGTTTTTGATGTTCGTTCAACAAATGGAGAAAGAGTTAGAATCACTTGTTTGGATAGACATGGTCCATTAACTGCAAGACAAGCCTTGCAATATTCTTGTAACGACGCATTAGCACAAATGAGCCAAAAAATTGATTCAGAACACTTTTTGCAAAGAATCCGAAGATTTGGTTTTGGCAAAAAAACAGGAATTGAACTTCCAGGGGAAACAAAAGGTTCTGTAAAAACTACAGAAGATAAACTTTGGTCAGCTCGTTCAAAGCCAACAATTTCTATCGGACAAGAAATTAGTGTTTCTGCAATTCAAATGGTTCAAGCCGCAACTACATTTACAAACGGTGGGATACCTTTAAAACTAACTTTAATTTCTCACATTGATGATAAATCTGGAAATGTAACTTATAAACATCAAGTTCAACCTTTAGAACAAATTGTTTCAAAACATACAGCAGAATATATGTTAAGTTGTATGGAAACCACTGCCCGAAAAGGAACTGGAACTCGCGCCTTACTTGGAGATGTTTCTATCGGAGTAAAAACTGGAACTGCACAAATGCTTGATGAAAAAACTGGCGGATACAGTAAAGAAGATTTTATTTCAAACTGTGTTGCAGTATTTCCTATTGATAACCCACAAATTATTTTGTACATCGTAATTACAAAAGCAAAAGGCGAAACTTACGCAGGACGAATCGTAGCGCCAGTTATCGGAGAAGCCGCAGATGTAATTATCGACCACTTGGGAATTGCAAGAGCAAACGCCGCTTCAGTTGCACACTCTGGAAAAATTGAAATTTCTGCAACAAATTCTGTAAAAATTAGTTCAGTCGTTCCTGATTTTATCGGAATGTCGAAAAAAGAATTAACTCCACTTCTAACAAGAAAAGATTTAAGTATCAAAATAGAAGGTTCTGGTTGGGTAGTTTCTCAAAATCCACCTGCAGGAACACCAATTACGGAGAATATGATAATTGAACTCAATCTCCAATAACAATTTGATAAATACAGAACTTTTTTCTCAAAATAAATCTCTTTTTGAAAATCGTTTTTCTTCGCTTGCAAAATTGATTTTTGAAAATTTTTCTTACAAAGATATTTTTTCTTATTGTAGCGAAAAACTTGAAATTCAAAATGCAAAAACAAATCTTCCAACTGTAAAAGAAAACGGAAAATTTTGGCATTCAGTTTATTCGCCAGAAAGAGAAGCAACATCTTTAATTTCAACAGCAGAATGTCAAGAAAAATCCACAATAGTTTTTTTAGGCTACGGTTTAGGTTACGCAGCATTACAAGCATGCAAAAATCATCCTGAAAAAACGATAATAATAATCGAGCCTGACATAAATTATGCTTTGTTTCCTTTTTTTTACATGGATTTTTCTGAAATTTTTAAACACGAAAAATTGATTATGCTGTTTGGTGCTGAACATCAACAAGTAATTTCAATTTTAGAAAATCAAGAAATTGAAAATTGCCAGTTTATAAAAAATCAAAATCAAATTGAACATTGTAAAGAATATTTTGAAAATCTTGAAAAACTGATTAAACGCAACAAACAAAAAAAACAAATAAACGATAACACATACAAAAAATTTGGAAAACTTTGGATAAACAATACTTGCAAAAACTTTTCTCACTTCAAGATGCACCAAGGAATAAATCCATTAAAAGATTGCATGAAAGAAAAAAATGCTTGTGTAATTGCGGCTGGTCCTACTTTGTCAGAAATTTTGCCACACTTAAAAGAAATTCAAAAACGATGCGTTTTAATTTGCGTTGATACAGCCTTAAAAACAGTTTTAAATTATGGAATTGTTCCAGAATTTACAGTTATGGTTGATCCACAATATTGGAACGCAAGACATTTAGATTTTGCACAAACTTCTAACACAATTTTAATTACAGAAAGTGCTGTATATCCATCAGTTTTTAACCACAAATGGAAAGAAATTTTATTTTGCTCAGCAATGTATCCTTTAGGAAAATTTTTGCAAAAAAATATTTCAATTTGGGAACTTGGCGCTGGTGGTTCAGTTGCTACAACAGCCTGGGATTTTGCAAGATTTCTTGGTTGTACAAAAATTTTTATGGCAGGCTTAGATTTAGGCTATCCTAAAAATCAAACGCACATAAAAGGAAGCACTTTTGAACATTGGGCAACGATAAACGCAACTTATTTATCAAATGCAGAAACAAAATCCGTAGGTTCATTATTTTCTGCAAATCCGATTACAAAAAATGATTATGCAGGAAATAAAATTCAAACTGATTCTAGAATGAATCTTTACGCATGGTGGTTTGAAAGCAAATGTGCAGAATTTTCTCAAATTCAAACATATTCATTATCAAACAAAAGCCTTGCAATTCCAGGGATAAAATATTTTTCTGTAGAAAATTTGTTAAAATCAGCTGAGCAATGCAAAATTGATTTTTTTCAAATTTTAGAAGAAAACAATCAAAATGAAAAAAAACAAGAACAAACTTTTTCAGATAATTTAAAAACTTTGAAAGCTCAAATAAATGATTTTATCGAAAATCCACAAAAAAAATTATCATCAGAAATTGAAAACTTGATTTTTCCATTATTAAAAGATGATAATTCAAATGATAAAATAATTGCACTAAAAGAATTACAAAAAATGCTTGCAAAAATTAAAATATAGGTTTTTAATTAAATATACTAAAGATTTTTTTTTACACACCGATAATATAAATGTATTTGGCATATAAAATCGGTGTGCAGACATCCAGACACCGATTTTTGTCCATAAATTAGGCTGAAGGACGTGTGAGGTTTTTCAGCTTTTTTTTTATAAAAAAAATTCGTTGCTGTAACGAAAACATGGAGATTTTATGAATTCCTTTGATGTTTCAGAACTTAAAGAAAATACTTATTTCTCAGCAGAAGTTATATTAGATAGAACTTTTTTACTTTTAGCAAATTCAACTCCAGTTACAAAATCAATAATTGATGCACTAAAAGATTGGGAATTCAAAAAAGTTTATTCAGATGGAAATATGAAAACAGAAACAGCAACTTCTAGTTCAGAATCATCCGAAGCAGAAAAAAATCCTGTTGAAAATACAATTCAATCTAAAAACACAACTCCAGTTGCAAAACCTGTAATCACAGCAAAATCACCAATAACTGCATCTACTTCATCAATAAACACATCAACAAGTTCAACTGTGATGAAAAGTGCAACTTCTGATAAAACATCGAATACAGCAACTGTACAAACACAAAAGCAAGAAGCACCAGAACTTGTGCAAGAACAAATAAGCATCGGAGATCCAGATTCTCAAGAAAATTCTAGACTTAATACTGTTCAAAACCTCTACAACGAATATTTAGGTTATATTTCAAATATTTATACACACTACGCAACTCACAAAGAATTGAATATAGAAGAAATTTCAAACAAAGTAAAAGATTTATGTTCTTTTGTTCGCGAAAACAGACGCTATGTTTTAAGAATACAACCAAATCAAGACGGAAAAAATAAAAACTTCTTGATAAATCACTCAATGCGTTCAACTGTTTTGGCAATTACAATCGGTTTACAATTAAAACTTTCGCTAGAAAAACTTATTGAACTTGGTATTGCCTGTATTTTGCACGAACTCGGACAAATTCGTTTGCCGCCACATCTTTATCTAACTGACAGAAAATTAACTCAATCAGAAAAAAATGAAATTTGTACGCATCCAATTATTTCATATAATATTTTGAAAGAATTTGATTTTCCATTGAGTATTTGTCTTGGCGTTCTTGAACATCACGAAAAAGAAAACGGGAAAGGATATCCACGACATCTTGCAGGAGCAGGTATTTCACCTTACGCAAAAATTATTGCAGTTGCTTGTTCATTTGAAGCAATCACTTCTCCAAGACACTACAAAGAAGCAAACTCATCCTACGAAGCAATGGTTGAACTTCTAAAAAATGAAGGAAAACAATACGATGAAACTGTAATTAAAGCATTATTATTTAGTTTATCACTTTTTCCTATTGGTGCTTATGTTACACTTTCCGATGGAAGAATTGCTCAAGTTTCTGATGTAAATCCTGAAAATCCTAAAAATCCTATCGTTCAGATTTTAAATGAAAAAGACGAAAATGGAGAGCCTAAAACAGTTGCTACAAGTGATACAGGATTAAGAATTGTTAGAGTATTGAATAAACAACAAGCTGCAGAAGCACTAAAATCACTTTAGAATATTAAATTTGATTTCTTAATTCTTCCAACTCGATTTTAAATTGTTCATCTACTTTTGGTGGATTTGATTCAAAGTAAAGTAATTTTGTTATGTCATCAATATTTTTTGCGCCCCAAACAGAAACAAGACTTTCGTATTGTCGCAAAAATCCAAAAGCAAGAGGAATATTCTGAATTTTACCAGAATTTAATGTTTTTATAGCCACAATACCGATATCTGATTGCTCTGCTTGTTTTATCAAAGCCATTTCTTCTTCTGTGGAAAAAATATTTAGAGGATAACGGATTACATCATAAAGTCCAGAAGACAAAGCCTCTTGTGCTAAGTCTAATTTATGAGTTGTAAAACCAATGAATTGAATTTTTCCATCACGACGAGCTTTTAACATTTCATTATATAAGCCATCATCTGAACCTGGAATAGGCAAATATTCATCATTTGTTATGTGATAAATATTGATATAATCTGTATTTAGCTTTTCTAAAGAAAGCTCTAAATCCAAAGTTGCATCTTTTCCTAAACAAGCCTTAGTTCCTGAAGAAATGATAATTTCTTTTCTCTTAGAATAAATTGCCTGTCCGAGTTTCAATTCAACATCGGAATATGAACTTGAGGTATCAAAAAAATTTATACCTGAATTATATGCGGTATCAATAATTTCGGCAAAATCATCATCAGAAATATCTTGTAATAATCGAGTTCCTAATGCTGAGCGACTTACCATAAGATTTGTTCTACCTAAAGTTACATATTCCATAAACGCATCCTTAAAAAATATTAAAGCAAAAGCCAATTTGACTTTTGCCTTAAAAAATTATCTTGTGTAATTTTTGATTTCTTCGCGGATTCTTGCAGAAAGTTCAGAAATTGGAACTCTTACCTGCTCCATTGAATCACGGAAACGCAAAGTTACAGTTTTATCATTTTTAGAATCGTAGTCAACTGTTACACAGAAAGGAGTTCCGATTTCATCTTGGCGACGATATCGTTTTCCGATTGCTCCAGATTGGTCGTAATCTGTAACAAAATCTTCTTTCAATTCATTTTGGATTTCTTTTGCAAGTTCTGCAAGTCCGTCTTTTTTCATCAAAGGAAGAACAGCAACTGTAACAGGAGCTAATTTTGGATGGAAATGAAGAACTGTTCTGTAATCATCATCGTTACCTTTGTCAGCAACTTTTTCTTCAGCATAAGCATCACAAAGGAACATAAGAAGATTTCTTGTAAGTCCAGCTGAAGTTTCGATGATGTAAGGAATGTATTTTTCGTTTCCATTGTCTTGGTCGATATATTGCATATCTTTTCCAGAATATTCTGTATGACGAGAAAGGTCGAAATCTGTACGATTGTGGATACCTTCAAGTTCGCTGAATCCCATTGGAAATTCGTATTCAATATCGTATGCGTCTTTTGCGTAGTGTGCCAATTTTTCGTGGTGATACCAACGCATTTTATCCATATTTACGCCGTATTTTTTGTAGAAATTCCAGCGTTGTTCACGCCAATATTCAAAGAATTTGTCGTCATCGCCTGGTTTTACAAAAAATTGCATTTCCATTTGTTCAAATTCACAAGTTCTAAAAATAAAGTTTTTAGTTACAATTTCGTTTCTAAAAGCTTTTCCAACTTGTGCAATTCCAAAAGGAACTTTCATGCGGTTTGATTGAATAATATTTTTGTAGTTTACATAAATACCTTGAGCAGTTTCTGGACGAAGATAAATTACACTTGCTGTATCTTCTGCAGGTCCAATATGAGTTTTGAACATCAAGTTGAATGCACGAGGTTCTGTAAGTTCGCCACCACAAGCAGGACATTTTTTTGCTGCTAAAGCATCTTGATCCATGTTGTCTGCACGGTAACGCATTTTACATTGTTTACAGTCTACAAGTGGATCTGAAAAGTTTGCAACATGTCCTGAAGCTTCCCAAACACGAGGGTGCATCAAAATTGCAGCGTCCAATCCAACGATATTATCGTGGAGTTGAGTCATTTCTCTCCACCAAGCATTTTGGATGTTCTTTTTAAGTTCGATTCCTAATGGACCGTAATCCCAAGCACCAGATTGTCCACCATAAATTTCTGATGACTGAAATACAAAACCGCGTCTTTTACAAAGACTTACGATTTTTTCCATTGTTACTTCATGTTTTTCCATAAATATATCCTTCTTTGGCCTTTCTGGAAAAAAGGCACTTTATATATTTAGCCAACCATAAAATTTTTACATTACGATTGGCTTTTTACCAAATTAAAATTTTTCTAAAGTTCGTTTTACTCTTTCGATTGATTTTTCTACACCTAAAATCAAAATTGAACCCATCAAAGGAGGAGAAACTCTACTTCCTGTAACAGCCATTCGAACAGGCATCATAAAGTCACCCATTTTGATTCCTAATTCTTCTGCACAAGATTTTGCAAGAGCTTCTTGTTCTTCGTGAGAAAGGGACGGAAGTGCTTTGATAAAATCAATTGCTTTTTCAAGAACTTCTTTTGTTTTTGCTGCGTCCAATTTTTTAGGAATGATTTGTTCAACTGGTGGAACAACTGGTTCTGTAAATAAGAATCTTACCATTTCAGCAGCATCAGTTAAATAGTGAACCCGTTCTTTGATTAAAGGCATAACTTCCATCAATTTTGCTTTTACTTCAGCAGATGAAAGTCCACCAACTGATTTTACAGGAGCAAATCCGAAAGCCCCGGAAGCTAAAACTTCGTCACTTGCAAGAACTGGTTCTCCGTCTTCCCCAAGAGCAACACCAGAAACCGCTGGTCCTACTTTAGGAGCTGGGAATTGTTCAGATACATTTACTGGTAAAGCAGCGTCCCCTGTTCCTGTGATAAAAGGAAGAACAGCATTATATAATTCTTCATCTGTTTTAAGACGCATATATTGACCGTTAAACCATTCAAGTTTTTTGTAGTCAAAAACTGCCCCTGCTTTGTTTAAGTGTTCCATTTTGAAAAGGCGCTCTAAATCTTCCATTGGGAACATATCGCGGCCTTCTTCGTAAGAACAACCGAGCATTGCAACATAATTTACGATAGCTTCTGGCAAATATCCTCTAGCACGAAATTCGTTTACACTTGTAGCACCATGTCGCTTTGAAAGTTTTTGTCCGTCAGAACCATTTACCATAGGAAGATGGCAGAACTGAGGTGGTTCCCAACCAAAAGCACGATACATTTGCACATGGAGAGGTGTTGAAGGAATCCATTCTTGAGCTCGCATAACATGAGTGATTTTCATAAAGTGGTCATCAATGATGTTTGCAAGGTGATAAGTTGGAAAGCCATCGCTTTTTAACAAAACAGGGTCTGGGCTGATATCTTCATTTTTCCATTCGATATCACCTAAAAGTGCGTCATTGAATTTTGTAACACCTTCTAGCGGAACTTTTAAACGAATAACATAAGGTTTTCCAGCATCAAGGTTTGCTTGAACTTCTTCTGGAGTAAGGTGACGACAGTTTCTATCATATCCAGGAGGCATTTTGTTTTTTGTTTGCAAAAGTCTGATTCTGTCTAAGCGCTCTGCATCACAGAAACAGTAGTAAGCCTCACCTTTTTCAACAAGTTTCATTGCGTATTCTTTGTAAAGTTCAAATCGTTCTGATTGAACATAAGGTCCGTATTCTCCACCTTTTGGGCCACCTTCGTCCCAGTTGATATTCAACCAAGCCATTGTGTCATAGAGATTTTGGACATATTCTTCACCGTAGCGAGTACGGTCAGTATCTTCAAGTCTTAAAATGAATTTTCCACCATTTGCTCTGGCAAAAAGATAATTAAATAAAGCAGTACGAACTCCACCAATGTGTTGCATTCCTGTTGGTGATGGAGCATAACGAACTCTAACTTCCATTTTTTTCCCCTTAATTAGAAAGAAGTATATAGATATTTTTATCATTTTACTGTTTTTAGGGAAAGTTTTCAAGATATCTATTTAAGACAAAAAAATAACCGACAAGAACATTTTTGAAAAACATCCTCGTCGGTTAGATAATTTATTTTAGAAAATGATTATTCAGTTGTGCTAACACAGGAGCGAACAACACGGAAACCTATACTAGAGGCACTGTTGAAAGGCTTATTACCATTACGATAAGAAACAGCACAATAATCTCCTTCATTTTTTGCCCAACCACCACGAACAACTCGAGTAGTACCTAACTCAACGCCAGTTGGATTAGAGCCACCTTCACTTTCTGTATCATAACTACCAGTAAACCAGTTCCAACACCATTCCCAAGCATTTCCACTCATGTCATACACACCGAAGGCATTTGGCAATTTTTTTCCAACTTCGTGAGTTTTTACACTTTCAGTAACACCATACCAGGCATAATCACCAAGTTTATCTAAATCGCTTGTTCCGCTGTAAGTCAATTTATCAACTGTGCTATCACCTGCACGAGCAGCATATTCCCATTCGGCTTCAGTTGGTACTCGGTAACCTTCTGCAGAAAAATCACATACAACACTATTCCATGTAGCATCAGTTTCAGTTGGAATTTCGCCCCAATCAGAAGGATTTACACTTCCATTTATGCTATAACATGGAGTTAAATCTTCTGCTAAGGAACGCTTATTACAATAAACTAATATGTCATACCAACTTACAGTTTCCACAGGACGATTTTCTTGAACTTCACCTGCTGCAGGTAAATTTTCATCACCTTTATATTTACTTGGATTAGTTCCAATTACACTTTCATATTCTGCTTGAGTTACTTCGTATTTGCCCATATAAAATGGTTTGGTTATAGTTACTTCATGTACAGGTTTATTATTATCTTGTCCACTGTTACTTCCCATATTGAAAGTTCCAGCTGATACTAAAACAAAACCTTCTGGTGTATACAAAGAACAAACAGTACAAACTTCATCAAAAAAAGTATGTGTTGATTTTTCGCTTATTTCATCGGAATGTTCGCAAGTTGCAACTTTCCAGTGATAAAGTCCATCTGTTGACCATTCGCTTGCAAATTCATGCACATGTGAAAGTATTGGCATTTCTGCTGTTTCCTTGTACTTACAAACAGAACAAACTCGTTCTTTTAAGCCAGATTCTTCTTCGCTTGGCTCTTTTGTTGTTGTCCAGTTGCCAAATTTATGTTCTGATTTTTCGCTTACTTGGTCTGAATGTTCGCAAGTTGCAGCTTTCCAGTGATGTGTAGCATTTTTTGACCACTTATCTGAAAATGTGTGAACATGCTCTGGTTCGGGATCTTTACATCCACAAATCATTATTGAAATTATAATTGTAAATAATAAAACAGATTTTTTCATATAAACCCCATCAACTATATAAATTTATATTGAATATTTTATCACTAATTTATAAATATTTAAAGAATAATATTTGAATTATAAAAAAACCTAAAACAAAAATAACCGACAAGAATATTTTTACAAAAAAATCCTCATCGGTTATGCAATTTTTATAAAAAATGATTATTCAGCTGTGTCTACACAAGAACGAACAACACGGAAACCAAGAGAATCACATCTCTCTGTCATATAATCATCATAACGGAATGAAACTGAACAGCAAGAAGCCATACTATCCCAACTTCCTCCACGCCAAATATGATAAGCTCCTGATAGAGCACCGGTTGGATTTGTTACAGTTTCTTTATTTATTTCTCCTTCCCAATCGTAACACCACTCAGATACATTTCCACTCATGTCGTATATTCCTAGTCTGTTAGGTGTTTTTTTACCAACTTGATGAGACCCCTTTACACTTTCTGAACCATCTGTTATCCCAGTTGCATTATTACGATTGTACCAACCTACACTGTCTAAACCAGAATTAAAATCAGACTCATAGCCTAATTCACCTTCAGTATTTGCTCCACTAAAAGAATAATTCCAATCTGGTTGAGTTTGATCACCACCTCGAGCGGCATATTCCCATTCTGCTTCAGTTGGCAATCGATAACCATTAGCATTTGGAACTAATTCCACAGTAGCATCAGCAATATACCATCCTTGACGCCCTGCTGCAGGTTCTACGAGTTTTAATTCAATAGTATATGCTGGAGTTAAACCTTCTTTTTGGCTCAATACATTGCAAAACCAAACAGCATCATACCAAGAAATGTGATCTACAGGGCGTTTTTCTTGGATTTCACCCTCAAATAATGTGTATTCTGCACTATTTTTAACACAAGCAGATGGATAGAGTTCTAAATCACAAATATCACCTTCAAAATCTAAGACTTGCCCGTTCATTACACTTGCATATTGTTCTTGAGTTATTTCGTACTTTGAAATATAAAAATCGCTTAAAGTAACTGTTCTGCCTTCTTTAAATACACTTGGGAAATTATTAGAATCTTCACTTCCAACAATAGTATCACCTTTTACTAAAACAAAACCTTCTGGTGTATACAAAGAACAAACACTACAAACTTCATCAACAAAAGTATGTTCTGATTTTTCACTTATTTGGTCTGTATGTTCGCAAGTGGCAACCTTCCAGTGAGAAAGTCCATCTGTTGTCCATTCAGTTGCAAATTTATGTGTATGTGAAAGTATTGCCAATTCTGAAGTTTCCTTATACTTACAAACAGAGCAACTTCGTTCTTTTATTCCAGTTTCATCTTCTGTAGGTTCTTTTGTTGTTGTCCAGTTGCCGAATTTATGCTCTGCTTTACCACTTACTTCGCTTGTATGTTCACAAGTTGCAACCTTCCAGTGATGTGTTGCATTTTTTGACCACTTATCTGAAAATGTATGAGTATGGGCAGGTTCTGGATCTTTACAGCCACAAATTAAAATTGAAATTATAATTGTAAATAATAAAACAGATTTTTTCATATACCCCCCATCAAATATATAAACTTATGTAGAATATTTTATCACTAATTCAACGGTTTTTAAAGTATGCTCGAAAAAAAAGAAAACTTCACCTCTGTTATTTTAAATATTTTCAGTAAGAATCTCAACAAAAGCAATCTAAACTGCTAAAAATTTCAAACTGTTTTTCATAATCAGTGCAATCTTGATTCATCACTTTCAAAACATACAAATTTTCATCTTCATTTTTTACAAGATATGCAGTACCAGTTTTTCCCTTTCCTAAAGTTCGTAAAATTTTATATCCAAACATTGATTACATAACGACAAACTCCAATTATGTGAAGGTAGATAATTTATTGAAGATTTTTTATTTCTTCTTCAGAAAGTCCAGTTGCTTTTGATATATTTTCAATTGATAGATTCATCGATAACAAATTCTTAGCAGTTTCTATAGCCTTTTCTTTGGCACCTTGACAGATTCCTTCATTTCTTGCTTTAAAATATATGTCTTGGTCGTGAATGTTCACAGTAGAATACTCCTTCCTATTGACTTCTTTTGATTTTATATCCTTGATAAAAGCCTCTATTCTATCGGTAAAATCGTCAGATACTTCTCTAGAATTAATATACCTTAAGAATGATTTTATTGCTACATCTTTTTCTTGTTCATAAGCTTTTGCATTAAAAAATTTCTTGATAGTTTTATCTTTTAGTGAAACATTTAAATCTTCTAAACAGCGATTTTCAAAAGTATAAATCGGAAAATTTTTATTAAAAGGATCGTAAGTACAAATAAAAATAACAAAACTTTCTGGTAATTTAGAATAATGTTCGCCTTTAAGTAAACTATCGGTATCAACCATTGATTGATAATATCTAGTTCTAAATGGCAAATCCATATCAAGAGCGTTTTGAAGTTCTATATCGAAAACTTTATCGCTATCTTTGACATAAACATCAAGCCTTACTCCTTTAGTTTCGTAGTATGGACTAATAGTTTTTTCAATCTCAGGATAGACTAAATAGTCAATCTTAATTTTGAGCAATCGTTCCAATAATTCTTTACAAATTTCTTCATTTTGTAAAACTTTTTCAAACATATAATGATCTGAAAAAGTTAAATCTTCAAATTTTTTAAAAATCATCCCAATAACACCCCACATAAATTTTTGTTTACATGAAATATTATCTAAGCAAAAACGCAAAATTTAATAAAACTTACAAAAAAAATTATATCACGATTTTATAGGGAAATAAATAAAAGAGATGTCACACGGATTGGAAATGTCTAACGACATTTCTCTACATAAAATACATCTCGCAAACAGTCTTTTTCTACCCAATCGCGAAAAGTTTGCAAAACCACATTGCGTGCAGAAATAACTTTGCAAGAAACTTTTATAACACAACTTAGTGCAAAAAAGGCGTAGCCAAAAATTGACACAGCCCTGCATTGAGGAGCAAAGCGACGAACTAGCAGGGACTGGGGCGATTTTGGGAGAGAGCCTTTTTGGTCTAATCTTGTAAATAAAATTATTTTTCCAAAGTTATTTCTGGTGTAAATAATTTTGCAAAATTTTTAAGAAATTTTTGTAACCTTTTTTACACAGAGAAGTTTACTTTATAGATAGCAAGAACAAACCACTGCAAATTGTTATGTTTCTGCATCCTTCTCCTCTCCTTTTTTTTGCCTTCTTTGTAAAGTTTTTATGAAGAAGGCTTTTTTTTACAAATTAAAATCCACAAATTCAAGATTTGATGCAAAGTCATTTTCTTTGGCACAAACCGAAATTTTATATCCTAAAAATTCATATTCTTTGAAATTGCAATCACACAAAATTCCGTCGCGAAAAACTTTTATTGAATCATCAAAAGCAAATTCGATTCGATTTAGAGCAAGTTTCATTCCCTCGCCAGTAAACTTCATATAAGATTCTTTCATTGTCCATAAACGAAAAAACTGATTTATTTTTTCTTCACAAGAAAATTTTTCAAGATAAGCAACTTCGTTTTGAGTAAAAAATCTTTTTTCAAAACCGCTTTTTACAGAACGGATTTTTTCGATATCGCAACCAACTGGATTTTCACTTACAGAACAAATCACAAAATTATCAGAATGAGAAATGTTAAAAAAAATTCCGTCAATTTCGGGCTTTTTGTTATTTCCAAATTTTACATCTTGCAAATTCAAATTATTTTGCAATAAAATTTTTTGTAACAAAAGAGTTGATACAAAACTTTGCTTTCTTCCCTCAAGATTTTTATGAGACAAAATTTTTTCTTTTCGGTCTTGTAAAAATTCATCAAGTAAATTTGGATTTTCTTTTGGGTCGGGAAGATTTAAAATATTTGCAACAAAAGTTTTTACCATAAAATAAATTATATCGCGATTTTTTTCTTTTTTCTACAGTTGATTTGAACAAGATTTTTGAACAAATTTTATAGATGACATTTGCAAAAAAAATCGATATACTAAAAAAACTTATGGATACAGAATTACTAATTCAGCGCTCAAATATAATTTCTTCCTTACGAGAATTTTTTTCGCAAAATAATTTTTTAGAAGTTGACACTCCAGCCTTAAGTCCAACTTTGATTCCAGAAACTTGTTTGGAAATTTTTAAAACTGAATACATCAAACCTTGGTCAGAAAAAAAACAAGATTTATTTCTCGTGCCCTCTCCAGAAGTTTACATCAAACCTTTGATTGCAAAACACAAACTTTCGGTTTTTCAAATTTCAAAATGTTACCGAAATGTTGAATCCGTAGGTAGAACTCACAGCCCAGAATTTACAATGCTTGAATATTACAAACTTGATGCAAATTACATGGATTCTCTCGATTTAACCGAGAAACTTTTTGTTTTTCTCGATAAAAAATTTAATTTGCCACAAGATTTAAAACCACCTTTCAAAAGATTAACAATGAATCAAGCGTTTTTTGACTGCGCTGGATTTTATCTTTCTGATTGTCAAAAAGTTGAAGATTTAGCAAAACAAGCAAGAAAACTTGATTTATACGAACCAGAAAATTCACCTTTTGAAACTTGGACTTGGGAAGAACTTTACAATTTGATTTTTGTGCAAATCGTTGAGCCAAATCTTCCAAAAGAAAAAGGCGTATTTTTGCTAGATTATCCCAAAGCGGTTCCTTGCTTGGCTCAAGATGTAAAAAATTCTGAAAAAAATCAAAATCTTCCTTGCAAAGAACGCTGGGAACTTTATTGTCGCGGAATTGAACTTGCAAATTGTTACAGCGAAGAAACGGAAGCGCAAAACATAAAAGAATATTTTGAAAATGAAGGAAATCTTAAAAACAAAACTGCTCTTGTTCCTCACTCAATAAACGAAGATTATTGGAAGTTTTTTTCTAATACAGAAGGAAATTCCGGTTTTCCAAAATGTTCTGGAACTGCAATGGGCGTTGACAGATTGATTATGCTTCTTTGTGGGAAAAATTCTATTGACGATGTTCTACATTTCCCCATAAAATAATAATAGGAGAATTTATGAAAAGCTTCGCACAAATGGTGCTACGCTTTTCAAATCAAGTTTGCATTGCAAACTTGTTGATTTACTGCAATTTCTCATTACATTACGAAATTGCAACTAAGAAGTTCTTTCGGAATTTGAAAATTCCTCAATCACTTCTTATAGGAGAGTTTATGAATTGTTCGGCACATATAGTGCCTCTCAATTCAAATCAAGTTTGCATTGCAAACTTGTAGATTTACTGTGGTTTTTCATTGCATTACAAAACCACAACTAAGAACATTATTCCTAAAACTGAAGTTTTACTCATAATGTTCTTATAGGAGAATTTATGAAAATTACAGATGTTTTAGAACAGATACAAAAATATGAAATTGTGCCAGTTGCTTCATTTTCTTCAGTTGAAGATGCGCTTAAAATTTCTGAAGGCTTAATGAATAAAAATTTGCCCATAATCGAAATTACTTTTAGAACAGGTGATGCGCCTTTATTCATTAAAAGCGTAAAAAAAGAATTTTCATCAATGCTTGTTGGAGCAGGTTCAGTTGTTTCTGTAAAAATGGCAAAAGATGCAATAAATTCTGGAGCAGATTTTATCGTGATGCCAGGCTTTAACGAAGATGTTGTAAAATTTTGTAAAAAGAAAAATGTTTTATGCGTTCCAGGAGTTTTAACTCCAACTGAAATCACAAAAGCCATAAACTTAGGTTGCGATATTCTAAAATTATTCCCTGCCGAAATTTCTGGTGGCGTAAAATATTTAAAAGCAGTTTCTGCACCATTCCCAAAAGTAAAATTTATTCCAACTGGCGGAATCAACGAAGGTAACTACAAAGATTATCTTGAACAAAAAAATGTTTTGGCAGTTGGAGGAAGTTGGCCCATCGACGAACTAAAATCAAAATAAAAAAAAAGAAGTAATTGTTTAAAAAGATTTTCTAAAAAAACAACTACTTCTTTTTATTCAATTATTTAAAATAATTTACATTAAACAAGATTTGAAAATCGCTAAACCTTTTTCAATTTCAGAATCTGTAATTACAAGTGGTGGTAAAAAGCGCATTGTGTTAGCTCCTGCTGTAGAAACACAAAGTCCGTTTTCTAAACATTTCTTTTGAATTACGCCAGAACTTTGTTCAATGTCGATTCCAATCATCAAACCTTTACCACGAACATTTTTTACGCAAGGCAAATTCCAATCAGAAATTGTTTTACGGATTTTATCTCCAGCAGAAACAACTCTTGCTAAAAATTCAGGTTTTGTAAGTTCATCTAAAACTGAATTTGCAGCACTTACTGCTAATGGATTTCCACCAAAAGTTGATTGATGGTCTCCTGCTACAAAAACATCAGCTTTTCCACGATAAAGACAAGCTCCCATAGGAACTCCACCTGCAATTCCTTTTGCACAAGTGATAATTTCTGGTTCAATTTCTAATTCTTCACTTGCAAATAAAACACCTGTTCTTGCAAAACCAGTTTGAACTTCATCAGCAATAACGATAGCACCAGCTTTTCTTGCTAAATCACAAGCAGTTTTTGCCCATTCTTTATCGATTAAGTTTACGCCACCTTCACCTTGCACACATTCAAGCATAAAAGCACAAGTTGTATCATCAAAGGCAGTTTTGATTGCTTCGTAATCGTTTGCTTTGATATATTTAAATCCTGCTGGATATGGAGCAAAACATTCTGGATGAAATTTATCTTGTCCTGTGGCACAAAGTGTTGCTAAAGTTCTTCCATGAAAAGATTTTTCTAAGGCAACGATAGTTTTTCGTTTTTCGCCACCGTTTAAAAATCCGTATTTTCTTGCAAGTTTAATTGCAGCTTCGTTTGCTTCTGCCCCGGAATTTCCAAAATAGATTTTATCCATTTTTGTAACAGACAAAAGTTTTTTTGAATATTCCAAACCAATATCAGAATTGTAATAATTTGAAATGTGAATTTGTTTTGCAACTTGTTCTTGCAAAGTTTTTACCAATTTAGGATGATTATGCCCTAAACAGTTAACTCCAATTCCAGAAACAAAATCGATATATTCTTTGCCATTTACATCTTTTAATGTAGAACCATTTCCAGAAGAAAAAACTACATCAAAACTACCAAAATTATTTGCAATATTTCCGTTCATAAAAAAATCCTTTTATTTAACAAAGCATTGTTCCAACACCGCGGTCAGAGAACATTTCTATCAATAAAGAATGAGGAACTCTACCGTCAATAATGTGAGTTCTTGGAACTCCGCCTTTCAAAGCTTCTAAACAACATTCAATTTTTGGAATCATTCCACTTGAAATAACTCCTGTTGCAATCATTGATGGAATTGCTTCTCGTGCAATTCGTTTGATAAGTGAATCCGGATTATTTACATCACGCAAAACACCTGGAACATTTGTTAATTGAACAAATTTTTCTGCTTTAAGAGCAACAGCAATTTTTGCGGCGGCTGTATCTGCGTTGATATTATAACTGTGAGTATCACCTTGTTCACCAAGGGCAACTGTAGAAATTACAGGAATAAATCCTTGTTCCAAAAGTGAAGTGATAATTTCAGGATGAACTTCTGTAACTTCACCAACAAAACCTAAATCGCTTCCATCTTTATCAATTTTTTTTGCTCGTAACAAACCTGAGTCTACACCACAAAGTCCAACTGCTTTTCCTCCTTGTTGAAGAAGGATTCCAACAATATCCTTGTTGAGTTTTCCTGCAAGAACCATTTGCACGATTTCCATTGTTTCAGAATCTGTATAACGCAATCCGTTTACAAACTTAGATTCTTTTCCAACTCTTTCAAGCATGTGATTGATTTCAGGACCACCACCATGAACTAAAACAACATGAATTCCGATTGTATTCAAAAGAACGATATCTTCCATTACGGCAGCTTTTAGTTCTTCGTTTAACATGGCGTTTCCACCGTATTTTACAACAACAACTTTTCCAACCCATTGTTTGAAATATGGCAAAGCCTGAACAAGAACTTCTGACCAAGTTGCACTATCTAATTGTTTTTCTAAATTTGTTTCTGACATATAAAAATTTCTCCAATAAAAATCTTTTGTAAAAAAATTAAGTTCTGTAATCTCCGTTGATTTTTACATATTCGTAAGTTAAATCACAGCCCCAAGCAGTTCCACTTGCTTCACCTTCTTCCAATAAAACTAAAATTCCAACTTCTTTTTCTGTAAGAAGGATTTTTGCCTTATCTTCATCAAAATCTACTGGAGTTCCATGGTCAAAAACTTTTATACAGCCTTTTGAATTTGTAAAACTTACAGAAACTTTTGATGGCTCAAATAATTCTCCAGAATATCCCATAGCACAGAGGATTCTTCCCCAGTTTGCATCTTTTCCAAAGAAAGCTGCTTTTACAAGACTTGAAGAAATTACAGATTTTGCCAATTTTCTTGCTGATTGTTCGTCTTTTGCACCTTGAACAGTACAAACAAGTAAGTGTTCGGCTCCTTCGCCGTCGGCTGCAATTTTTCGAGCCATTTGTGTATTTACAAAATTTAGTGCTTTCAAAAATTCTTGATAATCAGGACCATCACATGTGATTTCTGGATTTTCTGCCATTCCGTTTGCTAAAATCAACAAGGTATCGTTTGTACTTGTATCGCCATCTACAGAAACGCAGTTGTAAGTTCCTTCAACACTAGAGCGAAGAGCTTTTTCCAACATTTCTGCTGAAATTGCACAGTCAGTTGTGATAAAAGAAAGCATTGTTCCCATATTGATATGAATCATTCCAGACCCTTTTGCCATAGTTCCGATTCTTACTTTTTTTCCACTAAGTTCAATTTCAACTGCACATTCTTTGTATTGAGTATCTGTTGTCATAATTGCTTGACGAGCTTTTTTGTGACCTTCTTTTGAAAGACCATCTACAAGTTCGTCTATGTGTTCTTCTACCACTTCAACAGGAAGTTGTTGCCCAATAACACCAGTTGAACAAACTAAAATATCATCTTCATCAACTTTTGTTCCGATTTTTTCAGAATTTGAAAGTGAATTTGCTGCGGCACGAGTCATTCTAACGGCAACCCAAGCACCTTGTTCACCTGTACAAGCATTTGCATTACCAGAATTTGCAATTATTCCTTGAGCTTTATGACGGCTTAATCGAAGTTTTGATAATTTTACAGGTTCTGCTTTTACAACATTTTGTGTAAAAACTCCCGCTGCATTACACACTTTTTCAGAAAAAATTAAAGCAGTATCTTCTTTTGTTCTTCCCGCTTTAATTCCAGACAAAACTCCGTTTGCAATAAAACCTTGAGGAGCAGTAACTCCGCCGTCAATCATCTGCATATATATACATCCTTTATGAATAAATATTCAATATTATATCACTATGTATTGAACTATGCAATATCAATAACAATATATAGAAAAATATTCATACAGAACTTGCTCTCAAGAAAAAATGCCCTATCTCGCTAGTGCTGCGCTTCGCTTGCAAGGCTTTAAGTAAGCCTTCGGCTTACAATCAAGTTTTGTTTCACAAAACTTGCGGCTATTTTATGTACATTCAAAAATTTTATCAATTCTGTTAATAAGCAATTTGTTTTCGTTCTTTTTTGCAACGATATGTAAATTTGCACGATTGTCTGGCTGGGATTTTTTACGATATGTAGGTTGTAAATTATTCCAAAAATACGGTAAAAAGGCTGTATGTGGGAAATCGAATTGTGATTACAAAAGTGGCATTGTTGCAAGACATCATTGCGTCATACTGAACTTGGTTCAGCATCTAGTAATGTTTAGTAAGATTCCGAATCGAGTTCGGAATGACGAAATTTAGTTTTTAGCACCAATTTAACTGCGTGATTTTTGCGATGATATGTAAATTTACAAGATTTTCTGCTCTGTTTTTTTTACGATATAGCTGGTAAATAAATTTATTTATCAAGTTTTGCACCGCAAAACTTGATGTTACAAATTGTCAAGGATGACAATTTGTAACGACTGCTCTTTAAAGCAGATAGTTTACTTTATTTAGAACTGGGACGCACCACACGGAAACCAAAGTTGAGGCTGCGGTTAAACGGTTTGTCGTAGTTACGGCAAGAAACCCAACAGCCTCCCGAATAGTTGAACCAACTACCACCGCGGCTAACGCGGTAGTACCCCGACAAGGCACCAGTTGGGTCAGTTTCTTCACCTGTGCTTACTATTCCATTCCAGTCATAACACCACTCCCATACATTTCCGCTCATATCGTACAAACCAAGTCTGTTTGGTACTTTTTTTCCTACCTCATGTGTACCGCTTCCTTCTTTTGTATTTGTTACATCACTGTCTCCAGTTATACCTATAATATTATTGTAACAATACCAACCTACAGTGTCTACACCAGAGTTAATTTCTGAATCATATGTTGCATCTGTCGCTGTATCTGCACCACTAAATGCATAGTTCCAATCTTGTTTTGTTGGGTCTCCGCCTCTTGCTGCGTATTCCCATTCTGCTTCTGTTGGTAAACGATAACCTGTTGCATTTGCGTTTAATGTTACAGTTGCTCCATATATGTAATATCCAGTTTTTCTACTTGCTTGTTTTACTTCTGTTACTTCAATGTTGTATGCATGTGTTAATCCTTCTTTTTCACTTAATGCATTACAGTACCATACTGCGTCGTACCATGTCACTCCTTCTACTGGGCGTTTTTCTTGTTTTTCACCTTTAATCTTCTGTACAATAATTTGGATTAGATTCTAATTCGTATTCTACTCCATTAACAGTTACTTTTTGTCCAGTCATTACGCTTGCGTATTCTTCTTGGGTTACTTCGTATTTTCCCATGTAAAAATCGCTTAATGTTACTGTACGACCTTCTACAAATACGCCTTCATCTTCTGGAACCCATGCAGGTAAAGCACCTACGATTGTACCACCTTTTACCAAAACAAAACCTTCTGGTACTAAAATCTTACTTCCTTCATCTGTTACTGTATCTTCATATCCACATACACTACATACTCTTGTTTTTGTTCCATCTGCTTCTGTTGTCGCATCATTGTTTGAAACATATTCTCCAAAAGTATGTTTTGCTTTTTCATTCACTTCACTTGTGTGCTCACATGTTGCGGCTTTCCAGTGGTGTGTTGCACTTGTTGACCAACTGTCTGCAAAGGTGTGTTCATGTGCAGGTTCTGGGGCTTTACAGCCTGTAATCATGACTGCTACTAAAAAAAATATAGCTAGCATTGCTAATTTTTTCATAAAATCCTCCATTGTTTTTATGTATATCAAGAAAATTTTATCACCTTTTGAGTAGAATTTAAAGAGAAAATAAAAAAAATGCCACACGGATTGGCTCTAACCTACAGTCTTCGCGGGATTTGAGTTTGGGAAGGAGAAAGTTTTGGTTGCAGGGCGAGAGGGCGACATTGGGTTTGAAAACAGGAAAAGCCACGCGGATTGGAAAAGTCTAACGACTTTTCTGGTGAATTGAGTAATCGAGAAAGTTTGTAGTTGCGAGGCAAGAAAACGAAAATTTATCAGAAAATCAACTTTTTTTTCGCAAAATTCATTCAAATTACATTTTTCTCTTGATAATAAAGGTGTGTAGGAAAAAGTTTTCTACATGAAAATTTATTATTTGGAGATGAGAACAAAATGGCAAAGCCAATTGAAGAACTTACTTTTACAGACGACTTTATGTTTGGTAGAATTATGCAAAATCCAGAAATTTGTAAAGGATTTCTTGAACGCTTACTTGAAATCAAAATTGATAAAATCGAGTATCCTGTTTTACAAAAGACGATTTCTCCACATTACAAGTCAAAAGGAATCAGACTCGATGTTTATGTGGAAGATTCAAATCGTATTTACGATATTGAAATTCAAAATGTCCTTGACGAAAATCTTGCAAAACGAACTCGTTACTATCAATCTATGATGGACATTGATTTATTACTTAAAGGCAAAAATTACACTGAATTAAAAGAAAGCTTTGTAATTTTTGTGTGTAAAGAAGATTTTTTCGGTTTGAACTTGCCATGTTACAGTTTTAGTAACATTTGCAAAGAAAATCCAGATTTACAACTTGGCGACGAAAGTCACAAAATCATTTTTAACGCCTCTGCCTTTGCAAACGAAAAAAATCTAGAAAAAAAATCAATTCTGGAGTATATTATTGATAAGAAATCCACATCAGATTTTACAGAACAACTTGATGACCTAGTGGAACTAACGAAAATCAACGAACTTTTTAGGAGTGATTACATGGCTTGGGGATTAGCAGAATTTGACGCTGAACAACGTGGTTACAAAGAAGGTGTATCTGATGGAATTTCTCAAGGTGAACGGAAAGCAAAAATCGAAACTGCTAAGAATTTGTTGGCAGAGAACATACCTTTAGAAATAATTTTACGAACAACAGGTTTATCAATAGAAGAACTAAACTTAATTTCAAACAACAGTAAATAACAACTTAGTGCAGAAAATGCGTAGCCAACATACCGCCCCTTTCTCGCCAAACGAAAAAAATTTGCAAAACACGATATGTACAGAACTTACTTTTGATAAAACTTATTCCAACAAATTATAAAAAATGCGTAGACAGAAATTGACACAGCGAAGCCTTGCAAGCGTAGCGCAGCACCAGCGAGCTAGTGGCAATTTTAGTCGAAAGCATTTTTGATAATTTATTTAATGAAAAATCATCAAAAGCAAGTTCTGCTTCAAATATTTTTGCAAAGTTTTGTAGTATTTTTGCCGATATTCTAATTGACTTGTAGTTTTCTGCATGTTACAATTTATAGCGTATCGCTTGTAAAAAATTATAGAGAGGATTTTATTATGCCAAAAGTTTGTAATCAAACAGCCACAGAAGAAGTTTTAGATTTAGATACACAATCTGAAAACAAAATTTATTGTGCAAATTGTATTCATTGTAAAATGGTTGCAAGTCCAGCTGAATCAACAGACCAATATTATTTACGAGTTCGTTGCGATGCAGGAAAATGGAAGAAAAAACTTGGGGAAGAAAAAATCCATAAATATTTTACAGTAAGTCGCAGAAGTATTGATTTTTGTGATGCTTACGAAGAAATGGGAGAGCCTGAAGAATTTATGAGAGAATTGCGTAAGAATCTTCCATCAAAAGATGAATCTTACGACAGATGGGGTTACGATGAATCATATCGTTAAAAAAATATTATTTGTTACAACAATTTTTCTAGCAGTTATTTTTGTTGTAAGTTGCGCATCAATTCCTAAAGATATTCCTTTGGAACTTAGTGCAAAAGAACTTAATCAAAAAGCACAAGAATGTACTGCAGTTGAAAACTATACAGGAGCTGAAGTTTACTATAAAACTTTGATTCAGCGATTCGGAATGGACACATCAGTTCTTATTCCGGCAGAATTTGAACTTGCTCATGTTTATATCAAACAAAAAAAGTATGACAAAGCAAAACCTCTCTTAGAAAAAGTTTTGTCATACTACGAAGTTGATGCAACAAATCTTCCTAGAGAATACAAAAAACTTGCTCAGATTGATTTGAATAAAATTCCAAAAGAAGAACCTGAAACTTCACAGGAAAAAAACAATTAGTCTTTTACACAATTTATATAAATAAAAAAAACAGTTCTTTATGAAAAAAAATCATAAAGAACTGTTTTTTATTTTAAATGAATGTAAAAAGTTTTACAAAATATCGTTTTAATCTTCAGGTATAATTATTGCATCAATTAAAATGTTCTTTTGTCTAGAAAGTTCTAAAACCATTTCTTTTGTACATTTGATACTTCCACGAGGGCGTTTGTGAGGTTCAGCATCCCCAATTAAAATTATTTTTTTCTGAGCCTTAGGATCCCAATTATAAAATTCCATAGAACCGTACAAAGCTTCGTAAACTGCTTCTGGAACATCGCCACCTTCGTTCCCGCGGATTTTAAAATCGTTCAAATTTGCGTAAAATTCATCACTTGTATAAACGAAATCAAAGAATTTTACAGGCAAACCTTGATAAGTGTAATTATCGCCATAATCACGATAAAGCAAAAGTCCCAATCGAACACTTCCAAAATTCAATAATTCAGCTTCTAACTGAGGAATTAGATTTTGTCGCAAATATTCAATATCATTTTTCATACTTCCAGTTGCATCAACTGCAAAAACAACATCTACTCTATCTTTAGGATTTATATTTTTAAAAGATTTTAGAATATCGTCAACTAAACTTTCAGGGCCTTCTGAATAAGTCATAAATCCATCTTCAGAAAGTTCCTTGAAAGAATCAACTGCGTTAGGATTATAAAATTCTGACAAAATAGTTTCTTTTTTTGGTTCAATTTCTTTTGTAGCAGGTTCTTTTTTCCGTGGAATAAAATTAAACATAAAAGGATTATCCAAATATCCACCAGAATAATCAGCGTAAGGTTTTTCAAAAGTTCTAATACTAATAAAAGTTCCTTTTTCAATTTTTACTTCACCGTTACGAGTCCAAGGATAACCATAAATCAATTTTTCAGGCAAATAAAGATGAAAAGCATTTCCCAAAGTTTCATGATTTTCTACGGAAGAATCAACAATGCTATTTTTAGAATATTCTGATTCCAAAAATTTTCCGTCTAAAATGCGTTTTTCATTTCCGTTGATTTCGTTCCATTCTGAACTTCGATAAGCGTAATTTGCAACTTTGTTTGTTGGGTCTTTGGAAGTTTCAGTTAGCAAAACTGAATTTACGCCATCTTTTTGCTTGATAAAAACATGATAACCAGAAATTTTATCTTTTTCTACAATAATATCAGAGGATTTTACAGATAAATCCACAGAAAAAACAGCCAAACTTTCAATTAGAAAAATCATAAAAAAACAAAAAAACTTCTTCATATTTGTATTATCGGCAAAATTTTAAATAAATTCTAAATATTTATTAGCAAATTACAAAAAATATGATATAATATCTGTATTGTGGAAAAGAAGATTAACAATTTAGGAAATATAGAATTTACTCACATTGATATAGAAGATTTTTACGGAGATGATACTCCATCAGCAGATATGTTTTCTACTGATATCGTTGTTCTTACAGATAACGAAAAAGAACTTGTAAAACTTTTATTCACAAGATTAAAGAAAATCTCACCTGAAACACTTGAAGGACTTGCTAACAGAATTAACGATGTGGAACGGCTTGCAAAGGATATTGCTCGATTCCCATCTCTTTTACATAGACAAACATTTTCTCATGAAGTACAAACTCAACATACTTTGGCAGAATCTTTGCTAGAACATCGCGATGGAGATAAAATTCTTCACTTGCCAACAAAGGCTATTCTTGGTAAAGGATTCTTGGTTGCAAAATTTCACGCCTTTGCTTCTATGGCAAAAATCGCAAAGAATTCTGATTTTACGCCAGAGGAAGTTTCAAAATACAGAGATGCAACGCTAAACATCATGTTTACTCTTATGGCAGAAGATGTATATCTTAGTTTGCTTGAAGATTTAACAATTCACATTGATATTCGCCGAGAAATTGCCTATTCATTGATTCTTCTTTGGGAACACAGAAGCGACCACAATGTAGAGAGCATCGCGCCCGTTTTAAATAGCGTTTGGAGAGCAAGACGAAAATTAGCACCTGCCTTTGGAACGATGGTTGGAACAAGTGAACTTCTACTTCTTTCAATAGATATGGATGACCAATGGCGTCAATTTATGGCAACAAAACTTGGCGAAACAGATGTTTCTTGTGCAATGCAAGAATATCTTTTTGGTTTATCATACGAAAAAATTCAAAAACTAAAAGATATTTTGCGACAACAAGGAATTTCAGCCATTGGCCGTGACGAAGTTTCTTCATTCCTTGGTGAAAAAATTCAAACTTCTTACGAAGAGGATTTTCGTAGTTTTTATATTCTATATTCAGTTCGTCGTGATGATGCTGCAGCAAGAAAACGAATGAATTTAACAGGACCACATCAAACTTTGGAAGCACACTACATGAAATTCATTCTTGAGCGCGCTAAAGAAAAACAGCATAACGATATCTACGCAAAATAATCCATATAGATTTTTGACATATATCATCTTTCTGTATTGACGAATTGCATTTTATAAACTATCATATAAACTATGGGTGTTACAACCAGTCAACAATTAACAAGATATTATGAACTATACAGAGATACTGAAATAACTTTTACAAAAGAAGTTATCAGAACTCTGCATCTAGATCCTCGTCAGATATATATAAAATGCTCAGGTGCACAATGGCCATGTATCATAAACTCTACATCTTTAATGGCTGCAAGAGTTATCATTGGTACAAAAGGAGGTGCATACACAGCTATTACAAATGATAAAAACAAAAGTCCTATAAACTTAAAATTTTGCTTTACTCCATCAGGAAGTCAGCCAATTATGTTTTTTATCACTGCTAGAGTTTCTGATATTTCGCCTTATATGGATTCATCAGACCTTGCAGTTGTAACATTGACATTTACTCAGCGTCCACCAGATGATTTTATCGAAATTATCGGTAAACTTATCGAAGCAAACACAAACGCTATAAGACGAAAAGAAGAGCGTATCGTTATTACAGATGATTCAAAACGAAGATTAGGAATAATGAAAGAAGAAACAATCATTCATATTCAGAATGTTCCAAGACACTGTATTTTACGCGACCTATCATTCTCTGGTGCAAAAGTTGTTCTCATGGGCTTGGCAATGTTTGTAAAAGACAAAGATGCTGTGCTAAGAGTAGATTTTGAAGAACCTAGAGAAACAATCAATATTTCCGGAAAAATTGTTGCAACAGAAAATGTTGGTGGAAGAAAAGACTTAATAGCCGCTTCTATTAAATTTGACGATGCAGCAGTTCCTATGGCATACAAAATGCACATAAACGGATACCTAACAGCATTACGCAAAACAATGCTTAATTCTGCAACACCTAAAAATCAACAACAGACACCAAATCAATCTGTTGCCACAAACTAATTTTTTATTCTTAAGGGAAATAATATGAGCTCTACAAATCCTCTTGAATCAATTTTTTATATTACTTTACCAGAAAATTATTCATTACCAGAAAATGCTTTTAAAATCGACACAACAATTCCACTTCCCGTACAAAGTCCTGTAAAAAATCCAGCAGATTTTGATATATCAACACTTACTTGGGAAATGATTTTGGCAGGAATTTTAACTGTTCTTGCTTATGATAAAAATAATCAGCATATTCACTATTACAGAAGTCTCATCACAACTGTAAAACCAAATATCAAAACAGAATTATCACAAGCAGCTATTCTCAAAATAAAAAATGAAGATTTTGATATTGCTGAAGAAATTTTTACAGCGCTTCACGGACTTGATCCAGAAGATATGAGAACAATCTTAAATCTTGCCCTATTTTTTGATGAAAGAGCAGAATCTTACAAAAAATCTGGATTATTAGATGAAGCAGAAGCTTACGATGACAGTGCTCACAATTACTACCAACAAGCAATGTTGGCAGAACCAGCAGTTCCTGATGCTTTTTTTAACGCAGGCTTTTTCTATTTAAAACAAAGAAACTTTACAAAAGCAAAAAATTGTTTTGAAACTTATCTTTCACTTTCAGAAAAATATGAAGAAGACGAAGTTACAGATTCAGACCGCAGAAAACGAAAACGCTCTGAAGAAATCATCCAAGATATAAATTCACGAAACCTTGAAGATGAATTGTTCAAAAGTGCCTACGATTTTATCGCCATGGGCCAAGAAGAAAAAGGGCTTAAAAGTATAAAAGAATTTTTGGAAACAAATCCAAAAGTTTGGAACGCTTGGTTTATGCTTGGATGGGCTTTAAGAAGACTAGAACGATGGGATGACGCAAAAGCAGCATTTCTTCAAGCAGTTGAGTTGGGTGGAAATAATCCAGACACATACAACGAACTCGCAATTTGCTGTATAGAACTTGAAGAATTTTCTGAATGTAAAAAATTCATTTCAGAAGCATTAAAAATCGAACCTGAAAATACTAAGATTATTTCAAATTTAGGATTTTTAGAGTTAAAACAGGGAAATGTAGCAGAAGCTCAAAAATATTTTACAATCGTGCTTGAGCTTGATCCAAAGGATATAATTGCTAAGAAAACATTGGAAGAATTAGAAATTTAATTTTTCAAATTAGATAAATCTAAGTAATCTCCAACTTTGATTCCTTCTTTTTCAAACCAGCCTTGCGGAACTTCTAATGCGTAGCGCACATAACCTGTACTTACAATAGAAGCAAGGCTAAATGGAGTCATATCAAAAATATCTTTGATTTTTCCAGCATAATCGATGTAAGCAATAGAAAGCGGAGTTGGAGTATTTTTCATCCAGAAACTAGCAATTCTATCATCTTTAAAGATAAAAAGCATTCCAGTTCCGTCAGGAATATTTTTTCGATTCATAAATCCGTAAGTTTGCTCTTCGTCTGTTATTGCAAGTTCAGCTTTTACAACGACACTTTCTCCAGAAGATTTTTTTATGATTAAATCTTTTGTTTGTAATTTTTTTTGTCCGCAAGAAAAAAGCACAAAAATTACCGAAATAACAAGAAAAGCAAAAAAACGACGATTCATACTAAAAACTCTCCAAAAATCTTTTTCTAAGATATTCTTCTGTAGATGAAGCTTTTTCTGAAATATCTTGAAGTTCATTAAAAACTTTTACATCAAGATATTTTACAGTAAGAGGTTTTTCCAAAGATAAAACTACGCTATCATTTTTCCATTCAGATTTTGAAGGATTTAACGAAGTTGGCTCGCCATATTTTTGAGAAAATGTTTTGAACATTGAAAAATAATCCATTCGTTCTGTATCAACATTCAAAATGATGCTGTAAAGTTTATCTTCATAAAATTGAAACCAACATCTTTCAAAAAAAGCAGAACCAGAAGTTTCAATTAAAATTCGTTCTTCAGTTGGCAAAAGCGAAACATCTCGCTGACCTCTAAAACCAAAAGCGCTATCCTTTTCTAAGATTGAACGAACTTGCTCAAATGTTTGACCAAGCTGAATATCCTTGTATCCCATTGGAAGTGTCTGAGAAAAAAACGGAAGCGCACAAAAGAAAACAATAAATATAACAAATAAAATTTTCTTCATAAAAAATCCTATTAACAATTTTATCGTTTTGGTTTTCTTACAAATTCAGAATATTTTAAAAGTTCATCGCAATCTTTGATAAAGATTTTATTGTTATTCAACTTAATTCTTGAATCGCTGATGAATGTTGTTAAAATATCTCCTTGTTCATTCTGAGGAATACCACACATATGAGCCAAGTCAAAAGGAGTTAAGGCAAATTGCCAAGAAACACCTGGCCCAACTGGAACTTTTGCTTTTTCTAGTTGCAAGGCCAACATATCTAAAAGTTTTGCCATTGGGTCTCGAATTTGAGTATTTTCAAGTTGTCTTGTCATTGCCCACAATCTTTCTGCAAAAGTTGTTGTAAGCCGAGAAATTAACTGTGGCTGAGTTGTAACCATTTGGTCAAAGTTTTTTCGGTTTACAGTCATCAATCGGCAATCTTCGTGAGCAATAGCACTTGCTGAACGAGGTTTATTTTCAAGAAGTGCCATTTCACCAAAGAAATCACCTTTTTTAAGAACAGCCAAGATAACTTCGTTTCCATCAACAACTTTAGAAATTGTAACTTGACCTTCTTGAATAATAAACATATCATGACCACTTTGACATTCTGAAAATATCATCGTGTCTTTTGGATAATAACGAATTAAATCTTTTGGAGGTTCAAAGTAAACAGCCCTAGAAGTTGGTTTTAAGGCAATAAATCTTTGTTTTGCTCGTTGCAAATAAACACCTTTAGGACAAGCTTTCAAATATTGATAATATCCGTAGATTGCTAAATCCCTTTTTCCAACCTTTTCATAGTAAGAAGCGATTGTAAAAAGCTGTTCATAAGAAGAAATAATATTACTTTTTAAAGTGATTTTTGTAAGAACATCATTCATATTACGCATTTTGTTTGCAAAAGTACGAATAATCTTCATCGCAACTGGAGTATTTTTTTCGATAAGTTCAGGATATTGGTCACGACGAACTGAAATTGCAACAACATCACTTAAAGCAATAACAGTTTCAATTTGAGGGCGTCCAGACATACAAGGAATTACTCCGATAAAATCACCTGGCCCTAGAGTATAATAATCCTCACCTACCCCAAGAGACATTTTACGAGTACAAACAACTTTCCCTTTCTGAATAATGTAGAATCTATCAGTTGCAGGTCTACCTTCAACGAGAATATAAGAATCTTTTCTAAAATTAACAAATGATAATTGTAACAAAACCCTTCCTCACCAATTATTGAGTATAAAAGCCAAAAATGTAATTGTCAATCCAAAAGTAAAAAAAAATAAATAAATTAAACAGTTACAGTTCTTCGCTTATTTATCGGTAAAAATTATTTCACACTCAAGCATAAATCCAGTTTCTTTTAAAACTTTCTCTTGAATGAGATTAACTAAATTTCGAACATCACTTGCAGTTGCATTTCCATTATTGATAATAAAATTTCCGTGCCAAGGCGCAACTTGTGCTTGTCCAACAGAAATTCCACGCAAACCTACTTCGTCAATTATCTTTCCTGAAGGTTTACCAAAATTTCGGTTATTTTTGAAAACACTTCCCGCTGAAGGAAACTTAAAATGACCTTTGTTTTCTCTATCTTTTATAAAACTCAAAGATTTTTCTTCAATTTCTTTTGAATTTCCTGTTTTCACTTTAAAATTCACTTCAGTAATGATTTTATCCCCAGTTTGAAAAGGAGATTTTTTGTAATCCCATTCTGATAAATCTACAGAATAAGTTTTTACAGAAAAATCAGTTAAATCGATATATTTTACAGAATGTAAAACATCACTTACAGAAACTTCGTAGCAACGAGCGTTCATAAAAACAGCGCCTCCCGTAGTTCCAGGAAGTCCTGCAAAATTTTCTAGCCCTGAAATTTCATTTTTTATGCAAAATTCTGTGATTTTTTCGAAAGTACAACCTGCACCGCAAGTTAAAATTGAAGAAGTATACTCGCAAAAATCAAACGATTCAGTTGAAATAACTAATTTATCAATTCCATCATCAGAAACTACAAGATTTGAACCTCCACCTAAAATAAAAATCGGCACATTAAGATTTTTGGCTTCTTGCAATAAATAAATCAAACTTTTTATATCACTTGGACTAGCAAAAAAACTTGCATTTCCACCAATTTTGAAAGTAGTTTTATCTTTTAAGGATTCATTTTGTAAAAATATTCCATTATAACTATCAATTATATTGAAATTTACTGATTTTTTAAGTAGATTATTCATAATTGAAATTATACTATAAATATGAACAAAATGCGATAGATAAAATTGAAAATAAACTAGGAGGATTTTATGGCATTAAAATTATTCAATACAATGGGACGAGAACTTCAAGAATTTAAACCAATTTGCGAAGGAAAAGCAGGATTTTACGGATGCGGTCCGACAGTTTACAATTATGCACATATCGGAAATTTACGAGCTTATGTTTTCTTAGATACACTTGATAAAACTTTGCAATTTTTAGGATACGATGTAAATCATGTTATGAATGTAACTGATATTGGCCACCTTTCTGGAGATAGCGACGATGGTGAAGATAAAATGCTCAAAACTGCAAAAGAAAAAGGTCAGTCAGTTTTAGATATTGCACAATTTTACACAGACGCATTTTTTAGCGATATTTCAAAATTGAATATTCGTAAACCTGATGTAGTTTGTAAAGCAACTGAACATGTAAACGAAATGATTGAACTTATCAAAAAAATCGAAGCAAACGGTCATACTTACATGGCAGGTGGAAATCTTTACTACGATGTTACAACTTTCAAAGATTACGGAAAACTTGCAATGCTAAATCTTGATGATTTGAAAGCAGGAGCTGGAAAACGCGATGTTGTTGTTGTTGACGAAAACAAACGAAATCCACACGACTTTGTTCTTTGGTTTACAAAAAGTAAATACGAAAATCACGCACTTGTTTGGGATTCACCTTGGGGAAAAGGTTATCCAGGATGGCACATTGAATGTTCTGCAATGAGTATGAAATATCTTGGCGAAAATTTTGATATTCACACTGGCGGAATTGACCACATTCCAATTCATCACACAAACGAAATTGCCCAATCTGAAGGTGCAACTGGCAAAAAATGGGTAAATTACTGGCTTCACAATGAATTTTTGGTTATCGCAAAAGAAAAAAATGCAGATGGGTCAGAAGGACAAGCTAAGATGTCAAAATCTAGCGGAAACTTTTTAACTTTGCAAAAATTGATTGATGAAGGTTACGCTCCATTAGATTACAGATTCTTGCTTCTTGGCGGACATTATCGTTCACAAATTACATTCTCTTGGTCAGCAATGGACGGTGCAAAAAATTCAAGAAAAGCATTAAATCAAAGAATTGCAAAAATCCTTGAAAAAACAGAATTTGCAAAATCACTTGAAAATGTTAAAAACTTAAAAATCACACAAGATACAGCACTTGCAGAATTAGAAAATTTTACAAAAGCGTTGGAAGACGATTTATCAACTCCAAAAGCACTTTCAATTTTGCAAACAACTGTAAAAAATCAATCTATAAATGATGAACAAAAAATTGCTTTAATCAGCAAAATGGACGAAGTTCTTTCACTTTCACTTTTGGAAGAAGCAAAAAAGATTTTGGATGCAGAAAATCAACCTAGTTCACAAGCACAAGAATCAAATCCTGAAATTGAAAAATTGATTGCAGAAAGAGCCGAAGCTAAAAAACAAAAAAATTATGCTCGTTCAGATGAAATTCGCGATGAATTAAAAGCCAAAGGAATCATTTTGATTGATACTCCGCAAGGAACAACTTGGAAATATGAATAATTTTTGTAACCTTAAAAACTTTCTGTTGTTATCTACAGTAGGAAGTGTTATGTTGAACGAATCGAATCCTCAGTTACACGCTGCAGATCCTAAGGATTTTAAAAAGATTTACGACGCTACAATGCAGTTGCTTTATAAAATTTCTTATCGAGTTGTAAACGATGAAGAAGCTGCCGAAGATTTGGTTCACGATTCTCTTATCAAAATGAATGAAAAAGAGTTGGTTTTTCCTTCACTTGACGACGCAAAATATTGGTTAATTCGAGTTGTAAAAAACGCATCCTTGAATTATGCTAAAAGAAAGACAAGAGAAAGAAAAGCCTACGAAAAGGTTCTTCGTGAGGAGAAAAGAGAAACTGTTTCTTCCGAAGTTGATACTCTAAAAAAAGAAACTCAACAGAAAGTAAAAGAAGCGTTAAATAAACTTCCAGAAAAGCTAAGAATGATTTTGATTCTTAGAGAATATGCCGATATGAATTATAAAGAAATCGGTAAAGTTTTAGGAATTACAGAAGGTAATGTTAAAGTCCGAGTTTTTAGAGCCCGAGAACAACTTGCCAAAATAATAGGAGCAGACGATGTCTATATGTCCTGAAAATGATATTCACTCAGTTTATCTTGATGGAGAGTTGAACTCACCTTACAAAGAACAGTATCTTGAGCATTTGCAATCTTGCCCTGATTGTACAGAAAAATTGAATAAATTAAAATCTGTACATGAGGTTTTAGTAAAGGATAGTTCTTCTATCTCATTGTCTGAAGAACAACTTGATGCAAGTTACCAAAAACTTTCAACTTTACTCAAATTCCGAAATGTAACAAAAAAATCAACAAATTCAACTTGGACAACGATTTACAAAGCAATTCCAGCGATGGCAGCCGCTTTGATAATTGCAATTATTTTACCAATCAGATTAAGTTCTGGAGGAACAACATCTCAAGAAGTATCTTTAGTTGCAAATAATACAAACGCACCAAAGTTATTTACAGAAAGAGGTGTTATTATTGATGATTCAATTAAAAACGGAGCAACGAGACCGTTGTTAGTTTCTGATACAAACAATGATATACTCAATATTGACAATATCTTTTTACCAAGAAGAGCAAACAAGTCAAATAATATAAGATTTGTTGTAAACACATTGCCATATAAAGACTCAACTTCGTCATTTAATATGTACAATGATGCACAATCTGTGTATAATGTAACATATACTCAAATGGCAGGTTTTGAAGATTGACATTTTTAAATAAATTTTTATATCTCTTAAGGAAACATTCCATTCTAAGATTTGGTTTGTTTGTTTTGGTCTTGATTGTTGCAACATCAATATCATTATTGGTAACATTTTCAGCAAAAAAAGACCCAGAATTAACACATATTTCCCCTTCTATCGCGTTACCGGGAGATACAATTCATGTTTACGGAAATCACTTTGGTAACAACATCGAAGATAGTTATGTTGAAATTGCAGGAAACAGACTTACTTCTTCAAGTTACACATCTTGGACAGATAACGATATTCAAATTAGATTGCCTCAAAATGTAACTGACGGTTTAGTTTATGTTGTAACTTCAGCAGGAAAATCCCAAGCAGTAAATTTTACAAACAAAGCTACAATTCCTGTCTTGGTAAAAAACAATACGCAATCATCTGCTCCATTTATCACAAACATTTCTGAAAAAAACGGTACAATCGGAAAAGTTATCACTATTTTAGGAAAAAACTTTGGCACATTAAGAAACAACTCAAAAGTTTTCTTCTCAATTCAGGCTGATGAAGGTAATCACGAATTTATTTCTTGTTCCGAAAATAATTTTGACTATGAATTTTGGAGCAATCAAGAAATTCGTGTTAGAGTTCCAGACGGAGCAAGTTCTGGAGATATTTATATCAACACAAATAACGGAAGTAGTAATTTATTCAATTTGAATATTTCAAATATGCCAGGAACAAAAAACTTTTTGGATAAAAAGACATTTTTGCTTTCAATTTCTGCAAATATCACAGCAGAAGAATTTAAAGGAACAGCTGATGTTATCCTAAGAGTTCCAAAACCTGTTATAAGTTCAACCCAAAGAAATATTGAAATTCCTGTTTCTAACCCAGAACCTGTAATTAGTGACTACATGAACACATTAGTTCATCAAACAACTATAGACACAAAGCAAAATAATAAATTCTCTGTGGCACATTCCTTTGTTGTTCCTGTTTACGCAATAAAAACAAATATAACAAGTGAAAAAGTAAAACCATTTTCTACAGAAATTTTACAACACTTTGCAGATTATCTAAAAGAAGATGAAATTGTACCAACAAGTAATCCTTTAGTTACTGAATTAAAAGCAAAAATTACATCAAGAATTTCAAATCCTTATTTGCAAGCAAAAGCGATTTATAATTATTTAATTGATAATTTTGAAATTCTTTCTGAATTGCGCCCTGCCGAAACAAATGTTACCGATTTGATTGAAAATAAATCTGGAGACGCTTACGATTTTGCAATGATTTTCTGTGCCTTGGCTAGAAATGCAAAAATTCCATGTATTCCTGTTTCAGGAATTTATGTTGATTCAAATATGGAAGCACACAACCATTGGTGGAACGAATTTTATATCCAAGATTTTGGTTGGATTCCTGTAGATTGTGCATTAGGTGCAGGCCTTGAATACGCAAACTACAACGATGAAGATAATTACAAAAATTTCTATTTTGGAAACTTAGATTCTCAGCATGTAATTTTTTCTAGAGGATGGAATAAAATCAAAAGTGCTCACATAAACGGAAATGTTGTTTACAGACCAAAAACTTATGCGTTACAATCAATTTGGGAAGAAGCATCTACAGATATTCAAGCATATAGTTCGTTTTGGAGTAATGTTTATGTTACAGGCGTTTATTAAAACGATTTTTATGAAAAAATTTAGGTTTGCGTTGCAAACTTGCTAATTATCAGCTGTGTTTCATTTCATTATGAAACAGCGCTATCTTATGGAGTAATTTATGGTAAAAGTTTTATCAGTTGGAGGTTCGATTGTTGTTCCAGAATTTCCAGATACAGAATTTCTTAAAAAATTTTCTACTTTAGTTAGAAATTGGCTAGCGAAAGATGAAGAGAGAAAATTGATTCTTGTTGTTGGTGGTGGCGGACCTGCTAGAATTTATCAAAATGCTTACAAAGAAATCATTGATACAACATCCGATAATGGCACAGCCGACTGGATTGGAATTATGGCAACAAGATTGAATGCTCAGTTGTTAAAATCAATTTTTTCTGATTTGTGTTTGCAAGATGTTGTTTACGACCCAACTGCAGTTTCAGAAATAAAAGGAAGAATTTTAGTTGCAGCAGGTTGGAAACCAGGATTTTCAACAGACACAGATGCAATTTTCTTGGCAGAACAATTTGGAGCAAAAACTGTTGTAAATCTTTCTAACATTGAGCAAGTTTACACAGACGATCCTAAAAAAAATCCAGATGCAAAACCTCTTGATAAAATTACATGGAAAGATTTTAGAAAAATGGTTGGAGATGAATGGGTTCCTGGAAAAAACTGTCCTTTCGATCCGATTGCAAGCAAAAGAGCCGAAAGTGCTGATATTGATGTAATTTGCGCTGGCGGAAAAGATATTGCAAATATCGAAAAAATATTAAATGACCAAGATTTCTTTGGTACAAAAATCAGTAACGATTGCTAAATAAAAAAATATTTTTTATTCGATATAAAATTCAATAGAAAAATCCACTTGTAAAACACAAAAAAGTTTACAAGTGGATTTTTTTTACATTTCAGAAAGTAATTCCAAAAGAGATGCTAATTTATTTCCGTATTGTTTGTCGCTTGCCCAAGTTCCTGCAAGTTCGTAAACTGTTGGAGCCTTCCCTCTTGGCTTTACATATTTATATCTTGAATCAATCAATTTTCCTTTTAAGTTGCGTGTAGTTCCGTAGGCATGAAGATGTTGGATATGCGCAATTACGCCTTCTTCCTCTGTGGCAAAACTTAAACCACGATTTTTTGCATCGATAGCGCCTAATCCACAAAAATTATTCATCTCAGGCGTTACTAAAAGCCCAAATTTCAAAAAACCAGTTTCTAAACACATTTGCACAAAAGCAACATCCGAATTTATACCTTCAAATTTTGCTTGTTCAACATAAAACTTAGCTAATCGTTTTGCTTTTGCAATATCGCCAGTAGGATTTTTTAGCGCAAAAAATTCAACAAGTTGATTTTCAGATTTCACGCCAAAATCGTCAATATAAATTGAACAATCAGCTTTTTCCTGCAGAAATTTTGTTTGACATCCATTAAAAAATAAACATACAAAAAATAACGAAAAAATAATAAATTTTGATAAAAAGTTTCGATTCATGAATTTATTATAAAATTTTTTTTTAGAAATTACAATTATTTTACATTTTGAAAAGATAATAAAGTTATGTATAACAATTTATATAATTATCAAAGAAACGGAAATCAACCTGAAATCCGAGAAAAACTAGAACGATATGGCATTGACATTATGTCTGTTCAAGAATTAGTTATGTTAATTTTAGGTTCGGGGATAAAAGATTATCCTGTAGAAAAAATCAGTCAAAAAGTTGCTTATGAAATAATGAGCAAATCTAGCGAAAATCTTTTTACAAGATTACAGAAAATCAGAGGAGTTGGAAAAAGCAAAGCCAGCTTGATATGTGCATCTGTTGAACTGGGGAAAAGGATTTTTAATTCAACAAAATGTAAAATCACATCCCCAGATGATTTGATTCCGTTGGTAAAACATTACACCTTGGAAAAAGTAGAATATTTTATTGCAGTTTCGTTAAATGGAGCCCATGAAATAATCGAAATAAAAGAAATTTGTAAGGGCGCTTCAAATAAAGCAGTTATTCAACCTCGGGAAGTTTTTACTGAATTGCTGGGGCAAAACGCAGCAGCTGTAATTTTTGTTCATAATCATCCATCTGGAAACACAGAACCTTCTCCAGCCGACATAGAAATAACACAAAGATTGATAAAAGGCAGCGAAATTCTTGGAATAAAAACTTTAGACCACATCATCATAGGAACAGAAGATTATTTTAGTTTTACAGCAGAGGGAATTTTAAATGAATTATCCTAATATTTTTGTGTACTTGTCAACTTATAAAATATTGTGTATAATTTTGTAAAACTATTGTTATTGTGAGGAATCCCGATGATTAGAGGTGGCGACATTGCCAAAGGTACAGTTCTACTTATAAAAAATTCACCATATTTGGTTGTAGAACGAGAATTTGTAAACCCTGGAAAAGGAACAGCTTTTGCTCGCGTAAAAATGAAGAACTTGAAAGATGGTTCTGTATTAACACAAACTATCAAAACTCCTGATATGGTAGAAGATGCTGTTGTAGATACAGTTCAAGGACAATATCAGTATTCAGATGGTGAAAACTATATCTTTATGGATACAACATCATTTGAAACAGTTAATGTTCCAACAAGTTTGAATGAAGACTTAAAATACTATCTCAAAGAAGGTGAAGAATATCCTATTCTTATCTTTAATGAAGAAGCTATTGATGTTAAAATTCCACAAAAAATGATTTTTACAGTAGCAGAAAGCGAAAACTATGTAAAAGGCGATACAGTTTCTGGAGCAACAAAACCAATTATCACAGAAACAGGTCTTACAGTTAGAGTTCCTTTGTTTATCAAACAAGATGAAAAAATCATGGTAAACACAGAATCTAACGAATATGTAGAAAGAGTTAATAGCTAATCTGAGTTAATCTTTTTTTGCGAAACACACCACAATAAGTTGATTTATTCAGCTTTCTTTGTGGTGTTTTTTTATTTTAAATCCGCCCCACTATCCCAATTTTATGAAATTGCAAATTTAAATCAAAAAATCAAAATTATTAAAAATATCTATAATTTCAAATTTCTATATTTTTATCAATTAAATTATGAATTAAAGATTTACAAACTAAATTTTATGATATAAAATTAACTAATTTTAAAGTAACTATATTAAAAGTTGAGGAATTATATGAAAGTTATAGTATTTAGTAATTCAAAATTGTTTTTAAAAGTTACAAATTTAACTTGTAACGAACTAGATTGGACAGCCATAAATGTTTGTTCCAAATCATCCATAGACAATTTATTGGCAAAACAACAAATAAATCTTTTGATAATTGATTGTGATGCTTTTCGACCAATAAATTATAATGTTTTAGAATATGTAAAAACCTTAAACAAAAATACATATTGTCTTATTGTAGAAACATCAATACATGAAATAGATAAAGATGATTTACTTGCCCAAATTTCAAAACAATGTATGTTACACGAAATATATTTTTATCAACAATTTGTAAAATTATTCTATCACAATTATTGGAATGAATCCGAAAAAAAAATATTACAAAAAGAAGAGTCTACAATAGATTTCTCTGAAAGAAAAATACTATATGACAATTTATATTCCGTAGATGAAAACGGAATTGCTATAATAAGTGATAACACAGAAGAAACCTATGAAAACAGCATAATATTAGGTTTTGGAGAAAACAATTCACAAAAAATCGAAAATGAAACATATAACTGTGCAGGATTAGAACCTACAAGTGCAAAAATTTTAGAATATCTCAAATCAAACATAAATAAACCGATTGCAATAAACACGCTAAGTAATCACATTTGGGGAGAATTTAATGTATTAAGACGAAATGCAATTTATGTATACATAAGAAAAATTAGATTATTTTTAGGTGATAATTTAGACTGTCCAACAAAATTATTAAAATGTGGAAAAGGTTTCTACATGCTTAAATGTGTATAAAAAAAACATTCCAAGTTTCAAGAAAAATTGAAACTTGGAATGTTTTATCATGCGGAAAACAACAAGTTTATTTTACAGCAGAACCAATTCTTTCAAGAACCTTTTTTCTATCAAGTGGTTTTACGATGTAATTTTTTGCTCCCAAAAGCAATGATTTTTTAACAAGTTCTTCTTTTCCTAAAGCACTAATCATTACAACACGGGCATTTTTATCAAATGCCATAATTTGTTCAAGCGCTGTGATTCCGTCCATTCTAGGCATTGTAATATCCATTGTTACAACATCAACATTTGGATATAAATCTTTATATTTATCAACACCTTCCTTTCCGTCAACAGCAGTTGCAATAATCTCATATCCTTCACTTGAAAGAATTTGACCAATTTGTTTTGCAACGAACATTGAGTCATCTACAACTAAAACTCTAACCTTTGAACCATCTTGTTTCAAACCTTCTGGTGGTCTTTCATTTATAGATGGAAAATCCTGTTTTGTCTTCATATAATAAGCCTCCCTATTCTACATTCTCTCTCTGATTGCTACATTTACCTCGATTTTACCTTGTGCAGTAATTAAAGGTACAATCAATGCTTCAACTTGATGATTAGCAATTTCCATTTTTTCACCGTAAAACAATGCTGGTGGAGTTAAGTCAAATTTAAATCCTAACTCATGAAGTTTTGTAACAGCTTGAGCAGTTACAATATTTGCTAATTCTGTAATTGTTGCCTTTGCTAAATCGTCAAAAACTTCTAATTTTTCCTCATTCATAGTTGAAGCAACATTTAATGCTGTCTCCATAGACATATCAAAAAGAACTCGTCCTTCAACATCACCAGCAAGACCAACTAAAGCTGCAACTCCCATTACAGGCATTGAAGTTGATTTCAGATATAAATCACCTCGTTTTACATTGCCTCCTAGAACTTCTGTTAAGACATTAAAAGCAGTTTCAACAAACGGGTTAATATATTCTACTCTCATATAAACCTCCTAAAAAAAAGATAACAAAAACTTCTGTTTTTTTTATCTTTTGGTTCGCTGTTTCGTAATAAATATGAGAAACAGCCGTATATAAGCAAGTTTGCAACGCAAACCTGACATGCAAAATATTATAACAATTTTATAAAATTTTGCATAAACCTCCTAAAATTTATTTTGAATAAACAGAAATATTTTCAATTAACTTTTCAGACCATTGCATTTTTCCTGCAAGACTTTCATTTTCGCCAAGAATCATAATTCCATTCCCTTTCAATCTATCTTCAAAATCCAAAAGCACATTATTTTGAACATCAGCAGGTAAGAAAGAAAGTAAATCCCTACATAAAATCAAATCTGCATTTGGTAATGAGTTTGTATTTGTACAATCATGATATTCAAACATAATCATATCTTTTATTTCTGGAATAAAAACATAAGAACCAGAAACATTTTGTGTTAAAAATGGTTCAAGCCAAGATGTTGCATACTCAGAAGGAACAGTCAACAAAGAAGCATTTGAAACATTTAACAAATCAATATCTTGAGAATAAATTCTAATACGAGAATCTGGATAGCGTTTTTTTAGAACACAAGCTAAACTATAAGCTTCGTAACCTTTGCCACATCCTGGATTCCAAACAACAATTTGTTTTGCAGTATTTTCTGGCAAACAAGCACAAATGCGATTAGCATACTCTTCTGACCAAAATTCGCCTGTATTTTCTGAATAAAAGCCTTTCAAAAATTCATCAGCAGATTGTTCTGAATTTAACTGCGAATTTTCCACACCTTTTTCATCTTGCCATGCAACAAAACGAGATTTTACCCAAGAAGAATTTATATCTGTAACATAAAATTTCTTTAAGGATTTTAATTCATCAACAATAAAATCAAAATCAACTAAACTTGCTTGAGAATTTTGCTCTAAACTAAAATCTTGTCTTTCTTGAGAAAAATCCAAAGGATTATCTTGCTGTAAATCTTGCCCAATAATAGAAGAAACAGTAGGAACTTCACTTTCTTCTTGAACAACTTGTTCTTGAGATTGCACAGGTTCCCTAACAGTTGGAATTTCCTGTCTTTTAATCACTTGAGGCGCCTGAACTTCTGAAGTTGTCTGTGGCAACTTTGAAACAGTAAGTTTTGGAGCACTGTCAACTGATTCTTTTTCTGATTTAGGTTTATTAGAAAAAATCCTTGCAATATCCAACAAAACATAAAGGCGATTTTCGCTTTCTACAACACCGTAAATATATTTAATATTTATATCACCAAAAAGTGGATGTGGTGGCTGAATTGTAGATTTTTGGATTCCAACAACTTTATCAATTCCATCAACAACAATACCAAAAACATTGTCATCAACTGAAACAATAATCATATTTTCAATTTGATTATCAGAGCGTTCTTCAACTTCGATATTGAAAAATAAGCGCAAATCTATGATTGGAATAATCTCTCCACGAAGATTATAAACACCTAAAACAAATGGTGCTGTATTAGGAACATAAGTAAATCTTCCTGCTTTTGCAATTTCCTTTACACTCATAATATCGATAGCGTAATCTTTACCAGAAAGAGAAAATGTAACCATTTTAAAGTCGACAGTTGCTATCTTTTTTTCATTTTCTTCTGAATTTTGCTCAACTGACATAACTTGTGCTAATTGTTTTTGTATATTTTCCATCATATCACCTACTTGTTTGTTGCGGCTTCCCGTTCTTCTCTAGCATTAAGTTCTTGTTTTACGCCCAAATCAAGAAGTTGGCTAACATCAATAATGAGAGAAACAGAACCATCTCCAAGAATTGAAGCACCTGCAATTCCTGGGGTAATAGTATACTGATCTTGCAAAGGCTTGATTACAACATCTTCTTCACCAATAAGAGCATCAACCATCACACCTATCTTCTTATCAGCAGAACCAACAATTACAATAAAACTTACATCATCTTCGGATTCTTTTTTTATACCAAAAAGTCTATTTAATCTTAAAATACTGATAACTTCATCGCGAACATTGAAAACTTCGTAATTGTCAATAGTTCTGATATCTGAATGTTTTACACGATGACTTTCAACAACAGAAGCAATCGGAATTGAATAAATTTCTTTTCCAACTCGAACAAGCAAACCTTGAATAATTGCCAAAGTTAAAGGAAGTCTGATACTGAATTTTGTACCTTTATCTTTTTCTGATGTTACAACTACAGAACCTTTTAATTTTTCAATCTGAGTTCTAACAACATCAAGACCAACACCACGACCAGATACACTTGAAATTTTATCTGCAGTAGAAAATCCAGGTTCAAAAATAAGTTGATAAGCTTCTTGATCAGAAAGAACTTTATTAGGATGAATAATTCCTCTATCAATAGCCTTATTCTTAACTTTGTTCACATCAATTCCATGACCATCATCAATAATATCGATAACAATCATATTTCCTTCGTTACTTGCTTTAAGCAACAAAGTACCTTCGTCATTTTTGCCTTTTTTCAATCTGTCAGAAGGATTTTCGATTCCGTGGTCGAGAGAGTTTCGAACACAGTGCATAATTGGATCAAGCAAATCTTCAACTACGGATTTATCAAGTTCGGTATCTTCACCTTCAATAACAAGATTTACTTTTTTATTTAAATCCTTGCACAAATCACGAACAACTCGAGGAAATCTTGAGAAAATTTGATTGATAGGAACCATTCGGATTTTCATAACGCCTTCTTGAAGTTCCCCAGCGATACGACCAAGATTTTGTGTAGAAGAACGGAATTTTCCTGCCATATTTTTGAATTCAGAATCAAAAGAATCAAACATTGAATAAATGTCTCCAAATTCTTCGTTAATTTCTGACTTCAATTCTTTTAGAGTTGCTCCATTTTTTATAGAATCAACATATTCTGGCATCGAATCAATAAGACGACGCACCTTTTCTTTATAAGATGTTTCCGCATTTTTCAAATGATTTTGCATCCGTGTTAACTGAATTGCAGTTTGATTAAATGCAGCCTTTGTGATAACAGTTTCGCTTATTAAGTTAAGAAGATAATCAATTCGTTTTGAGTCAACTCTCAATACACTTCCAGCATTAGATGTGTTTGATGATTTTTTTTCAGTATTTTTCTTTACTGAAGTTTTTTCGGATTGATCTTCAGTTTGAACATTTTGTGTAGATGCAACAGAATCTGCAACAACTTCATTTGAAATAACATCTTCTTTTGTAGCAATTTCTTGTGAAACTGGTACATTTTCAACTTCTTCAACTTTAGGTGTTTCTTGAACAGTTTTGTTAACTTCAGATACTGGCACAGCAGAACTTGCTGAAGTTGTATTTGCCATATCAGTTTTTATCAACTGAGCATCAGCACATAAAGAAACATCATCCAAGAAAGCAGCATCTTCAAGTTCATCTTGAGTTGCAGCAGAAGCAACAAAATAAACAACTTTTGGCTGAAATTCATCTTCGTAGAGAATATCAAAATCAGGGATTGTTTTTAGAACATTTCCTTTTTCTTTTAGCGAGGCAAAAACTTGAATACCACCAACAGAATTCATTGGATTTGATTCATCAAATAAAACAGTAACGCCCCAAAGTCTTTGAGCACCTTCGCAAAGTTCTTTTAATTCTAAAACTTCATATTCTGAAAGTAAGGATACAGGAGGCTCAATCACAATTTCGTCTGGAGAAGATGCAACCTCTTCAACTGGTTTTGAAGTAGGTAAAATTTGTTCTGTAGCTGGACGCAAATTTTGTGGCACAGAAGAAGATTTCTTTTTCTTTTCATCTTTTGACGGAATGAAAGATGCAAGTTTTTCTTTTACAGAAGAAACATCATCTTCGTAAATTGTTCCGTTTTGACGACAATTCAACATCTCCTTGATAATATCAATAGAAGATAGGAGAATATCAACAACATCACCTGTAACATCAACAGTACCAGAACGAAGTTCATCCAATAAATCTTCAACAGCATGAGTGAATGTAGAAAGTTCTGTCATCTCTACAGTTGCAGAACCACCTTTTAAGGTATGGGCAGCTCTGAAAATTTCATCTACAGCTTCATGATTGGCGGGATCGTTTTCTATAACTAAAATATTACTTTCAAGGTTTTCAACCTGTTGTTCTGCTTCTGCAAAAAAGTCTTTTAATAATTCTTCATTATTCAAATCAAGATAATCACTCATACTAAAACATTTTATACTATTTACTCTATAAGTCAAGATTTTTTACCAAAATATTTAATCAAATTGTTTTTTTAACAGATTTGTGATATTATAGTAAAGAATTTAGTTTTTTGTACCGATATTGTAATGTGGAAGATTATATTTTGGAGAAATTTTAGTGAAAGCATCTATTTTTAATAAATTAAAATCTCATAAAAAACTACTTGTTATTTTACTTTGTGGTTTACTTTTTTCATATACAGCATTCTCAACTCCATATTTTAATGGAACAATGGGAATTGGAGGAAGATTTCAGCCTGTACCTGAAAAATTCCCAGATTTATTGATGGATGCATACTTTGCAGGTCAGTTTGACTTATCACAATCTGTAACTTTACGAACAAGTCTTAGTATGTTCACTACAGAATCAATCCTAAAAGAAAGTATCTTTCAAAATACAGACGCTAAATTTAATCTAGATGAAATTTCTTTAACATACAGAGGTTCAGTTGGCTCAATTTCCCATTTCTTAGGAGCTTACATAGGTGAATATGACCCTGTAGGTTCAGATATATATCTACAACGACAATTCGGGATTCCATCCTTTGCTTCAAGATTAACTCAAACTATCTGTGGAATTTCAAAAGCAAAAATCTATGATATGGCAGGAATTGGCGGAACATACAACATAAGATTTCCTCAAAATGTGTCTCTTGGATTTAATATTTATTACAACAAAGCAAAAGATTGGACTTCATTTAATTTGGGAAAAGACACAGAAGACATAGATTTTGTTGAAAGTCTAAACACAGATTTTCGTTTTGCTGGTGCATGGAGAGCTGCAGCGATTGACTTAAGTGTTGGTCTTACAATGCCAATGAAAAAAGAAATCACTTATAGTGATGGGCAGTCACAAAATGTAATTCTTTTGATTGAACGCGCTGATATGCATGCAGGACTTACCGCATTTTTTGGAAGTAGCAATTCATCTTCTCTTTTGTTTCAAGCAGGATTTACAAAGTTAATCATCGATCCTGATAAACCAGAGACAGAAAAAATATTGTCTTTTGATGATGTATATATTTTGATTGAACCAAGATTTATTTCTAGAAACTTATGTCTTTCTCTTGCATTATTTAACATGCCAAGTTCCACAAAAGAAAATCTTTTTTACATTGAAGATCCTGTAGGAGTTAATGTTTCATTATACACTCCTTGGCTTTCATTAAAAGGTAATAAAAGTCAATTTGGACTCATGGCAACTATGTCATCTAGCAAATCTTTAGACAATATTATGAATAATAAAGGAGATGATCCAGACTTTAATATCATTAAAGAAAATTTAAGATTATTTATCTCTCCATACGGAACAATTTGTTTGGGTGCTGGTAAATTAAATTTTTCACTTAATGTAAATGCTTTTGATATAAAAGACTGGAATACATTTTTAAATAATGTTTCTGTAATAGCAGGATACAAGGTACAAATATGATAAAAATTAAATCTGTTGCACAATTTATTCTAATTACAACAGTATTTTTTATTACAAGTTCTCTTTTTGCAGTTGAGCTATCTATTGGCGCAAATTATGATAAATATAACTCAGAAGGGAAAAATACATTTGGTGGTTCAGTAAAAATTTCTGAAAACATAACAGATGAAATTTCTATCATCGCTGCTGTAGATAATAAAAAAAATAACAATTATCAAGCATATTGTGCAGGAGATTTTGACGGTAAAATATTTGATTTTCTAGGTGGATTTCTATTTGATTTACGAGATGGAAATTTTAGCCCAGGTTTAATATTAAATGCCGATATTCAATTATTTAATTTTATCACAGTTGGAGCAAACACAAACTTTGCATTCTCAACAAAAAACATTTTTGAAAACTATGTTACTGAAATGCAACCATACTTAACTTTCCACTGCCAAAATCAAGATATTAGTTTGATTTTTGATTATTCTCATACAAACTTAATCACAAATGAACTTTCAACTGAAAAAATGAAAGATTATTCACTAGGTGGAATTTTGGATGTTCTTGCTTTAGATGAACGCTCACCTTTCAAAATAGGTTTGTTTTTTGGAGTTGAATCTTACAAAAAAACTTATGATGAATCATATAGTGTTTTAGACTTAAATGTTGGCGGAAGATTTATCTTTGACCGCGAAAATTTTGGATTTGTAGTTGCGGGAGAATCAACTGTTTACAAAATTGGAGCAGAACAACCTTCTATTCCGTTTGCAATTTCAGTAACTACAAGATTTACTTTATAAAAATGCTTTTAATGCGCAATTTATCATTCTAAATTTGTTATAAATCAGTTAAGATTTAAAACAAAAAATCCGTAAGCAAGATTTTTTTTCTTCTTACGGATTTTTTTTCGTTTAAATATTTTCTTTTGTAATTATTCTACATCTAAAAGAAGTTCATCGATTGGTTTTCCTGCTGGAACCATTGGAAGAACCATTTCATCAATGTTCATATTACAATCGATAATTGCAGGTTTTCGGCTTTCAAAAGCTTGTTTGAAAACAGTTTCAAATTCTTCTTCATTCTTGGCTCTAAAACCTTGGATTCCGTAAGCTTCTGCCAATTTTACAAAATCAGGACCTCTATCCAAAGTTGTTTCTGAGAAGCGTTTTCCGTAGAAAAGATTTTGCCATTGACGAACCATTCCTAAAACACCGTTATTTACAACAATGATAATGATAGGGAGATTGTAGTTTTGAATTGTAGCAAGTTCGTTACAGTTCATTCTGAAAGAACCATCACCTGCAAAATGAACAACAGTTCTATTTGGGAATGCAGTTTGCGCACCGATTGCAGCGCCTGTTCCGTATCCCATTGTTCCAAGTCCGCCAGAAGTTAGCAATGTTCTTGGTTTTGTAAATGGATAGAACTGAGCAACCCACATTTGATGCTGCCCTACTTCAGTTGTGATGATTGTATCTTCTCCAGCAATCTGATTTACTTTTTCGCAAACAAATTTTGGATGCAAGGCTGTTTTTTTGTTGTACATTGCAGGAATATGATTTTTCAATTCTGAAACATAATCATTCCATTCGCTAGGTTTTCTTTCGTTTACCAATGGAAGAAGTTTTACAAGAATATCTTTTAAATCTCCAACGATTGATGCACAAGTTTTGATATTTTTGTTAATTTCTGCTGAATCAATATCAATATGAACAAATTTTGTATTTACAGCAAATTTTGAAGGGTCAGAAATTACGCGGTCAGAAAATCTTGCACCAAGAACAACAACTAAATCAGCCTTGTTAATTGCTGTGTTTGAAGCCTTTGTTCCGTGCATACCAATCATTCCTGTATTCAATGGATGATTTGCAGGGAAAGCAGTTTTTGCCATCAAACTTACACCCACAGGAATATTTGCTTTTTCTGCGAAAGTTTTCACTTGTTCACAAGCACCAGAACTGATAATTCCACCACCTGCGTAAATGTACGGACGAGTAGCTGAATTTATCAATTTTGCAACTTCTTCAATTTGTGAATCTTCGTAAGTTTTTCCTGCATTCACTCGTTTAATATTTTTTAACAAGTGAATTGTTTCTAAGTTATCAAGATTTTCTTTTGAAAGTGGCTCAAATTCTGTAACAGCTCCTGTAACATCTTTTGGAACATCAATCAAAACTGGCCCTGGACGACCAGATTTTGCGATAAAAAATGCCTCACGAATAGCACCTGCAAGTTGATCGATATTTCTTATAATGTAACTGTGCTTTGTAATTGGCATTGTTACACCTGTAATATCAATTTCTTGGAAACTGTCTTTTCCCAAAAGAGGAGTTGTTACATTACAAGTAATTGCAACCATAGGAATTGAATCCATGTAAGCAGTTGCGATTCCTGTAACAAGATTTGTTGCACCTGGTCCACTTGTAGCAAGTACAACCCCAGTTTTTCCTGTAGCACGAGAATATCCGTCGGCTGCGTGAGACGCACCTTGTTCGTGAGCAGTTAAAACATGTGAAATTCTATCTTTATTTTTGTAAAGTTCGTCGTAAACATTGAGGATTGCTCCTCCTGGATATCCAAAAACTGTATCTACGCCTTGCTCTACAAGACATTCAATTATAACTCTAGCACCTGTAATTTTCATAATTTTCCTATTTCACCTTATTGAAGAATAGCTCCTTTGTCCGTTCGCAAACTTCGTTTGCTACCGAGTTTTGCGTTGCAAAACTCGCGGCTATTGTAATATAGCACCTTTGTCCGTTCGCAAACTTCGTTTGCTATCGAGTTTGCAAACAAACTCGCAGCTATTGTAAAATAGCTCCTTTATCTGCACTGGAAACTAACTTTGCGTAACGGGCGAGGTAGCCTGTTGTTACTTTTGGTTCTGGGCAAACCCATTTTTCACGGCGTTTTGCAAGTTCTTCATCACTTACTTCAAGAGTGATTTTGTAGTTGTTAATATCAAGAGTGATTTTATCCCCTTCTTCAACTAAAGAAATTGGTCCACCAACAGCAGCTTCTGGAGAACAGTGTCCTAAAGAAGCACCACGAGTTGCACCACTAAAGCGACCGTCTGTAATAAGAGCAACTTCTTTATCTAAGCCTTGTCCTGCAAGAGCAGCAGTTACAGCAAGCATTTCTCTCATTCCTGGTCCACCTTTTGGCCCTTCGTAGCGAATTACAACAACATCCCCTGATTTAATTTCTTGTTTTTGAACAGCTTCCATTGCTTCACTTTCGTCATTGAAAACACGAGCAGGACCTGTATGTTTCATCAATTCTTTTGCACAAGCAGAGCGTTTTACAACAGTTCCATTTGGAGCAAGATTTCCAAAGAGGATTGCAATTCCACCGTTATCTGAATATGGATTTTCGATTGGGCGTAAAATTTCTGGGTCGCGGTTTACAACACCTTTGATATTTTCTGCAACAGTTTTTCCTGTAACAGTCATTACGCTTGTATCAATAAGATTTTTCTTTGCAAGTTCTGCTAAAACAGCTTGAACACCACCAGCATCATCAAGCTGACACATAAATGTGTGCCCTGCTGGAGCCAAGTGGCAAAGATTTGGAGTTTTATTACTGATTTCATTAATCATGTGAAGGTCAAGTTCAAAACCTGCTTCGTGAGCAATAGCTGGAACGTGAAGAATTGTGTTACTTGAACAACCAAGTGCCATATCAGCAGCCAATGCGTTACGGAAGTTTGCTTCTTTCATCATGCAACGAGCAGTAATTCCTTTGTTGTACATTTCCATAACTTGCATACCAGCGTGTTTTGCCAAAGCAATGCGTTTTCCTGTTACTGCTGGAATTGTTCCGTTTCCTGGAAGACCAAGACCTAAAACTTCTGTAAGACAGTTCATTGAGTTTGCAGTAAACATTCCTGAACAAGCCCCGCAACCTGGACAAGCAACTTGTTCCATTTCTTTAAGTTGAGCTTCTGTAACTTTTCCTGAACTTACCCCACCAACAGCTTCAAACATATCTGTTAATGAAAGATTTTTTCCTGAATATGGATTTGTGCAATCATTTCCTGGAAGATGACCTGGCATCATTGGACCACCAGAAACAAAAACTGTAGGCAAATCAAGACGAGCTGATGCCATAAGCATACCTGGAACGATTTTATCACAGTTAGGAATCATAACTAAAGCATCAAACTGATGAGCTTTTGCCACACATTCGATACTGTCTGCAATAAGTTCACGAGTAACAAGTGAATATTTCATTCCTTCGTGTCCCATTGCGATTCCATCACAAACACCGATTGCAGGGAATTCAATTGGAGTTCCACCTGCCATACGGATTCCTGCTTTTACTGCTTCTGCAATTCTATCAAGTTCAATATGACCTGGAATAATTTCATTTTTTGCACAACAAACACCAACAAGTGGTTTATCTAATTCTTCGTCAGTATATCCCATCGCATAAAACAAAGAACGATGAGGGGCTCTAGCAATCCCTTTTTTTGCGTTATCGCTTTTCATATCAATCTCCAAAAAATAAAAAGTTTATTCAATTATATAGAATAATAGCATTTACAGAATAGATAATCAAGGTAGGAATATACAAAAGGAGTTTCAAAGCAAGATGGTTTGTCGTGAAGTCTATTTTTCATAGAATCCCTCCTAAAAAAATAAAAATGGTTTTAGTCAAAGTAGTAATAAAAACTAATTCGCTAACGATTTATTAAATTCATTCTACCAGAATTACCCTCCCGTCAACTAGGTATATAAAATATTTTAAAGAAATATAGGGAAAGTAAAAAAAAGAAAAGAGTAAAAATCACATAAAATAGAGATTAAAGACTTTGCAAAAAAAATTAATATAAACTATTTTTTATATCTTTATCACAAATAACAGAAGATTTCGATAAAACACAAGCTCTATCTAAACATGCAAATAATTGCCGAATATTGCCTTTCCATTGGTTTGCTAAAATTAAATCCAATGCCTTTCCTGTTAAAGTTTTATTATTCTTTGCTAGATGAGATTTAACAAGAAAAGGAATTTCGTTCAATCGCTGACGCAGAGGCTTTATATACAAAGGAACTACAGCTATTCTGTAATATAAATCTTCTCTAAACATGCCTTCTTTTATTTTTTTATGCAAATCTACATTTGTTGCACTAATAATTCTAACATCAGATTTTATTTGCTTTGTAGAACCAACTCTAGCGAAAAAGCCTTCATCCAAAAATTTTAACAATTTTGTTTGTAAAGTTAATGAAAGTTCTCCGATTTCATCAAGAAAAACTGTTCCGCCATTAGCGGCTTCAAACAAACCTTCTCTTGTTGTAGCACCTGTGTAAGCTCCATTTACAGAGCCAAAAAGTTCACTTTCAGCAATACTTTCTGGAATTGCACCACAATTTATGGCAATAAAAGGTTTGTTTTTTCTGAAAGACATATCATGGGCTTTTTTAGCAGCGAAAGTTTTTCCTGTTCCACTTTCACCTGTAAAAAGCAAGGGTAAATCACTTTTGTAAAAACTTTTTATCATAATAAAACTCCACTTTATAAAAAACAAAAAAAAAGAAATAACACAATATACATTGTATTATTTCTTTTTATAAGTACATTTGGATTATCCAATCATTTGGATTACTAAATCACCCATTTTCTTTGTACCAACAAGTTTTCCGTTTGCTTTAACTTCTTCCATTGAAGAACCAGCAATATCACCTGTTCGCCAACCTGCATCAAGTACTTTTTCAACAGCAGCTTCGATACAACGAGCTTCTTCTTCCATGTTGAAGTCGTAGCGTAAAAGCATTGCACAAGAAAGAATTGTTGCCAAAGGATTAGCAATATCTTTTCCTGCAATATCAGGTGCTGAACCGTGAATTGGTTCGTAAAGACCAGGACCTGTTCCATCACCTAATGAAGCAGAAGCCAACATTCCGATAGAACCAGTAATTTGACTTGCTTCGTCAGAAAGAATATCACCAAACATATTGCTTGTTGCAATAACATCAAATTGACGAGGGTTTCTTACCAACTGCATTGCAGCATTATCAACATACATAAAAGAAAGTTCTACATCTTTGTATTCATCTTTGATTGATTCTGCAACTTCTCTCCACAAACGGCTTGATTCAAGAATGTTTGCTTTATCAACTACACAAAGTTTTTTCTGTCTTTTTTGTGCAGATTCAAAACCGAGTCTAAGGATTCTTTCAATTTCTGGTTTTGTATAGCGTTCTGTATCCCAAGCTTCTGTGTTTTCAGAATTGCGACCTCTTTCTCCAAAGTAAATTCCACCTGTAAGTTCGCGAACGATAAGAATATCCAAGCCTGTTCCAACGATTTCATCTTTTAATGGACAAGCGGCAGAAAGTTGTTTGAACATAACAGCAGGACGAAGATTTGCGTAAACTTTCATTCCTCCACGAAGTCCAAGCAATGCTTTTTCTGGACGAAGATTTCCAGGAACATTATCCCATTTTGGTCCACCAACTGCACCTAAAAGTACAGAATCTGCTTTCAAACATGTATCCAAACTTGCCTGTGGAAGTGGTTCGCCAAATTTATCAATAGCAGCACCACCTGCCAAAACTGTTTCGTATGTAAATTTATGACCAAATTTTTTAGCAATCGCATCTAAAACACGAGTTCCTTCATGAACAATATCTGGTCCAATTCCATCACCTGGAATTAAAGCAATTTTCTTTTCCATAATTTTACCTCTAAAAAAAATTGGGTTTTATAAATAGTATATTTTTTTGCAAAATAAAGCAAGATAGGAATTTTGTAAATGCAGAAATTGATACAAAAATCGCATAGGAATTGTGTATAAGCAGATTCGTACAAAAATCCTTTCGACAGAAAATTCCCCGCGACCTGCGGCTCCTCCTTTCAGTCGTCAAGGCAGGTCGGTGTGCTTTTCTGTCTACGGATTTTTCACGATTTTGCTAGTTCACAGTTTTTCTGCGATTTTTCACTCGATTTTGTATTTACACATTGATTCTTGCTTTGTTTGAAAAAGTGGCATAGAAGGGGCGGAGTTGTGGTAAAAGCGAAATGAAAAATGCATTGTGTTGGGGCGGGATTTTTCACCGAATTTGCTAGTTCACAGTTTTTCTGCGATTTTTCACGGAATTTTGTATTTGCACATTGATTCTTGCTTTGTTTGAAAAAGTGGCATAGAAGGGGCGGATTTGTGGTAAAAGCGAAATGTCAAAGGCATTGTGAGTGGGCGGGTTTTTCACGGTTTGTTAATTTACAGTTAGTGGCGATTTTATTGTATCACCTTCCGAAAACAGAGGATGAATTTAGATACTTGTAATTTGATGAAAATGTGTTAGAATCTGTTTTGAGGAATTGGATGAATAATATATTAAATTACGCAAATTCACTTGGACATCCATATAAGTATGATTCGTTTAAGGAAATTATTGATAATACTAATAATTTAAAATTCTATATTCTTATATCCAAAAAGGCTGAGAATTTATGTCTTGGATGGCCTACCATAATTAAAGAAACAGATGGCATTTTTTCTGAGATAAAAAATAACAAAGAAAAGTTAAAAATAATGAATTTGCCCAAAGTTCAATAAACCAAATATTCCCCAAGTTATATTACATTTTGAAAATGGAGGGTGTATTTAGATACTTAGTATTTTTGTGGAATAATTAACTAATTGACCATAAAAAAAAAAAAGAATACTATAAGTATTATGCAGAAAAAAAATAAAGTATATAATGGTGATTGTAGAGAAATACTAAAATCATTTGATAATAATAGTATTGCAGCATGTATTACGGATCCTCCATATAATTATGAATTCATAGGTAAAAACTGGGATCAAAATGAAATTACAAGAAGAACAGAACGGATAAAAGATACAAAAACATTAGTAAAGAATATTCCATACGGAAGTGGTTTAGCTGGTGGTATTAGAAATAAAACTTGGTACGAGAAAAATGCAAAAAATATAATTGATTATCAAAATTGGGTATATGAATGGGCTTCAGAAGTATATCGGGTTTGCAAACCTGGTGCTTTGGTAGCTATTTTTAATAGTACGCGAACAATAGCACATATTCAAATTGCATTTGAAAAAGCTGGCTTTTATTCAAGAGATTGTCTTGTGTATAGGCGCCATAGTGGTATTCCCAAGGGGAATAATATAGAAGCTGATATGAAAAAAAAAGCTGAGCCTAATTATGAAAATTGGAAAGGATGGCATAGTTGCTTGAGAAATGAATGGGAAGCAATTTATGTTGGACAAAAACCATTAACCAATAACTATTATACAACAATAAAACAGTACAATGTTGGAGCATTTTATACAAGTAACGAAGATGGTTCTTTTCAATCAAATATTCTTGAAGGTTTTCAAAGAGAAAAGCACGATGATTTTAATATCCATTGCACAGTAAAGCCTTTACGTCTAATGGAAAAATTAGTAAAAATGATGGTTCCCCAAATAAAAGGAAATATAGTATTAGATCCTTTTGCTGGTTCAGGAACAACTTTGGTTGCTGCGAAAAAATTGGGTGTCGACTATATTGGAATTGAAATTGAATCATCTTATATTGAAATAATTAACAAGAGACTCGAAGAAAGACCTAAGGATTTATATTAAAATTTCCACGCTTAGACTGTAGATATTGACAGAAATCAACTTTTGTTATTTCTTTTATAAAGTCAAAAGAATCCTTTCCTGTTTTTACAACCCATTTTTTTGAGCATGCAGTAATTGCAGCAGGGAGGTTATCATTTCGTAATATTAGAAGCACAGGGGTATAATTCTTGGATCTTAATAAAGCTGCATTTTCTCTGAATTTTCTTAGTGTTCCAGAATCTCCTGAACCAATACGATATTTTGTATCTATTGCATATTTTCCAACAATTAAATCACAAGGTTCATCTCTTCCAAATTTTAAAGCATCCCCATAGCCTTCACATTTCGTTTTACAAAGTTCAACAATAATTTTTTGCCAACACATTCCCAATTCACGTCCCCAATACTGTCGATTTTCTCTTTTCATATTAGGAGTAATTCCAAAAATATCCATAAGAACATCACATTTATCATTCTCATCAGAATATGTTTTTTCTTTAAACGACTTACTATAATCATTTAAAATTTTGGTAATTTTTGAATCTAAAGTTTTATTCATTTTCATTACTAAATTCCTTAACCATATCATAAAGAGGAATTTCAAGAGCATTTGCAATAATATCTGCATTTTTTAAAGTAATATTTCTTTCAGCACGCTCAACAGAACCTATATATGTTCTATGCAGATTTGTCCTCTCCGCCAATTCTTCTTGTGTAATTTTTTTTTGAGTTCTATAAAATTTCATCCAATAACTAAAGATATGTGTAATATCAGACATGAAAATAATTATCAAAAAAAGAATACTATAAGTCTACATTCTATAAGTAGCATACTTTAAGAAAATTATATTATCAGTTTTGTTTTTTTACATAAAATAGAAAGTAAAAAAACAGTAAATTATATAGTCGACCACAAAAGACAAAAATTTGTTAAAATAAACTTTCTAACATTGATTCAATTAGTTTTTTTCTATAAAATTTACTTTGTGAGTAGAAATTCATCATTACAAGCATTGGTCTTGAGTGTTCGGCAATATGGAGAAGATAATCGCATCGTAAAATTCTTATCAAAAGAAAAAGGAATTTTCGACGCCGTTTTATATGGGGGACCAAAAAGCAAGCTCAGAGCCTATGTTTCGCCATATCACTTTGGAAATTTGTGGATTTACACCGACGAAACAAAACATTCTATTAAAATCACAGATTTTGAAGTTATAAAATATCATCCTGAAATTAGAGAAAATCTTTTTAAAACTTGGTGCGCTTCATTTTGTGCTGAACTTTTGATTAAAACTGATGCTACTGGCGAATACGAAAAAATCTGGACTTTAGCAAACGGATTTTTAGATGGAATTTCTGTAAGTTCAGAAGATGAATGTAGAATCGCTTTTTTACGATTTGTTTGGCGCTACATCGGGATTATGGGATTACAATGTGATATTGAAAATTGTTTGCATTGTGACGAAAAATTAAATCCAAAAATCCAAGAAGAAAAATTTTACTACTCAATAGTAGAAAACGGATTTATTTGCAACAACTGTTTTTCTCATCAAAATAATAACGATGGATTTGAACTATCTTCAGAAGCGATTATTTTTTTACAAGCGGTAACCTTACTTTCACCTAAAGAAGCAAGGTCAATTCCTCTTCACTACTCTACTACACAACAACTTCACGAATTTTTAACTTTTCTTATAAATCGATACACAGGATGCAAACTCAAAACCTTAGAAATCAGCACAGGAATTTTCTAACTTTCATTTTAAGTTTGATTTTACATCAATGGTGCAAAAACTCGTAAAATTTGCTGAAACAAACTTTTTATCACATTGTATTTCAAATCAGTTTTTTCGATAAGCTTAGATTTTTCTACAATATCCATAAAATCTTTGTAAATCGGTTCTATAGATTTTGAATCATAAATACAAGTTCCACATTCAAAATGATGATACAAACTTCTGTAATCAAAATTTGCAGAACCAACTGTTGCAACTTTGTCGTCGGAAATTACAACTTTAGAATGAATAAAACCAGGAGTATATTCGTAAACTTTTACACCAGCATTTATTAAATCGTTGTAGTAACTTCGAGTTAAGGTATGAACTAAAAATTTATCCCACTTAAAAGGCGTTACAAGTCGAACATCAACTCCAGATTTTGCAGACAAACAAATTGCACTTAGCATTTGCTCATCGATTATAAAATATGGAGTTTGAATATACAAATATTTTTTTGCTTGAGTAATAATATTAAGATAAACATGTTCTCCAACATTTTCTAAATCAGTTGGACTATCACAATATGGCTGAATAAAACAGTCTGATTGAACATCGCATTTACTTTCTTTCCAAGGATAAAATTGTGCAAAATCTTCTGTGGATTTTAAACTGAAATTCCATAGTTGCAAGAAAATTACTGTTAAACTCCAAACAGCTTCACCTTGTATCATAACAGAAGCGTCTTTCCAATAACCATGTCGCTCTTTTTTATTGATATATTCGTCAGCAAGATTTATTCCACCTGTAAAACCAACTTTTCCATCTATTACTGTAATTTTTCTATGGTCCCGATTATTATGACTTACGATAAAAAATGGCTTAAACTGATTAAAAGTAACACATTTTATTCCTTTTTTTTCTAAAATTTTTGGATAATTTGTAGGAAGCAAAACAAAGGAGCCAACATCATCGTACATAACACGAACTTCAACACCTTCTTTTGCTTTTCGTTCAAGAACTTCCAAAATTTGATTCCACATTTCACCTTCATCAATAATAAAATATTCCATAAAAATATACTTTTGCGCTTTTTCAAGTTCTTCAAGCAAACAAGGAAAAAATTCTTCGCCAGGAGAAAGATACTTTGCTGTAGAATTTTTAAAAACTGGAAAACCTGCAAATTTTTCAAGATAAGAAATATTATTGTGATATTCAGGATTTTTTAGAATTGCTTGTTCAAAGGCAGGTGATGTAAGTAAAAAAGTTTGTCGAGTTTTTTCTTCCAATTTTGTAAGAGTTTTTCTGAATTTTCGGGTAGCACCTTGTCCATGAAAAATAAGATATGTAAATCCTCCAAACAAAGGAAAAATCATAATCAGCAAAATCCAAATTATCTTAAAGCCACTTTTTTCGTGTTTACTGATGATGAATAAAGCCATCAAAATACTAAAAAGCATAAGAGCGCGTTGAATCCAAGTGGAAACATTTGAAGCACTTAAAATAAAATAGATTAAGGAAAAAATTTGCGCTAAAATTGTTAAGCAAACTAGAAAACGGTTAAAATATAGAAAAGGTTTGATTTTTTTCAAAATAAAACTCCGTATCACTTTTAGTTTTATAAAAGAAAAAAGGTTATCCTGTGATTTATTCACAACTGATAACCTTATAAAGATTGGAGATGGGGAGAATTGAACTCCCGTCCGAGTGAGCGAATCAGGAACATCTACAAGTTTAGTAATGCGAGGTAGTTGTCGGGCTCCGGTAGCAGCATCACAAGCGTCGGCGCCTTATTCTGATAAAAGTCCCGAAAGTGTATCAGACACCACAATCAGCAAGCCCTGATTAGCGACGGAACATAAAGCCGTTCAGAGCGGCACAACTTAAGTTCCGAGATTATGCAGCTAGTGCGTAATCTGAATAATTGTCAGTATTGGCAATTATAGTTTTTGTCAGTTTAGAGGACTGGCGACCTCACTTGCAGTTCAAGACCACGATCACACCCGTCGAAACCGGTGCACCCCCGTTCATATCTATAACATAAAAATATAGTAAAAAGTTATATAAGTCAAGAAAAATATTTACAAAATTTGCATAAAAATCCCAGTCAGAAAAATTTGTAACTTTTAATATATGTGGGCAAAAAACACGCAGAAATAAATGATTTAAATACAAATTCAGACAGAACTTACTCTCAAGGAAAAATGCCCTACCTCGCTAGTGCTGCGCTTCGCTTGCAAGGCTTTTAGTAAGCCTTCGGCTTACAATCAAGTTTTGTTTCACAAAACTTGCGTTTTTGTCTTGCGTGTTTTATTCACTTTATTTCTATATAATTTTATAAAGGCGTAAAATTGGGAATATTTCACAAAAAGGGAAATCTATCCATTCTCGCGAAATGAAAGAAGGGTGCAAAATGTACATTATGTGCAGAAAAAATGACTTTGCAAAAACATTTATATACAAAATTTAGTGCAAAAAGGCGTAACCCAAAAACGACATCGCGAAGTCTTGCAAGCGTAGCGCAGCACTAACGAGCGAGGGCGATTTTTGGGTGAGAGCCTTTTTGGTCTAATCTTAGTTATATAAAATTATTTTCTATCAAAGTCATTTTTTCTGGTTCATATTTCCTTTGCAAAATTTTGTAGTACTTTACCCAATAAAGATATTCTGTTATATTTAATAGAAATAATTTACAAATAATGTTGTTTTTTTTACAACAAAACATACAAGGTTATACATGAAATTTACAGAATTAAATTTACACGAAAACTTACTTAAAGGAATTGCAAAAGCAGGGTACGAAAACTGCACTCCTGTACAAGAACAAGTTTTAAAAGCTTCTCTTGATGGACAAGATTTATATGTTCAATCACAAACAGGTACAGGAAAAACTGCCGCATTTTTAATTTCTATCATTCAAGAATTACTTTCAAATGCAGACAAAAATAAAAAAGCATTGATTATGGTTCCAACTAGAGAACTTGCAGTTCAAGTTGAAGAAGAAGCAAAAACTCTTTGCTCAGGTTCAAAATTAAAATGTGCAAGTTTTTATGGTGGTGTTGGCTACGGAAAACAAACTGAACTTCTCAAAAAAAATATCGATATTCTTGTGGGAACTCCAGGGCGCTTAATTGATTTACAAGAATCTGGCGCTATGGATTTATCAAAAGTGGGATATCTTGTAGTTGACGAAGCTGACAGAATGTTCGATATGGGATTTTATCCTGAATTGCGCAAACTCATCAAAGTTTTACCTTCACAAAAAGATAGACAAACAATGTTATTTAGCGCAACTCTCAACACTTATGTAAAAAATCTTGCTTGGGAATATACTGAAAACGCCAAAGAAATTGAAATTGAACCAGAAAATATTACAGTTGAAGAAATTGCTCAAGAACTCATCCATGTTTCAAGTGATGATAAAATGAAACTTCTTCTTGGAATCTTAAAAAGAGAAAATCCTGAAAGCGTAATTATTTTCTGTAACACAAAACGAAGTTGCGAAGTAATTGCAAAACGACTTCAAATAAATCAAATAAATGCAGATTTTATCATTGGAGATTTGCCACAAGCAACTCGATTAAAAGTTCTAAATTTATTTAAAGAAGGAAAACTTTCTTGCTTAGTTGCAACTGATGTTGCCGCTCGTGGAATCGATGTAAATGATTTAGCAATGGTTATCAATTACGATTTACCAAACGAAAGCGAAAATTATGTTCACAGAATCGGACGAACAGCCCGAGCCGGAAAATCAGGAAAGGCTTACACTTTCTGTAGCGAACAAGATGTTTATAATCTTCCTGCCATCGAAAAATATATCGAAATGTCAATTCCTTCAACAGTTGCATTTGAAGATATGTTTGAAGAAGATAAAAGTAAAGATATTTACATCAAAACAGGAAATTACAACGAAGAAGACAAAGGTTCTGGGAAAAATCACAAGTCAGGAAAAAATCATTCTGGAAAATCTGGCAAAAAATATTCTGGCGACAAAAAAGATTTTAGTAAAAAATCTTCTTACAACAAAAATTCAAATGGAAAAAACAAATCCAACAAGAAGAAAACTTACGAAAAGAAAGATTTTTCACAAGAACAAGATTTATCAAAACTTTCTTTTGAAGAACGCATGAAAATCTACAAAGAAAGATATGGTCAATCAGAAGTTAATTCTTCAAGTAAGACTAAAAAATCTGGAAAAAATAAACAAACAAATAAACGAACTCAATCCACAGAAAAAATGACAACTTCAACTACAAAAAAAATGTCATTATGGGATAAAATAAAGAAAATTTTTACAAAATAGGAAGGTAAATTTTGGTTACAGTATCTGACGTTAGTTTAAGTTTTGGTGAAAAACCACTTTTCAAAGAAGTAAATCTCAAATTTACACCGGGCAACTGTTACGGAATTATCGGTGCTAACGGTGCAGGAAAATCAACATTCTTAAAAGTTCTATCTGGAGAACTTGAACATGATAGAGGTGATATTATCATCACTCCAGGGGAGCGAATGGCTGTTCTTAAACAAGACCACTTTGCTTACGATGAATACTCTGTTATGGATACCGTAATGATGGGGCATCCAAAATTGTACAAATGTTACAAAGATAGAGAAGAAATCTACGCAAAAGAAGATTTTACAGAAGAAGACGGAATTAAAGCTTCTGAGCTTGAAGGTGAATTTTCAGAACTTGGTGGTTGGGAAGCAGAAAATCAAATTGAACAAATGCTTTCTGGACTTGGTTTGGAAGAAGATTATCACGGAAGAATGATGAGTGAATTGGACGAAAGCCAAAAAGTGCGTGTTCTTTTGGCACAAGCAATTTTTGGTGAACCAGACATTCTTCTTTTGGACGAACCTACCAACGGTCTTGACTTGGAATCAATCACATGGCTTGAAGAGTTTTTGATTGACTTTCCAAACACAGTTATCGTTGTTAGCCACGACCGTCACTTTTTGAACGCAGTTTGTACTTGTATCTGTGATATCGACTATGGAAAAATTACTCCTTTTGCAGGAAACTACGATTTCTGGTATCAAATGAGCCAAATTATGCAACGCCAAGCAAAAGACCAAGCTAAAAAACGCGAAGAAAAAATGAAGGATTTGCGTGAATTTATTTTACGATTTGCTTCTAACGCTGCAAAAAGTAAACAAGCAACAAGCCGTAAAAAAATCTACGACAAACTTGCTTTGGAAGAACTTCAAGTTACAAGCCGAAAATTCCCATATGTAAATTTCAAACCAGACAGAGAAGTTGGAAACAATGTTTTGCGTGTTGAAAAATTGAATTACAATGTGGAAGGGGTTCAACTTCTTAAAGATTTTAATTTAACCGTAAACAAAGGTGATAAAATTGCATTTGTTGGAATGGAACATAAATCAAAATCAGCTCTCTTTGATATTATCACAGGAAATGTAAAAGCAGATTCTGGTGAATATTATTGGGGACAAACTGTTTCTAACACATATTTGAGTATCGATAATTCAAGTTACTTCAAAAATGATATGAACATCACAGAATGGCTAAAACAATATTCAGCTGAACAAGATGATGCTTATGTTCGTGGATTCTTAGGAAGAATGCTTTTTAGTGGGGACGAATCTTTGAAACCTGTAAAAGTTCTTTCTGGAGGTGAAAAAGTTCGTTGTATGCTTTCAAAAATGATGCTTTCTGGCGCAAACATTTTGATTTTAGATGAACCTACAAATCACCTTGACCTTGAAGCAATTACAAGTTTGAACGAAGCGCTTATCAACTTCCCTGGTGTTGTATTGTTTAACAGTCATGACCACGAATTTATTTCTTCTATCGCAAACAGAATTATCGAAATTACACCAAATGGCGTTATCGACAGAATGATGGATTTTGATGATTACTTAAAAGATGAACAAATTAAAACAATGCGTCAAAACTTTTACAAAGACACAGGCAAAAAAGTAAAATTCTAATTTTAGATTTTCTTAAACAAAAAAGGCTATCAAAACATTTTACAAATTTCGTAAGATGTTTTAGATAGCCATTTTTTTTAACTTATTTTATAAAGTTAAATTTTTATCCTTTTGTAAATTCCAAACAAGCTTCATCAGATTTTTTTGAAATCTTGATTGTAGAATCCTCAAAGAATTTTCCAGAAAGAATTTCTTTAGCCAAAGGATTTTCAAGATAAGTTTGAATTGCCCGTTTGATTGGTCGTGCACCAAACAATGGGTCGTATCCCACATCTGATAAAAAGTTGATTGCACTTTCGTCAAAGTCAAGTTTTAGACGACGAGCTTGTAATCGTTTTGCAACTCTTTCAAGTTGATTTTTAACGATAGAAGTGATGCAACTTTTATCCAAACGGCTAAAGGTGATAACTTCATCAATTCGGTTGATAAATTCAGGTCTAAAGGATTTCATCAACATATCGTGAATTTCTGGTTTCAATTCCTTAAGTTTTTCGTCTGTATCAGCTTCCAAAATTAAATTACTTCCAAGATTACTTGTCATAATAATAATTGTGTTTTTGAAGTCAACAATTCTTCCTTGGCTATCTGTTAAACGACCATCATCCAAAACTTGAAGCAAAATATTAAACACATCTGGATGAGCTTTTTCAATTTCATCAAAAAGAACAACGCTGTATGGACGACGACGAACTGCTTCTGTAAGTTGACCGCCTTCATCGTATCCAACATATCCTGGAGGTGCACCGATAAGTCTACTTACTGCAAATTTTTCCATGTACTCACTCATATCAATTCGAGTAAGAGATTTTTCGTCGTTAAATAAAAAATCTGCCAAAGTTTTTGCAAGTTCAGTTTTTCCAACCCCAGTAGGTCCGATGAACAAGAAACTTCCTAAAGGTTTATTTTCGTCAGAAAGCCCTGCTCTATTTCGGCGGATTGCATCTGCAACTGATTGAACCGCTTCGTCTTGGCCAACAACTCGTTTATGCAAAACATCTTCTAATTCAATGTACTTTTGCATTTCACTTGCCATCATTTTGCTAACAGGAATTCCAGTCCAAGTTGAAACAACACGAGCAATATCTTCTTCTCCAACTTCTTCTCGCAAAAGATTTTCGTCTTGTGATTCTTCTTTTGCAAGGCGTTTTTCAATTTCAGGAATTTTTCCGTATTTGATTTCTGCGGCTTTGCTAAGATTTCCTTCTCGAGTATAACGAATTTCATCAATTCTAAGTTGTTCCAATTCTTCTTTTAACTGACGACCTTCATCAATTCGCTTCTTTTCATTTTCCCATTGAAGTCGCATAGCCTGTTGTTTTGAAGAAAGTTCAGCAAGTTCTTTTTCAAGTTTTTCTAAGCGTTCGATGGAAGCAGAATCTGTTTCTTTTGAAAGAGCTTGTTTTTCGATAGTGAGTTGCAAAATTCTTCGTTCAACTTGATCAAGTTCAGTTGGCTGACTTTCAATTTCCATTTTTAGTCGGCTTGCAGCTTCGTCCACAAGGTCGATGGCTTTGTCTGGCAAAAATCGGCTTGTAATGTAACGATTTGAAAGTGTGGCAGCAGCAACAAGAGCCTCATCACGAATACGAACCCCATGATGAACTTCGTATTTTTCTTTTAATCCACGCAAAATTGCGATTGTATCTTCAACAGAAGGTTCTGCACAATAAACTTGTTGGAATCTTCGTTCTAAGGCAGAATCTTTTTCGATGTATTTTCGGTATTCGTCTAAAGTTGTAGCACCAATAACATGAATTTCACCGCGAGAAAGTGCAGGTTTTAGCATATTGGAAGCGTCCATTGAACCTTCACTTGCACCAGCTCCAACAAGAGTGTGTAATTCATCAATAAAAAGAATGATGCGACCTTCAGATTTTTGAACTTCAGAAATTACGCTTTTTAATCGTTCTTCAAATTCGCCCCGAAATTTTGCACCTGCAACTAAAGCGCCCAAATCCAAAGATAAAAGTCTTTTGTCTTTCAAACTGTCTGGAACATCCCCAGAAACAATTCGACGAGCCAAACCTTCTACGATGGCAGTTTTACCAACTCCCGGCTCCCCAATTAAAACTGGATTGTTTTTTGTTCGTCGGCTTAAAACTTGCATAACTCGGCGAATTTCTTCATCACGACCAATTACTGGATCGATTTTTTCTTGTTTTGCAAGAGTTGTTAAATCTTTACAATATTTTTCCAAAGACTGCATTGTTGCTTCTGGGTCTTGATTTGTAACCCGCTGATTTCCACGAACGGCTTTTAATGCAGATAAAATTGAATCTTTTGTAATTCCGTTGTTTCTTAACAAATTTCCACAACGACTATCAGATTGTGCAATGGCTAAAAATAAATGTTCTGTAGATAAATATTCATCCTTTAATAAGGTAACTTCTTTTTCTGCCTTTGCAAGAATTTTGGAAAGTTCTGGAGAAAAACTAACTTGAGCATTTCCTGTAATTCTTGGGTAAGTTGCAAGTAAATCTTCTACTTGTTGAATTAAGGATGAAACTTTTAAACCAATTCTTTCAACAAGAGGAGGAATTACACCATCTTCTTGTTCTAAAAGAGCCAAGAGTAAATGTTCTGTACCAATTTCGCTATGGTCTTCTTGTTGAGCGATTGAGTTTGCTTGTTGAATAGCATCCTGTGCTTTTAGTGTAAATTGATCATAATTCATAACTAAAATGTAATGCTATTAAATTAGAAAGGCAAGTATTTTTTAAAAATAAAAGTTGCAAAATTTTAATAAACTCTGCAACTTATTTAATTTAATATTCTCCGTATTCACAGCCACAGTTGTCTACACGAGCATGTTCTACGATTTCTAAAGATTTATTGATTTTTTTATAAAGACGAATTTCTCCGCTTCCACTTCCACCACTCCAAAGAGTTTTGTGAGGAGTTGAACCATCTGGGTTCATATAATTCATAAAAATCATATCTGATTTTTTACAGAAAATATCGATATCAAGAAGATATTTTGAGTTTTCAGCAGTTACAGTCCAATGTCCAGCTTCTTCATTTTGTGTAAAATTAAAATTGATTTTATCTTTGCAAATAAGTCCAGTTGGATAAAATGAAAGAGACTGATTTTGATGAGTGAAAAAAACTTGCAAACCTTTTCGTTTCGCACCAACTACAGAAACACCACCAACATCAAAACATGAATTAGACAAATTTTGTCCTGTAATCAAACTTATTAAATTTGAACTCGAAAGCCACAACCATGGATTTGTAAGGCGCTTACCCCAAAATTTATCTGCATGGCCATAAGATTTTTGAGGAATAACAACATATTCAATTCCATCCAAAAATACAGTTCCACCATAAATTGTTTTTGCACCTTGAACAAACCAATTAATTTTTGAGTCTGACTTGATTTTTTTTGGAACAAAAGGAATTTTTTTATCCATCTTTAAGTTCCAAGACATAGAACCAGATGTACACATATATTCAGGATGAGATGTAGCTTTAGAAAAAGAAACTTCTACAGAACCAGATAATTCAGTTTCTGTAACAAGGAAAGAATTTGATTTTAGATTTAATCTTCGTTTATTTATAGAAACATCACCTATTGGGAAAAAACTGTGAAGTTGTTTTCCGTCATCGCCCCAAGAACCAGCCTTTACCATGAAAAAAGAAGGTTTTACTTCTTGTGTTGATAAAAGACCTGCACCTAAAGAAACATCTTTTAACGAAACTCCTGGATTAACAACATAAAATTCTATAAAAAAAGAACGAGATTCTCCTGTAAGTTTATTATAACCTGTAAATGAATGGCGCCACATATCAAAACCATTTTTCTTTGTAGCGCCAGTTAACATAAATCTATTTTTTTTGCGATTTTCCCTTGAGATTCCCATACCTCACCCTCAACTAAAGTTCCTTTAGTTTATTTTCGGAATATTTATATAAAAATCTTAGAAAAATCTACAAAAAATCCAATATATCCAAGTATTTTTTTAGTCAGCAATATTATCTAATGCTTTAGAAATATCTTTTTGGTCAGTAGGGAAATACTCATCTAGGAATTCGTAACATTCCATAGCATTTCTCTGTACATGTTCGTACCAAATATAATACAATTCATCATCCACATTTCCAGGATATGGAGCTCCTTGGATATCTGAAACCAATTTTCTTAATTTCTCTGAACATTCTTTGAATTTTTCATCCATAATTTATACCCGCTTATATTATTTTAGAGTTTATTATTCTTATATTATAAATGCAAATCCACAATTTTACCAGCATTTTCTTCAGGTTTTGAGAAAATAATTACAGATTTAGAATCTTTACTGCGCTCACAAATGGTTTTACTAACTTCAACAAGTTCAGTTAAAGATGAATTTAACAAATTCGATAGTTTTTCCAATCTAGATTCATAAGTTATGCCACATAAACTACGAATAAACTCAATATTTGCTCTTCCATAAGGAGAACGAGGCTGAATTTCTTTGCTATAACAACCTGTTTTTATGCGATCAAACTCAGTTTCGTCTAATTCCCATTTTTCAATATTATCAAAAATAAATTCTAAAACTTCTTTAGATTTTATAGGATTTGGATCCCGATATGTTGCTAAAGAAAAAACATTTTCAACTATATCAACAGAAGCAAAAGCCCCGTAACAGCCTCCAATGGTTCTAAGTTGTTCCCACAAAACCTTATTTGAAAACCAATGTGCAAAAAGTGATTCTAACACACATTCTTTTGTTCCTAACGGAGAACTTTTAAAGACTTTTGACATAAAACCAACTTGTGAAGAAACAACAAAAAATTCTGAATCTTCAGAGTTTCCTTGAATATCAGTAAGAGCATAAAATTCAGAATCAGAAGATAAATAAGGTAATTTTACTTTTCCTTTGTAAAAAGGGAATTGTTCAATTTCTTTTTCTAAACAGGATTTTACATTTTCAAGACCAGATTTTTCGGCTGTAACATGAGTGATAAAACCACTGTTTGATACAACTTTATGGATTCTTTTTAAAGTTTCACTTAATTTGCTTACATTTTCTTTTGCAAAAGCTTCAGAATGTAAATCAAACAACTGAGTAAGTCCATTCCAAATTTCATCAATACATTTTGACCGATTCATCTTACAAGAAGCTCGTGTTATAGAATAACAGTGCCCCATTTCAATAATTGAAGAATCGTAATCGTTTTTGTATTCAACTAATAAATCTTGTATTCGGTCTAAATCCGAAAAATCAACTGATTTTATCAAAGAAAAAAGCATATTTATTGCTTGGCTAGTTTTTTCTTCCAACATCGCCATTCTAATTACAAGCCAATTTCGGTTTACATTTGCATCAAATTCGTACATTGCTTTTTGTAAATCTTGATTTTCTAAACCTACTGCATTGGCATTTTCTTTTAAAAATGGAGTAATTGAAGAAGAAAATAAAGATACTCTTAAATCACCTGTATACTTTGCACTAAGACTTGCACTTTCTATCCATGAATTGCCATCAAAACCTAAATCAGTTAAAACACTTGCGTAAAAAGGAAGATATTTATAATCTTTTGGTTCTAATAAATCGACAGGGAAACACAAATCAAAATAAACAATTCCATTTACAGTTGCTTGATTTTCATAAATATCAACATCCAAAAGTTTGCTTCTCGTAATAGAATCTTTTTTTACATTTATAGAAAGTTCCTTTGAGCTTAAATGTGGAATTAAATTACACAATTCAGGACTTTCAGGAAGTTGCTGATATTCTGTAAGTTTTTGATTATCATTTTTTATTTGCTCAAAAAAATTATTTCGTTCTTTCTTTGGAATTTTATTACAAATTGATTTAATCTTATTTTGCAAAGTTTTTTCAATTTTTTTGTTGAAATTTTTATCTGGTAAAACTGTTAAACAAAGTCGATTTTTATTATCTATCAAATATTTGCAAATCAAATTTTCCAAATATCGTTCTTTAGTTTTGATATTTTCTTTTACTTGTTCAAAAACCTTGTTAGAAGAAAGAAAACTTGCAGGAGTTCCGCCATTCATCCAAGCACGATAAGCTCTACGCATTAAAACTAAGGAATAAGGACCGTAGCCACGAGTAATTTCACGATGCATAAATTCAACAGACATTAAAGCACTTTCGATATTGTCTTGTGAAATTCCTTCTTTGGCAATTTTCTTTAATTGTTCTAAAACAAATTTTTCAAAAACTAATTCTTTTCCTTTTTTTACGCCTCTAACACCCAAAATTGATACTAAATATCTAAAACTGGTTTGGATAGAATTCATTGTAACATCTTGACATAGACCACTTTTGATAATTTCACGATACAAAGGCGAACCATCATGGCCTAAAAGAATTTGAAATAAAATCAAAAGTTCCATAGATTCAAGTTGATTCAAAGTTTCTACACTTTTCCATGCTAAAACAACATTTGATAATTTTGAAGCATTTTCCATTGGACCAATTTTTGTAACATATTTTGGTTTATCAAAATCTTTAGAAAAAGTTAATTTGTCCATTTCAAAATTCAATTCTTCTTTTGAAGAAATTGTTGAAGAAAAATCACCTTTTGATAAAAATTTTTCGTTTATAAAATCAAGTTGTTTTTTTGTAGAAATATTTCCGTATAAAAATAATTTACAATTTGACGGATGATAATAAAATTTATGAAATTCCAAAAATTGTTCGTAAGTTAAATCTGGAATACAAGTTGGATTTCCACCTGAATCATAATGATAAGACGAATCTGGAAATAAAGATTCTGTAAGATAAGTTGTTATTACATTACTTAAACTAGAATAATCGCCTTTCATTTCGTTAAAAACAACTCCCTGAAATTGTAATTTTCCGTTTTTATCAAATTCAAAGCGATGTGCTTCTTGCATAAAAGTTTCTTTGGTTAAAAGTGGAAAGAAAACTGCATCTCCGTAAACTGCCATCAAATTAAAATAATCGGTTTCGTTTATTGAACTTGCAGGATAAACAGTTTTATCTGAAAATGTCATTGCGTTCAAAAAAGTTTTTACACTTTGATTTGAAAGCCGAATAAACGGATCTTTTAATGGATAATTTTTTGAACCACACAAAACTGAATGCTCGATAATGTGAGCAGTTCCTTTTGAATCTGATGAAGGTGTTTTAAATCCAAAAGCAAATAGATTTTCTTTATCTTCATTCAACATATGAAAAATTTCTAAACCAGTTTTTTCGTGTCTTAAAAAAATTCCTGTAGAGTTATATTCTGGAACTTGAGTAATTTCTAATACTTTAAATCCGTTGTAAATTTCATTTTCTTTTAATTCTAAATTTTCTTGTGTCATAAAAATATATTCCTAATTTATCAAGTTTATTTTAATATTTGAGAAGCAATATTTTGAATGTATGGGTCTAACAAAACAAAGATAACAACTAAAATCATAGATGGCAAGTAATTTGCTGTTTTAATTTTTTTTATTTCTAATAAGTTTAGACCAATCATCATAATCATACATCCACCTGTAGCAGAAAGTTCAGTAATCAACGCATCTGTTACAAAAGGTGAAATAAAAGCTGAAAGTAAAGTCAAAGCACCCTGATACAATAAAATTGCTATACAAGAAAAGGCTGTTCCAACTCCCATTGAAGCGGCAAAACCAATTGACATAAATCCGTCCAAAACTGATTTTGTAAAAATAATTGTATAATCTTTTTGAATACCAGCTTTAAATGATCCAATAATTGCCATTGCACCAACACAAAATAAAACAGAAGCGTTCAAAAATGCGTATGCAAAATTCTTTTGGGAAAGTTTTTTTGTTTTTAGTTCGGTTGAAGAAGTTTCTGAAAGTTGTATTTGCGAATTTTGAAGAGCAATTTTTTTGTGATATAAATGTTTTTCTAAAAATTTACCAAATTGTAAAATTTTTCCATCAATATTTGCCAAATTTCCTAAAATTCCGCCTATAATAAGAGATAGGATTACATAGATAATATTGTTGTAATTAAGAGCCATTTGTAATCCAATAACAAAGGTTACAACTCCAGCGGCATCACAAATAGTGATATTCAATTCTGAATTCATTTTTCGTGAAAACATAATGCCCAAAAAAGAGCCTAAAATTATAGCAAAACAATTTACAAAAACAGCAATCATATAGAAAAAAGACTATATATTTAGGTTGATTATGTCAAGTAAAGTGATATAATATAGTAACAAAATATTGGGTAAAGGGGAAATTTATGCGTGCAACTGATATCATTATGAAAAAACGGGGTTCAGTTTTGAATCCCAAAGGACAAGAACTGTCAAAAGAAGAAATTGAATTTTTAATCAAGGGTTATGTTGCACAAGAAATTCCTGAATATCAAATTTCATCTTGGCTTATGGCAGTTTATTTTAACGGAATGACTTTTGCAGAAACAGCAAATCTTACTGATGTAATGCTTCATTCTGGAGATGTAATTGATTTTTCAAAAATGAATATGACAGGTCCCTTTGTTGATAAACATTCAACAGGTGGCGTTGGAGATAAAATTTCACTTCCACTTGCTCCCATTGTGGCAGCTTGTGGCGTAAAAGTTCCAATGATGAGCGGACGAGCTTTAGGTCACACAGGCGGAACTTTGGATAAACTAGAATCTATCGAAGGCTACAATGTAAATCTCTCAAAAGAAAAATTTGCTTCAATTATTGAAAACTGCGGTTTTGCAATGACAGGGCAGACAAAAGATATTGTTCCAGCCGACAGACTTTTGTACGCTTTACGAGATGTAACTGGAACTGTAGAATCAATTCCTTTGATTACGGGAAGTATTCTTTCTAAAAAAATTGCTGAAGGTTCAGAGTCGCTTGTATTCGATGTAAAATACGGAAGCGGTGCTTTTATGAAAACTGCCGAAGATGCAGAACGACTTGCAGAAAGTCTTGTAAAAACAACTGAGCAAATGGGAAGAAAAGCATCAGCCTTAATTACAAATATGAATACTCCACTTGGATTAAAAACAGGAAACTTTTTAGAAATTGAAGAAACATTGGACTGTCTTGAAAATTGTGGTCCAAAAGATGTTATGGAATTAACTTATGCTCTTGCAACTCAAATGATTTTAATGGCGGGAAAAGCAAATTCTAAAGAAGAAGCGTTATCAATGTGTAAAAATGCAGTTGAGTCTGGGAAAGCCATGGAACTCTTTTTGAAAAATGTTGAACTTCAAGGCGGAAATGTAAAAACACTTTTAGCACAACGAAATAATCGCCGAAGCAAATTTGTAAAAGAATTAAAAGCAACTCAAGATGGCTTTATCAAAATTGATGCTTATCAATGTGGCTTAGCAGGAATTCATCTTGGAGTTGGAAGAAATGTTACAACAGAAAAAGTTTGCGCCGACGCAGGATTTATCCTTCATAAAACAGAAGGTGATTTTGTAAAACAAGGCGAAACTATTATGCAAGTTTTTGGAAAAAATGAAGAATGTTTTGGAAGTGCAATTCCTTTGTTAAATTCTTCAATCACATATTCAAATGAAAAAATAAAAATCAATCCAATTATTTTAAAGGAAATTTAAATGTCAATTTGGAAAAAAAAAGAAGTTGCAAAAGAAATTATTCAAGATATTAGCAAAAGATATTCTTGCGATTTACTAACTGCAAGTATTCTTGCCCGTCGAGGAATTACTGAGGGAAAAGATATTTTGTATTTTACAGAAAATGATCAACGATATTTACACAATCCATTTTTGTTTGAAAATATGGAAGATGCCGTTGATAGAATTTTGGATGCAAAAGATGAAGAAGAAAAAGTTTTAATCTTTGGTGATAGAGATGTTGACGGAATTACAAGTACAACAATTCTTTATCAATGTTTAAAAGATTTAGGACTTGATGTTCAATACAAACTTCCTTCAGGAGATGACGCTTACGGAATTTCAAAAGAAGTAATCGATAAATTTGCAGAAAACTACGGAAGTTTAATTATCACAGTTGACTGCGGAATTTCTAACAACGAAGAAATTGCCTACGCCGCAGAAAAAGGAATTGATGTTATCGTAACTGACCATCACAATCCACCAGCTGAATTGCCAAGTCCAGCAATTATCATAAATCCAAAGATTGAAAATTCTGGATATCCTTTTGCCGATATTTCAGGATGTGCAGTTGCATACAAGCTTGTTCAAGCATTACGATTTTCTCAGTGCAGTATGTACAAACAAGAAATTTGTTTGATGAATGTTCGTCCTGTAACTGATGCTTTCGTAATTGAATGTATCAAAGTTCAAAATATGACAGAAAAAGCTCGTCTTACAGAAACAATTATTCCAGGACTTGTAAGTATTCAGCAAACAAGATTGATTCCATTTTTGCAAGGTCAACAAATTTTTGTTTGGGATAAACCTGTTCAAGCAAAATTGCTATCAACAATTTTTGGAAACGGAATTGAATTTAATATGCTAGACATCCGAGATGAAATTGCAAAAATAATTCCGTCAGTTGCAAATATGAGTTTGCTAAGATTAAAAAGTCTTTCTACGATAGCAAAATATGATGAATCACTTTGCACAGAACTCGATGGATTTTTTAATATTTTTATAACTTACATTCAACAAGCAATTTTCAAAAACAATAATGAAAGAAATAATTTTGATTTACAACTTGTTGCAATCGCTGCAATCGCAGACATAATGCCATTAAAAAACGAAAACAGAATTTTGATAAAGCAAGGTTTGGACTCAATCAATTCTGGAAAAATCAGACCAGGCTTATTAGAGTTGATGGCAAGATTAAACTTAATCGGAAAAAAAGTTACAAGCACAGATTTAAGTTGGGGCTTGATTCCCGCATTAAATGCAACAGGAAGATTAGGCGAACCTCAAACTGCCTTGGAACTTTTTATAAATCCAGATGCAACTCAGCGAGATAAAATTGCGCAACGAATAATCGAATTAAATCAAGAACGAAAAAAACTTGGTGTTGAAGCTTGGAGTTATTGTGAACAAGCAGGTTTTAACAGTTTAAAAAATTTCAATAATAATCTTGCAGTTGTTTACGACAACAGAATCAACAGAGGCGTTACAGGAATCGTTACTTCAAAATTGATGAACATATTAAATGTTCCCGCTATCGTAATTACAGAAACTGATGAATGTGCAATAGGTTCTGCTCGTTCAACACGAGGATATAAAATAACTTCATTGTTAGACCAATGTAGCGAATTTTTTATAAATCACGGCGGACATGATTTTGCAGCAGGATTTAGTTTGAACAAAGAAAATGTAAAACCATTCTTGGAAAAACTTGCAAGACTTTCTGCATTAGTTGAATTTTCAGAATCTTCTGAACAAGTAATAAATATTGATGCGCAACTTCCACACAATTATTTATCTCCTGATATTTTAAAGATTGTAGATTTGTTTGAACCTTACGGAGATTCAAATACAACTTTAAACTTTTTTACAGAAAAAGTAAAAATTGCAGATGCAACTTTAATTGGAACTGATAAGACACATTTAAAATTAACTTTGCTTTGTGGAGGTACAAAGTGGCCGGCTCTTTATTGGAACTCCAGCGATAAAATAAAACGCGATTTTGATATTGGCGATACAGTTGATGTTGTCTATGAAGTTTCAAGAAATATTTTTAACGGAATGGAAAATACTCAACTTATCATTGTTGATTTATGTAAATCCGGCGAAAAAAAAATTAACTAGAAAATAGGAACGAAAAAAAAATGAAATTATTTTACTCTAAAATTTTTACAAAGCAAAATTTATTTTTTGCAATAATATTTTTTTGTTTTTCATTTTCGATATTTGCAACAACTGCAGAATACAAAGGCGAAAATTACAATATCAAATTAGTTTACAACAAAGAATTTTCTCCAGGCGATCCAATTCTTGTACAAATGCAATTTAAGTTTTTAGGCAAGTTAGCAAAATTATCTAAAGATGAAATTTCTATTTCAGGAAAAATTCGTCTTGTAAATTCTGACACAGACAAAAATCTTAGAAGTTCAACTCTCTTTGAAATGGATTCAAAAAAAAGAAATCATGTAATTTATATGGGAATGGTTCCAACAACAACTTGGTTTGAAGAAAATAATTACAAAATTAAAATTGAATACAACATTGGTGAAATCGAAAATAATTCTTTTACACTTCCGCTTGAATTTAAATCAAAAAAATTTGTTGAAGAAATTTTAGTTCTCGACCAAAAAAATTCTGATATAAAAAATGATTATTCAAAAGAACGAATGAATCAAATTGAACGATTAAATAAAATTCTTGATACAAATAATTATTTAGATTTTACAAATACAAATTTAACAATTTTTTCTGAACCTTTAATTTGTGATAGACGAACAAGTTTTTTTGCAGATAGAAGAACTTACAAATACACAAACGGGAAAAGTTCAACAAGTTTACATTACGGAATTGACTACGGAGTAAAAACTGGAACAGAAGTTTTTTCTTGTGGAAACGGAAAAGTTGTAATGGCAGAAAATAGAATTAGTACAGGTTGGTCAATTTGTATCGAGCACTTACCAGGCTTGTACAGTTTGTATTATCACCTTGATAGTCTTGAAGTAAAAACAGGAGATGAAGTTTTAACTGGAACTTATCTTGGAAAATCTGGTGCAACTGGACTTGCAACAGGTCCGCATCTTCATTGGGAAATTAGATTAAACATGGAAGCAATCAATCCAGATTTTTTTGTTGAAACTTATCCAACTATTTTCCTGCAAGAGAAAGAAAAGTTTTTTCGTCAATAACGGGAATTCCAAGTTCTTGGGCTTTTCGATTTTTTGAAGAGCCTGAACTTGTATCATTTGTAACAAGATAAGATAAATCTTTTACAACAGAAGATTTTGTAGTTCCGCCAAGGGACTTAACCAAACTTTCTGCATCTGCTCTTTTCATTGTAAAAAGTTCGCCAGTAAAACAAAAAGTTTTTCCTACAAAAATTCCATCTTTGTTAGATTTTATTTTTATGCTTTTTGAATTTATCAAATGCAACATTTCTTCAGAATTTTCTTTTAAACCTTCTTTCAAAGTTGAAGCTAGAATTTCTCCAAAACCATTTACGCTTGCAAGTTCTTCTTCAGTTGCATTCAAAAGTTTTTCTAATGAATCAAATCCTGCATTCACTAATTTATCAACAGACAACTCGCCAATTCCTTCAATATCAAAACCTGCAATAAAAGTTGACAAAGAAATTTCTGTATGATTTTTTATTGAAGCAATTACTTTTTTTGCACCTAAAGATTCTTTTGCATTTGCTAAACTTTCTTCATTTAAGAAAAATTCGATAATGTCATCTTCAGTTAATTTATAAATATCAGAAATGGAATTGATTTTTTTATTTTCTAAAACCCATTTTAAAAGTGCAGTTCCAAAATCTCGAATATCTAAAACGTTTATCCATTTTTCAATTTGATGATAAATTTTTTTTGAACAATTTTTATTTGGACAATAAAGCCTAGTTCCTTCATCAATCAATTTTGAACCACAGGTTGAACAAGTTGACGGAATTTCTATGGGCGAAGTTTTTTCATCATCATGTTTTATAACGCGTTCGATTTTTGGAATAATCTCTCCGCGTTTTGTAACAACAACATGAGAACCAATTTTTACATCCAAAGATTTTATTGTATTTGTATTTACCAAACTTGCTCGCTTTACTTTTGTTCCTGCAAGTTCAACTGTATCAAAAATTCCGATTGGCGTATAAGTTGCACCACTTTCGCTCCAGATAACTTCTTGCAAAATTGTAATTGCTTCTTCCAAACTAAATTTAAAAGCGATTTGTTTTTCTGGACGATTTCGTTGGGCGTCAATTAAATCAATTTTTTTTCCTTTGATAACAAGACCGTCAATATCATAAGGAATTGATTTTCGAGTTTCCATAACACTTGCGCGATAATCAATAACATCTTGTGGAGTTTTGCAAATCTGTAATGGCGAAGTTGTAAAACCAATTTTTTCAAGCCACTTCATTTTTTCAACTTCATCTTTAAAAGGATATTCGTAAGTTGAAGTGTCTGTAAAAAAAGCATCGTAGCAAATAATTTGTAAATGCTCACTGCCCTCACCGTCTTTTCGTTTCATCAAACCGTTTGCAGCGTTTCGACAATTTGCTTTATCAGAAAAATATTTTTGATGAACTTCGTGACTCATAATTACTTCACCACGAATTCCACCAGTGAATGGCAAAAGTTCTTCATCAAACAAAGACAATTCATCTGTTTTAAGTTTTAGTTCTTTTTTAAGTTTTAGTTCTTTTACAAGACCTTTCATTTTTAAAACATTTGCAGTAATGTCATCACCGATAATTCCATTTCCTCTGGTAACGCCTTTTACAAATTTTCCATTTTCATATTGAAGTTCCAAACTTGCTCCATCAAGTTTATACTCAACAAGATATTCAGAAAAATTTACTTTTTTTGTCCAAGCCAAAAATGAATTTGGGTCAGCAGCTTTTTCTTGACTTCCCATGGGAATTAAATGTTTTGCTTTTTCAAAATTTCCAGATGAAAAAGAATTTTCAGTTTGAGAATTTTCTTCAATGTCAGAACCAATTTTTTTTAAGATTGGATTTTCAGGGTCAAGAACTTTTAATTCATCCCAAAGCAAATCAAACTCTTCGTCAGAAATTTCTGCTTCGTTTGCGTAATAAGAACGCTGATATTTTGTAATTAAATTTTCTAGTTCTTGGATTCTGTTCATTAAAATTCTCCCACCTTAAATTTTAATTTTATTCTTCTGTTTTTTCAAAAAATAATTCGCAAATTTTTCGTTCGGCAGCCAAACCTTTGTGTTCAAATTTTGTTTCAGGTCGCCACTCTTGATGAGGCGCATATCCATCGTATTTATTTTTTAAGTTTGAAGTAAGGGATAATTCTTCTAAAGCAAATTCTGCGTAAGGCTCCCAATCGGTTGCCATGTAAACATATCCACCTTCATAAAGTTTTTGAGTTAAAAGATTTGTACGAGGTCGTTGCATCAATCTTCGCTTGTGATGTTTTTTCTTTGGCCATGGATCAGGAAAAAAAACATGAAAGCCTGCAACAGAATTATCTGGAATCATAAATTCTAAAACTTCTAAAGCATCATGTTCAATGATAAAAAGATTTTGCAAATTTTTATCTCGGATATTTCCTAAAAGACGACCAACTCCTGGAGTGTGAACTTCAAGCCCAAGATAATTTATGTTTGGATTTTGTTCAGCGATAATCGCAGTTGCAGCGCCCATTCCAAAACCAATTTCAACAACAACTGGATTTGAGTTTCCAAAAATATCTACAAAATTTAGATTTTTCTTTTCAAAAGGAATGCACCAGCGTGTACTTAAATTTTCATAATCACGCTTTTGACCTTCAGTCATTCGTGAAGCTCTTAATACAAAAGTTTTAATTTCCCGTCTTATGGGAGTATCCATTACATCATCCTTTTGTAAAATGATAATTTACTAAAATCATTTTACAGTTTTATTTTTTATTTATTTTTTCTTCTGGTAATAATATTACAACAGAATTATTTGGATTAGAAAAATAAATTCTTTTTGTTACTGCATCAGGAAAAATACTCAAAATTTTTTCATCTGAATTTAATAAATTGGAATAAAATCCAAAAAATAATTCTTTTCCGATTTCGTCAAACAAAATTATTTTTTGTTGAGAACACTCTGTTCCCGCTTTTCTAGAAAGAATATCAGAAACTTTTACAAAAGAATCTTCGGATGTCTTCATGGATTTTAATGGAACCAAATTGAAAGAATCAGTTATAGTTCTGTCCGCAACATCATAAAGAGTTACATTATAAAGTCCCTCTGAAAAATTCAATCCTTCTGGCACAACTAAAGATGAACTTCCTAGATAATTTCTTTCTTCATGAGTATATATTTTAGGATTATTTATTTTCCAGCTTAAATCATTTTGAGAATTTGAAACTGTAATTGATTTTGCTCTTCTTATGTCTTGGCTTGGAGAAACAAAAACAGATAATCTAATTAAAGGCTTTTCATCTGCAGAATTATATTCATAAATCAATGTACTGTGCATACTTGCAATTCCTGGATCAGTATCTGTACATGAAAAACAAATCATAACCAAAAACGAAAAAAGAGAGATAATCAAAAATTTGAAATGTGAAAAATATCTTGTATTCATCTTAAAAGTTAAATGTTAAACTAATAACGGTTAAGTCATTTGAAGCAAACTGATTTACCAAAGATTCAAATTTAACATTTTCTTTTTTACAAGCTTCATCAAGGTAAGAAAGATAATACAAACCTAAATCGGCACCTTCTTGACCTTCTTTGTAAAAGTCAATAAGAGATTTTTTATTCAAGTTTGCTGATTTTTTACCTTCAACATTTTCTTTGAATTCTTGGAATTCATCATTTTTATTATAAAGAGTAATCTGCAATCGACCTTGCTTACCGATAGAAGTTGAACCACCACCTAATTTCCATGAAATAAATACAAACTCATGTTTCTTTTCAAGTTCTTGGATAATTTTAGAACGAATATCTGGGTCAAAGATAAGTGTATCAACATCATCAAGACCACGATAAAGCACACGAGCAACCTTTTTCATGTTGGTATTTTCACTATTAAGAGCCAATTCCATAACCATCAAGGAAATGTACTCAGCAATTTTACTCTTGTCCATAAAATCATGCAAAGTAGACCGAATACTACTAAGCATTTCATCAAATCCATCACTTTTGAAAAATTTAACGATAATGTACCAGTTGAACAAACTTAGACGATTCAAAAACTTTTCTGCCATTAACAAATTGATATTTTTTTCTTCTGGAGAAAGTTCATCATTATTTACGATAGAATCCCAAATTGGTTCAAGAATTTTTTCGCGAGCTTGATTGATAACCGCAGCCTTTCCAACCATTCGAGAACGCAATATGTTGTCTGGAATTTGAGTTTTTTCATCCAAAAGCTGAGCAGGATTTGCTCTGTTATGATGACGAATACAGTTTGTTTCTAACAATGCAGTAAGAATTTGTCTATCAAATTGTTTGTAAAGAACAGAAAATACGATAAGTTTTGACAAATCCATAATTTCTTGTCTTGAAGAACCAAACTCTGGCATAGAAATTTCTAGTTTTGAAACATAATCAAGATGCATCATTTGTTGCAAAGAAGAAGGAGTAAATTCTGTAAATTTAATACCTGATTCTTCCACATTATCTGCTAGTTTAAAACGCAACAATCGTTTTTTCTGACGAATAAACTGAGAAACACCTTCTTCAGTAAGAATAACTTTCAAAGGCAACTGTAATATTTCTTTTTTACTTGAGGCACACATTCAAGCCGTCTCCTGTTACGCAAAACTATTGCAATTTTTAATCCGAAAAATAGAACAAAATCGCTTAAAAATTCAAAACTATCATTTATTATACACTAAAACAATAGTTTTGTAAAATCATTTAATTAAACTTTATCTAAACTATTGACCTTTTCTTTTCCAATAGATTATTCTAATAGCATGAAACGATACATAACATTATCCATTTTAGCTCTTTTTTTTCTAGGAAATGCCTTGTATCCTCAACAAAAGTCTATTTCAGATAGTCTATTATCTTCATTATCGGAATCTGAAATAGAAACTGAAATACAACTTTTATCAAATTCTCAGTCTGAAAGTTTTCCATTTTCAATAATTTATTCTTCCCAAACCACAAATAAATATCCACTTCATAAACTTTGTGTAATAATTCCGCAAAATACAGCTTTTTTGCTAAAAAGTGAAATAATTGAATTTATCAAAAAAATGGAAAAAGATAAAACTCCGTATTATGTTGATATAGTTCTTACAGCTGATGATTATAGCCCAATTCCAGAAGATATTTTGCCAACAATTCCAGCAGGAACGGCAACTTTTATCGAAAATCTTGATACAAATGAGTATACTTCAGCAATCGTAATTTCAGGAGGATTAAATCCAGAGCTTCAAGAACGAACAAAAATTGAATTTTCAACAAAGGGAATTTCAACTCCACCAAATTTTGTAAAAAGAATTATGGATAGTTTTGGAAAATCCCAAACAAAGTACAGTTTAAATTCTTCACTTTTGGCTTTTTATCGACTTGGAATTATTGATAGTGATGAAGTTTTATCATATTTGTTAAACGCACAAATTCCTGCAATTCAATTTTTACCTTCAGAAAATATTTTTGACGGAATTGAATATTTTATTTACAACGAAATTCCAGTTGATAACGAAAATTGGGATTCGCAATACTTTTTTACAAATTTGTTTGGAAATCCAATATTTGTCACTGAAAACATCCTTGTTTTTGTTGTACTTCTAGCAATCGCCATTGGATTATTTTTAATTTGTTTTTCATTTTTGTTTGGACAAACAGCTTTTTCACGAAAAAAAGAATTTGCTAAAACTGCAATTCTTGTACCGATTATTGCAATAATTCTTTTTGCAAGTTTAAGTTTAGGTCAAGTTTTAATCAAATTTATAATTCCGCAATACAACAATTATCCAATAACAGTTTCAATTTTAAAATTGCTGATAACAATTTCGTTATATTTGATTTTTGCTAGAGTAAGATTTTTACTAAAATTTCCGCAAACAACATACATCTACGGATTTTTATTAACATTAATTTCTTTTGTAAATATTTTTATATTTTCACTTTGCGACTTATCATTTTTCTTCTTTTTCTTTGGAGCCTACATAATTACATATCTTTCTAGAGCCGTAAAAAAAACACCTCTTTTAACTTTAGTTTTTTTAGCAACAGTTTTAATTTTTGTTCCTTTATTTTTTACAGATTTTGAATCTTTAAAACAAATTCTTTCTTTTGTAAATAACGCAACCGTTATACACAATATTTTTATTGCACTATTTTTAACACCTTTTGTATTGATGGTGATAAGAATTTTAGTTTTAGAAAAATTATATAAAAACAATAAGTTATCGAACTACAAAAAATTAATAAAACAACTTGCAATTTTAGTTTCGATATTTGCAAGTTTGATTATTTTTACATCTGTAATAGAATTGATAATTACAAAAACACAGCCAAACGCAAAAAATATTTTAACAATAACCCAAGATGATAATACTGACTTTTTTGAAACTAAACTTTCGGAAAAAGTTATTTTTGAAAAAAAAGAAATTGATTTATCTTTACAATCAAATTCAGAAATCATCAAATATGAAATTTCAATTACTTCACCAATTTTAATTCCGATTTATGATGCAAACTTTCCATACGATGTTATGACAGAACGAAACACAGCAATTTTTAGTCCTGATGAATATCCGCCAAAGAATTTTACATTAAGTTTTTCTGCATCAAACAAATATCCAATTACGATTGATATTTTAGCTTATGTACAAGCAAGTAAAAATCAAATTGTAAAAACTAAAAAACAAATTGTTGTAAACGGAAACTAAATATGGAAGCAACAAACAATGCGATAAAAACTTGCTATTTCCATGTAGATTTAGACGCTTTTTTTGCGTCCGTAGAACAATTAGATTTTCCAGAATACAAAGGGAAACCTGTAATCGTTGGAGGGAAACCAGAAGATAAACGCGGAGTTGTTTCAACTTGTTCTTACGAAGCAAGAAAATTCGGAGTTCATTCTGCCATGCCAATTTTCAAAGCAGTAAAACTTTGTCCAAATGGAATTTATCTTCGTGGAAGAATGAAACGCTATCAAGAAAAATCCAAAGAAGTGATGAGCATTTTTTACAATTATTCACCTGAAATAATGCAAATTTCTATTGATGAAGCATTTTTAGATTTAACTGGCACAGAACGACTTTTTGGAAATCCAACCGAAACTGCCAAAAGATTAAAGGATGAAGTTTTTGAAAAAACAGGTCTTACAGTTTCTGTAGGAATTGCGTCAAATAAATATCTTGCAAAAATCGCTTCTGGCTTAAGAAAACCCAACGGATTGTTTGTAATTCCTTATGGAAAAGAAGAAGAATTTATGCTAAATCTTCCTTTAGAAAAAGTTTGGGGAATTGGAAATAAAACCCGAGAAAGAATAAACTCTGCTGGCTTTTACACAACAAAGGCAATCTACGGAGCATCAAGAGAATTATTGATAAGTCTTTTTGGAAACAGCACAGGAAATTTTTTGTACAACACAGTTAGAGGAATAAACAACGACACATTTTCTGGAAAGCCAAAATCACAATCAATTAGCGAAGAACAAACTTATCCAACAGACATCACAGAAGAATATATTTTAGATACAGCTCTTTTAGAATTGTGTTCAAATTGTATGTTCAGAATGTTAAGCGAAGAAAAAAACAGCAAAACAATCTGCGTTAAAATTCGCTACGAAGATTTTACAACAATCACAGTTCAAGAAACTTTACAACGAAGCATTTACTCAATAGAAGAATTATTTGAATGTGCAAAAAATCTTTTTTACAAAAAATATGAACGAGGTCGTGGTGTTAGACTTTTAGGCGTTGGATTTCACAATGTACAAGACGGATTAGAAGATCCACAAGGTGAATTATTTGACTTTGGCGAAAAGAAAAAGCAAACAATAGAAAAAACAGTTCTAAAACTAAAACAGAAAAATCCTAAGTTGCCATTAACAAAGGCAAGATTGATATAAAATCAAAATAAAATTATAAACGGACAACTTGAAGTACACTTCACCTTCTTTACAAGTTGCCCGTTTAACAAAAAAAACTTATCTATTTTCAATAATTGTTTTTAATTTTATTGTATCTCCAACATGAATATTATTTTGTTCAAACCATCCTTTTGTAACTTCAAGAATAGATTTTGCTGGAATTGTATTAAAATATGGCTCACAATCATTTGCTTTTCTTTCAATTATGTCAATAATTGTTCCATCAGCTTTAATGTATGCAACAGATAAATCTCTAACAACATTTTCAGTTATAAAACCATGGGAACCTTCTTTTTCAAAAGGATAAAACATTCCAGCGCCATCTGGCAAATAAGGTCTTCTTGACAAACCTAAATTAGACATCCACTCTGCGGTAACAACTTCAAACTGAAAGTCAAATTCAGATTTATCTTTTCTGGTAAAAGTCAAAATAACTGAAAAAAGGAATTTGTAACAATCAAAACTTATTTTTATCAAATCTTCAACTTTCTTTTGAGTAGTCTCATCAAACAATTCCATAATTGAGTCATCATCATTTTTTGAATTGTTAACCTCAAGTAATTGCTCAATTTCAGAAAGCAATTTTTTGGAATTAACTATTATATTTTTAACTTCTTGATTTAGTAGCGTTAATGGTTCATCGGAATCAAGGTTAGCAATAATATTTTTTACATTCTGAGTATTGTTAAAAAGTGTAACATCATATAAATTAAAACCATTTTTTAGCGCTATAGTAGAATTCATATCCAAAATTCCACAGTAAAGTGAATTTTTTTTAATAGATTCTTTAGCATCTTTAATTGTAAATTTTTTTGCAAAAAGAATTGCTATCAAACATTCTCTGTAATCACAATTACTTTTGCCTTCTGACAAAACATCTTCAATTAGTTTTAATAATTCAAGTTTATAATCTTCACTCATAGCAAGACCTCCTATCATCTTCTGATTATCATTGTATCTTCAGAGAATAATTTAGAGGTCACTTACGAGGAGACATTTTATTTTTTTGAAAAATCTTCACCCTACTCTAACGGAGCAAAGTAGCCAGTTTCATCTTTACCAGAACGATTATGTAAATAAACTTCAATTTCTACAGGAAGATAATCTCTTCCATAGCCAGAATTTAGACTTGATGTATAAGAAACTCGATACAAACCATTTGGAATATTATCAATATCAGTAATTACAGAAGACAAACCTTCTTTTCTGAAAACATAATAAGATTTTCCGTTTAAATGTGATGTTAAATATTCAATTTGAGAATCAACTGCACCTTGTTGCAACATAATTGTAGAAAAACTTACTCCGTTATTTCCTAAGTAAGCAGTAACTTCTGCAACAGGATATTTTGAAAAAGCATTTTGAGAAATTTTACCCGTTGTCAATAAAATTACAGCACGCTTTGTAGAATCTAAAACTAAATTATTTGTAGCAAGTCTAATAGAATTATCTAAAGCTGTTTCTTTTACAATTTGAGAATTTAATTTTTTTACAGAAAAATTCTTACATCCTTCAGGATTTCCAGAATATTCGATTACAGGAAGAGAAGAAGAACTGATTATTGTAAGTTTTGCATCTTTTCCCATTGATGAAGAAATTTCTCGTACAGCAGTTTCTATTGCAGAAGAATATTTTGCAGACTCTAAAGTTCTATCAATGATAATTGTAACATCAGAATTTTGATTTAGAGTAACAGCACTTTCAAAACGCAAATCGGCAACCGGGCGTTTTTCTTCAGAAACATAAAAGTTTATATCATTTAATCCAACGATACTTTGCCTAAAACGATTTTCTACACGAACATCCAAAGTAACTTTTGGAAAATGCTCTGAATTTACTTTTTCGATATCAACAAAAAATCCGCCAACAAGTTCATTCATTCTAGACATTACATTGATTTCATTAGCGCCATAATCAGCAACAACTAAATTTGCATTTGCATCAAGAACAGCGTTTGTTGCTTTTACTTTTGCATTTCCTAATCGAGCTGATTCATAAACAGCCCCAGAAGAAATATCAACAGAATAAATTTTGTTTACATCAGAAACTATTAAGTTATCTTGATAAAATCGGATACTTTCAGGACTAGAAAAAGTTCTAGGTTTTACTAATGTGTCTAAGTAATTTCCAGAATTGTCAAAGAAATAAATTGCGCCTGTAATGTTATCAGCAACATAAACAATATCATCTACAATAGCAATTCCAGAAGGTCCAGAAAATCCAGGAAACTTTCCAGAAACATCTTTTTTGCCAAAGCTAAAAAGAAAATTGAATTCTTCGTCAAAAACGCAAACTCTAGAGTTACCAAAATCGGTTACAAAAATATTTCCGTTTGAATCTTGTGCAAGATATTGTGGCCCAAGAAGTTCACCGTCGCCAATTCCTTTTTTACCAAAACTAGCAATATAATCTCCGCTAGCAGATAATTTTGTAATTCTATCCCCTGCACTTTCTGTGATTAAAAGAGTTCCATCTCTGGCTTCGATAATATCCATCGGTCTGTCAAAACCATTTAATGGACCTCGTTTTCGGCTTAAAATTGAACCGTTAACATCGATATCTAACAATTCATTTGAACCGTAAGCTAAAACCCAAATACGACCATTTTTTTGAGGCAAAATTGAAATCGGTTGACTAAAAAAGAAGTTTTCACCTTGAGTTCCTACAATAGAAGTTGCATTTACATAACGAGTTTCTTTTGAAAAAAATTCACCAGCTAATCGTCTGTGAGAAATAATTTCCATTTTATTTTGCAACAAAATTTTTGTAGGTTCTAATTCAGAAACAAATTTCCATTGGTCAAGTGCTGTGCTTTCAATTCCTGATTTATAATAAGATTTTGCAAGCCAATCAACAATTAAAGATTCGTTAGGTATAAATGATAAAGCTTTTTCAAATTGCAAAATCGCATCATTGTAAGCACCTCTATAATATGATTGAACTCCCCGTCTAAATTCCTCAGCAGCCATTCCTCTATCGGCAGGAGTTGGTTCTGAAACTTGGGCGCTTAAAAAAGAAACAAAAATCAATGTAAAAAAAAGTACAAATATAAATTTTGTAAAAAAAGATTTCATTAAAATTGCCCCCATCGTGGAACATCATTGTTTTTTATCTCGGTAGAACTTGATAAAATTTGTTGATAATGTTCTTTAATTTCTTCGTTTTCAGGATTTTTTTCTAAAGCTCTTTTTATAAAAGATTTTGCTTCTTTTAATAAACCAAGTTTGTAATAAACCCATCCTAAAGAATCTAGATATGCACTAGACTCTGGATTTGAATCAAGAGCTTTTTTACACAAAAATAATGCCCTAGTTAAATCTTTTCCTGTACAAGCAAGGATGTAACCCAACCCGTTCAATGCAGTTGAATTTTCTGGATTTTGCTCAAGTACATTTTCGTAACATTCGATTGATTTTTCAATTTCATCACGATACCAAGCAACATATCCTTGCGCACATTGAACTTGCTCTGTATTTAATCCGTCATCAACAAGTTTAGAAAGCTCAAACTCTGCCATTTTTGAACGATTGGTTAAACTATAAATTACAGCCAAAGACAATCTACATTGTTTAATTCGTTCTGCGTCTGTTCCGTTTGTTACAACTTGTTCTAAATACAACAAAGCTTCATCATATTTATTTAATCGTGCGTAACAAAGTCCGATAAAATATGCTAAATCGATATTATCAGATGATTCTGGTGGCAAAGCAAGAAAAAACGATAAGGCTTCTGTATATTTTCTTGATTGATATAATTTTATTCCTTGTCTTAAATTGTCAGACATAAACTCTCCTGCATTTGTAAATCAGTTTTTATACTAACTGGTTGAGATAAAACTCTAGAAATAGAAACATATCCTTCTGAAACTGCTTTTTCGTCGGAATCTTCATCACCAAAAGATTCTACGCCTCCGCCAACAAAAAAGCTATATAATTTTCCGTCAGGAGCATTATACACAGAAACTTTATCTTTGTAACTGCGTTTTGAAAGAGATGTAAATTTATATCCCTTATATGAAGATAATGAATCTGCGTTTATATTAAGAAAAATATCTTTTTCACACAAGGTTACAAGTTTTTCAATATTTTTGCTTACAAAATCTGCCAAAGCTGAATAATCTAAAGGTTCTTCAAAAGATGCTAAACTAACAGCAATTCCCGGGATACCGTAAAAAGAAGCTTGTCTAGCAGCAGCGGCTGTTCCTGAAAAAACAATATCTGTTCCAAGATTTGGACCTTTGTTAATTCCAGAAATTACCACATCGGGATTTTCTTGCAAAATTCCATTTATTGCGGTAAAAGTACAATCAGCAGGAACACCTGAACAAGAAAAACGATTTTCGGCTAACTGACAAATTTTCAAAGGTTCGCCCATCGTAATTCCGTGAGAAACTCCAGAGCGATTTCTATCAGGGGCAACAACCCAAACATCGTGATTTTTTTCTAAATATTTTGCAAGAGCTAAAAGCCCTTCTGCATGAACACCATCATCATTTGTAAGTAAAATCTTCATCTTAGCTACCCATTATCTTTTACAACTGAAATTGAATCACTTGGATGCACAATATAAGTTGTAGGATGAAATCCAAAAATTCTTTCATAATCTTGTATTTTTTGCATATAAGGTTCTACATATTCGTCTTTCATAATTGAATAGGTAAAATGAGCAAAATCTCTTCCTGTAATTCTAGAACAAGAAGTGATGTTAGGTAAATTATTTAAGTCAAACTCTTGCACACGCTTTACAAGCCAATCAATTTCAGGACAAGATATTGAATAACTATCCCGCATAAGCTCATGTGATTTATTCACTGCTCTTCCAAAATTATGAAGATTTGCATTTTTTAAAGCTTCAACAGCATCTAACAAATTTTGATTTTCTTTCATCAAACAAATCAATCTACGACGATTATCTATCGTTAGGTCAGAAAGAACTTCATTTATTTCTGAAATTGAATCTTCATAAACAATCTTTGAATTTCGTTTTATTTTTAGAGAAGCCAGCAATTTTTTATTTTGTTCTGTAAAAATTGAATATTCATTCCACATTGAAGCACGAGGAATTTTTGCATCTGTTAAAATAATGCTCATCTCTTTGAAATTGAAAGGTAAAACTTCGTGAGATTTTCCTGCATTAGTTGAAAGAACACAAGAATTTTTCTTTGAAAAAAGAATTGTATTTACATCAGAAACAAAAAAATCTGTATCAAAAAAGTGCTTATCTGCAAATTCAAGAACTTGAATTATAAAAGATTCACTTCCTCTAATTTTGAACAATTTTTTTATTGCAAAAACTGTTGCAACTTTAAATGCAGTGTTTATTCCCAAGCCTACAGATGGCAAAACTTCAGAATAAAATGTAACATCAAAACCTGAAAAATTGTGCCCAAAATTTGCATAGCCAAGGATAATTGATTTTACAATATTTGCAAGTTTATCTTCTTTTCGATGTTTTGTAATTGAAAGAGGGATTTTTTTTCGTTCTTTTTGCTGATAATAATAAAATCGTAAAACATTATCGGTTCTTTTTGAAAGTGCTACATACACAGGCAAATCTACAGCCATAGATAAGGATTCATCATCAAAAAACCAAGAACGCTCCCCCATAATGTCAAATAAACAAGGAGCTTTTACCACAATTTCAGGTGGAGAACCAAATTCTTCTGTGTGTACATCGATTACTTTTTGCATGTAACTTTGTTCACTTCCTTACAAACTAATTGATTTATGAACCAAAATCAGATAAAATGATAATATAATGATGCAAATTTTACAAGTTTTTTATTCGATTTTTTCTGGAATTGTAACATCGCTAGCAATTCCAAATGAACTATTCTTGCTCGGTTCACCTATATTAGGTATTATAGCACTAATTCCGCTTTTTGTGGTAATTTCTAGAGCAAAATCTTTTGCGCAAGCAGGATTATTAACAGGTTTACAACTTTTTGTAACTCACATGCTTTCTAGTTATTGGCTGGGGAGATTTAAAGATTTTGCAATTTTTACACTTGGTGCTTCAGGCGTTGCTTACTTCGTCTTTGGTTTTGTTTTTGGAAATTACTTATATCTTCCATTTAGATACACAGACGGAAAAAACAAATTAAAATCCTATAGCATTTACGCTTCAAGTTATCCAGTTCAGCAAATTTTAAGTTTTGCAGCAATTTGGACAATTTACGAATGGTTCCGTTCAACAGGATTTTTGGCTTATCCTTGGGGAACTTTGGTTATGAGTGCTTACAGATGGAATCTTTTAACTCAAATTGCTTCCGTTACAGGAACTTGGGGAATCACCTTCATTTTCGCCTTATTCTCTGCAGTTTTAGCAAAAGGAATTTTGATAATTCCAGATGCTTCAAAATACGAAACAAACAAATCTCCAATAAAAATGTATGCTCAAACAGCTGCTTTGTGTATGACATTCTTAGCAATTTCAGTATTTTTTGGAGCAGGACAATATTTGCTTAATCGTCAGCCAGAAAAAATCGTAAAAGTTTCGATGATTCAGCATAACAGCGAACCATGGAAATCTTCACAAAGAGAAATTATCACAACTTCAATGGAACAAACTCAAATCGCCCTTGAAGAATATGCAAACAATACAGAAAATCCTGGCGAAAAACCAGATTTAGTTGTATGGAATGAATCTTCACTTGGATATTCATTTCCTAGAGCATTAGAACGATACAAAAATTATCCAAAAGAAAATCCTCTCATTCCATTTTTGAAAAAAAGCGGCGTTGCTTTTGTAATGGGAGCTCCAGCATATCTTGATAATGCCGAAAACACATCTAATGCGGCAGTTTACTTTGATAAAGAAGGAAATTTTGTTGATGCTTACGGAAAAATTCACCTTGTACCTTTTGCAGAGTGCATTCCTTACGCAGATCATCCTTTAGTAAAAAAATTCATGAGTTCTGTTATCGGATTTTCTAACGGCTGGACACCAGGAAAATCATACAAACTTTTTGACTTGCCATTACAGAATGGTGAAGTTGTAAAATTCACAACTCCAATTTGTTTTGAAGATGCCTTTTCTGACCTTTGCCGAAGATTATATTTATTCGGAAGCGAATTATTCGTAAACATCACAAACGATTCTTGGTCAGAAACAAAATCTGCAGAATATCAGCATTTTGTAATTTCAAGTTACAGAACGATAGAACACAGAACTTCAATGCTACGAAGTTGTACTTCTGGTTACTCAGTTGTGATTGATTCACTTGGAAGAGTTGTTGCCGATATGCCACTTTTTACAACAGGATATTTGAACGCAGAAGTTCCAGTTTACAAACGCACAATGACAACTTATTCTCGTTTTGGTAACTGGATGATTTATGTTTTATTTGCACTTGCATTTTTGTATTCGATTTATCTTTTTATCATTTTGCAAAGAGAAAAAAAATATTACAAAGATTTACAAATTGAATTTGACTCTTTGCCAAGAGAACCAGACGAAGAAGAAGAATTTGCAGAATTTTTGTATACTTTCATAATGAAAAATAAAGAAAAAATTTACAAAGAATTTTTAAAGATGAAAGAAAAAGATACAAATCCTAAAAAAAGAACTTCTAAGAAAAAACAAAGTAAAGAAGAAAATAATGAAGCAGACTGAAAATAAATCTTTTATCAAAAATTCTCCTCAAGATAATTTGCGTTCTTTGGCGATAATTTCTGCAGCCATTGTTACAGCCTTATCAGGATTGTTGTCTTTTCAAATACAAGATTCGATTTTTCCGTTTGTAATGCAAAACTTTTTTTGCTTAACTTTTGCAGGAATTTTTGGCGGCGTTTCAGGAGCAGCAATTACAGGACTTGTTTTGATGTGTGGTGCTTTAGGCTTGCCAGTTTTTTCATTTGGAACAGGCGGAGCAAATTGTCTTTCTGGCGAAACTGGCGGATTTTTAATTGCTTATTTTATCTCGGCTCTTTTTATAGGAATTTATCTTTCAACTCCTTCAAAAGAAAAAACTCCTTTCAAAAAAATAATTTTTTCTATGATTATAGGCTATGTAATTATTTATCTTGTAGGATTTTTTCAATATTTCAAAGCAACAAAAATTCCATTTTCATTTTTATCACTTGAAAATTTAGCTTATCGCTCAATACCTTTATTCATTGGGGACTTTATAAAATTGATAATCAGTTGTATTGTAACATATTTTTTACGACCAATTTGTGCAAAATATTTTTATATAGAAAAGGAAATTTAATATGAGATGCCCATCATGCGGAAGTTTTGACGACAAAGTAATTGAATCTAGAACAATGGCAAATGGCGAAAGCACTCGTCGTCGCCGAGAATGCAACTCTTGCGGTTATCGATTTACAAGTTACGAACATATTGAAGAAAAACCTTTCATGGTTGTAAAGCGAGATAATCGCAGACAACCTTTTGACAGACAAAAATTGGAAAAAGGAATTGAACGAGCACTTGAAAAACGCCCAGTTTCAACTTTGACTATCGAAAATATTGTAAACGAAATTGAAGATTTGGCTATCACCAAAGGGAAAAACCTCCGAGAAATTTCTACATCTGAATTAGGCGATTTAGTTTTAGAAAGATTAAGTTCTGTAGATAAAGTTGCTTACATTCGTTTTGCATCTGTTTACAAACATTTTGAAAACTTAGACGAGTTTATTCAAGAAGTAAAAAAAATCCACACATCTTCAACAGAACAAGAAAAATAATTTTTTTAAAATTCCACAAAAAACTTATTGACAAAATAATATTATACGCTATATATTATCGTTATAAATACAATATTATAAACGGGAGGAAATATGTCTTTCACCAGTGGTTCTACTTTGCTTGACACAGTTGTTCTTGCTGTTGTTTCAAAAGAAGGAACCTATGGATATAAAATTACACAAGATGTAAGAAGCGTAATCGATATTTCAGAAAGCACACTATATCCAGTTTTAAGACGCCTTCAAAAAGATGGAATGTTGGAAACCTACGATGTAGAAGTTGATGGAAGAAATAGACGATATTACAAAATTACTGCAAATGGAATGATAAAACTTGATGAACAGCGCAGTGAATGGAAAAAATTTTCTGAACAAATAAATCTTGTTCTTTTTGGTAGAAAAAAAATTTAATCTTACTATAAAACTTGAAATACAAAAGGAAGGTAAATTTCTATGACAAAATATGAATATCTTGCAGAATTAGAAAAAAATCTTGATATGTTATCTTATCAAGATAAAAATCAAGCGATGGAATATTATGAAAATTATTTTGAAGATGCTGGCAGAGAAAATGTCCAAAATGTAATTGAACAATTAGGAAGTCCCGCCGAACTTGCAAAATCAATTTCAGAAGGAGTGCCTGGAGTTCCTGCAAATTTGCCACCAGCAAAAAAAGAATATGCAGAATACAACAACGAAGCTATAAAATCTATTGATGCAAAATTTGGTGCTTGTAGAGTTATTGTTACAGAGGACGAAAAATTTTCTGTAGAACAAAAAAATATGGGAACAAACAAAGTTGAAATAAAACTTGAAAGCGATGGAAATTTGAAAATTTCTAACAAACAAAATATGTTAGGAATTTTTTCAGGCTTCTCGTTAAAAAAAGATGATTTTTGTCCAACAGTTTTGATAGGCATTCCTCAAAATTTAAATTTAGAAAATCTTATTGTTGATATTGGTGCAGGAAGTTTTGAAGCAAAAGAAATAAACATCACTTGTAAAAAAGCAAAACTTTCAGTTGGTGCAGGACAACTTATTATGAAAGAAATAAATTCTTTGCAAACTGAATTAAGTTGTGGAATGGGCTCTATTGAAGTTCAGGGAAAACTTACTGAAAAAATAAATGCTGAATGTGGCATGGGTTCTATTGTTGCTACAGTAATCGGAAATGAATCTGATTATAGTTACAATGCACAAGTTGGACTTGGCGAAGTTAAAATTGGAAATAACACAATCAATGGATTGAGTCAATACACTTCATCAATCGAAGCAAAAAATCAAATTACTGCTAATTGCGGAATGGGTGCAATTAAAGTAAAATTTAAATAACAAATAAATTTTAAATTATCTTTGGAGGAATTTTTATGGAAAAGAAACTTTATAAATCACACAAAAAAATGATTTGCGGCGTATGTGCAGGAATTGCAGAGTATTTTAACATCGATCCAACAATCGTAAGATTGATTTCTGTTTTATTAAGTCTTGGCAGCATCGGATTAGGAATTGTGATTTACATAATTGCAGCAGTTATCATGCCTGATGAACCAATAGAAAATTAAAAACTGCAAAATTAAAATTTGTTTACAAAAAAAATTTAATACGAAAAGGTTCTTCTCTGAATTGGAGAAGGACCAATTTTTTTACAAATTTCTTTGTGAAGTTTTGTTGGATAACCTTTGTGTTTTTCATATTGATATTCAGGATAAATTTTTGAATACTCAACCATCAATTTATCACGAGCAGTTTTTGCCAAAATTGAAGCAGCCATAACAGAAGGTTCAGTTGCATCAGCTTTTACTTTTGTAATGCACTCTACTCCATCACTAACTTTTAAATCTGGAAAATAAATTCCATCAACAATTATCTTTGAAACTTCACCTTTGTAAAATTCACCAGATGGTGTTGCTAAATTTTCAAAAGCAGTTTTCATCGCAAGTAAACTTGCATTTAAAATATTTATTTCATCGATAATATTATGTGGGATATGGGCAACACTCCAGGCAATAGATTTTTGTTTTATCAATTCTTCTAAAACAAGTCGTTTTTTTTCAGAAAGTTTTTTTGAGTCATTTAATAATTCAATTTCGAAGTCGTCTGGCAAAATTACCGCAGCTGCTGTTACAGGTCCTGCCAAAGGTCCTCGTCCAGCTTCATCAATTCCACAAATAAATTCTTTCATAATCATTTTATCGTAAAATATTTTTGTTCAGTATCTTCATTGTGTGGCAACTTGCCAATCACAAAATAATAAAATTCTTCATCAGTTGATGAGTGATGTAATTCTAACTGAGGAGAATCTGCAACATAATCCATACTTACACCACGCAATTCACCTTTGTTTGTAAAGATAGAAATGAAAGTATAAGATTTAATCCATTCAGAATTTTCATCACACAAACCAACAGTTTTAATTCCAGACCAATCAGGACAATATGCAAAAATAATTAAATCATCATCAGGTAATGGAATTGCATCTATCTCACTTGGAACAATTTGAATTTCTGGCAAGTCAAAATCATTTTCTAAAGAAAGCCAATTTGCAACATAATCTTTTATGTGAGTTTTTGCTTCTTCAGAAAAATTGAAATTTGAAAAATCAATTTTATTTTGTGCAGAAATAATTTCTAAATCAAGTTCACTTGGATTTACAAAAGACAATGCAAATAGATTTTTATTTCGACCTTCAAAGATAAATGAATTTTTGTAAGCAAAAGTTTTTCCACTTGGATAAATTGGAGAATAAATTTTATTTTCAGAATTTGCAAAATTAAAAATTTCTTTTCCTGTAAAAATATCTAAACAATGAACTTGCAACGAAGCATCAATAAAAATAATATTTTCTTGATAAAAAGCTAAAGCAGTTATAATCGGATAATCAGTTTTATAAGTCCAAGTTTCAACTTCAGGCAAATTCAAATCGTAATCCTTTGCAAAGCGTTTTAAAATTCCAGTTGCTTGTAACACAGAATTATTTTCGGACAAAACAAAATTCACACCGTCAATATTATAAACTTGCTGTAAAGAATTTAATTCGTAAGAAAAATTTTTCAAAGCAATAAAATTTAATTCCCTTGTAGAAAAATTTATACTTCCACTTTCTAAAATAATTTTTTCTTTTTGAACTGGAACTGAATTTTCCATATCAGGATTTTTTGTTTCTAAAATTATTTTTGCAATAAATTCATTATAAATTTTTGTTAAATCTGGAAAAACATTTAATCGAATTATTATAAAGAAAACGGCAACAAAAAAAATTAAAATAAAAAAAATTCCAAGAAAAATTTTAAATGATTTTTTATTCATATTCACCACTCTCAACTTTAAAATTTGATAAAACTAATTCAATTGGACATTCTAAAGTTAAAAACAAATTTATTTTATCTAAAATATTTTTCAAAAATTTTACATCAACACAAAAAGAAAAATAATTATCGTCAATAATTTTATTTATCACTTCAAATTCCAAAGACGAAAATATTTTTTCAATATCAAATCCTTCTTTAATTTGCTTTAACATAAAATCTGAAAATGAATTTACAAATTCATATTGAATTTCAACATCAGATGATTTTTCTAAACTTGGTAAATTAAAATAAATTTTTTCGTAAATGTCTTTTGAAAAAAAACTATAAATATTATTTAAATCAAATTTATTTTCATTGAAAATTATTTCAGTATTATACAACAACTTTGCAGTTTTACAAAATGACTCTTTTATTGAAAAATATTTTTCGTTATTAAAAATCACATACAATAATTTTGGATTATTTAAAACTTTATAAAAAGTTTCTTCAGACAAAGCCATTTGTACATCTAAAATTTTTTTATTTATATTTAATTTAAATAACAAACTTTCTGCTTTAGCTAATGTTTGATAAAAATTATTTCGAACAAAAACATCAGAAGGAAGTTCATAATCCTTATTTAATTTTTCAAAACTAAAATCTGTAATTTTAAATTCAGAAATTGGCAATTCAATTTGTACATTTTTTAAATTCAAAAAATATTCTACAAAATTATAAACAACCAAAAAATTATTATCTAAAATAATATTTTCGTTTAAATAATTCCAATAGCCGATAATTTCTTTATCAATTATTTTTTTTGCTTCATCATCATTTATTTTTTTTCTAAAATAATTCCAATAAAACAAAGATTCTGCAATCAAAAAATTTTGAATTTCACCAAAAGCATTTTCAATAGAATAAATTTCACAAGACTTTTCTGCATAAGATTTTAAAAATTCATCTTGTTGTGAAGAAAAATATTTTTTTAGCAAAGAAGAATATTCATTATACTCTTTTAAAGTTTGTTCATATAAATTATCTTCGCTATCAACGATTACAACTTCTTGTGCAAAAATTTTCAAACTAAAGCAACTCAGAAAAAAAATACAAAAAATAATTTTAGAAAAAACTTTTTTCATTTTATAACCTCAAAGAAAATTAAAAAGAATTTATTTCATTTCTTTCGCAAGATATTTTTTTTGAAAACACATCACAGCTATGCATATCTTTAGAATAATTTTTGTACAAAAATTTATTATTGTCTATTGAATATTCAACACCAAACAATTCATAAAATTTTGTTGTAGAACCATCAACTTGAATTTGAGAATCTACTAAATTTAATTTTCCTAAATTCATTGACAAAGAAATTGCAGACTTTGAAACTACAGAAAGTCTTGTTTGATTACAAGTTAAATTTGAATTTAGCAAATTGAAAATGCTTGCAAAAATTCCAGACTGAACTGTAACTCCAGAATTTAAAACTTGAATATCAGAATTGTTAGCAAAAATTACTGAACCATTATTTTTATACAACGAAACAGTTTCGCAATTATCAATAATTAAATTTGCATTATTTAATTTAAATAAATTTTGCTGTGAAAAAGAATTGCTATCAACAAAATTTTGTTCTAAAACACAATTAGAAATTTTTAGTTCAGTATTTTCAACATTGATAAAAGAATCTTTAGCAAAAGAAAGTCTTGCTCCATTTTTAGAAATAATTTCACAAGGTGAAGTAAAATTCAAAGAAACAATATTTTCAAAATCACCTTCGATATGCAACTTGATAAATTTATTTTTATTCAAGAAAGGTAAAATTTGAGAAATAGAAGTAAAAGGACGAGCAGCACTTCCATCTTGAACATAATTCACTTTATTTGAAATTGCTTCAACATAATAATTATATGAATCAATTAAAACTTGATAATATTCAATTTCACTTATGTTTCCAAAATCATCTTTTGAAAAATATGCAAGATTAAAAAATATCGCATTTTCAGAATCTTCAAAAAGAACAAGAGAATCTTCTTTTAATTCAACTGCAGCAGATAAATCTACAGCAAAATTTTTATTAACATCAACTTCAAGATTTCTTAAATCAAGAGTTGAAATTTCTTTAGATTTTAATACATAAAAAATTTTTTCATCAGAATTGAATTTTATTTCAACTGGATTACGCACAAAAAAATTATCATCAGAAAGTAATATTCCAGGAGAAACTGGTGGCTTTTTATCAACTGAAATTTTTTCAGAAAATTTACCTTGATAAATTCCATCATAAAAAACTTCAACACAAACTGAAGTCTCTAAATCATTTCCCCAAAGTGTATCAACAACAAAAACAGAATCTTTAATTAAATTTTCAGAATTTCTAGCAACTGAAAATTTATTTTGCAAAAGACTCATTAAATAATTTTTATCTGATAAAGAAATTTTTGCAATCTTAGTTTTATCTTGCTCAACAATCAAATTTGGTTTTGTTGGAATCTTTGTATAAAAAACTTTAAACTGCTCTGGGATAAATTCATCAAGATTTGCACCCGTTAAATCAATCCAAGAAAGAGAATGTTCAACATCGCGATTACAATCTAAAACTATATTTCCTGTTTGCCAAACATCATCGTCTAAACAAACATAAATATTTTCAGAAGTAGAAATTTTAATTTTTGACCAATCATCAAATTCTAAAGTAAAAGGAACTTGCGAAAGTTTTTTTTCTATTCGTCTTACTGTGTAATCATCTTCAAAAGAAGAATCATTTGAAAAAGTATTTGTTAAATTATATTGATTATTTTCATTTGAAACATTTGGTAAAACATGAAGCATAAATCTGTACAAGCTTCTTCCATTTTGAATTATCAAAGGCAAAATTTGTTCCAAAGAATTTTTAGAGTCAACTGTTAATGTTCGCCCCTTCAAATAAGGCTCTTGAAAATCATCAAGAGAATATCTCATAAAAGACGGAATGGAAAGATTTTTTTCTTTTACCAATACAACTGCATTTGTTTGCGACTCCGAATAAAATGGAACTTCCAAAGGAACTTTATTTACAGAAAAATTCACACTTTCTTCTATTACAGTATCATCTTTATTTAAAATTGCAACTTTTAAATTGATATCGCCTTCAAGTTCAAGCAAAACTGGAGATTCATAAGCAAAACCTGAATACAATGGATTATCACCTGTAAACGAATAAAAGGCAGTAGCACCTTCAGGCACATCAATTATGATAGATTGGTAATTTGCCCACTGACCTTCAACAGGACTTATGATAAAATCAGATTTTGCAAAAACAAATCCTGCAACAGAAAAAAGCAAAATGCAAAAAAACATAAATCGAGAAAATTTGCTGTAAATAAATCGGAACTTCACATTTTTTTGCATCTAGAACTTCCTTTCAAAAATTACTTTCCTAAAATTGGGCCAAGAATATCACGCAACTCTGGATCATCTTTGTAGTAATATTCTTCAAGTTCTTCTTTTGAAAGACCAACTAATTCGTGGCTCATATAGTGAATCCATCTGTCTTCTTCTGGACTGTTGATTTCAAATTTTCGGCACCAATAATCAGGCTGATTTGGATGTTGTTCTTCTTTATTTGGAAAATATTTATAATCGTGAACAGCAACCTTAATATCTTCACGAGGAACACCTCTTTCAAGAAGGATATTTACAAGGTGATTAATTGTATTTCCTGTATCAAAAATATCATCAACAAGAAGAATTTTATCTCCGTTTCTTAAATATTCAGGGGAATATGTCCATCCGTCAACCATAACTTTTGAATTTTCTCTAACATCAGTATAAGAACGAGCAACTACAGCGGCAAATAAAACAGGACGAATTTCTTTTCGTAAAATCTTAAAATATTCGCTAATAACATTTGCCATATATGCTCCACCTCTAAGTGAAACATAAATTACATCAGGTATAAATCCATCTGTGTAAATTTTGTGAGCTAATTTTAATGCGTTATTACGAACTTTGTCAAAAGGTAAAAATTCTCTAATCATAAGAATATAATAACCTAAAATCTCTTTGTGTACAAGATAAAAATAAAAAATCCTAAAAAAACAAAAAAAAGTTGCCTTATCTGTAAAACTTACAAACAAGACAACCTAAAATAAGGAGTTTATTTATGAAAAAAACAACTAAAACTTATACCTAGAAGTTTCTATTTTATGGCCTTCGGAAGTATATATAGTAAACCACAATTCCTTCTGTTTGGTTACAAGTTCATTGTAAAATTCGCTAATATTTGTTACAGGTTTTCCGTTTACTGCAGTGATAATATCACCATTTTGGATTCTTAATGCAGCTGCAGGAGATTTTGCCTGAACATTTGTTACAACTACGCCTTTTACAGAATTATCCAACTTCATTTCTTTGCGAATTTCTTCTGTAATTGGATGAGCCATAAATCCTGGCCAAAGTTTTGAATTATCAGTTACAACAGAATCGTCGCGACCTTCAATTTTTACGCTAACATGAAGCTCTTTTCCACCACGAATAACTGTAAAATCGGCAGTTTGTCCAACTCGTAAATCACCAACATCACGAACAAGTTGGTCCACATCTTTTACATTTTTTCCGTCAAGTGCGATAATATAATCTCCAGCTTGAATTCCACCTTTTGCTGCAGGTGAATTTAAGAAGATTTGAGCAACAAAAGCACCTTTTTTGCCTTCAATTCCCAAAGCTTTTTCGTAATCTTTATCAAGTGAAGTTAAAGAAACTCCCATCCAACCATAAGTTACTTTTCCGTCAGAAATAAATTCAGAAATTGCTTTTTTAACATTGTTGATAGGAATTGCAAATCCAAGTCCTTGTGAACCACCAGATTGAGAAGCAATCCAAGTGTTAATTCCGATAATTTCACCGTAAATGTTTACAAGCGGTCCACCAGAGTTTCCTTGATTGATTGCGGCATCAGTTTGAATAAAATCGCTGATATTTCCAATTCCAGTTCCATCTCGGCCTGTAGCACTTACAATACCTTGAGTAACGCTTCCAAAATATCCAAGTGGAGTTCCCATGGCAAAACAAATATCACCAGATTGAACTTTATCTGAATCCCCAAGAGTTGCTACAGGAATATCATCTTTTGATTCAAATGAAAGTAAAGCGATATCTTTGCGTTCATCTTTTCCAACTAATTTACAAGCAAATTCTCTTGAATCATAAAGTTTTACAGAAATTTCATCAGCAGAACCTGCAACATGTTCGTTTGTTAAAACATAGTAAGTGTTTCCATCTTTACGAACGATAACTCCAGAACCAAGTCCAGATTGTTTGTATTCGCGAGTTCCTTCATCTTCTCCACGAGGCTGACCAAAGAAAAAGAATGGAATATCACCAAAAGGATTTGCAGGACGAGTTTTTGTTTCTACAACATCAACTTCTACAACTGATTTTAATACATTTGATGAAACAGACCTAAAAACATTTTGCAATGCTTCTACAACTGCCAAAGAATCAGATGGGATTGAAATTGAAGATTCGGTGTCTGCAAAGGCAGTTACAGCAGATTTTACGCTGTTCTTTCCAGAACAAGAAGCAGCCAAAGCAATAGTAAAACAAAGGATTGCACTTATAAAAAGTTTGAACTTACTGTGCATTTTTTTATTCCTCCAAAATATATTTGTTAAAACAAGTTTCAATATAAATATACAACAAATCTTTGAAACTTGTTTTAAATATAAATAATTTTAGAAGAAAAGTGTTACATTTTTATAAAAATATTCTAAATAATTGTAAGAATTTCTGTATGATCTCTAAAAATTACAACTGTATGCTCTTGATGAGAAGAAATTTTTCCGTCGCAAGTTACAACTGTCCAGTCATCATCTAAAACTTCTACATCCCCAGTTCCTAAATTTATCATTGGTTCGATGGCTAAAACCATTCCTTCTTGTAAACGAGGATTTGAACCACCAACTAAATCATTTGGAACATTTGGATCTTCGTGAACAGAAAAACCTACTCCATGACCGCAAAAATCAGTTACGATTCCATATTTTTTATTGATAACGCCAGAAACTGCTCTAGAAATATCGTGAATACGGTTTCCAAATTTACAAGCTTCAATTCCTGCATCCAAAGCTCGTTTTGTAATTTCCATTAAATCTTCAGCTTCTTTGCTAACTTTTCCAATAGGAATAGTTTTTGCACAGTCGCTAAAAAATCCGTCTAAAACAATTCCGCCGTCAAGTGAAACAATATCGCCTTCTTTAATTTTTCGATTTTTAGATGGAATCCCATGGATAACTTCATTATTTACAGAAATACACAAGGCACCAGGAAAATCAACTGTGTACCAAGCAGGTTTTCCGCCATTAGATTTGATAAATTTTACAGCTAAATCGTCGATATCTTTTGTGCTCATTCCAGGTTCAACTTTTGGAATAATTTCTTCAAACATGTGAGCAAGTAATTTACAAGATTTTCTGATTCCGTCAATCTGTTTTTCATTTTTCAATCTAATCATATCAATTTCCTTAATTGTGAAGTTAAAGTTAAATTATTATCAAGTTTTAATGCTTCGTGTAAGCAAACTCTGGCAGTTTGTTCATCGCCAAGTCGCAAATAACACTCTGCGATTTTTAGCAAGAAAAAAGCGTCATCGGATTTACCTAATTTTAATTCCAAAGCTCGTTCAAAAACATCGATGGCAAGTTCATCACTTAATGTATCAAAAATATGTTTTCTAAAAATATATCTTGCAAATTTTAAAACTTCAGGGAAAAATAATCTAAAGTAACTATAACTGTACTCCATTCTGATAATCTGTTCAAGTAAGATGGAAGCATCATAATATTCTTGACGGATAACAAGTTCTTCGCAAAGGATAAAACCATAATCCATAAAATCTTCTCGAGTAAACCATCTTGAAAGCGAAAAATTGAAATTTTGTGAATTTAGTTTTTTGAAAAGCGCAACTGCGTCATCTTCGCGATTATGCATTAAATCAAAGAAAACTAACTTACTTTTGCTTTCTTCATCATCACGATTTAAAAGCCAAGTTCGATAATCAAAAATGATTTCATTATGAGAAGATGATTTTTTATAGTAAGCGGCATAAGAAACATCAAAAATTGAACGCTGCTTTGCATCAGAAAGAATTTCGTAGGCTTTTACCAATTCCTGAAACTGCACCGAAGTTTCTGTTCCAGAAGACAAATCAGGATGAAGTTCTTTTGCCTTTTTACGATAAGCTCTTTTAATTTCTGCAGCGGTAGCATTTTGAGGAACACCTAAAATTTTATAACAATCTTGCACTTCTTAACCTATTTTACCCTATTTTCTTTCCAACATAAGCGGCATGATCTGGATTTTCCACCACATCAAAATAATCTAAAGAAATTCCCTGTTTTTCCATCCCAGACATTAAATTTTTACAAGTCTTCCAAGATGAAAAACCTGATTTTACAACCAAAGCACAACCTTTTTTTGTTGTAAGATTTCCAGAATTATCAAGAATTTCATCAAACTTTTCTGGTAATTTAGAACCAAAAAGAGGTGATGATGGAACGATTATTGAAATATAATCATATCCTGTTAAACGCATTGTAGAATAATCTGTCATTGCGTTAAAAACATCAATTTGATAACCTTTGTTAATCACAGCATTTTCTAACTTCTGCAAAATCACTTTATGATTGGTATTTTTTACAGGTGATAAAAAATGAACAAGCGCAACTCGCATACATCCCCCTTTTTTAAGCCATTTTATAAAGCTGTTCGATATTGTTTTTTCGAACAACTAAAACAGAACATCCTGCATGAGAAATTATTTCTTTGTAAGTCGAAGTTATAGAATCTTTTGATTCATTATGCTGATGTTCACCAAGCAAAATTAAATCTGTTTTGTTATCTTCAGCATAGCCAACAACTTCTGACCAAACAGAACCTTTTCGTAACTCTGTTTCGATTTTAATTCCTTTTGCTTTTGCTAAATTTTCTACATGTTGTAAATATCGTTTGCCATCTTCAGTTAAACTATTTTCGTAATCTAAACTTTCTTCGTTTACAAAAAATTTACTGATTGTAAGTTCTTTTAAAGTTGCTGTATCTACAACATAAATTGCCTTCATATCGCAACGATAAAGACGAGCCATTAAAATTCCGTATTGAGCCGCCTGAATAGAGGCTTCTGAGCCATTTAAAACTACAAGAATATTGTTAAAAAGTGGTTTAATCATTAATGAAAGCCTCCTTTTTGCTTAGCTTTTAATGCTTTAAGAACAAAAACATTTTCCCGCTCTCTTTCTTCTAAAACACTTTCGATGTAAGTTTTTGTTTCTTTTGTTTGAGGAATTACCATTTTATCCAAAGCATTAACTCGGCGCTGAGTTTTTCTAACTTCATTTGCTAAACGCCACACGATAGTTCTGATAGAAGCCAAATCTGTAAGTAATTTTAACAAATTGAAAAATTCAACCATTACTTTATCAGAATCAGCAAAGGAATCCAAAGATGAATAAAAAAGTTCTTGTTTAGGCAAATCAACTTCGATAGAAGAAAAATTCATTCCAGAAACAACAACTGGCTTTTGTAAAATTTTGAAATCGTATTTTACACCACTAGCAAGTCGTTCAACTCGGTCGCCACCAACTGCCATCAACATACTTTTTAAAGCTGGATATGCCTTGTTAATTTGTTTTTCGATTTCTCGTTCTAACAATTTAACTTTTTCTACCATTCGCATTAAATCCATAACAAGAATTTCACGCTTTTGTTCCAAAAGTTCGTAACCGTCGGCAGCAACTGTTAATTGATCTTTTACCATGAGGAGATTTGATTTTGTAGGTGCAACATTCAATCTTGCCATAGTATGTAAATTATACCACCTTTTTATTCTTTAGGCATATATTTTTCGATATATTCAGGTTTAATTCTGTAAAGTTCACTTTTTGGTAAAAGTGAAAGAACTTTCCAACCTAAATCCAAAGTTTGTTCGATTGTTCTATCTTCAAATTCACTTTGAGATAAAAATTCACTTTCTAGTTTTTCACCAAACTTAAGGTACATCTTATCTATTTGAGAAAGTTCTTCTTCCCCAATAATAGAAGCCAAACTTCTTACGCTTTTTACTTTTGAGTATGCTGCAAAAAGCTGACTTGCAACATCTTTATGATCCTCACGAGTCATTCCATCCCCAATTCCGTCCTTCATAAGACGAGAAAGACTTGGAAGCCCCGCAACAGGAGGATACATTCCCTTTTGAGACATTTCTCTATCAAGAACAATTTGTCCTTCTGTAATATACCCTGTCAAATCGGGAATTGGATGAGAAATATCATCATTTGGCATTGTTAAAATCGGAATTTGTGTAATGGAACCATTTGAGCCTTTTACTTTTCCAGCCCGTTCGTAAAGTTCAGCTAAGTCTGAATACAAATATCCAGGATAACCTTTTCGCCCTGGAACTTCACCACGAGTTGTAGAAATTTCACGCAAGGCTTCACAATAGTTTGTCATATCAGTCATTACAACAAGAACATGCATTCCCTTTTCGTAAGCTAAATATTCTGCCGCTGTTAAAGCACAACGAGGAGTAATAATTCGTTCGATAGAAGGAGCATCTGCCAAAGACTGAAACATAACAACCTTAGACAAAACTCCAGATTCTTCAAAAGTTTTTACGAAAAAACGAGCCACATCGTATTTAATTCCCATTCCAGCAAAAACCATTACAAATTGTTCATCGCTATTTCTGATTTTTGCCTGACGAATAATTTGTGCAGCAAGTTTATTATGAGGAAGTCCGTTTCCTGAAAAAATAGGAAGTTTTTGACCACGAATCAAAGTGTTCATTCCGTCAATGGAACTAATTCCAGTTTGAATAAAATCCCGAGGATAAACTCGAGCATAAGGATTTATAGGATATCCGTTTACATTTACTTTCTTTGAAGAAATAATATCTTTGTAACCATCAATTGGCTGTCCAAGTCCGTTAAAGATACGACCAAGCAAACCTTCGCCAACTCGAAGTTCCATTGGAGTTTCCAAAAATTCAAGAGTTGTTTCATCTAAGTCAAGTCCAGTTGTTGTTCCAAAAATCTGAACGATAGCATAATCTTCAGAAATATCGATAACACGACCGATTTTTTTTGCACCAAATCTATCACGAACTGCAGCAATTTCACCATAAAAAATATTTTCGCTTCGACGAACTACGATAATAGGTCCGTCTACAGAATTACATCCTTTATATTCTACACCTTTCATTATACATCCGCCCTTCGATAGATTTTTTCTAATGAACCAATTTGTTCTTCTAAATGAGATTCAACTGTAGAAATTTCAGTTATTTTGTCATTTGCAACAGAAGTTTTGATACGCACAATTTCTTCTTTTACAGGAAGATTTGTAATTTTCATTAATGGTGCACCCTGTTTGATAACTGAAAGAGAACGCTTGTAAAATTGAATCATCAATTCCAAAATCAAAATTTGTTTTTCTGGAACTGAGAAAACATCGATATCATCAAAAGCATTTTGCTGTAAAAATCCGTTTTTAATCATTTCTGAAACAACAAGAATAAGTCTTTCTGTATCAGGAAGTGCATCTGGTCCAATCAAACGAACAATTTGTTGAAGTCGCTGTTCTCGTTTTAGCAAGTCCAAAGCTTCTTGTCGAATTTGTGCCCAGCGAGGATCAAGTTTATCCCACCATTCCCGCACTTCATCTGCGTATTCAGAATAAGAATCAATCCAACCAATAGCAGGATAATGTCGAGCATTTGCCAATTCTCTGTCCAAAGCCCAGAAACAGCGAATAAAGCGTTTTGTGTGTTGAGTAACTGGCTCAGAAAAATCTCCACCTGGTGGAGAAACCGCACCGATTACAGAAACAGAGCCTTCTTTTTGACAAAGAGTTGTAACCCGCCCTGCTCTTTCGTAAAATTCAGCCAATCTTGTAGGAAGATATGCAGGGAATCCTTCTTCTGCTGGCATTTCTTCCATACGACCAGAAAGTTCACGCAAAGCTTCTGCCCAACGACTTGTGGAATCTGCCATAATCGCAACAGCCATTCCCATATCGCGATAATATTCAGCCAAAGTAATTCCTGAATAAAGTGAAACTTCACGAGCAGCAACTGGCATATTTGAAGTATTTGCAATCAAAATTGTTCGTTCCATCAAAGAACGACCTGTTCGTGGGTCAATAAGGGCAGGAAATTCGGTAAGAACATCTGTCATTTCGTTTCCTCGTTCCCCACAACCAATATATACGATTAAGTCCGCATCACACCATTTTGCAATAGCGTGCTGTGTCATTGTTTTTCCAGTACCGAATCCACCAGGAATTGCGGCTGTTCCTCCTTTTGACAAAGGGAAGAAAACATCGATTACACGCTGACCTGTAATTAAAGGTTCGGTTACAGTAAGTTTTTCTGCGTAAGGACGAGGTTTTCTAACTGGCCAATATTGGCAAAGACAAATTTCTTCGTCTAAATCTGTTGTTGCAACCACATCATCAATTGTGTATTCACCAGATGGAACAATTGATTTTATAGTTTTTCCTTTTATTGAAGGCGGAACCATAATTTTATGCAAAATTGAAGAAGTTTCTTGAACAGTTCCAACTGGACAACCTGAATAAATTGAATCGCCTACAGAAAGGCAAGGTTCAAACTGCCATTTTTTTTGAGAATCAAGTGGTTCTGTGCGTTGTCCTGGCAAAAGAAAAGAACCAGAGTCTTCGTACATTGCTTTTAGTGGACGCTGAATACCGTCGTAAATTGTTCCAACCAAACCTGGCCCAAGTTGCAAAGAAAGTGGTCGCTGATTACAAACAACTTTTTCTCCGATTTTTAAGCCAGTATCATCTTCGTAAACCTGAATTGTAGCAGAATCCTTATTTAGTCGGATAATTTCACCAATTAAACGAGCATCTCCTACATCAACAACATCATATAATCCACAAGCACCTAATCCTTCAGCATAAACGATAGGTCCTGAAATTCTAGTAATTCTACCTTCAATCATTGTGGAAGCCTCCCACAAAACAAAGTTTCAGCCAATTCAAAACTGTTTTTATCTCTAATATTATTTATGATTTCGCAAAGTAAAACTCTACAAGTGATTGCTTTATCATCTGATTTTAGAACAAAACCTTCAACAAAGTTTGGATTTTCTTCTGTTAAAATTTGTTTTTCATAATCAGAAAGTTCAAGGCAAGAAAGAATAGAATTATTTGATAAAATTTCTTTTGTCATTTTTTCTGATAAAGTTTTATCAAAATTAACAGTAAAAATATTCACCTTGCGATTTTCAAGAATAGACTTATATTTTTTCAAAAGCTCTTTTAAAAGCTCAGATTTTTTTTCGAGGGAAAGTTTTTCAAGATAATTTTTAATTCCGTTAGTAACTTGTTCATCTTCAAAAGAAACTAAAAATCGTTGTTTTTCCAAAGGAAGAGAAGCATTTGTATCTCTTTCAAAACGAGTTAATTTTTCAGCATAAAGTTTTTCTTTTTCTTGTTTAGCAGTTTCAATTCTGCCATCAACACTATCAAGGATATTTTGTGCTTCAATTTGAGAATTTTTAACTATTTTGTCTGCCTTTTTTCTGGCATCTTCTTGAATTTCTTTATCAAGAATCTCAGTGGAACGCAATTCTTCCATAAAATTTTTCTTCCATCAAAATAATTTTACTTAATTTATGCAAAATGCAAAAAAATTTATTAAACACTAATTCCAATAGCTTCACGAATTGAATCTGTAAGAGATTTATGACCTTGTAAATGTCCGTGAATACCGGGAATTTCTACAATCAAAGGATACTCACCTTTCATCTGCCAATCTAAAACTTCTTGTTCCAACATAGCAGAAACTTCTTCGGTAAGAATGAGAACCTTTGGAATTTCACTAACTGTAGGAGCAGAAACTTCTCCCGAACCTTTTCCTGTGATGCGATTAAAAACATCAAGGGCTTCTGTTCGATTTACGGCAACCGCACCAGAAACACCTACAAGAGAAAAAGCTAAGACAAGTTCTCGCTCCCCAATGATAAAATATTTCACTTTGTAAAAACCGATTACACAAAAAGGATAAGCAAAGCTACAAGGAATCCCCAAAGACAAATACCTTCTGCAAGACCAACGAAAGGAAGAGCCTTTCCAGAAAGTTCTGCGTTTTCGCTCATTGCGCCCATTGCAGCAGCACCGATTTTTCCAACAGCCATACTACCTGCGATACAAGCGATACCTACAGCGATTGCAGCAGCGATGTACTTAACTGTAGAAGATTTGTCAGCTTGTGTAACTTGTGCTTCTGTAGCAACTTCTTCAGTTGCAGCTGGAACATCTTCGTTAATCAACATGATGTCAGCTTCTTGTGCAAAAACTCCTGCAAAAACAAAGCAAAGCATCAAAAATGCTACCAAAAGATTTTTTTTCATATTTTCCCCCAAATTTTATTGTAAAAAATTTATTTATATTTGAACTCAAAAGGTTCAAACTCTCTACCAGTTTCTGTAAAAAACTTTGAGAAAAATTCGTAATATTGCAAACGAACAACTTGAATTGCAACAATCATTCCCTCAAGCACGATTACAAGTAAGTTTCCAAAAATTGAAACCGCGATACTTCCCACAGTTCCACCGATTCCACCATTATTCTGAATTAAAGATGTCATTGTAAAAATGATGTAACCTAAAACTGCGTGAGCCAAAGCAAAAGCGCCTACACGCAAAAAACTAACTGAATTAGAAAGATAACTTGAAACAACTTCAAGAAGTTCAACAATTCCTTCCACAAAAGTTGCAACAATTCCATTTTCCATAATTGGACGATGGCCTTCCACAAGATGAGTAAGGGGTTCTGAAAAAAATACACCCAAAAGTGAAATTCCCAAAATCACAAAATCGTAAGCGTGAAGCGAACCTTTCAAAAAGAAAATTTTTATTGCGATAAAAACAACATACCAAAAGAAAATTGTTCCACAAATTCCAGTTTTGCTAAAAATCGCTTTTCCAATTCTTCCAAGAGAAAAATTATTGATAATATTGATAACCAAACCAACAGAATTGATGATAAATCCGATTGCCATTGTAAACAACAAGAAATAGAACAATTTATCGATAGAACTTGCTGACGGCATAAGATGAAGAATCGGCCCATGACTTGTGTCGCCAAAAAGCTCTTTCAAAAATCTTGAAACAGGTTCCAAAATTTCTCCGTTACCAAAAAATTCACCAGTTAAAATTCCCATAATCGTACTACTAATTCCGATACAAATGAAAATCGGTCCAAAACCTGGCCCTAAAACTGGAAACTTTTTAATAACTTTAGTTGTCATCAAAATTCCCAAAATTAAGAAAACCAATCCCTGCCCTGCATCACCAAACATCAACCCAAAAAGCAAGGTGAAAAAGAAAGCAACAAAAGGAGTTGGGTCGATTGTTCCATAAAGTGGAGAACCGTAACTAAAAATCATTCTATCAAAGTTAGCAACGATTTTTCCATGATTTAATTTTACAGGAACTTTTTCTCGCCCAGATTTTACGCTTGGAACTTCGTTTGGATTAAACTGACGAATTGCAATTCTTCCTTCTGTAAGTTCGTCCAAATCGTTCATAACTTGTCGAGATTGTGCAAGTGGAATCCAACCTGTGATTCTGTAAACTAACTGAGTTGATTCAAGTTTTTCTTGAACAGCTTGAACTTGCATTCCAACTGAATAATGGCGCAAAAGCGAAATCAATTCATCTTTGTGCGTATCTGCAAAATTCTTGCGTTCCTCTTGAATAGAATCTAAATTTTCTTTTGCCTTTACGGTTTCAATTTGCATGGATGCTAAAACATCATCTGGAATTCCCTGAAAATTTTCTGGAATTTCTAACGCAACAAAACCGTATTTCTTCAATTCTGAATCTAAAGCAAATCTTCCTTTTTTAGATGAAGCGGCCAAAATTTTAGATTTATCTTCGCCCAAAGGAATAACAATGCCACGAGCACCTACAGAAAAAGCCAATTCATCAAAAAGGCTTGGATCGATTTTTCCGATTCGTAAACTCAAAAATGAAAGATGGTCTAATTGAGAATACGGAACTTTCAAGTTTGCAAAAGATAAGGCTTCTTTGTAAGCATCTTCAAGTTTCTTTTTTTCTTCGGAAGCCTCAGTTTCGCGTTTTTTTATATCTTCCACAGAATCGATAATGATTTGTGCTCGAGTTTCATCTTGTTCAGTTGGCAAAGAAAAATCATTTCCGTAATCTTCCACATCATCGATATTTAAAAAATTTCGAGTTAATTGTAATTTATCAAAAATATCTTTTTGAGAATTAGAAACTGAGGAATTGACGGCTTCTAAATCAGTGTCAAATTGAAAGCATTTTGCCTTACCAATATATTCTATAACTTTTGAAATGTCTTCTTTTAAAACCATAAGTTCTAAAAGTCGCATTATTGCTGTTCGTGCCATATCTCTCCATTATATTATAAATGTTCAATTCCTGCAATTTTTTTTAGTTCAGAAGAAGAAACATTCATTCTTAAACCTTCGGCTGCAATTCTAATCCAGTCCAATTCAAATTGCTTAATTTTAAACCAAGTTACCAAAACATTTGCAGTAAAAGGATATAATCTAAAAGTTTTTAAAGCCAAATCATTTGTGCGTTTTTTCAAAGACTGCTGAAGCCACCGAGGGTCAATTTTCCAATCTTCAGAATCAAAATAAGGATTGATGTAATCAGAAATTGCACTTTGCTTCCAATCTGCCCAAGAATCCACTGGGAAATCTAAAACTTTCAAAGCGTAACCTGCAACTGGATCTGAATAATCTGGATTGTCCGATAAGGCAATTAAATATTCCTTTACTTGCTCGTTTGTAAAATTATAATACATTTTCAAGCGAAGCGCCCAAGAAATATTTTTATGCAAAAAGGACTGACCAAGAAATTTTTCAACAGGTTCTCTTTCGGTAAAAGGCAATTTTTGTACAGCTTTCCAAAGCACACGAACATATTGAACATCAAGTTTATGCTCAAAATCTTTTTCGCTGTGAATATCTGGAACAGTTTTGCACCAATCAAATTCAGTTCCTTCTGTAATTTTTTCTAAATCTGGATATTTTGAATAATTCAAAGTTGCAAATTTACCAATATCAACCAAAGGTGGCAACTCATTTTTTCCTGTAACAAGTGAAGATACAACATCTTTTAAGTTTGAATATTCGTAAAAACGAAGTAAAATTGTAAAAATCGGATCTGGTTTTGAATAACAAGCAACTAAATCTGTATATTCTTTTATAAATCTGTTTTGGGCTTCAACTTCAATCTGTTTTGCCAACATCACTTCGGGAATCATTGGAACTTCAGTTTTAAAAACCAAACTCCATAATTCTGAAAGAGATTTTGCTTCAAAAAGTTTGTTTGTGCGATTTCCAACAAAAGAACGAGCTAAAATTCCACTTGCTTTTGCGTAAACGAAGGCAGAAGCTCCAGACTTATCCATAAGAACCTACTTTTTGCCTTCAAAAAGCAATGATTCTAATAATTCGTTAAATGATTTTACATCCTGAGATAAATTTTGTGTTTTTTGTTGATATTCGTTAAAGGAATTTTTATTATTTTGTATGATTTTTTGGACTTTTTCAGAATAATCTGATTCTAATTCATTAAGTAATTTTTCGTATTTTTGTTTATAAAGATTTTCGGCGGTTGCTCTTGCATCAGAAATATTTTTCTCAGCCACAGTTTGTGCTTCAAAAATCAAAGCCGAAGCCTGATTTTCAACATTCATCAAATGGCTAATAACATCAACTTCTGACATATCATTCTCCTAAAAGATTTTCATAACGACACAAAACATCATAAATTCCATGGGCAGAATTTTGACTTAAAATTTCTTGTCTAAAATTTGCATCTTCTAAAATTTTAGCTAACTTTTTGAAAATTTGCAAACTTGTTTCTACAAAATTCTTTGGATAAAACAACATAAAAACCAAGTGCACAGGAGAATCGTCTAAAGATTCGTAATCAATTCCTTTTTTTGAAACACCGATACAACCAATAACTTTATTTACTGCATCAGTTTTTCCGTGAGGAACTGCAACATCGTGTATGATCCCTGTGCTCATCATCGACTCTCTTTGCTCAAGAGCCAACAAAAGTTTTTCTCGGTTCAAAGAAGAATCTGAATCGATAATAACTTGAACCATCTCTTCAAATAATTCGTCCTTATCGTCGCTTTCAAGCCCTACTTTTATAATATTGGGATTAAAAACATCAGCAAGGGTCATACACACCTCAAAAATATTATTCTGTTACAACTTCTGTTGATTCAACTGCAGTTTCGTCTGCTTTTAGTTCTGCAGGTGCATTATCTTTCCAGAATTCATTTTCACCAGCAACTTCTTCTGTTTGTTCAACAGCTCCACTAAGAGTATCTTTAGTTGGTGCTTTGTTAATAAGTGCTAAACCAAAACTTGTTAAGAAGAACAAAGTAACTAAAACATAAGTTGTCTTTGTAAGAACATTTCCTGATTGTGAACCAAAAGTAGTAGAAGCAGGACCACCTAAAAGACCACCAAGTCCGCCACCTTCATCATTTTGAAGAAGAACGATTGCAACCAATAAAATACATACGATTACAAAAGCTACTAATAAAATAATTCCAATTACACCCATTTTATAACTCCAATATAAATGTACTAATTCTATAACATTATAATACTACCTAAAATAAAGAAAATATGCAAGTAGAATAGAATTTTTTATCAATTATCTATTTATCAAAGTCAGTTTCTATTCGATTTATTAAGTTTGTACCCCAATAATCTAATAATATATCCCTACATTCTTGATAATTTTCTTTTGAAACTGAATTATCTAGCATAAGAATATTATTTTTTGCAAAATTGATACATTTTTCTTGCAAAACTTTTTTGTACATCAAAATAGTTTGTTCTTCATCTTTTGACTGGCAAGTTTGCAATAAATCATTTACATAAGAAAACAAAACTGTAAAAACGGTAGAAACTGAACAACTGTGTTCAAATTGTTTTATGCTAATATTTTTATGATAAGATGTAATTCCTGTTACATAATTGTATTTATAAACTTTTGTTTGGGTAAGACCAACATACTTTTTTGCAAAAAGATTAAAGAAAAAACTTAAACACAAATCTTCACCTAGGGTACAATACATCATGGGAACTTCGTTAAAAACCTGATTTACAAGTTCTCTAGAATATAATTTTGCCCAAACAAATCCATTGTGGGATTTTTCTGTTTTGAACATAAAACTTTGCATAATATCAGAATTTTCTAAAATTCCGCCATAAACTTCTTCAACTTTATTGACAATATCTTGCTTTATAAAATCCTTTTCATCTTCTTTAAAAATTATTTGAGAATTACAATGAACAATATCTGCTTGATTTTTTACTGCATTTTCGTACATAACAGAAAGTGCGTTTGGCAAAAGTTCGTCATCACTATCAACAAAGGTGATAAATTTTCCTGAGGAATTAAGAAATCCTGTTCTACGAGCTTCTAAAAGAGAGCGATTTTTTTTATGCTGAACGACTTTTATCTTTACTGAAGGAAATTCCTTTTGAACTTCTTTTACAATGGAATTTACACCAAGTTTTGAATTTTGCACACCAGGAGAACAATCATCTACAATGATGATTTCAAAAGAATCAAAGTTTTGTCCAGCGATACTACAAAGGCAATTCTTTAAAACCGCCTCTGTAGCATAAACTGGCACACATACTGAAATTTTATTATTCATTATAAAAAAATATTTTCATAAATTGAACCATATACATTATATGGTGAAGAAGAAGCTGATGAAACAGAAAAGTCAAAACTAACTTCTATAAATTCTGAAACAGCTGTATCTAAATCAAAAACAGAAAATCTATTCAAATTACGAGAACCATCGGGTATCAAACCATCATCAGCAATAAATAATTTTCTATTATAAATTCCAATAATTTTACGTGGCAAAATGAAGTCTTGTTTGTAATTCCCACTTACTACCAAAGTATCTCTTAAGTATGAATGAGTTGCTGTCATTTTAGGTGCCCCAATAGCGTCATCACTATTTACCCCTAGTTTGAATATACTACCTCGTAAATGAATTTTTTCTGCTAAATCGTAACTATTTTCTTTGGTAACGCTGCCATAATTTGCCAACAAGCCATAAACTGAAGTTCCGTCAGAATACAAATCTGTTATACGGAAAGTAGAATTTTCTGGGAAACTTTCACCTACTTTCAATTCCTCATCAGATGAAGTTTGATAGTATGGAACAGGTATAATTTTTCCACCTTGATTATAAGTATCAACAGCCGTTGTATAGTCTAAATCACTATCCCATTTATATCTCCAAATTTCAGAATGGGTAACACCAGAGTTATCAACAGATGTAGTAGTTGCAATATAAATAACATCATTCTCAACTAATAATGCTGTTACTGTATCTCCTGTAGAGTGTAGATACTTCCAACCAAAGTCTATATCATTAAGAGTTGATACATACACTTCATAAGTATTATAAGTATCATAAGAGGATAAATTACACAAATATATTTCACCATTGTATATATAAATATCCTGTACATTAATTGAAGTTTGACCAGTTTCGTCCAATTTAACTTCACAAATCTTCTCTGGTGTTACAGTATCAGTATACTCAGTAGAAGCTGAAACTTTGTAAAGGGAAGATACAGCATTTCCACTTAAGTCAAAACCATTAGCGATAAAATACCAAGTTCTGTTTCCGTCGTAAGTTGAAACACCTGTAAAAGAATCGCTAAGTTCAACATACATGAAAGTTTTGTTTTTAGCTTGAGTTTGTGTTATTAAATAAGGACATTCGTCGTCCCAAGCAAAATTAACCCACTGTGAAGTTGCATCATATTGTGCAAGTTTTCCGTTATCATCAATGTAGAACATAGAAGCAAAACCTGTAGGCATATCAGCATCTTCACTAATATAAAAATTTGCATTTTTAGGTTTGCCGTTTTCAAAAGTTATAACAGTATCGCCTATATTCCAATCTTCAAAAGATAAGCAAATTCCTAATTCACCAGAAAAATTTTGTCCTATTACAAGCTTTGAAGATTTACTCATTAAAACAGTAGAATCAGTATTTGAATCTTGTACAATAGGAGTATCTAGAATTACTTTACCATCAATAGGACATTGGAGAAGGATAAATCCAGCACCAGTTGTATTAGTAAGTTTGATATTTTTTAGAAAAGTACCTTCAAACTTCAAAGAAAAATTTTTATTATTATTGATAATATTAAAAATATTAGAACCAAAAGAAGTTATCGTACTTACTGAAATATAAGAAATACTACTTTCAGCATTTACATCAGTATTTACATAAGTATTTACATCAGAAATTAAATATAATATATTTCCATAAGAAGTGTTTTCATTTATATTTCTAAACCCAAGTGGATTAGACAAGGATAGTCCTGCGTAAGTCGTATTATTTGTATCATACACATGGTTATTATCAGAATTATCTACATAAAAAATTTGACTTTCGCTTAACTCTTCTACCAATTCGTAATCATTTTCAGTTAAAACAATATTTGTAGTTAATCCATCACCAATTTCTACAAGATTATCTTTTAACTTGATAGCATATCCAAACTCTTCTAAACCAGAAAAAGTTAAGTAGTAATATCCAGCTGGAATTGAAGTTTTACTTGTATACTCAAACTCAACTTTTTTGTTATCAAAAATTTCGATAGAAACAATTTCACCTTGCTCATCTAAATTTTGTTTTACAAGAGAGGCCATATAGTAGATGCCGTTGTCACCAGCTACAAGGACTGATGAAAAATAAGCATTTGAACCCATAGAATTTAGTAAACTAAGCAATTTATCGCTCATATCCATTGTAATTGTAGCATAACCTGTACCCACAACCTCAGCAGTTCCCTTTTTAGCAACAATGGGAACATTTACGCTAACTGAATTTCCGTTTGCTATTGTTACTTGGGCAGAACCTGTAAATTTTTCTACTTCACCAATTTTGCCAAAAACTGTAATATTGTAAGTTCCGTCGGATAAGCCACTAAATAAATAATAGCCATTTTCGTTTTTGCCAGAAATTGTATTGTTTTCGCCAGATTTTTGTAATTTAACATCCCAAGAAACATCAGAAAGTTCTGGTCCAATAAGACGGCTTTGTTTTACAAAAACTTTAACTTGTCCTGCACCAGAATTTTGATTAGAAGATAAATCATCAGAAATTAAATTATCTTTACAAGAAAAAACAAAAACACTTAAAATTACAAATAAAACTAAATAAATCTTTTTCATTTTCAACTCTCCCAAAACTAATTTAATTCCACATCAAAAACAAAAGAAGCATTAAATTTACCAACACCAGTTATATCAATTTCTGCTTGAAGTACATTATTTTGAGACAAAATTCCTTCGATATTAAAAATATTCAGAATAATTAACTCACCAGAGTCGTCTAGTTCGACAATATCATTTCCGTTCAAAGTCCAACTAATTGAATAAGTTTGAGCAGGAGCAGTATAATCCACTTCACTAAAAATATCTAAATTAGAAATACTTACATTCAAAACATCAGTTGATTTTACGACATAATTTCCCTTTTCAGATTTTTTTGTAATTGGATTTCCTACCTCATTTGTAACAATCAATTCAAATGGATTTTGAGAAAGATAAAAAGCTAAATCGTAATATTCTAATTCTACAGAAATATCTGTTTGTTTATCTTCTAGCACAAAAGAATCAGATTTTCCGTAAGCCCAAATTAAATCAGTATGCTTTATGTCAGAAAATTTTATTTCTACAAAAACTTCGTCCCATTTATTTCCCTTGAGTTGAACAGAAATTATTTGTTCTGGCACACAAGTTGTTGTAAAAACATCAATTACAGAATTATCTTTTGCATTTTTAAGATTTGCTGTTAAAATCAAAGAAGTTTGAGTAGAACTTTCATTTCTTCCTTCGTGTCCCCTTGCAATCAAATTCATATCAGCAGTTTGTTTTGGAGCTTCAATTAAAAAACCAGTATTTTTTTGTTCAAAATTTGTATTTTCAGAACAAGCAAAAAACAAGAATGCTAAAGATAAAAAAAATGTCTTTGCAAAAATTTTCATATAATTACGCTCCTTTTATTTTTTATAACTTACATCAAGATTTACATAACAAGATGTATCGATATTGTCTTTGCCAACAGGAATTTGTGAGCCATTGTGATTTGCAGAATCAGAGACAAAGGCAGTTCCTTTAAATTCGTTGTCAATATCAGAAACATTTTGCAAAAGAGGTGAAACTCCAGTATCAGAAGCCAAGGTTAAAGCTACAGGCGAACCAGAACCAACATTAGCAGAAAGACTTAAATGCATACCTTGTGAAACAGGAATTGTTTTTGAAGATTTACTTCCGTCTGGATTTATAACAGATGTTGCCCAAACATTTTCGTAACTTACAACTTCACCTAAAGCATTAACCATTCCGGCAGTTCCTTTTACAGAAGCAGTTGCAATCGGAGTTCTAACTGTAAAACTTACTCGCTTATTGTCAGAAGTTTTAATGTCAGCCTTAATTTCTCCTACATCCAAAAAAATTGAAGTATCTCGAGAATTTTCGTTTTCAAGCAATTCTGAAATTGTCAATCTTGAAAGTGCAGCAACTGAAATTACAGAACCTTCAAACTTTAATGTTGCAGATGACCTAAAGCCAGTTGAAATCAAAGTTCCTTTTGAAAGAAATTCACCTTCTTTAATTGGAACCCAAAGTCCGTCTTGTTGTTTTTCAACTTTTCCAACTGCTGAAACAACTTGAATGTTACGAGTTTGTGCAAAACAAATTGTTGCCAAAAGAATTAGGGTAAAACACAAAAATATTCTTTTAAAAGTAGTTTTCATTTTCTTCCCCCTTAAAATGAAATACGAACATGTGCTTTTAAGGATAAATATGAATCCTGATTTTGATAAATAGGATTATCTTGATTATAGAAAATTTGTGAGGCTGTAAAATTTACAAGCACATCATCAAAAATTTGGTATCGTACTTGAGCAGAATATTGAAATCCTTTGTAATCTTGAACTGAGTTATTTTCTGCCACATCAAAAACAAAATCGCTACTCAAAGATAAAAACAAAGGTTCAATCGGTTTGATGGATGCCAAAAATCCTGTTTTGAAAACTGAATCTAAGTTACTTCCGTCAGTTAAAATATCAATAGAAGAAATTGGTGTAAAACTGTCAGAAACATAAATTACATTTGCAGATAAAATCAAAGAGTTAATTCCAGAGAAATACGAAATTTCAGCCTTTGTAAAATTTCCCCAAGAATGATTTTCTGGATATGTTCCTAAATTAAACTGATATGTACTTGTTAAAGCGTAATACAAAGATTTGTAAATTGGTCCGTCAAAAGCTAAAGATGAATAAAGCCGATTGTATTCAAATTTATGAGCATCAACTGCGGTAAAAAGTTCAACTCCAAGATTTTGAGAAGCAAACAAAACTGGAAATTTTGCAGAAACATTTACCACGATGTATGGAGAAGTAAAAGTATACAATGATTTATCTTCTGGCACAAAAGATGGAGAATACATTGGAACTGTGTGATGATTTAACAAACCTGTATAACCTGTATAAAAATTTACGGTTGCGTTCTCGTTTACAAAACTCAAGGCAAGGGCGTCTAATTTTTGTGCAAAAACAAAGCCAGAAAAATCATTTATCAAAAATCTTCCTAAAGTTAAATTTAATGAATTATTATTTTTAAGATTGAATTTTGTATCGAGTTTTAAACTTGATAAATCCAATTTATTGATAAAAGATGAAGTTTTTCCAGCTTGTATTTCAGCATCATTTGCAAAATCCCCATTGAATGAATAGAAAATGTCGGAAGTCAAAGTTGTGTTATTTCCTAATTTTGCTCTCATCCAAATGGAAGATTCCACATATTGATTAAACGAAAGATTTTTTACTGAATCTTGAACATAACTTGTTGTAGATAAAATTCCACCAAAATCAAAGGCAAATACAGAAAATGATGTTAATAATAGAAGAAATGTTAAAAAAATTCGTTTCATTTTGTTTCTCCTGCTTTTTCACCAAAGTCAGCGATAACAGACAAGGCTTTTACACCAGAAAGTTTTGCATCTGGTTGCATTGTCATTGGAAAATATCCTGATGCAATAAGTTGTCTAAAAGCGTATCGTGGACTTGAAAAAATAATGTACATTAAACTTGATTTTGCATTATAGCAAGTACAAATAATTTGAGAAAAATCCCTTACTTGTATTGGATTTTCTAAATTTGCTTCATATTTTTTAGTGATTTTTTCAAGTTTTGGAAAGGAAGTAATCAAACTTTTAGTAATTTCAGAATTTTCCACAGAATTTTGAACTAAATTCAAATCTTGAGCCACCAAGGTAGCAACTTGTAAAAATGTAACTTCTTTTGTATTTACAACATCTTCAATAAAATCAAAAGATTGCGCAAAACAAACAGAAGAAATCACCAAAACCAAAAAGAACATGGCAATTTTCTTTAACTTTGTCATGAGGACACAAACCTCCAAAATAATGTTTATTACATTATACAATGAAGTAGGTAAAAAATCTATAAAAAAAATTGCACAAAATAAAGCAAGAAGAAATTTTGTAAATGCTGAATTTCAGCCAACGCTTTCGACGAAAAATGTCCCGCGACCTGCGGTTCCTCACTTCGTTCGTCAAGGCAGGTCGGTTCCATTTTCCGTCTACGCGTTGGCTACAATTTTGCGTTTACGCATTTAATCTTGCTTTGTTTTTGGGCGGTGCGTAGAAATGGGCGGAGATTAGGTAAAAGCGAAATGTCAAAGGCATTGAGTGATAAAACTTCGTTGTTTTTAAATTGCCACACGGATTGGAAAACTCTAACGACTTTTCTGGTAGTGAGATGCTAAAACGAGTTCAGTATGACATAATTTGCACTTTTTGTAAAAAAAATCCCCGACGAAGATTTTTTGAAACTTCGTTGGGGGATAAAAATTTTATGTAAAAAATAAATTATTCTGAAAATGCTGTACGCACCACACGGAAGCCAAGATCGCCAGTGCGGTAGCTCGGGGCGTAGTAGTTACGGTAAGAAACGGCGCAGAAGCCCCAATCGCCCCCCAACCCCCCCCCGCGGAAGGGGGGGTGGTCGCCCGAAGAGGCACCAGTTGGGTCATTACCTCCTTCTGTGACTGTGTCATAACTACTGGTGTGCCAGTTCCAGCACCATTCCCATACATTTCCACTCATATCATACAAGCCAAAGTCATTTGCCTTCTTTGTTCCTACTTCGTGAGTTTTACTACTTGAATTTGAAAAATACCATGCGTATTCGCATAATTTATTTACATCACTTGTTCCACTATATGTTAAACTATCTACAGTATTATCTCCTGCTCGAGCTGCGTATTCCCACTCTGCTTCTGTTGGTAAGCGATATCCGTTTGCTTCAAAATTACATATTGCAGCATTCCAGGTACTATCTCTTGATGTTGGCACCCTTCCCCATTTACTTGGGTCTGAGTTACCGCTTATGCTATAACATGGGGTTAATCCTTCTGCCATAGATCGTTTATTACAATACACAAGGGCATCATACCAACTTACATGATATGCTGGATAATTATCTCCATTTCCCCTACTTGAACTGGGATTACCTTCTCCATAACTACAGTATTTTTCATATTCTGCTTGGGTTACTTCGTATTTTCCCATATAAAAATCTTTTGTTATTGATACTTCGTGCACTGGTTGACCTTGCTCACTTCCCATTTGGAATGTGCCTGCGGGAATTAGTACCATTTCTCGCATACCGCATTCACATATTCCGTCTGTATATGTATGTTCGGCTTTGTAGGTTACTTCAGTTTTTTCATAACTACAAATTGTACATGTTACTTTTTTCTCGCCTTTTTCTGTACAAGAGGCTTCTTTTGTTACTTGCCAATCGCTAAAGGTATGTTCAGCTTTGTCGCTTACTTCTGTTGTGTGTTCACATGTTGCACTGTGCCAGTGGTAAATATCGTCACTTGTCCAATCATCAGAAAACTTGTGTGTATGGTCTAATTTTGCAATTACTTCTGTCGTTTTATAGCCACATACGGTACATACTCGTTCTTTGCTGCCTTCTGCTTCTTCGGTTGGGTCTTTGGTTACTTTCCAGTCGCCAAATGTGTGTTTTGCTTTTTCGCTTACTTCGGTTGGGTGCTCACATGTTGCGGCATGCCAATGGTAAGTTGAATCTTTTGACCATGCATCTGAAAAAGTGTGTTCGTGGGCTGGTTCTGGGTCTTTACAGCCTGTTACACAAAAAATCATACCCATTACAAGCAAAATTGTTAAAATTATACTAATTTTTTTCATAAACTGTCCTTATGTTGCAATTTCATAATATGAAGTGAAATTACAGTAAAAATTTTTGAGTTTTCAACACAAACTTAGTTTTAGTGTGATTTCAACTCAAGTTACAGTATAAGGGAATTACCCCCCCCCGTCAAGTATGTAATATATTATTTTTGACAATCTAGAAATTTTCTAAAAGCAACTTTTTACAAAAATTTTCTCCAAGATTCATTCATTTTTACATTTTCTCTTGATAATAAAGGTGTGTGGTGAAATTTTGTCACAGGGCTTTCGATAGAAGAAATTTCTAAGTTAACAACAAATTATACTTTTCTACTCTAAAAAAATCTTGTACAATATAATCATACTTTCACTATTCAAGGAAAACTTATGAAACGATTTTTATCAATTCTAATTGCAATTACTTTTGTATTTGTTGGATTTACTGTTTTTAGTTGTACTTCTACAAAAAATGTTGCATCTTCACAACTTTCAGCTGAAGATTTACAAAATCTAAATTTAGATCCAGCCTTGAACCGCCAAAAAGTTCAAAACGGAACAATCATTCAATGTTGGTGTTGGTCATTTAACACAATCAAAGAAAACTTGCCAGATATCGCAAAGGCTGGATTCAAAGCAATTCAAACTTCTCCGATTAACGCTTGTCGCGAAGGAGACGAAAAAGGAATGGCTTTAATGAGTAATACTCGAACTGGCGGAAAATGGTATTATCACTATCAGCCTATCGCTTGGAAAATCGGGAACTATCAATTAGGAACTCGCGAAGAATTTAAGGCAATGTGCGAAGAAGCCGAAAAATACGGAATCAGCGTTATCGTTGATGTTTTGCCAAATCACACTTCATCATATCTTCCGGATGTTTTGCCAGAGTTCATCGAAGCAGTTGGTGGAATGAATAAACTTCTTCACGCAAACGGACGAAATCCTATCAAAAACTGGTCAAACCGATATGAAGGAACTACAGGTCAAATGGGTGGACTTCCTGATGTAAACACAGAAAATCCATTATTCCAAGATTATTTTATGGATTACATGAACGATACAATTTTGTGTGGTGCCGACGGTTTTAGATTTGACACAGCAAAACATATCGGACTTCCAGATGACCCACGAGATGATAACAGCAAAGACAATGATTTCTGGCCAATTTTTACAGGAAAAAAAGCAATCAACGGAAAAATGCTTTCTCGTGCTGACGAACTTTTCCTTTATGGCGAAGTTTTGCAAGGTGGAAATGCTCGTGAAAAGGAATACACAGAATTTGTTTCTGTAACAGCAAGTAACTACGGTGGAAATTTGCGTCGCGCACTTTCTCAAAAAAGACTTTCTGCAGCTGCATTGGAAGATTTTAATCATCCTGCAAATCCAGACAAACTTGTTACTTGGGTTGAATCTCACGACACATACGCAAACCAAGGTGAATCTGCAAAAATGACTCACTTCCAACTTAGAGCTGGTTGGGCAATAATCACAGCACGACAATACGGAACTCCACTTTTCTTCAGCCGCCCACAAGGTGCAGAAGCAACTCAATTCCCTGGCGTTTCTCAAATCGGAGACAAAGGTAACGACGAATTTATGCATCCAGAAGTTGTGGCTGTAAACAAATTCAGAAACGCAATGGTTGGTCTTGACGAAAAACTTTCTAACGGCTCAACTTATGAAACTTTGATTATCGAACGCGGGGATAAAGGTGTTGTTATCGTAAACATCAAAGAAGGAACAGAAAACATCAATCACAAAGTTGCTTTAGCTGATGGCGAATATATCGACCACGCAAACGGAATTAAGTTCAAAGTAAAAGACGGAATTTTAACAGGAAAAGTTAAAGCAAAAAAAATTGCTGTAATTTACTAATTTTTATCGAGGTTTATGTGGCGTTTATAAAAAATAAAAATCAAAAAGGATTTTTTCCTTACGAAATTATTTTTTCGGTAACTGATTTATGTAATTTAAAATGTAATCATTGTTACATCAAAAAAAATAATGCAAAATTGGATATAAACGCTGCAATAAACTTTTTAGATTCTCTTACAGAAGAAAATTTAGAACAAATCACTCACATTGGATTTTCTGGAGGAGAACCTTTTTTATTTCCAGAAATTATTGAAGAAATCACAAAAAAATCAGTTGAAAAAGATTTGCTTTTTGACTGCATTATGACAAATGGCGTTTGGTGGAAAAATCAAGAAGAATTAAAAATCACTTTGCAAAAAATCTACGACGCAGGTTTTGACGGAAAAATCGGAATCAGTTTTGATTATTTTCACGCACTAACTTATGAAAGTTCTTGTAAAAATGAAAATGATTCAAAACTCAAAACAGAAAATAAATTTTCTTCATATTTGCAAAAAATAAGTGATTTTTGTAATGCGATTTTTGAAATTTGGCAAGATTCTTCAATGATAAAAATTCAAACTGTAAATTATAAAGAACAAAATCACATTTTTAATCCGCAAAAATTGATAAAAGAACTTCCAGATTGCTTTGATTATCAAGTTTTCACTTTTGACGAATCTTACACAAGCGATGATAAAAGAAGTTGGAAAGATAAAAAATGGTTCAAAGAAGATTTTTGTTCAGGTCCTGGGCAAATTTTGTATGTTCACAGCGACGGACGAATTGCCCCTTGTTGTGGCTTTGCCAACGAAAACGAAAAATTGATAATTGGAAATATCAATCAAACTTTTGACCAAGTAATTGAAAATGCAAGTAAAAATCCAATGATAAAACTTTGCTATATCGACGGACTTTCTTCAAAAATAAAAGAATTGAAAAAACAAAAACTTCTCCCAAAAGGAAAAACAAAAGACAACTGTACTTTTTGTGATTTTATCTGCAAACTAAAATAAGCAAAAAAAAATCGCTAGGTTAAAATTCTTTTTGAAGAAAATTAACTAGCGATATTCTTTAAGTCTTATCCAATAAAACTAAATACTAGATTACACAGATTGGAACGAATGTTTCTGCTTTAAGAGCAGCTCCACCGATAAGACCACCGTCAATATCTGGTTGAGCAAGAAGTTCTGGTGCATTTGAAGCTTTCATTGAACCACCGTACTGGATGATAACTTCGTCTGCAACTGCTTGGCTGTAAAGTTTTGCAATATAATCGCGACAGAATTTGTGGATAGCTTGTGCATCTTCTGGAGTAGCTGTTTTTCCTGTTCCGATAGCCCAAACTGGTTCGTAAGCGATTGTTACATTTTTCATTTGTTCTGCTGTAACACCAGCTAAACCTGCTGAAAGTTGGAAAGCACAAACATTTTCTGCTTCTCCAGCTTCTCTTTCTGCCAAAAGTTCACCGATACAAAGAACAACTTCAAGACCTTCGTTTAATGCACGACGAACTTTTTTGTTGATAAGTTCATCGCTTTCACCGATTTCATGTCTTCTTTCTGAGTGACCAAGAATTACAGATTGAACTCCGATGTCTTTGAGCATTTCTGTTGAAACTTCACCTGTGTGAGCTCCGTTTGCAGTTGCTGCAACATCTTGTGCTCCAAGAAGAATGTTTGTTCCTTTTACAACTTGTGCAACTGCATCAAGGTAAACAAATGGAACACCAATCATGTATTTGTTTGATTTTCCTTTTAATTGTTCTACAAGGTCTTTAGCCAAAGCAACAGCTTCTGCTTTACTTGTATTCATTTTCCAGTTTCCAGCAATATAATGTGTTCTTGCCATAATTTTATTCCTTTATATAAAAATTTTTATAGTTAAAATGTGGCAGGATTTTACCCGCCATCAAATTTTTTTCTTAAAACTTATTTTGTTTCTAAGCAAGCAATTGTCGCACGCTGAAGCGTGCTAACGAGTTTTCTTTCGAAAACTCGCATACTTTATCTACTTAAAACTTATTTTGTTTCCAAACATGCAATACCAGGAAGAGTCTTTCCTTCGAGGAATTCGAGAGAAGCTCCACCACCTGTTGAAACATGGCTCATTTTGTCAGCAAGGTTGAATTTGTTTACAGCTGCAACAGAGTCTCCTCCACCTACTACAGACATAGCACCTTTAGCAGTAGCTTCTGCAACTAAGCGAGCAACTTTTTCTGTTCCTTTTGCAAATGCGTCAAATTCAAATACACCAACTGGACCATTCCATACGATTGATTTTGCGTTAAGAATTGTGTCTGTGTAAATTTCAACTGTTTTAGGACCAACATCCATAGCCATTAAGTCTGCTGGAATATCTGTTGAATCGATTGCAACTGGAGTTGCATCTGGGCTAAATTCTGTAGCACCTACATGGTCAACAGGAAGAATGATTTTTGCACCTTTTTCTTCAGCTTTTTTCAACAAGTCTTTTGCTGTGTCGATAAAATCATCTTCTACCAAAGATTTACCAACATTGTAACCTTGTGCTTTTAAGAAAGTGTAAGCCATTCCACCACCGATTACTAATGCTGAAGCGTTTTTCAAAAGTGATTCCAAAACAGCGATTTTTGAAGAAACTTTTGCACCACCGATGATAGCAATCATTGGTTTTTCTGGATTTGTTACCATTGGTTGGATATATTTTACTTCTTTTTCCATTAAGAATCCGCCAACTTTTGTTTCAACGAATTTTGCAATAGAAGCTGTAGAAGCTTGGTCGCGGTGAGCTATACCAAATGCGTCATTTACAAAAATATCACCGTAAGAAGCAAGTTCTTTTGCCATTGTGTCGCGTTCAGCTGCATCTTTTGAAGTTTCTTCTTTGTGGAAACGTGTATTTTCCAACATTGCAACTGCACCTTCTGGAAGAGCGTCGATTGCTGCTTTTTGTCCAAGTGCATCAGGAAGGAATGTAACTTCTTTTCCAAGTTTTTCTGCGAAATATTTTACAACTGGAGCCATGCGGTTTTTACCATTGATAAATTTTTCTGCATCTTCATCTGTCCAAGTTTTTCCAGCTTTTTCTGCTTTTTCTTGAGCTTTTTTAACGTCTTTTTTTGGATCCCCTAAATGGCTCATCAAAACTAAAGAACGAG
>JAZRJV010000002.1:0-35401 GCA_045645985.1 Treponemataceae bacterium
CAAAATTTTTTCTTTGGTTTATGCTTGGGTAGCAATTTATTTTAGTTTAATTTTTAGTATGGTTGTTTTGTTTTTATCAACAAAAACTGAAAGAGTAGGATTTTGGGTGATAATGAGAAATTTATCTTTAATTTGGTTGATTTCGATGTTTTTAGAATTATGAAATAATATCTTTTATTAAAGTAAAAATATATTCTGCTTGATTTGAATTTAATTTTTTAAAAGCAAATAATAATTCTTGTGTATCTATATTTTATTATAAGGCTTGATAGTAAATAACTTTGTAAAAAACTTGCAATACTTTAACCGTAGTGCTATAATTTTTTTATTATAGTTTAATATGACGAGGAGTTATTATGGAAGTGAAAAATCTATTCATGCGTATAGGGGGGGGGTATTGCTTGCATAGCATTATTTGCAATGCTTTTTACCGCTTGTATTGATCCTGCCACAAATAACAATGATCCATATCAGAATTCTTACAAACCTTCTGTGGATACTGTTGGTGCAACCTTTGCTGATGTTTTGTTTTGTACAGCGGAGGAATTGCAAACATTAAGTTCTTTTGAATATTTTTTGTATAAAGAAAACAATAAAGATTATGAATATTCAAGTTGGAATAATGATGATAATCTTAGTATTGAAAAAATTATCTATGCAGATAAATCTTCCAAAAAACCTTTAATTCCTAATACAAATTATACTTTAAAAATTAATTATACATTAAAAGGTTATGAAAAGGTTGAAAGAACTTTAACTTTTAAGACAAAAGCATACGATTTTTCTAGTTATAGAATTGAATACGATGATGATATTTTTGATACAGTTTATATTTACACAAATGAATTAAAAGTTGGAGATTTAAAAGTATACCGTTCTGAAACTGCTGATGGTGAATATTCTGAAATAGAAATAGAAGAAGTAGATTCTTCTTTTGTATATTGTAGAGATGAATCAGACACTTTAGAAACAGATAAAACTTATTATTATAAATTTAAAATATTTGATTCTAGTTCAGACAAACTTTTATATGAAAGTACAACTCCTTTATCAATTAAAGTTGGTGTAATTCCTCCAAATTATGTAAATATGGAATCTCTAAAAGTTTTACAAGGAATCACTAGAGTAAAATTAACATGGGATAAAGTTGACGGTGCAACTGAATATGATATTAAAGTTACAACTGATTCTTATAGCCCTGTTGTTTTAGATACTAAAACAGTTACTGAAACTACTTACGAGTTTGATGCCATAAAATGCGAAGAAGACTTTACTCTTAGTAGTTATAATGAATATAAAATTATAATTACTGCTAAAAATGCTGGAGGATCTTCTTTAGAGAAGAATAAAAGTTTTTATCTAAGTTTACCAAAAATTAGTAAAGTAGAAGTTATACCTGGTCAAAAAGAAGCTCAATATATTTGTTCTTCAAATATTGATTACATTCCAGAAGGATGTACAGTAGAGTATGCTTTAAAAGAAGAAAGCTATAGCGACAATCCTATTGTTTCTTCAAAAGAGCAAATAATTACAAGAACAGGCTTGAATATTGATACAGAATATAGTCCTTATAGTAGTTACTATGTGCCTGGTGTGGCATATCTCAATATCTCATACATGGATAAAAATGGAGAGGCACAAACTTATACATCGAAATATATGGAGGTGAATAGGTTTAGAACAGGAAATTTTGATGCTGTAACTAATCTTGAAGTATTAGAAGAAAAAACAACTTCTGTAAAATATGAATTTTCTCCACTTACAACAGAACAATTAAACAAACAAAATGTTTATTATTATGTGATTGCAGAAGATGGCATAACAAGTCCAATCATAAAAAAAATAGATAACCCTGCTGCAGAATATCAAGTGATAGAAGGTCTTCTTGCAGGAAGAGAATATTCGTTAAAAATCCTTGTTTCTACTGAGAGTTATTTATATTCTTCAGATCTTGAAGATTATAAAACTTTCGCAGAAATCAAAGTTATAACTGACTCTGGACTTTCAAAACCAACAAATATTGTCCTTTCTGAAGAAGTTGGTATAATGCCAACTCAACCATATCTAAATGTTACATGGGATAAAATTGCAGAAGACGATGGAACTGGAAATGTTGCTTACGAAATTGAATATAAAGTTCTTAAAAAATCTAAATTCCGCAAATTTACTCACGAAGTTAATGGTGAGTTTGTAAATGCTTATATCAATGAATATAGTGCAAAAATGCCTGTAAATGCTGGTAACAGATATATCGTTCGTGTTGTGGCATACAAAGTTGATGATACATCTAGCAAAGTATATTCTGATGAAAAAGTAATTCAGTTCTCTAAGTTTGATGATCGTTCTTTAGCAACTGCACTATTGTATCCATCTACTGTGGATAATGCTGGTGATGTAATTGATTTTGCAGATCCAAATGTTTGGGATGGTTCAACATCACCTAAATCAAGTCTTGCAAAGGGATACAATTTTGGTCTTACACAATTTATGGGCGAAGCAGGAACTGGATTGAACTTTATATTACCATCAGGAAATCCTGAATATTTTGCATTCAAAATTAGTTTTGATGGCAAAGATGCAGATAATGCAGTAGGAATAGATTCTTCTTATACTCCACGCCTTATTTTTGTGGATAGAAATGCATTCTCTTTAACTTCGCTTGAAAAAACATACGGTGAATTTAGTAAAATCTACATTGTAGAACCAAATACAGAAGGATATATTTTAGAAACTTTTGAGGATGATAAACTAGATGGTCGAACTTATGTAAATATGCCTTATTTTAAACAATCTGGTAATTCATATACTGGTGTTTCATTTAGTAGTTCAACTTCTGCTCAATCTGCAGGAATTGAAATCAATGAAACTTGGATTTATAACAACAGTGTTTATATCGGTGTAAAACAAGAACTTGCAGGTAATTTAGGATTCTCTTATTTCTATTAATCCAATTTAATTTAAAGTGATAAAGGTGAAGTCATAATTTGTGGCTTCACCTTTTTTTATCGATTCAAAATTTTTTCTTTGGTTTATGCTTGGGTAGCAATTTATTTTAGTTTAATTTTTAGTATGGTTGTTTTGTTTTTATCAACAAAAACTGAAAGAGTAGGTTTTTGGGTGATAATGAGAAATCTGTCTTTAATTTGGTTGATTTCGATGTTTTTAGAATAAACTCAATTTTACTCGAATTATTTTATTCAATGTAGGTTACAATTTCTTCCAATGGTTTTCTTATCTTGTTTCGGATAGGATAATTTTCTGTTGCATATCCTAAGGCAATAACAAGATGAACTTTGCGTTTGTTACCGATTACTTTTTGAACTTGTTTTTGACTGAACCAACCTAGAATGCAAGTTCCTAAATTTTGTTCGGTTGCTGCAAGACAAAATTGTAATGCGGCGGCACCTATATCATTTGTTCTAAAATCCTGAGCTTTTAATTTGGAACCAATTTTAGCTGTGATATTGTAGGGTTCTTCACTTATTACAATAAAAACTGGAACATCTTTTGCCCATTTATTCATTATTGCATCGCTAACACAATTTGCAATTTCTTTTGCTTTGTTTCCCATACAAACTGTAAATCTCCAAGTTTGGCTATTACAAGCAGAAGGTGTAAGACGAGCTGCGTTTAAGCAATAATCAATTTTTTCTTTTTCAACAGTTTTTGTTGAATCGTATGAGCGAACACTTTGTCGTTTGTTTATTAGTTCAAAAAAATCTTTCATAAGTTTATCTCAAAAACATCTTTAATAATTTACCATTTAGTTTTCTGTCGTATGGTTGATAACGCATTGGCAAATCCATCCATGTTTTTTTGTCAACGATACTTTTTGTGTGACTGAAGGCGTCGAAACCAATTTTTCCGTGGTAACTTCCCATTCCGCTTTCACCAACGCCACCAAATCCCATTTCACTTGTGGCAAGATGGATAATTGTGTCGTTGATACAGCCGCCACCGTAAGAAACTTTTTCTGTAACAGTTTTGATATTCTTTTTATTTTCGCTAAAAAAGTAAAGTGCGAGAGGTTTTTGTTTTTTCTGTAAATCTGCAATCACTTCATCAAGATTTTCGTAAGTTAGAATTGGCATAATTGGTCCAAAAATTTCTTCTTGCATAACTGCATCATCCCAAGTTACATTATCTAAAACTGTAGGTTCGATTTGTTGTGTTTGTGGGTTTGTTTTCCCACCGTGTACAACTTTATCAGCATTGATAAGAGAACTTACTCGTTCAAAGTGTTTTTGATTGATAATTTTTCCGTAGTCAGAATTTTCTAGAGGATTTTTTCCGTATTGTTTTTCAATTTCTGATTTTACTTCTTTTACAAATTCATCTTTTATATCTTTGTGGCAAAGAATGTAATCTGGTGCAACACAAGTTTGTCCGCAGTTTAAGTATTTTCCAAATACAACTCGTTTTGCAGCTAGTTTTATTTTTGCAGAATTATCAATTATACATGGACTTTTTCCGCCAAGTTCCAAAATTGCAGGTGTTAAGTTTTCTGCTGTGTGACGCAAAACTTCTTTTCCAACAGATTGACTTCCTGTGAAAAATACAAAGTCGAATTTTTGTTCTAGCAATGCTGAGTTTTCGCTTCTTCCGCCTGTAACAACAGCAACAAATTCTTTTTCAAAACATTCATTGATGATTTTTTCAACGATTTTGCTTGTGGCAGGTGAATATGCGCTTGGTTTGATGATAGCGGTATTTCCTGCGGCGATTGCGTTTGCTAAAGGTTCGATAGTGAGCAAAAAAGGATAATTCCATGGACTCATAATCAAAGTGTTTCCGTATGGACAAGGTTTTTTGTAAGAACGAGAAGCAAATTGCGCAAGAGGTGTTACAACTGTTTTTTCTTTTGCAAATTTTTTTACATTTTTTATCATGTAAGAAATTTCTGTAAGTGAAAGTCCAACTTCGCACATAAATCCTTCAAAATCGCTTTTGCCAAGGTCAGAAGTTAATGCAGATAAAATTTCTTCTTTATGAGAAACAATACTAGCGTAAAGTTTTTTGAGCATTGTTTTTCTAAATTTTACTGGTAAAGTTTCTCCAGATAAAAAGAATTTTCTTTGTTGGTCTAAAATATTAGAAATTTCTTGAGCAGTCATGTTTTATCCTTTTATTCAAAATTGCATTTTAAAAGCGTCTAATCTAATTATATAGAAAAAATTATTTTTCTTCCATTACATCGTAATAGAATTGTTCAAGCTGTTTTGCATTCATCAATTTTGGAACTGGATATAATGGGTTTGCTTCTTTTGCGGCATGTTTTGCCATAATTTTGATGTCTTCTTTTTTGATACCTTGAAGTTTTTCTGGAATGCCCATTTCTTTGTTCATTTGACGAATTGCTTTTATGAAATTATTTGCAGCTTCTTCGTTGCTATCTGATTCCATTCCGATTCCTGCTGCGATTGATAATTCTTTCAATTTTTTGTGAATACATTTTCCGTAACTTTCTAATACATAAGGCATTAAAACTGAATTTGCTAATCCATGTGGGATATTGTATTGCCCACCAAGTGAGTGAGCTACAGCGTGTATGTATCCTACATAGGATTTTGAAAATGCAAGTCCTGCTTTGTAAGCGGCTTTTAACATATTTGCTCTTGCTTTTTGATTTTTTCCGTCGTTGTATGCAACTTGGATATTTTCAAAAACTAATTTTGTAGCGTCCAAAGCAAGGGAACGAGTTTCTTTTGTTGTTGAATTTCCGATGTATGCTTCTACTGCGTGAGTTAAAGCGTCCATTCCTGTTGTTGCAGTTAATGATGGCGGCAAAGAATAAGTTACTTCAGGGTCTAAAACTGCGTACGGAGGAATCATCGTAAAGTTATTCATTGTGTATTTGTGTTTAATTTCTGGATTTGTGATTACGGCTGTAACTGTAACTTCACTTCCTGTTCCTGCTGTGGTTGGAATCGCTACAAGTGGTGGAAGTTTTTTCCAAACTTTAAGTAAACCTTTCATTTGTTCAAGGGTTTTATTTGGATATGCCATACAAGCGCCAGTTGCTTTTGCGCAATCCATTGAAGAACCGCCTCCAAAAGCAATAATTCCTTGGCAATTATTTTCGATGTATAACTGTTTTGCTTCTTCTACATTTTTTACAGTTGGATTAGGACAAGTTCTATCGTAAACTGTGCAGTCAATATCATTTTGAGCCATAAAATCTTCAAGGGGTTTTGTAATTCCCGAAGTTCTTAAAAATGAATCAGTTACAAGTAAAATGCGTTTGGCATTCAATTTTTGAAAAAGTGGTACACATTCTTTTACATTTGTAAAAATAACGGGATTTCTGTAAGGTAAAATTGGCATTGCTAATCTGAATGCGCTTTGGTAAATTCTGCAAAAAAGTTTATTAAAAATATTCATAATAAAAATATATTACAAAAAATCAAAATTTGTCAATCTGTCAGAAAGAATTGTAATTTTTCTTCACAATCTTGTATTTTTTGGTGGAGTTTTTTTTACATTTATATAGTAAATTCTAATAAATACTTTACAAATTTTGAAAATAGGACGATAATGTATATAATCGGGAGAAGTCTAAGGTGGAGAATATGGCTAAAAAAGTCTTATGTTTTTTATTAGTATTGGTTTTATCTTTTACATCAGCATTTGCAAAAAAAGAAATTGAAGAAAAAGATGTAGAAAATAAAGAAAGCTGGAAAGAAAGTTTTGATATCTCAGCAAAAAAACCGGGCAAGTATAATATTTTTATTACTGCAGAGGATCAAGGTGGAAATTCAATAATAGAAGGACCTCACAATATTTATATTGACCCTGAATCAGATTTGCCTATTAGTGGAATTACAAACCCACGAAATAATATGCGTGTTCCTGGTAACTTGAACATCGTAGGAACTTGTATTGATGATGATGCAGTAGAACGAGTAGAAATCATTCTTGATGGGGATAAAGAAAATCCTTTGCAAGCAACAGGTAAAGATTTCTGGTCTTATTATCTTGATACAACTCAAATGGCAGAAGGTGCTCACACAATTGATGTTTACGGAATTGATATAAATGGAAAAGTTGGACACGAAACTTCTGTAACTTGGCATCTTGATAGACGACAGCCACAAACAGTAATTGAAAGTCATCAAATGGGTGATTTGGTTGCTAAAAAAATAAATATCACAGGTACAGTTTCTGACGGAAATGGAATTGCAAGCGTAGAGTATTCTCTTGATGGTCGTGAAACTTACAAAAAAGCAAAAATTAAAACAGATAAATCTGGAACAAATTGTACTTTCTCTGTTCCTATAAATACAAAAGACCTTCCTGACGGTGGTGTTGTTTTGTGGTTCCGTGCTTATGACAAGCAAGGTACTCGAGGATTAACTTCGTTCTTATTCTTCGTTGATAATACTTCACCTGATGTAAAAATTATTTCTCCAGAGCCAAAAGAAAGTGTAAATGGTAAGTTTACTGTTACAGGTTTTGCAAAAGATGTAATCGGACTTGAATCTCTTTCATGGCAATTTGGACAAGAAACTGGAACTTTTGAGCTTCTAAAAGGAAATCCTTATTGGTCATTGGAACTTGATGCTAAAAAAGTAATAGCTTCATCTCAAGATTTGATAATTACAGCTGTTGATATTATGGGGAATATTATTACCAAAAAACAGAAGATTTTAATTGACCCTATTGCAGATTTAGCAACTATCAAAATGGAAACTCCTACTGAACTTCAATCTTTCTTTGATGATGCGTATATTCGTGGTTATGCAGTAGATGATGACGGAGTTGACAGCGTTTATTGGTCTGTTGATGGCGGTGAAGAACATAAGATTGTAACAGATGGTGCTTTCTATGAAAATATTTCTAAAAAGATTCCTTCACTTTCAGTTGGAGACCACTCTGTAAAAATTTATGCTCAAGATATTCATGGCTTGAATGGAACTCCTACTGTTATCAACTTTAATCTACCAGGTAAAATTCCTTCATTTGATAAAATTTCTGTATTTAAGGGAACAAAAGAAAATGCAACTGTAGATTATGTTCCAGGCGTTGAATTAAATCCTGAATCTGGAGCAGAACTTAAATTTGATATAAATTCAGAAAGTGGTTTGAAAAATGTAACTTACCAATTTTCTGGAATGAGTGAAGTAGTAATTGATACTCTTTCTAAAAAAGGTGTTACAACAGTAAGTGTTCCTGTAAATAATTGTAAATGGGGATTTTCTGAAGTAAAATTAGTTGCTACAGATATTCACGATAGAAAAGTTGAAAAATCTGCTTATGTTTATGTAACAAACCTTACAATTACTCGTGGTGAACCTGAAGTTGTTTTCTCAGATAATACTGTTGCTCAAGACGGTTTTATCGATATGGCTGCACCTCAAATTGTTACAGGTTTCTTTATGGGAGGAAAGGCTGAAAAAGTTAGATTTAATCCTCCAACACCATTTGCTAATGTAAAACTAGAAGGAAATGTAATTAGAATTATTCCAAATAAAGATGCAGTTGGTGTTTCAGACTCTGTTCATGTAATTGTTACAACTGATAAAGGTATTGAATATAGTTCTAAAACTCTTCACCTTAAAACAAAAATTCCAGCTCCAATTATCACATTGGATAAAGAAGGAATTTTGGATGGTCGTTCTACAATTACTTTAAAAGGAAAAATTACTCCTGCTGCTGACTTGGCTGTAAAAGCTGTTTCTTATCGTGTATTGCACAAAGATGGAAATGGTAGTTGGAAACGCGTTAGATATGATGTTAGAACAAATGAATTTACTGCATCTTTGCCAGCAACAACTTTTGCAGACGGAGTTTCTGTTGTTGAATTTAGAGCTGTAGACTCTCAGAACCAAGACAGTTTTAAGGCTGTTTTTGTAGACAAAGTTCCTCCTGCACCAGTTCCTGGTGAAGATGGCAAAAAAGTTCCTCTTCCACCACCTTCAATTGGATGGCTTGATGGAAAATATTGTTATTACACAGTTTCATATAGCGAAACAGCAACTTTGAATTATGTAAAACTTGCAGGTTCTGTTTTATCTGAATGTAACAATGTTATGGTAGGAATGATTCCGCCAGAAAAAATGGCTCCTGGAAAAAATGCTCTTGAAATTTCTGTAAAAGATATTAACGGAAAAGATTACAAGGCTGCTCATACATTTAGTAAATCTGGAAAATTAGATATTTATCTACAATCTGTGGATAATGTTCCATATACTTCTGGTATGGAAGTTGTTGTTCCTGGACCTGGTTCTACAGAAGTTGCTCCAAATCTTGCAGTTGAAATAAAATCAGATTTGCCAGTTGCAAATGTTTTCTATTCTATTGACGGAGGAACAGAACGCAAAGCTCCAGAAGTAAAAGTTGTGGGTACTAATACATATCAAGCTTCTCTTTCTCTTTCAGGATTCCCTGCTGAACAGACTAGATTTTCTGTAAAAGTAGAAACAAACGATGGAAACTTTACTGGAACAGCTGGTACAATCACAGTTATTCGTAAACGAGATGCTTCTTTAATTGAAGATACAGAAAAAATCTATTGGAATGAATCTGCTAAAAATGCGCAAGGGTTTGTTTGTATTGGTGTAAATGAAACTTTATCAGGTTATGCAAATTTAAAAACACCAATTAAAGCTAATTTCCAAAGTACAGTAAGCGGATTAGACATAAAAGTTAAAGACAAAAATATTGTAATTACAGGAAAAACTCCTGGAGTTTACGAAAATGTAGTTGTAGTTGCTCAAGATAAAGAAGGTATATCATATACTTCTGCACCTATTTCTGTAATTGTTGATAGCGATACTCCTGTTGTAAAAATTTCTAGTCCTTTGGACTATTCTTATGTTCAAGATTTAGTACAACTCAAAGGTTCTATAAATGATTCTGTGGGAATTTTAAAAAGCGAATATTCTCTTGATAATGGGCAAACTTGGATAAATTTTGATGTTGCTAATTTAGGCTCAGTTGATTTTGATATTCCTCTTGATTTTACAGATATTCCTGAGGGTACAATTTCTATCGATGTAAGAGTAACTGATAGAACTGCAAAAACTCGAACAGAAAGATTAGTTGTTTTCAAGGATGTTAGTGCTCCTGTTGTTAATGTGCTTGTGCCTTGTGCAGAAGATAGAGTAAACGGTGAAACATTGATGGTTTTTGAAGTAACAGATAACGGAAAGACTTCTACTGTTTGTTACAATGGCGAAAATGGCGATTCTGAATTGCAAATGCAACAATATATTCCTTGTTTTGTTGGAAATAAAGAACGCCCTATTTCACAAGATATGAAATTCACATTTACAGACAAAGCTGGAAATAAACTTGAATTAAACGAATGGCAATTTATTGTTGACTTAGAATCAGATTTGCCAGTTCCTGAAATTCATGTTCCTTCAGATAACGAAATTATCCAAAACGATTTTGTAATTTCTGGTGTTGTAATTGATGATGACGGTGAATCTAAGATTTATTATAAGATAGATGACTCTGAATTTATCGAAGTTCCAGGATATGGTTCAAGTTTCTCTATTCCTATTGCTCTAAAATCTATGACAGATAACGAACATACAGTTACTGTTTATGCTGAGGATATTTACGGAATTAGAAGTAAAACAGTTGTTCGTCCATTTAGAATTTCTCTTGAAGAACCAAAAGGTGCTGTTGAATTGCCAGATATCAATAAAACTGTAAATGGTGTGGTTTTAGTTTCTGGTTGGGCAAGTGATAAAAACGGAATTTCAAAAGTTCAAGTTTCTATTGATAATGGTGTAACTTTTAATGAAGTTGCAGGAACAGAAAAATGGACTTACGAATTTGATACTCGTGTAATAAAAGACGGAACTCACGCTATCTTTATCAAAGTTTGGGATGGATACAATATTCAAGGTATTTATTCAAGTTTGATAAATGTTGATAACACAGCTCCTGAAATCAATCTTGAATTACCAGTCGATGGTTCAAAAACTACAAAAATGCTTTTCTTCTCAGGTCAGACAACTGATAATATCGGTTTGAAGAGTTTGAAAGCAAAAATTAGTAATCTTGAACTTAGACAAAAAGCAGTTCCTGCTGAATTAGCAGAAATGGAATTTGTTCCAGAAGAAATTATTACTAAAACTGTAGACTTATCAGGCTTGGCAGATGGTTTCTATAATATCGAACTTATCGGTGAAGATGCAGGTGGAAATGTAACTCGTGTTTCAAGAAATATTGAACTTAGTAAAGAAAGTGATGGTGCAAAAATTGATATTCTTACACCATTGAATGGTGAATATTTACAAGGTATGTTTAACTTGTATGGAACAGTTGTTACTGAACAGCCATTTGAAACAATAGTTCTCTATGTGGATGGTCAAGAAACTGCAGTTACAGAAGTTTCCTCTACAGGATATTTTAAATTTACTCTTTCACCAACAAATATGACTTCAGGTTCTCATGTATTGCAAGTTCGTGGACTTTTAGGTGAAAAAATTATTTCTTCTAACGAAGCTTATGTTATTTATCAACCTCAAGGTCCATGGATTACAATAGATAATTTTACATACGGTGATTTTGCTTTTGAACGACCTTACATTGAAGGAAGTTGTGGTTATGCCTTCACAGAATCTGAAATTCTTGCGTTGAGAAACAAAAAAACTCCAAAAGAAGAAAAAGAGCGTCTTGAAAGAAAAGAAGTAAGTTATGTAGAACTTAGTTTTGATAACGGAAAGACATTTACTTCTCTTGGAACAACAAAAAAATGGCGTTATCGAGTTGAAAATGAAGATATGCCAGCAGGATATCACTTCTTGATTGTTAGAGCTGTTATGAAAAACGGAGAAACAGCTGTAACTAGATGTATTGTTCAAATTGATAAGGAATCTCCATCAATTAAACTTATTGCTCCTGTTCCAGGTGGAGCATTTAATGAAACTTTGGAATTTGCAGGACTTACTTCTGATAATATTAACTTAAAAGATGTTAAAGTTACTTTAAGAAGTGGTGATAAATCTTCTTACGAAGTTCCAAGTTTTATTCAAGGTTTGTATTTTGACTGGCACTTCTTAGGTGCAACTATGTTTGATGTTGGTTTAGGTCTTACATTCTTTGATGATAATGTAAAATTACAAGCACAATTTGGTCAGATGACACAAAGTCAATATGAAATGCTTTGTAACTGGGGTGGCCATGAAGTAACTAAATTCCGTTATGGTGGAAATGTTGTGGGTGCAAAACTTTTGGCTAATGTTGCATATTTGCCTTTCAGATTTTTCTTTGGACCAGACTGGGAATGGTTAAGTGCAAACATAACACTTGGTGCAAACTTCTCTAGATTCTCAGAAACTCAGAGTGGAAAAGCTCAGTTCTTGTCTGCAGTTTTGGCTCAGTTGGAATTCCCTAGAATTACAATTCCAAAACAAAAGATGTTTAGAACATTCTCTGTATATACAGAATTTCAATTATGGTTTATTCCAACCGATGTTGAAGTTCCTGTGGATGCAACAGAAACAATCCCATCTGTTGTTCCTCAGTTAAGTGCTGGATTGCGTGTAAATGTGTTCTAATTGTTGTTAGCGTTTTTATATGAGGTTATACATGTTTTCGAAAAAAACTTTTGCTGTGGCAAGATTAGTTATTCTCTCTTTTATCTCATTGTTGTTTATGACTTGTGATCCAGGTCTTGGAAAGGCTGTTGATACACAAGCTCCAAAGGTTGCAATAAAATTCCCTGAAACAAAAAGTGTTCTAAAGGGTGGGTTTGTTATGAAAGGAACAGCTAGCGACGAAGTAAAGGTTGCTAGTTGTGATGTTATTTTTAAAGATATTAACAGCCCTAAAGAATATAAATTTAAAGCAAATGTTTCAAATGATGAATTTTCTATTGCGTTAAATGCTCCAAGAGCTGATGGAACTTTTGAAATTCCAGATGGAGACTACAATGTTACAGTAAAAGTATCTGATGCTTACAGAAATTCTACAGCAGATGTTGTTTATACAATAGATAATACTGCCCCAACAGTTTTGATAACAAGTCCAAACTCATATAGTGAATCAAACTGGCCTAACATGTACAAAACTTTTAGTATTAAAGGTGAAGTATATGATGCAACAACAATTTCAGAAGTAACAGTTTATATAGTTGATGAAAATGGTACTATTCTAGATGATCTTGTTGCAGAAGGAACTAACACTTTTTCCGCAAGATTTGATAATCCATTCGGTGAAGAAAAAGAATGTTTCTATTATGCAGTTGCAAAAGATGCAGGTGGAAATGTAAATACATATTGTTACCACAGTTCTGATATTAGAAAATTGTTAGCTGAAAGTAATAAATCAGAACAACAGTCACAAACAAAAAATACTTTTCCATCAATAAATGCTATTGGATATGTTGACCAAGGACAAGAAAATAATTTAACAGATGAAATTGATAGTTCTGTTTTATTAAATGTAAAAATTGACAACAATAAATCTGAAAAAAAAGCAGATAGCTTTCCTGGATTTAAATATTTTGCACAAGATACTGCTCAAGTTCAGTGGCTTAACATAAAAAAAGGTGGTGCTTCTGGTATTGCAATTGGAACTCCTGTTTTAGGAACAATTATGCCTCCAACAGACCAGAGTGCATTGGATTATTCTTCTGTAACTGTGTGGGTTGCAAGTGGAATAGATGGTTCTTCTGAAAATTTTGAACCATATTCTGATAATAATAAATTGGAATGTTGTACAATAGCTGATGAAGAAACAGGTGATAAACAAGTAAAATTGAAACCTGTTGGAGAAAGTTTAAGTTTTCAAATAGATTCTCATCCTGGAAATGATAATAACTGGAAAACTGGTTATTACAAAGCAAAAATTTATTTTAAAACTGACTCTAATATTGAAGGCTCTGACGAATGTATTTTCCAAGTAACTTCTGGGGCTCCAAAATTAACAGAAGGTAATTTTGCTGAAAATGAGTTTAGTTCATATTATCGTGGATATATGACAGGAAAAACTGTTTCAGAAAGCAAAAATTATTTATCAGGAAAATCATTAACAAGTGATGAAAGTTCTTCTGTAGAAATGGAATGGCAAAAAACAGGTGCTAACATCTACGGAGAAAAATTTGATTCTCCTGCATATAAAAATATTCCAGATAGTGAAGGTGTTTACCGAATCCCGATTGAAATTGACACAGTTTCTCATGAAAATGATGGAGAATATACATATACAATTACTGCCGCACCTAATTCAACACTTTCTACAGTAATTTCTCGTGTTGTTGTAATTGATACAAAAAATCCAGTAATTGTTCTAAATAATTTAGAAAACAATAAGGTTTTAGATGAAAAAACTTATACTGTAAAAGGTAATATTGATGATGCAAACGGTATTTCACAAGTTGAATATCAGTTGTTTGCAGGTGATACTCAGGTTTTAGCTAACGGAAATTCAGTTTCTGGTTGGGTTGTGATTGACGGAGCTAAATCTTCTATAGAATTACAACTTTCAAATTTGACAGTAGGAACTTCTTATACATTAAAATTGAGAGCAACTGATATTGCTGGAAATATAAATGGAGAAAATGACTATACATATACATTTACTCTTGATAATGTTAAACCAGAAATTTCAACAACTGTTTCTCCTTTGATTATGTATGATAACGATAATAATTCTGAAACAGCAGAAGAAGAAACTGTAAATGGAACTATAAAAGTAAACACAAAAGTTTCTGATTCAAATAAATTGAAAGCTGTATATTATACTTTTGATTCATCTTTGGCAGATAATGCTGATTGGTCAGGTGAAAATAAATTTACAGATTCAGAACTTTCAAACGGAAAGATAATTGAAGTTGATACAACTAAATATTCTGATAAAACAAATCTTCCTCTAAGAATAAAAGCTGTTGATGGTGCAGGAAATTATACAATTAAGGTTTTAAATCCAGTAATCAATCAAGAATCTGATAGACCGATGATTACACCATCTAACTTTAGCGAACTTAACAACATTGATGAAGCTGGAATGACTTTTAGTGGTGGTGTTAATGTTTATACTAAAACAAATCCTAATATGATTTTTACTGTTTCAGATGATGATTTAGTAAAAGGATATTTTGTTAAAATCAATGAAGGCAACTATAAAAATACTCCAGAAGCAGAAGTAAATTTATCTCAAAAAATTATGAGTTACTCTGTTAAAGATTTGGATTATGGTCGTCATACTTTAACATTCAAAGTTGTAGATCAAAACTACAAAAACGATGCTGAAACTCCAAATAGTTTTGTTGAACAAAAATTCTATGTTGCTATTGATGATGGACAACCACAATTAACTTTGAATAATGCAAATAATCAGTTTGTTGGAGAAAGATTTGAAATTTCCGGTAAAGTTTTGGACGAAAACGGTATTGAGTGTATTCATCTTCAATCAAAAGAATCTAGTAATATATATTCATCATTAGTTTTAGGTAATGGATTAAACGATGATGGAACTTTCTCTTATGAATTTGTAGTTCCTAGTGTAAAAGAATCTATTGTTATTACAGCTATAGATAAGATTGGAAATTCAAGTTCTGTTGATTTTAATTATTTAGTTGATACAGAAAAGCCAAATGTTCAAGTTACAACTAGAACTTTAGCAGTTAATAGCGATTCTCCTCTTACTAGAGTTGAAGGATATGCTTTTGATAGTGAAAGTTCTCAAAGTGATAAGAGTGGTATTGATCAAGTTAGATTGAAAGTAGGTTCTTCTATTACAGGAATCAATGATGAAGAGTCTATTTTAGCAACAGGAAGTATTGATAATAATGGACAATTAACTTGGGATGCTACTTTAGATTTGTCTGGATTAGCTAATGGTACTCATAATATTTATGTAGTTGCTTTTGATAATGCAGGAAATATGTCTGATGAAGATATTGTTACAGTTTCTATTGATGCAGATGTTCCTTTAGTTACACATAATTATCCTAATGGTGATATTGGTGTAAAAACAGAGTCCTTCATAATTGAAGGTTTTGCAACTGACTCAAGTGGAATTAAGACTGTAACAGCAAAAATTCAAGGGCAAAATAATAACTTAGCTGGTAGATATGACAAAGATACAGAACATTGGGAATTTACAGTTCCAACTACAAATGATGGATCTTTAGTTATTGTTATCAGTGCAATAGATAATTGTAATAAACGCTCAGAAGATGTTAGTTTAACTGTAAAACTTGATTCAAAAGTTCCAGTTGTAGAATTTACTAACATTGATGCAAATGGTACATCAAAACAAACAGGTTCTGCTCCTTATGTAACAGTTTCTTGTTCTGATGAAACTTCTGGTGTAAATAATTTTGAATACAAATTCTACTATAAACCAAATAATGCTGATGATTTTGAGCTGTTCAGCAATAGCAATGCTTCTGGAGCAATCGATTGTTCAGGCTCAACTTCTACAAATATCAGAATCAATATGGCTAGTAGAACATCTGCAAATGGAAAAGGACCTTTTGTTGATCAACTTTCAGAAACAGATGGAATTTGGAAATTGTGGTATTCCGTATCCGATGGGGCAAATCACACAGCAGAAGGATGGTCTCCTGAATTTATTGTTGACCGCCATGCTCCTACACCAACAGTTAATGATGTTAATGATTTGATAAAACAAGGTGATGCTCTAACTGTTTCAGGTACTGTAGTAGATGATTTTGGTGGAACAATAGATCATGTTACAGTTTCTGTTATTCACAGTTCTTATAATAGTGATGATCTTGAAAAGTTCAAAAAAACATTCTCATTAAATGATGGATTAGTATGGAATCCTTCTGAATGTGTGTATAACTGGACTGTTACTTGGGATGAAGATAATTCACCTTTTAAATATCCTGATAATTATGAAATTGTTATCACCGCTTATGATGTTGCAGAAAATCAGTATGAAATTAAGAAAGCTGTTTCTTGTGATAATACTGCACCAAAAATTATTTTTACAAAGCCATACTCATATTCTGTTGATTCTGTTGGAAAAATAACAGTAGGTACTGAAGTTAATTCTCCGATAGGTTCTACATCTGTAAATGCCAATATTGATGAATTTAAAATGAATGAAATTTATTATCAAATTGGTGGTACAGCAGAGGTATTTGCAGAAGGTAGTGAAGGAACTGCAGGATATAAGGTAACTGGTGTTTCTGTTATAAACGGTGGTATTCAAGATGCAGAAGAAGATGGTGTAAAAGAAGATCCTATACCTGAATTAAAAGGTTTTTGGAAAAGACTTTCTGATGCTAACAATGGATTTACAGCTGATATTAATACTTTAACATATTTTACAGAAGGTAAAACAAAAGAATTATTAGATAATGATGATTCTAATGATAAAGCAATTATTCAAACTCTAGAAGTTCATCTTGTTGCGATTGACCTTGCAGGAAATATCAATTATTGTGCAATGCCAATAAAAGTTGATACAGATACTGATAAACCAGAAGTATTGGTTCTTTCACCAAAAACTGTTTTAGAAAATTCTGATTTAGTAGCAAATGTTGGTGGAACAACAACTCTTTCTGGAACTGTTTCTGATGATAATAGTGTTCACAGTGTTTGGGTAAATATTGAACTTGATGGCGGAAATTATGTAGATGGCATTCTCAAATCTCGATTAGATTCTGACACATTTAGTGTTGACTATTCAAATGCTGAATATGGAGTTTCAAATCCTCAGTCTATCACTATTGATGAAGAGAATAAAACTTTTACACTTCCACAAAATGATGCTAACTACTTTAAATCAAAAAATAAATGGTATAAAGTAAATCTTGGCGAAAATGGTAAAACTACTACAACATGGAACTTAATGTTGAATAAAGATAGCGAGTTTGATATTGCTGGAAACTTACAGAAGTATTTTGAAACAGATGTATCACTAGAAGAAACTTCTCTTAAAATTAGAGTAATTGCTCTTGATGAAAAGCAAGGCGATGCAGATTTAACAAAAACAAAATTAAGTGACATAAAAGAATTTACTCTTAGAATTGACTCAGGAAGTCCAAGTATCATTATTAACAATATTGATAAAATTCCTGTTGAAGGTTCTTATATCGGTGGGAATATTGAATACTACTTAACTTTTGTGGATGATGGTAAAATTACATATTGGTCTGTAACTGCAAAAGGTAGCAAAGGCGAATATGAAATTGCTTCTGGTTCTCCGATGGCTAATACACAAAATGAAGTTATTACTCTCAATACAACTGAAATAAATGACCGATGTGGTAATGTAATCACATTAAAAATTTATGCAGAAGATAACTCAAAAGATGCTTCAGGTCAGGTTGAAAACAATAAAACTTCTGAAGAAACATTTAAGTATACAATCGATAATTCTGCTCCAGTGGCATCAATCGCAGAAACTATCGACGGAAAAGAGTATTTAATTGCAACTGAATCTGTTGTTGGTGACACTACAGGTGATCATCGAGAAATTGAATCAAGAGGAAATCACTTAAGAATAAAATCTAAGTCTGCTCTCCTTGCTGGAAAAATTTCTGATGAAATTAATGGTAGTGGAATAGATTTCGTAATGCTTTACTTCACAAAAATGGAGAACGGTACTAGATACATCTATAACGCTGGTATCAATGAAAATAACAAAACTGCAATTACTAATAAAATTTCTCTCAAAGATAAAAATGGTGTGGAACAACAAATTTATTTCCCATTAGACAGTCTTAAGAATGTGAGTCGTAACAATAACTGTCAATCAACAACTGATTATATCATCATAGATAAAGCTGAAGGTTTGTTAGATAACGGTTCTAACGGTGATCGTGATGGTTATGACGAAAACATCAAAGCAAATGGTGAATGGATGCTTTCTTTCGATTCTACAAATTTGAAAGATGGTGTTTACGATATAACTTATGTTGTAGTTGATATTGCAGGAAATGCTCGTTTCTACACAGATTCTATGTTTGTACAAAATCATGCACCTATGATTAATTCTGTTATTTTAGCTACAGATGTAAATGCTGATGGTAGTTGTGATATAGATGAATTAAACGCTGATGGTGAAGCTGAAAGATTTGATACTTCAGATGAAATTGCAAATACAGGATTTATTGTAAGAAATAATGTCTTAAAAATTAAGATTAATGTTACAGGTGGAACTGAACCTCTCAAATATTTCTTAAAATATCGAAATTCTTCTGGTATAGAAGTAACTACAAATTCTTCAAATGAAGGATATTCTACAGGTATATTTACAATAACTGATTTCCCACAGGATGGAAATGCAACTTATACTGTTTGGGTAGAAGACTCAGTAGAGGCACAATTATCTCTTTCAAGTGGCACAACTGAAATTGGTTTAATTCTTGATAATCAGGATAATGTAAAACCTGTTACTCAGTTATTTGAACTTAATACAATAGAAGAAGAATCTAAAAACTCAAATAAATCCAGAGGAAGTTTATATACTATTCTTGATTCAGATTTAAATGAAATTGTTCAAGGTCATATTGAACCTCGTGAAAATTCTACTTATGATAACACAGATGCAAATGACCCTGATGTAAGTGGTACAATTATTCTTCGTGGTGAAAGTTATGATGATCAGAGAATTTCTTCAATTAGTTTGAATCTCAATGGAAATATAGTTGATATTGCAAATTGGGAAAACAATAAATTAGTTGGAAAAAATGGTGCCACAATTAAAGATGAACTAGGACTTTCTGGTCATTATGTTGAATGGGCATATCCATGGGATACAAATTCTATATCTTCTAAAAATGTAAATGTTACTGTAATTACAGAAGATGCTTCAGCTAATAAAAACGCAGATAAAGAATATTCTTCTTCTGATAATATCCCTAGAACTGAAGAAAATAAATTTAGCAATCTTAACTGGGGCTACAGCAAAATGACTGTGGATGTTGTACCTTATATTACTGATATTAAGCGTAATGGTGGTTACATGACTAAGCGAACTAGAAGTGGTTCTTATCCACTTTTACGAGGCGAAGTAGGTAATACAGTGATAGGTTTTAATCTTACTGCTGGTACTATAAAACTTACTATTGCTAGTGATAAAAATGGTAGTACAACACTTGCTACAATGGAAAGTATTGAAACTTCTGGCTCTAATATTACATTTACAGTTCCAAAAACTGCCAAAGATGGATATTTGCACTTAACAGTAAATAATATTCCTTCTTTAAATAATACAAATGAACGAAGTCTAGAATCAAATGTAGAAGCAAAAGATGCAACTTCTAAATTCTGGACAGACGATCGTTTTATCAGAGTTTGGCAAGATACTGATAGATTTGGAAATAATCAAAAAGGTGATACAGGTGTAATCTTAGCTCAAAATCCAGCGTATCCAGCAATGGCTATGGACGATGGTGGAAAACTTTACGCATCATATACAAACTATTCTATGCATAATGTTTATTACACAACAATTTATGATGCAGAAAAAAATTCTGGAGGTTCATCTACTGCTGTATTTAATGGTTACGACTCACCTGAGGAAACAACAATTTATGTAACTGGTTCTGGTTCTGGTGCTCAAGTAAATGTTGCTTATATGGCAAACTATCAGTCTGGAGGAGATTACGCAAAATGGACTCATCATATTGATGATGCAGGTGGATTACATTTGTATGATCCTCACTTAAAAACAATGAATTCTACTGAAACAAATACTGAAAGCACATTTGATTACAATGTTGCAGGATTTAGAAGTCATTGTATGAGTCGTTTTGAGTTGTTGTATCATGATAAGCAGTTCCAGCAATTTAAAAACTTTAGGCTTACTAGAGCAACTGCCGATATAGGAAAATATATCCACACTGCTTATTACGATATTGATACAATGTCTATTCATTATTCAAATGTTAGTATCAAGAAGAGTAATAACTATTCTACTCATGTAGGGCGTCAACAGTTTGAAGCTTCTTGGGTAAATATTGATGGTGGATATGATGAACATGATACTCAACAAATGGAAGGAAAGCCTTTTAAACGAGCAGACGGTACAGATTGGGAAATCTATTCTGATGGAGATTACAACATAACATTAGGTGATAGTCAATTTACAGATGAATTATCAAGAAGTTCTGCAACTGGAGAGTATGTAGGAATAGATGTAACTCCAGATAAACATTATCCTGTATTGGCTTATTATGACCCTGTAAATCATGTTGTTAAATTGGCAAGAGCTAATGCTGAAAATCCAAAACGAAATATGGATTATAAGGATAAAGGGCAAAGTTCTTGTCCTAATGGAGCTGACAACTGGAAAGTTCAGAGAGTTATAACAGATGCTTCTGACCCTAACTATACAACTACAAATGGTAACTATGTAGATATGCAAATTGATGATAAAGGTTATGTGCATGTTGTATTTGTAAACGGTCGTGGTGAGTTGATTTATGTAAAATCTACAAATAAGCCAAACGATGGAAATACTCCTTATACATTTGGAAAGAGTGTAGTTATAGCAGAAAACTCACCAATGAATGTGGATCTTACAGTTAGAGGAGAAACTCCTTACATTGGATACTTAACAAGTTTAGGCTCCTTTGACGGATTGAATACAGCGTTCTTTGATGAATCTTTGGATTTAAATAATGACGGAAATAACGAGGGTGGATGGGAAACAATGTCTGCTCCACTTACCCATAGTGTTTCTAATAACAGAGCAAGTGTTGAAGTTCATCCAAATCCATCTTCAGCTTCTGCTTGGGGTGAATCAGCTCATGCTTACTTTAGTGGCGGTTATTATCGTGCAGCATATTACATAGGTAATGGTAGTGGGCACTAGATAGATTTTTATAAAAAGGAATGATAAAATCCTAACTTTGAGGAGAGTATGCTAAATTCCCAAAAAGTTAAATTTGGGGATTTAGTTTGGATTTTATTAAATAAGGGGGAGAAAATGTTAACAAAAAAAGGGTTTTCAATTTTTACTAAAGTTTTGGCATTAGTAGGAATTTCATTTTTATTTTTGACTTGTGATCCAGGTCTTGGAAAGGCTGTTGATACACAAGCACCAAAGGTAGAAATTCAATTCCCTGCTACAAAAAGTGTTTTAAAAGGTGGCTTTACTGTAAAGGGTATTGCAAGTGACGAGGTAAAAGTTGAAAAATGTACTGTTACATTTAAAAGTATAAAAAATCCTGTTGAAAAATCGTTTACTGCAACTGTAGAAGGTGATAACTTCTCTGTTTCTATAAATCCACAAAGTGATGGTTTGCCTGATGGAGATTACAATGTAACGGTAACAGTTTCTGATGCTTACAGAAACTCTAAGGCAGATGTAGTTTACACAATTGATAATACTGCTCCTACTGTTTTGATAACAAGTCCAAACTCCTACAGTGAATCAAACTGGCCTAATATGTATAGAACCTTTAATATTAAAGGTGAAGTATATGATGAAACAACTCTAGAATCTGTAACTGTTTATTTAGTTGATGAATTTGGAGAAATCTTAAAAGAGCAAATTGCAGAAGGTACAAATACATTTACTGCAAATTTTGACAATCCTTTTTATGAAGAAAAAGAATGTTTTTATTACGCTGTTGCAAAAGATGCAGGTGGAAATGTAAATACATATTGTTATCATAGTTCTGATATTCGAAAATTATTGGCAACTTCGGCTCAACACTCAGAAACACCATCTTTCCCTTCAATAAATTCTATCGGATATGTAGATCAAGGTAAAGAAAAAAACTTAACTGAATTAATTGATAAAGAACAACTTAAAAAAATAAAAATTGATAATAATAAGGCTGAAAAAAAAGCAGACAGTTTTCCTGGGTTAAAGTTTTTTGCACAAGATACTGCTCAGGTAAAATGGTTGAATATAAGTAAAGAAAATCCAGATAGTGTATCAGGTATTGCAATTGGCTCTCCTGTTTTAGGAACTATTATGCCACCAACTGATCAAAGTGCAATAGATTATTCTTCAATTTCAGTTTGGGTTGCAAAAAGTAAAGATGCAACTTCATCAAATTTTGAAGAATTTACTGATGATAATAAACTTGAAGTATGCGTTGTAAAAGAAGGTGAAGCAGGCGACAAGCAAGTAAAACTAACAGCAGTTGGTGAAAGTTTGAACTTTCAAATAGATTCTAATCCTGGAAATAATAATAACTGGGAAACAGGATATTATAAAGCAAAGATTTATTTTAAAACAGACTCAAATATTGAAGGCTCTGATGAGTGCCGATTTGAAGTAACTTCTGGAGCTCCAAAACTTTCAGAAGGAAATTTTGCAAAAGGAAAAGATTTTAGTTCATATTATCGTGGATATATGACAGCTAAAACTGTTCAAAACAATGAAGCTTTCTTAAGTGGAAAAGCTACATCAAGTGATGGAAGTAAACCAGTTGAATTAAAATATGATTGTGTTGGAACTAAAGATGTTGCACCTGGTAGAATTACTCCAGAATCTGATGGAACTTATAAAATTAACATTCAGATAAATGCAGAAACACACGAAAACGATGGAGAATATACTTATACTTTAACAGCTGCTCCAGAATCAACTTTGACAACTGTTATTTCTCGTGTTGTAGTAATTGATACAACTAATCCAAGCGTTAGTTTTGGAAATATTTCTGATGGTGAAATTTTAGGAACAGATGATTTTACAGTAAAAGGAAGTATTGAAGACGCAAACGGTATTGAAAAAGTAGAATATTTACTTCAAGAAAATGGAGTGGGTAATACTTGGTCAGTAATTCCTAATGCAAAATCTTCGTTCAATTTTACTTTATCAAACTTAAAAGAAGATGTTGATTATACATTGAAGATAAGAGCAACTGATGTTGCAGGAAATATAAATGGCGATGATGATTACAAATGTAATTTCACTATCGACTTATCAAATCCAGTTGCAACAATAGATTCTCCAACTCCAGAAAGTGGTTCTTCAATCTATTTTACAAATGAAGTTCCTGTTTTCAGTGGAAAAGCAACTGATAACGAAAAAACTGCAGCAAAAATTGCAAAAGAAGCATCATTGAGTTATAGCAAAGATGGTGGCGCTTTTGTAAATCTTGAAAAAGGCACAGAAGCTGGTAAGTTTAATTGGAATCAGCAAAGTGGAACTTGGACTTGGAATCCAACAAATGCTCAGTTTAATGGAACAGGAAAATATGATGTTAAACTTGTTGTAACAGATAATGCAAATAAAACAAGTGAAGATTCATTAACTGTATCTTTAGATGCTACAGTTCCAACAATAAAATTGACTCAAGTAAGTTCTTATGTAGAACGCTCAGATGTTCAAGATGATGATTCTGCATTCTATGTAAACGGAACTATTACAGTTAAATTTGATATTTCAGAAAATGATTATATTAAGAGTATTGAATGGTACAAACCAGATGGTTCTAAAGATAGTCAATCTTTGGGAACAAATGCTCAGCCAACTGTAACTGTAAATACAACTCAATTTGCAGATGGTGTAAAATTATCTGATTTCAAACTTGTTGTTACTGACAGAAGTGGAAATAAAGCAACATACACAGGAAATGAAACTGAATTAGTTGAATACGAAATAAATCAGGCATCAGACTTGCCATCAATTAGCATTGAGGGAATTGATCAATCTGTAAAAACAGAAAGTGAAATTACAGCAGACAAAAACTTATTCTCAACAAGTAGTAAGTTAACAATTACTTTATCAGATGATGATGGTGTAAAAACTGCATCATATCAAATAGATTCTAACTCTGCTACTAATATTTCTTGCGGAAATTTAAAAGAAAAGACAGAGCCATTATCATTTAGTAATTTAAGCGAAGGTCCTCACAAAATAACAGTAACTGTTAAAGATATTCACGGAAAATCAAATTCTATAACTGGAGTTTATTTTGGAATTGATAACGGTGCTCCTGTTCTAAATATCAATGGATATACAGGAACTGATATTGATGCTGGACATAAAACTTCAGATTTTGAAATAACTGGAACTGCAACTGATAGTTACGCATTTGGAACTTTGGAAACAGATGATTCTAGCTTAAATATTCAAGGTCCTGATACAAATGGAAATTGGATTCTAGAAATCAATAAGCCAAATTCAAGTGAAAAGAAAACTATCAAATTTGTAGCAACTGATAAATTTTTAAGAACAACTGTAAAAAGTTTTACTTATATTTTTGATTTGGATAAACCAAACTTAACTATAAATGAAGATTTCTCAGGTAAGTTCTTTAATCAAAATTATAATCTCACTTTGACAGGTGAATCTGATGATTTAAATGGAGATATAGCATTACAGAGTGGATTGAAATATGTTCAGTACGGAATTGGAGCTGGTCATAATGCTGCTTCTGTAAATTCAGCAGGATGGCAAAATGCTATTGGTAAAGAAAACTGGACTATCACTTTAGATATGTCAAAATATTCTGACGGAGCTTATACTCTTTTTGTAAAATCAGAAGATTACAGCGGAAATGAATCAGCTGTACAAAAATTCAATATAACAGCAGACTCAAATGTGCCAATTTTAACAGAAGGTGGAAGTGCTGATGCAAGTGGTACAAGTTATGCTTCTGGAACTTTGAACTTACAAGGAACAGTTTCTGATTCTAACTTAGACACTATAACATACACATATTCTCTAAATGGAAATAATCAAGAAGTTGATGTTCCAATTTCTCCTGTAGGAAATTCAGCAGAAAAAACATGGAGCATAACAAAATCTGATTTAGGTGATGGAACTCATATTTTCAAAATTATTGCAACTGATAAAGCTGGAAATTCATCAGTAATAACAAGAAATATTATTATTGATAAAACTGCTCCAGAAATTACAACAAATGTATCTCCTCAGATTATGTACAATAATGGAAGTGGAGAAGAATTAACTGTAAATGGTGAAATCGATGTAAATATTAGAGTTGCTGAAACAAATAAATTGAAAGGTGTTTATTACACATTCAAAAATTCAGGAACACTTGCAGATAATGCGGATTGGTCAGCTGAATCTGCTTTTAATGAAACTGATATTGCAGTTGGAAAAACAATCAAAGTTGATACAACAAAATATTCAAATAAAACAAAACTCCCATTGAGAGTTAAGGCTATCGATGAAGCTGGAAATTATAAAATAGAAAATATAAATCCAGTAATAAATCAGGAATCAGATAAACCTGGATTTGTTCCATCAAACTTTGTTGAATTAAATAATGAAAACGCAGCAGGTTGGAAAGCCGGAACTTCATACAATGTATTTAGTTCATCAAGTGGAAATTTAATTTTTACACTTAGCGATGATGATTCTGTAAAAGAATACTTTGTAAAAGTTGATAATGGTGATTTTGTAAAAATTTCTGAAATAAATTCAACTCAGAAAATCGTTTCTTATTCTCTTGAGAATTTAATTAAGAATGGAAATTATGGTCGTCATACAATTACATTCAGAGTTAAAGATGTAAATTGTGCAGATAATTTAAGTACACAAAATAATTTTGTGGAAAAAACATATTATATTGCAATAGATGATGGTCAGCCTTCTTTGATAATCAGTAATGCTAATAATCAATATGTAGGAAATAATTTTACAATTTCTGGAAGTGTAGAAGATGCAAATGGCGTAGAAAAAGTTACGATTGCACCTTTGTCAGGTTCTAGTTTTACTCCTATAGAAATTACATCTTTTACTGACGGTAATGATGGCGATAAGATTTTTACTTATAATTTTGCTGTTCCAACTGAGCGAGTTCCATTGGTTATTACTGCAGTAGATTCTATTGGAAACGAATCTGTAAAAGAATTAACTTATTTGGTTGATAACGAAGCTCCAATAATCAGTATTACAAGCGGTGATTCTGCCTATGTAGATGGAGATTATCCTTCATTAAGAATTACAGGTATGGCAGAAGATGGTGATTTGTCTGATAGCAATAATAGTGGCATCGATCAAGTACGCATAAAAATTGAATCAGATATTACGGGCGTAAATGATTCAGACAGTATTCTCGCTTTAGGAAAAATTGACGATGGAAATATGTCTTGGTCATCATCAATCGATTTTACAGGTAAATCAGCTGGAAGTTATACAGTTTATGTAAAAGCATTTGACCTTGCAGGAAATGAGTCAACTTCAAGTACTATTACTGTATATGTTGATACAGATAAACCAAAATTAAATCACGGATATGTAGATAATTTTGTTGGAAATTACAAAGGAAATTTTGTTATTACAGGAACTGCTACAGATGCTAGTGGTGTTAAATCTGTAACCGCAAAAATTCAAGGTGCAACAAACAATTTAGTTGGAACTTATGCAGAAACATCTGATTCTTCAGAATCTATTTGGTCTTTCAATATTCCAGCTAATGTTGGTGATGGTCAATTAACAATTCTTGTTACAGCGCTAGATGGATGTGGAAAAGATGTTCAAGAAACATTTACAGCTATTCTTGACACAGTTGCTCCAAGTGTAACATTTACAGATATTTCAAATGATGATGATAACAATACAACAATTGAAACTTCAAAAACAACGGATAAACCTCGTGTTTCAGTTACTTACGCAGATTCAACTTCTGGTGTAAATGGTATTGATTATACATTCTATTATTATGATGCTGGAACTGGCAAATTTGAAGATTATTCTAAAATTGATGATAACGCAAAAGGTTCATTTGAAAGAAGTAAATCTTATTCTGGAACAGTTGTAATGCGTATGGCAGAAACTACAGGTGCAAAACAGCCTTTCATTTTTACAGATTCTGATACAGACGGAATTTGGTATGTAAAAGTAAATATAAAAGATGCTGCAGGTAATATTGCAACTGTTGATTCTCCATATTTCTATGTTGACCAACATAAACCAGAATTGGAAGTAACTTCTCCATCTCAAAATGTAAATCTTAAAAAGCAAAATGATGCACTTGAGGTAACAGGAACTACATCGGATAGTTATGGTGGAGATATTGATAAAGTTGTTGTAAAAATTACTCACCCAAGTTATAACGCAAGTCAACAAGCTAACTTTACAAAGACATTTACAAGAGATGGAAGTAATGAAACTGAAATTCTTACAAAGAATGGCGAGTCTTATCAATTTACATACACATGGGATGGAGCAAATTCTCCATTTGTTTATCCTGATGTATATGAACTTTTAGTTTCAACTTATGATGTAGCAGGAAATGAGACTGTGCGAACACCTCAAAAAATTTCTTGTGATAATACAGCACCTACAATTACATTCTCTCGACCATATTCATATTCTGTGGATGCTTTTGGAAATGTAAATGAAGGTATCGTAGTAAATTCTCCAATCGGTGATACAAGTATTAAAGCCTTAGCTGATGACTATAGTATGGCTTCAATTTATTATCAGATTGGTGGAACTGTAGATATTGAAGCAATAGGTTCAATAGGTTCTAGTAATTACAAAATAACAAAACTTACTGTAGAAAATGGTGGTGTAGGAACTGATACTTATGGAACTTCAGTTACTGATGTTAAATTAGATGGTGTAAATATTGCACTAGCTGGAAATTGGAATAAATTAACTTCTGCAAACTTAGACTTTGATGTTGAGTACAATACATTAAATATGGTTAATGCAGGAAAAACTTATCACGCAGATGGTGATAAGGAAACAATTCAAACACTTGATGTTCACTTTGTTGCAGTTGATACAGCAGGTAATATAAACTACTGTAAATATCCTCTAAAAGTTGATACAGATACAGATAAACCTACATTGTTAATGCTTTCTCCAAAAACAATAAATGATGTAGCAAATGTTGGTGGAACTGCTACAATTTCTGGAACTGTAAACGATGACAACGCTGTTCATAGTGTTTGGATGCAAGTAGAACTTGTAAACGGAATTTATAATGCAGATGTTCTTTCTGGATTTACTGCTTTAACTTATGGTATTACTGAGCCTCAAGTTCTTGTAGAAGATATTGTTGATGGTAAACCAACATACTCAAGTGAAACTACAACTTCATATTTTGCTGATAGAACTAAATGGTACAAAGTAAATCTTGGGGCAGAAAATTCTACATCAACAACTTGGAATATGATGCTTAACAAAAATGGAGAGTTTGATATTGCTAAATTGAAAGAAACTGGTAGTTTACCAAACAATGATGCTCTTAAACAAACTGAACTTTTAATAAAAGTAAAAGCATTAGATACAAAAGCAAATGATGGCTTGTCAATTTCTCCTGATGCAAAAGCTGGGGATTCAACAGAATTTAGATTGATAATTGACTCAGGAAGTCCTTCTATCATTTTCAATAATATTGCAGATTTCCCTGCAGAAGGTAGCTACATTGGTGGAAATATCACATTTGATTTAGAATTTAGCGACGACCAATCAATTACAGAATGGAAATTAGAAGCTATTTCTACTGCAAGTGGAGATAATCGTTCTATGCTTATTGCATCTGATGAATACTCAGGTTCTTATGAAGATGGCTTAGGTAAAACTGTAAAACCAGTTGCTGACGGAAAATATGTAGGTTCAAATGGTATTATCACTGTTGATACTGCGGATATTTATGCTCAATGTGGAAACTTAATTCAATTTAAGATTTCTGCAAAAGATAATAGTAAGGATCCTCAAAGCCAAACAGAATCTCCAAAAGAGTCTTACCTTACATTTAAGTATACAATAGATAACTCTGCTCCTGATGCTTCTCTTGTTTCTACAATTGATTCAAAATCATATTACATTGATACTGAATCAGTAATTGGAGATAATGGTGCTCATCGTGAAACTATTGCTCGTGGAAATCACTTAAGAATTATGAGTGACCAAGCAGCCTTTACAGGAAAAGTTTTTGATGAAGCAAACGGAAGTGGAATTGATTATGTAATGCTCTATTTTACAAAAGAAAATCGTATCTATGACCCAAGTAAAGCAGATTCTTCTTCTGTAATATCAAATCATTTGACAATGAAGGATAAAGATGGAAATTCTGTGTCACCTTTATCTCCTGTGGGAAATTTGAAAGATGTTGTTAGAACAAGTGGAACTTCAAATCCTTATATCGTAGTTGATAGAGCAGAAGGTATGTTAGACTCAGGTGCAAACGGTGACCTTGATGGATATGATGAAAACTTAAAAGCCAATGGAGATTGGGTTGTTTATATCAAATCAAGTAATTTACCTGATGGTATTTATGATATTCACTATGTTGTTGTAGACTTTGCTGGAAATGCTCGTTATTACTCAGATACAATGCTTGTTCAAAATTATGCTCCAACAATAAATAGTATTGTCCTTGCAACAGATATTGATGGTGATGGACAAGCATCAATTGGTAATGATGACAAAGGTGATGAATATCAGAAATTTGTTACAGGTGAATTTACTTCAACATATTTTAATGTTCGTAATAGCAAATTAAAAATTAAGGTAAATGTTACTGGTGGAACGGGAACTCTTAAGTATTATTTGCGTTACAAAACTACAACTGGAGAAATAACAACTGACAAAAATAATTCTGGATATTCAACAGGTGAGTTTGAAGTTACAGATTTCTTAGGAGATAGCTCAACTCCTGTAGATTATGTTGTTTGGGTAGAAGACTCTGTAGAACAAAACCTTTCTCTTTCAAGTGGTGAAACAACAATTGATATGATTATGGACAATGAAGATGATGTTGCTCCAGTGGCTCAATTCTTTGAATTAAATACAATCGTTGAAGATTCTAAAACTGGAAACAAAGACAGAGGAAGTTTGTATAATGGAAGTGGACACATAGAACCTAGAGGAAATTCTCCTTTTGGAAATACAGATGGTAAAGATCCTGATGTAAGTGGTACAATTATTCTTCGTGGTGAAGTTTTTGATAATCAACGTATTAATTACATTGCTCTTAATCTAAACGGAATAGAAACTCCTATTGCACAATGGTCTGAAAATTCTCTTAAAGTATCAGATGATGAAATAGTAAATATTGTTTCAAAACTTGGTCTTAATGGGCATTATGTAGAATGGTCATACGCATGGGATACAAATTCTATAGTTGCTGAAAATGTAAATATTTCTGTAATTGTTAAAGATGCTTCTGGTAAATCAAATACAGAAAGTTCTTACGATAATAAAAATAACATTCCTCGTACAACTGAAAATATGTATTCTCGAGAAAATTGGGGATATAACAAAATGACTGTGGATGTCGTTCCTTTTATTACAGCAGTTTATAGAAATGGTAGTTACAATACTAATAGAGCTAAGAGTGGTGCTTATCCTATGCTAAGAGGTCAAGTAGATAACTGTATAGAAGGTTTCAACTTGGGAACAGATGTTTCTAAAATTTCTGTTGTTATTACAGAAAATAAAGATGGTTCTGGATATTCTTTTGCTATGGGAAGTCTTACAAAATGGGGAACTTCAACAGCTTTTACAGTGACAAGTGATTCAAAGGATGGTTATCTATCAACAGTTGTAAATGGCATTCGTTCTATTAACAACTTAAACGATAATTCTCATGAATATAATAGAGAGTCAAATTCTTATGATTCGAAAACTGCCTTATGGACAGATGACCGATATGTAAGAATTTGGCAAAATAAATCTAGCGATTATTTCCCTAGTAGTGAAAATCCTGTTTATCCTTCAATGGGGGTAGGCAATACGGGGGAATTATATGCTTCATTCTCTAATTATTCTACAGCTTCGGTATACTTTGCTAGATACCAAGGTTCTGGAAGATCTGCTGTATTTAGTATTTATGACCCACCAGAAGAAACAGATATTTGTGTAACTGGAAAGGATAAGCTAAATATTGCATATTCGGCAAATTATGATAATGGAAATCAGTTTTCTTACAAACAAAATTCAGATTATTCAGGCGGATTATATGTATATGACAGTAACTCTTCACAAACCTATAGTTCTTATAAATTTAACAAGCTTGAGATGTTTTATCACAATAAGATGTTGCAACAGTTTAAAAACATAAGAGTTAAACGAAAGAATACGAATGAAGATGGACTTGTACACGTTGCTTATTTTGATAGGATAACATCTTCTATCCATTACTCTAATTCTCCTGGTAATGGTCAGCAATCAAAAAGTAGCATGGAATATTCATGGGTTAATATTGATGGTGGTATTGATGAGACTACGGGAGATGATAGAGCAACAAATTATTATGATGGATCTTCTATTTGTATAACAAATGCAAGTCAATTTGAAGATACAAAACGATCTTCTGGTACAGGTGAATCTGTTGCTCTTGCTTTAACATCTTCTAACTATCCAGTTGTTGTATATTTTGATGCAACAAATAAAGTTGTAAAGTTGGCTCGAGGTTTACAAGAAAATCCTAAAGGAAATCAATCATATTGGAAAATACAAGATGTTTGCAAAGACTCTTCTGTTTTGGGCGTTTCTGTAGAAGCAATCTCATGTGAAATTGATTCAAGTGGATATTTACATATTGCTTTCCAAAATGGTAAAAACCAATTAATTTACATGAAGTCTACAGATGTTTCTGCAAATGGAAACTCAAAATATACATTTACAACTCCTGTTATTGTTGCAGAAGGCGTTTCTTGGGTAGATTTAACTTTGTCTGGTTCTACACCATATATTTCTTATCTATCAGGAGCAAATTCTTATGATGGTTTGAACTTGGCTTTCTTTGACAAAACTATCGATACAACTTTTGATGGTGTTGCAGATGGTTCATGGGAAGTAATGGTTGCACCTTTGGCATACAAGGCAACAAGTATCAGAACGAATGTGGAAGTTCATCCTACTCCGTCAACTTCAACTTGGGGAGAAGCAGCAATCGGATTTACACCAGGTGATTATTATCGATTAGCTTTCTATATCGGTTCTGGTAAAGGGCATTAAAATCTACTTTCAGCCTGCTTCATTTACGAGGCAGGCTTTTTTGTATCTTGCTTTATTTTGCACAAAAATGTACTATTTCATCTATGAATCAAAAGCGAACAAATAAAACTACATCTACAACTCGTTCTCAAAGCAACTCAAAAACTTCTGCAAAAAAAACAACTGCACGAAAAAGCAAGAAAACAGTTTCTTCAAATACAGCCTTGTTTTTATCGGTTGCGGTTTTAGCGCTTTGTGTTGTAATGTTGGGCATAAGTTTTGCTTTTACACAAAAGACAACTTCTCAAACTGTTGTAAAATCAGAAAATCAAATTGTAAAAAATTCTACAGAGCAAAAATCAAATGTAGAAAAGTCAACTAATGAAAATTCTGTTAAGAGTGAAAAAAATCAAAAATCAAAATCTACAAATACTCAAACACAAAAAAGTGTAAATTCAAATAGTTCAAATCAAAATAAACAAACTGTGCAAAATGCTCAATCTACAAAAAATCAGAATACAAATAATTTACAAGTTGCAAAATCTTCAGCAACATCAAAAACTACAAATACAATGCAAACAACATCTTCGGTACAAATCACTAAACCAGAAAATTCTGTTGTGCAAATTTCAAATCCTAAAGTTCCTGCAAAAAAAGTGGCCGATGTTTATATCGTTTTGGATGATGGCGGACACAACTTAAATCACTTGCAACCTTTTTTGAATTTGGATATTCCTTTAACAATCGCTGTTTTGCCAGAACTTGCCTATTCAAAAGAAAGTGCTTTGCGTATAAAAAATTCTGGAAAAACTTTGATTTTACATCAGCCAATGCAAGCAATAAGTTTATCCACAGATCCAGGACCTAGTGCAATTATGCCTGGAATGAATGCCGAACAAATCCGTAATTTGCTTACAAAAAATCTTGATTCACTTGGGATAAAAATCGGCTTGAACAATCACGAAGGTTCGCTTATAACTGCGGATACTTACGCAATGAAAGTTGTGATGGAAGTTTGCAAAGAGCGGGGAATGTTTTTTTTGGATTCGCGCACAAATGCAAAATCAGTTTGTAAATCTGTGGCAAATGAATATGGCGTAAAACTTTACGAAAGAAATATTTTTTTAGACAACACGCCAAATCAAGCAGATATGATTGCCATGTTCAAATCGGGAATTGAAGTTGCTAAAAAAAATGGAAGTGTTATTATGATTGGGCATGTTTGGTCTAGCAAAAATCTTGCAGATGTTTTGCAAAAAATGTATGATGAATATTATCCTCAAGGATTTATTTTTGGAGAACTCAAATGAAAGTTTTAGGTATAGAATCATCTTGTGATGAAACAGCAGCCGCTATCGTTGAAGATGGAAAAACTATTTTAAGTAATGTAATTGCAACACAAATTCCTTTTCATCAAGAATATAAAGGCGTAGTTCCAGAAATTGCAAGTCGTAAACATACAGAATGGATTATGCCGGTAGTTTCTCAGGCGTTGAAAGAAGCAAATCTTACAATGAATGATATTGATGCAGTTGCGTCAACAAATCGTCCGGGGCTAATGGGATCTTTGCTTGTAGGATTGACTTTTGCAAAATCTCTTGCTTGGTCAAACAACAAACCTTTTATCGCTGTAAATCACATGTTGGGGCACATGTACGCTGCTCACCTTGCAAATGATATTGAATATCCTTACTTGGGACTTTTAGTTTCTGGCGGACACACAATTATTTGTAAAGTTACCGATTTTGATAAAGTTGAAGTTCTTGGTACAACTATTGATGATGCTGTGGGCGAAGCTTTTGACAAAGTTGCAAAGTTTCACGGGTTTGGATATCCAGGAGGAGTGATTATCGATAAACTAGCTCAAAACGGAAATCCAAAGGCTGCAAATTTTCCAATGCCTTTAATCAACAAGGGTGAAAAAGGGGAGCATCGTTACGATGTTTCTTATTCAGGTTTGAAAACTGCCGCAATTAATCAGCTTGACCAGTTTTGGAATCCTGCTTTTGAAAAAACTCCAGAAAATATCGCTGCAAGTTTTCAAGAAACTGCTGTAAAAATTTTACTTTCTAGACTTTTTAAGGCAGTTGAAGATACAGGTCTTAAAACTATCGTTGCCGGTGGTGGAGTGGCTGCAAATTCTAGACTTCGTTCAATGTTGGCAGAACATCCAGAATTAAACTGCGTTTTTCCACCATTAAAACTTTGCACAGACAATGGCGCAATGATTGCAGGTGTTGCATATCAATTTTTAAACCGTGGGGAAACAAGCCCATGGACAACAACTGCAACTGCACGAGTTACAGAATTTAAGCGCGGCATAAAAGCAAAGTTGTAATGTTTTAGTTTATGTTGAAAGGCGTAGTCTTGTAGAACTACGCTTTTTTTTATAGATTAGTGTTGTTAAGTTATGCTATTTGCTAATTCTTCAACTGTTTGTAATGTAACACCTGTACATTCTACAATAATTTCAAGTGAAATATTGTTCTTTAACATATTTTTTGCAGTTTCGATAGCTTTTTCGTATGCACCTTGTGTGATTCCTTCTTTTTTGCCACGCAGAAAGTTATCTCTATCATGTAAGTTCATTGTTTGATACTCCTTTCTGTTGACTTCTTGTTGTTTTATTTTT
>JAZRJV010000003.1:0-110733 GCA_045645985.1 Treponemataceae bacterium
TGATGATATATATACATTAAAAATTAAAGAGATAAATAGAAAAAATCAATCTAAGTCTATTACTTATATATCTAACATTGTTCTTGATAGTAAAAGCCCATATATAAAACCTTCGTTATCAGCTATTAATGTTTATAAAAATAGAAGAGATTTTATAAGTATTTTAATGGATAATAACTCTGAAAAGGCTAACAAGTGGCAAGTTATTTTAGATAACAAGCATGTCTTATATGAGTCAAAACTTTCTGAAAATGAAAGTTTGTTTTTTCCTTCTGGAGTCGGAATTTCCTTTGATGATTATAGAACTTTGCCTGAGGGACCTCATATGATAACTGTTACCGCTAAGGATTGTGCGGGAAATACAACAGAAAAGAATTTGATTTTTGAAGTTAGTCAGTATAAATTACAATTATCAGTTTTTTCGTCTTCTGATGGAGTTACTTATAATTTAGATGGTTCTATTACACCTTTTAAGTTTATAGGTACAGGTATGTCTGGAAATTATTGGTATACTAATATAAAAGATAGCTTAGGAAATATTCATTTTTCGCAGTATCTGGAAGGGGAATTTGATGTAACTTGTCCACCTTTTTTATGGGATGGGATTTCTTCTTTAACAGGAAATAAATCACCTGAAGGAGCATATATTGCAGAAATACAATGTCGTGACTCCGCAGGGAATGAATTATCTGGGTACACATCATTTTATGTAGGAAAAGAAAAACTTATTGATGAAAATTATGGAAAACCTCCTTTTATTTTAGGGGAATATAAAAATAATGAGTTTATTTTGAATCTAAAAAATTATACAGAAACTATTTCAGATGCAAAATTAACAGTAAAAAATAGTGAACAGCTTTTATATGAATCAGTGATTCCAGATGTTGATAATATTATTTGGGATGGAGTAGATTTGCATGGAAATAATATTCTTTCTACAGGTGAAATTTATAAGTTTACTTTACAAGTAACAGACGATAATCAAAAAACAACTGATTACGAGACTTCTATAATGACTCCTCTTATTTATGGTGATAAGGTGCAGTTTCACCAACGCATAAAAGTAGATTCAATTTATTTTGATGCAAATGATAGTAATATTTTTTCAGATAATGGTTATTTCTTAAAAAATTCAAAATCATTGAGATGTCTTGTAACTGCATTAAAACTGCAAATGAATGATAATGATATTTTAGTTGTCGCTGGAAATGCAAATTATACAACATTTCCTTATACAAATTTGATGCTTAAGGAAAAATATGAACTTATAGAACTTTCAAAGAAAAGAGCGGAAATTGTAAAAAAAATATTAGTATTTTATGGGTTGCCAGAAGATAAAATTGTTGTTATTGCTAATGGTGGAGATAATTATGAAGTAGAGCCAAATAGTTTGGAGAATTGGAAAAATCGACGAGTTGAGTTTTTTATAGAAACAAAGGAAGAATAATGAAACGGTATATTTTTTATTTTTTTATTTTGGTATTTTGTATTTCTTTTTTAAATGCTTATTCTCTAAATGATGATTTTATTCGTGCTTGTGAAAAAGGAGATTTATCAAAAGCGAAGGAATTACTGTCTCAAGGTGCAGATATAGAAGCAAGAGACGGAAGTGATAGACAGACAGCCTTAGTTTTTGCATCGAATCGTGGTCATTTTGATGTTGTAAAAATGCTTCTTGATAGAAATGCTAATATAAATGCTCAAGATGATAAAGGATGGACAGCCTTATCAGAGGCAAGTTATAGAGGGCATTTGGATATTGTCGATTTGTTATTGAAAAAAGGAGCTACTACAATTTTAAGTACGAGTTGGATTGATTCTAGTGAGTACGGGAATGCTTTATTTTGGTGTGTAGAAAGTCAAAAAAATGATTATAATTCAAAATTATCTATTGTTAAGTTGCTATTAGATAACAATACAGAACCAGAAGGTAAAAATGAAAATAAATTAGATACTATTGGGATAGCTAAACAACGGAATTATAAAGAGATTGTTGAATTGTTTGAAAAATGTAAGGAAGAAAGAATCTCGAAATTTGATGAATATGCTTTGTTAGATGCAATCCAAAATCAAGATTTAGATAATGTAAAAAAATGTTTAGAAACAAAGGTAAATCCTAATTCGCTACTGCCTAATGGCGAAAGTTTATTGAATTATGCAGTTTCTGTTCAAAATTATGGGATAGTAAAAGTATTATTAGAATATGGAGCAAATCCTAATACACAAAATATACTTGGTACAACAGCGTTTATGTCAGCTATAAAACATGGGAATCAAGGTATTGTTAATTTATTACTTAGTTTTGGTGTAAACAAAAATCAAAGAGATAATGAAGGTCGTACGGCGTTATTTTATGCTGTTGAAAATAATGATATTTCAATGTTGTCATCGTTATTAGGAAGTGGAACAAATAAAAACACAACAGATATTTATGGTATGACAGCTTTTATGTATGCATGTACATTGGGTAATATGCCTGCTGTTAAATATTTAATTGCAAATGGTTGTAATATTTCTACTTCTGATATTTATGATATGACTGCCTTGCATATTGCTGTACAAAAAAACATGATAGAGCTTGTTCAGTTACTTTTAAACGATGGCTCGATAGATATTTTTGCAGTAGATGCATATGGAAATGATGTATTTTATTACGCCGAAAAGACAAATAATATTCAGATAAAGAATTTATTGGAGGCACAACTTGATTGGTAAATTTGTTGCTATATTTCCCTTATTTCTTCTTTTTTTAGGATGTTCTTCTGTGCCATATACTTCTGGTCTGCTTGAATGTGATACAGATTTATATACTACAAGGGCAGATGTTAATTTATTTAATGCAGCAAAAACAGGTGATTTAAATTCCGTAAATGAAGCTTTGTCGCAAAATGCTAAAATAAATGTAGCAGATAGGTTAGGGCAGACAGCTTTAATGTGGGCAAGTTGGAATGGACATTCAACTGTTATTAAAAGGCTTATTCAATTTAATGATGATCGTGTTGTAAATAAAAAGAAAAAATATGAACCATTGAATTATGAAACTGTTTCAAAGGAGAAATACAATGCATTATTCTGTTTGATTATGTCTAATTCTATACCAACAAAAGAGGCATTGTCATGTATAGATTTGATTTTAGAAAGAGAACCTTCTTTATTGACTATAACTGACCAATATAATGAAAATTGTTTACATAAGGCAGTTCGTTCAGGTAATGAAGAATATTTAATTTATTTTTTAGAAAAAATTAAAAGTATTAAATTAATGGAACCCAAAAATACATTCTCTGAAACTCTTCTTAATTTACCTTATTTTTTTAATATAATTGAAAAAATTAAGAGTATTAGACTAATAGAACAAAAAAATACATTTTCTGAAACTCCTCTTATTTTAGCTGTGAAATTACATCAACCCAATATGACAAAAATTCTCATTGATAATAAAGCTGATTTGGATGTAAAAGATGCATCAGGAGACTCCTTGTCAGTTCTTGCTTTTGATTATGGGGAGGGTGATTATAATGTTTTTCTAGAAATTATGAAAGAAAAATTAGTAAGAGGTCATATTGAGGATGATAAGTTAAAGAAAGTGTTAGATAATTTTACGGGTGAAAATACTATAGATTCCATATCTTCTTTTCGTAAAGTTTATAATAAATTTTCGTCTGGAGATATAACAAATCCTGAAGAATTAGATGATGGAGTTTTTAAGGAAACAGAAAAAAAATTATTTAACCACTTTGAAAAAAGTAGTTTTTCTCAAAGTGATATAAATGAAATTGATAAAATGCTTTATGAAACTCCTGCTCTAATGTATTCAACTTGTTATTTTTCGGAATTAGATATGTATAAAACACCATTGCAATTATCTATTGAAAGTGGAAATATAGATTTATTTAATGCTGTATTTAAGAAAATGAATGTATCAAAGATTAGACGCGCTGGAAGGGGGATTGGAGATTATCTTATTTGTGCCATATTGAATAAGCAACCTGAAATTGTTAAATTTTTACTTGATTATGAAAGTTCAGAAAAGCCTTGTCCAGAAGAGCTAATGGCAACTCATCATGGATTATATTCTTCTTTAAGTTCATTTGATACTTCAATTCCTGTTGTGCAATTTATTATGTCAGATAATTTAAGATGTAATCGAGATTTGTTAAAGTCTTTACTCTCGTATTATAAACCTGAATTTGCAGAGAATTCAAATTATGCAGGACAAATTTTTGAAGCGGCATTAAAATGTAATGATGAGTCTTTGTTGCTACTTATAAAGGATTTTAAAGGATTTAGTACTATGGATAAGGTTTTTGATGGAAGACCTATTCAATTTGAATTAATTGAGAATGATTATTTTGATACATTAAAATATTTTATAGAAAATGGAAACTTAAAATATCATTGGAAAGATACAAAGTATTCAAAATCATTCAAAGATATTTTAGAGTCTCGGAAATCGGAACCTGAAGTTGCAGAAATTTTAGATTTATTGCACTCAAAAGGAATTTTTGTTGAAGATAAACTTTCTCTTGATTCTATTACCCAATTTTTACAAATCCAACAATAGATTGCCAATCAAAAATTGTTTCTGTGCTGGATTGTTGAAGAAGGGCGTAAAATTCGTCAAATTCTTCTTTTGGAAGATTTTCTGATAAGAACTTTGCGTAGCTGGAATTTGGATTAAACCAATTATCTAAATCTTGTTGAGTGATTTTTCGTTTTTCGCTTATTGATTTTTCAACTGAATTGATTTTTTCATTTTCAGTTTTTGGTAAACTTTCTGTGAAATCAGTTAAGTCCCAAGAGATTGGGCTTTTTGATGTAAAAAATTCAGTTTCAAGTTTTTCAATTTTATCGATTAAACTACTTTTTTGAGGATAAATTCCTCGTATCAAACTTGCCAAACATTGTGCTTTTGCAGGAATTTTTTGTGAAATAATTATTTTACATTCTGGATAAAGTTCTTTTAAGTTTTTCACTTTTTCTGCAAAATCTACGAAACTTTCTTTTGTGGTAACAGGATTCCTAAAAAATACAAAATCAAAAATTACATCAGAAAATTCTTCTAAATTTGTGGCAAGGACTGGGCGCTCAATTTCTTCTAAGGTTCTTGCGTATTGTTCAAGGATTTTTTTTCCTTCGACTGATTTACAAATTCCAGCGGTAAAACCTTCTGGGGATTTTCGCCAAAGTTCCCACAAGAAAAGTCCGTCATCAGCGCCGTAAACTAAATTTCGGCTGTGGCGAGAAATCTTTGCAAAATCTATCGTAAAATTCCGTATTTCCAAAAGAGCCTGTGCTTTGCCAGAATCTAATCGGCGTTGCCATTCGTCCCGCTTTTTTCCGCCAGGACTAAAAGTAAGTTGTTCCCCTGTTTTTACAGTTCCGTGTTTTAAGTGTTCTGCTTCCCACCAATCGCCAAGAGGATTTACCATCTCATCAGAATTTCCGTTTGTTTCTTCCAAAATTGAAGCGATTTGTAACTCTCGGCGAGAAAAAACTTCTTGTCTAATTTGACCTTCGTAACCTTGTGTTCCGGGTGTGTAAAAAAACCTACCAGAAAGTGTGTCTGGTAAATATTGTTGTGCAACCCAGTGGTCTCGGTATGCGTGAGGATAAAGATAACCTGCTCCGTGTCCAAAACCTTCTGTATCTCGGCTTGAATCTTTTAAGTGATTTGGAACTTCTGCATCTTCGGCTTCTACACTTGCAAGGGCATCAAAAAATGCCATTGAAGAATTTGATTTTGGAGCAGTTGCAAGATAAAGGGCCGCTTGTGCCAACATATATCTTCCTTCTGGCATTCCGATTCTGTCAAAAGCTCTTGCGCAACTTTCTACAACAGTTAAAGCGTTTGGATCTGCAAGACCTGTGTCTTCACAAGCGGAAATTATCATCCTTCTAAAAATGAAGTGAGGATCTTCACCAGCTCTAACCATTCGTGCCATCCAATAAAGTGCTGCATCTGGGTCGCGACCTCGTAAACTTTTTATAAAAGCACTAATTATGTCGTAGTGATAATCTCCATCTTTGTCGTAAAGAACAACTTTTTTTTGGATGCTTTGTTCGGCAGTTTCCATGCTGATAAAAATTGTGCTATTTTCTGGTGGCTGACAAATTCGTGCATCTGGATTCCATTGTTCAGGTGTAGTTTCAACTGCAAGTTCAAGGGCATTGAGTAAACTTCTGGCATCTCCGTTTGCTGTTTCAATTAAATGTTCTAAAGCACCTTCTTCAAATTGAACATTCCACCTTCCGTAACCTCGTTCTTTGTCTTGAATTGCGTTTTGGGCGGCTTTTCGTAAATCATCATTTGTTAAAGGTTTTAATTGAAAAACTCGGCTTCGGCTAACTAAGGCTTTGTTTACTTCAAAAAATGGATTTTCGGTAGTTGCTCCGATTAAAATGAAAGTTCCGTTTTCAACCCAAGGAAGTAGGGCGTCTTGCTGACTTTTGTTCCAGCGATGAACTTCGTCTACAAAGAGAATTGTTTTGTGTCCGTAAAGATTTCTGTGTTCTTCGGCGGCTTTGATGGCATCCCGAATATTTTGAACTCCAGTTAAAACTGCATTCAATGTGATAAAATTACTTTTTGTGTGATTTGCAATTACTTTTGCTAAAGTGGTTTTTCCAGTTCCGGGAGGTCCGTAAAAAATTACTGAAGTAAGTTGGTCTGCTGCAATAGCTCGGCGTAAAAGTCGCCCCTTGCCAACAATGTGGTCTTGCCCGATATATTCATCCAAATTTCTTGGGCGCATTCGGGCAGCAAGGGGACTTTCTTTACTTTGTGAACTAGCTTTTGCAAACAAATCCATCTGTTAAAAAATGATTATTCTCTGTTCCATGTGTTAGCTTCTCTGATAACTTCACCTGTTTGAGAAGTTGCACCTTTTGGATAATATCCCCAAAGTTGATTGTCATTAGAAAAAGCTGATGTAGAAAGCAAAATTACAGATGCGGCATACAAATTTCCACTTCCGTAGGGAAGTGGATAAAGTCCAATAACTTCTGTATCATCAAGACATGAAGCAACGTTTTCACCAACTGGGGCAGAAACTGTTGTTGTTGGAATGTTATTGTTATCTAGGTTTACTGCTTGAATACCTGAACTATCGTCTTCTATTACTTTTGTTCCAACATAGAGCCATGCACTTCCATTATTTTCGTAGTAACAAGCAGATGCTGAATCTGAAATGTCTGGAGTTACAGAAGTCCAGTTTGTACCACCGTCAGTAGAATATTTTACAAGTTTTTCATCAATTTTATAGAAGGTAGTTTTTCTATCTGAACAAAATGATAAATCGTCTGAAAAAAGTGTGATATTTAAATCTGAAACATAACTTGCTTTTACTGCAAAACTAGCACCTTCACTTTTTGTAGAAATTAAATTATTTTCTGTTTTTTGGTTTGTAGAATCTGCTTTTCCGTCTATAAACTCAAAAATTCCATTTTCTGTGCTGTAAAATGCTTTTAATTTGCTTGTATCATTGTATGCTTCGTTGTCAAAAATAGTTTTTACGCCAGATACTTCAATTTTTTTCCAAGAATCTTTTGTAATTTCTGCAGTTGTATCGCAAGCGTAAATTTGGTAAGTGTTTTTTTCGCCTTTTGTAGTAACTGAAAGAGCATAAATGTAAGAACTTGTGCTTGCCAACCGAATAATTGTTCCTTCTGGTTTTTCTACAGCTTTCCAAGGATTTTTTTCTGAAGTAACTTCTTCAGTATTTCCTTTTCTAAAAATTTTTCCGTTTGCAGCGTAAAGATTTCCATCATGTTCTATGATAGAATAAACATTTCCTGTAACTACGCTATCTAATAGAGGAACTTCTTTTGCGATATTGTAAAAAATAGGTTCATTTTCGCATGAAACAAGTGCAAAAATTGTAAAAATCAACAAAGCTATATACAAAATTTTATTTTTCATCATTTTATCCTTTGAAAATTTTATAAGTGATAACGAACGCTTACTCCGGCATTCAAAATATATCCTGTGTAATTGTATTCTGGATTTTTGTACCATTGTGGCATAATTGAAGCTCCACATGTTCCACCGATTGACCAATCTGGATTAAATCTGTAAAAAAGTCCAATTTCAGGTTTGATAATCATTCCAAAGTAAGAGTTACTATTGTGTTTTTCAATTGCACCACCAAATCCCAAGAAAAGAGGAATTTCAAACTTTCCGATAGTATATTGAAATACAGCTTGTGACATAAAAGGAATGCAATAAAAAACTTTTTCGCCAACGGTTGGATTGTACGCAAATGATATGTCGCCACCGAGTGCAAAAAAATCTGTAAAGAAATAATAAAATCCGAGGTTTAAATCTAGTCCAAAATTCATTGTGCTTGGCTGAATAGGAAATCCACCGTTTACAGAAACTTTGATAAACCAATCGCCTGGTTGATTCATTTGAAAAACATAATCTTCATCTGTTTGAACTTCAGGTTCTTTTGGTGATTCTGCTGGAACTTCAGAATTTTCTGGCTGTGTAGGTTCTGCTGGAATTTCACTTTCTTGTGCAATTAAAGCAAATGAAAAAGTGAGTAGTAAAATAAGAAAAGCTAAAAATCTTTTCATAAATTCTCCTAATAAAAATTATAAAGTTTTCATCGCAACTTAGTATTCTAAATCAAGTAGAGCTTTTTAGTAGAAAAAAAAATCTCTTTTTAGTATACTTATTTTACTGTTTTATGTCCATAAAACAAGTATAAAACAATTTTTATCAAATGTTGTTACAAAGAAAGGATTTTTTATATGAGTGCACAAATTATTGACGGTTTTGAAATTGCAAGACAAGTAAGAGAAGATGTTGCAAATAAAACTGCTTCCCTAAAAGAAAAAGGAATTACACCTTGCTTGGCAGTTATTTTAGTTGGTGAAAATCCTGCTAGTGTTTCTTATGTTACAGGAAAAGAAAAAGCACTTGCCGAAGTTGGAATGAAAGATAAATCAATTCGTTTGCCAGAAAGCACAACAGAAGACGAACTTCTTAAAATAATTGATGAATTAAATCATGATAAATCTGTTCACGGAATTTTGGTTCAGTTGCCACTTCCAAAACACATTGACGAAGAAAAAGTGATTATGGCAATTAGCCCAGAAAAAGATGTTGACGGATTTCATCCAATTAGCGTTGGAAATATGATGATTGGGAAAAAATCTTATCTTCCATGTACGCCACACGGAGTTTTAGTTTTATTAAAAACAATGAATATCGAAACAAACGGAAAACACGCAGTTATCGTTGGTCGTTCAAATATCGTTGGAAAACCTCTTGCAATTCTTCTTGCTAGAAAAGATGCAAACTGTACTGTAACAATTTGTCATACAGGAACAAAAGATATGGCATCTTTTACAAAACAAGCTGATATTTTGATTGCCGCTGTTGGTCGACCAAATACAATTACCGCTGATATGGTAAAACCTGGTGCAACTGTAATTGATGTAGGTGTAAATCGTATTCCAGACGATACAAAAAAATCAGGATTTAGACTTGTGGGCGATGTTGATTTTGAAGCAGTAAAAGAAGTTGCTTCATTTATCACACCGGTTCCTCGTGGAGTAGGACCAATGACAATTGCAATGTTAATGCACAATACTTTAGAATCTGCATTAAATTCTTTGGAAGAAAAATAAAAGATGATAGATATTCAAAATCAGCAGGATGACAGAGAAATTCCTCTTCAAAAAGTTGGCGTAAAAGGTCTTAGTTATCCTGTAAAGGTTCTTGATAAAAAGAATCAGTTTCAAAGTACAACTGCTCTTGTGGATTTGTTTGTAAATCTTCCTCATCATTATAAGGGAACTCACATGAGTCGCTTTATCGAGATTTTTCATTCTCATCATACTGATATTTCAATGAAAAATTTTCTTTCAATGTTGCAGGATATTAGAACTGAACTTGATGCAGAAAAAGCCTTTGGAAGTGTAACTTTCCCTTTCTTCATTGAAAAAGAAGCGCCAGTTTCAAAACAAAAAAGTATGCTTTCTTATCAATGTTCTTACGAAGGTTCTGTAAGTTCTGATGAATCTGAATTTTTTGTTACAATTTGTGCGCCAGTTACAACTTTATGTCCATGTTCAAAAGCAATAAGTCAAAACGGAGCGCATAATCAGCGTGGAAATGTAACAGTTAAGCTAAAAAATTCGTTTTTCTTTTGGATAGAAGATGTAATCAAACTTATCGAAGATTCTGCTTCTTGCGCAATTTATTCACTTTTGAAGCGAGAAGACGAAAAATTTGTTACAGAAAAAGCTTACGAAAATCCTCGTTTTGTAGAAGATGTTGTTCGCGAAGTTTATCTTGCTTTGAAAAGTTTTTCTGCTGAAAAACCATTTTCTTGGTTTAGCGTTGAAGCTGAAAATTTTGAAAGTATTCATAGTCATAATGCTTACGCATATACGGAGTTTACTGAATGAAATATTTTTTTGAAACCTACGGTTGCCAGATGAACAAAGCTGAATCCAGTTCTGTTGAACAAATTTTAATTCAACGAGGCTGGACTTTTGCCGAAAATCCAGAAAATGCAGATTTAGTTATCATCAACACTTGTTCAGTTAGAGCAACTGCCGAAACTCGCATTCACGGAAGATTAGGTTGGTTTTCTGCTCTAAAAAAATCTCAAAAAAAGAAAAATAAAAATCCAGTAACTGTTGTTGTAATGGGCTGTATGGCGCAAAGATTGCTAGAATCCTTAAAAAAACAATTTCCGGTTGTAGATTATGTAGTGGGAAACTTTCAAAAACCATTTTTTGCAGAAATTTTTGAAGCCGTTGAAAATGGCAAAAAAGTAGTTCAACTTGAAGAAACTCCAGTTTATTCGTTTGCACAAACATCTTACGAAGAAGGAACTTTTTCTGCCTTCGTTCCAATTATGCACGGATGTAACAATTTCTGTACTTACTGTATCGTACCTTATGTTCGTGGTCGGGAAATTTCTAGAAATCCACAAGAAATTTTGGCAGAAATTGACCAACTTTCAGCTCATGGCGTAAAAGAAATCACTTTGCTTGGACAAAATGTAAATTCATTCTGCTGGAACGAAACAAAAAATAAATCTGAAACTGCGTCTCAACTTAAAGATGAGCAAACTGAAGATAAAATCATTCTTTTCCCTGAATTGATGAAAATGATTGCAGAACATCTTAACAAAACAAATTCTCCGATAAAATGGGTGCGATTTATGTCTAGTCATCCAAAAGATTTGTCGGACGAATTGATAAAAGTAATTTCTGAAGAAGAAGTTTTGTGTAAACACATTCACTTGCCAGTTCAGGCCGGTTCTTCAACTGTTTTGGAAAGAATGAATCGTCGCTATACTCGACAAAATTATCTTGACTTAGTTGAAAAAATCAAAACTCAAATTCCAGAAGCTTCTCTTACAACTGATATTTTGATTGGATTCCCAGGTGAAACTGAAGATGAATTTGAGCAAACTGTTTCTTTGATGAAAGATGTAAATTATCTTGCAGCGTACATGTATTATTATAATCCGCGGGAAGGAACTCCAGCTTGTACTTACGAAAATCAAATTCCTATGGAAATCAAAAAGAAGCGCCTTGCAAAAATAATTGATATTCAGCAGGAAATCACCAAAGTTGAAATGAAAAAGCAACTTGGAAAAACTGTAAAAGTTTTGGTAGAAAATATTTCTCGAGATAACGAAAATGAAATGCTTGGTCGAACTTCTCGAGATGAAAGAGTAGTTTTTGAAGCAAGTAAAGATTTAATCGGTTCTTTTGTTGATGTGGAATTGCAAACCTTAAACGGAAACACATTCAGAGGAATCCTAGTGTAAAAATCACACTTGCGAATTAAAAATATTGATGATAGAATTTATCCATATTACTTTCGTGTTTTAGAAAAAATTTGTAAGTCCTGTAAGGTGAAAATATTTTTATAGGAGAATTTTTGAAATGTTCGGCACAAATAGTGCCTCTCATTTCAAATCAAGTTTGCGTTGCAAACTTGTGATATTTACTGCAATTTCTCACTTCGTTGCGAAATTGCGTCTTGGAAGCTCCTTCGGAATTTGAAAATTCCTCAGTAACTTCCAATTAGGAGAACTTATGCCTTGGAAATTGGTTTTGTTTGCTTTGGCTGTAATTTTTGTAACGATATTTATCGGATTTAATTTAGAAAATTCTTGCGATGTTTCTTTTGGAGTTTACACTTTTAAAGATGTTCCGATTTTTATGAGCATTTTGTTTGCTTTTGCCATTGGAGTTTTTATCATGTTTCCTTTTACTTTAGGACACAAAAAAGAAAAGAAATCTCAACAAAAAAAGCAACCTGTTCAACCTCAGAATGTTACACCTACAAAAGCTCCAAGTTATTCTGACGGAAATAAACCAGAAAGCAAACTTTTTTCAACTGAAAATTCTAGTTCTTCTCAAAATTCAAATTCTTCGGAAGTAAAATAGTGAAAAAATTTTTTGTCTGTTTTGCGGTTTTAATTTTTTTTAGTTTTTCGCTTTTTGCTCAATCGGAAAAAATCAGTTTAGAAGATAAAATTTCTGAAATTTCTACAAAACTTGAAAAAGAGCAAGACAATCTAAAAAAAATCAGTCTTTACGAGCAATTAGCTGTTTGTCAAGAATTTGCAGGAATGTATGCCGAAGCAAGTGAAAGTTATCTTGCTTGTTCTCGACTTGTTTCAAATCAGAACGAAAAAGATTCTTATGTTTTAAAAGCAAGTCGTTCCTATTTATCCTGCGGTGATGCTGAAAAAACTGACGAACTTCTAACTACGATTGCATCAACTGCTCGAACTGGAAAAAATGCTCCACTTTTAAAATTGTACGCTGCTTGGAGTTGGCTTGCAAAATGTTCAACTTTTGAAGAAACTCACGAACCAGTTGTGATTCTAAAATCCTATCTAAAAATGGATTCAATGAAATCCGTAAAAAAAGAAATTTTGTTTACACTTTGGTACATCACTTTAGAAAATGAATATGCAACAATTTTGCAAAATGAATTTCCTGAAAGTTTAGAAAATGCTATGGCTCAAGGAAAGGCGGATTTGTCCCCTTTGCCATTTTGGTATTTTTCAGCAAGAAAGGAAGTTTCACTCAAAACTGATAAAACTGATGTAAGTGTGTATAAACCGCAAACTGAAAATCAAGTTTTAGAAGATAAATCAAAAATCGAAAGTTCAAATAAATCTTCAAGTAAAGATGAAAAATCAACTGAAGTTGTCAAAACTCAACCAGAAAATATTTCTGCAAAAGATGATAAAAATGTATCTGAAAAACAAGAAGTTTTTACTTATCAACTTGGATTTTATTCTTCCAAAGAAAACGCACAAAATCTTGTGAACCGATGTAAAGAAAAAAATATTTCAGCCCAAATTCAGCAAGTTACTCGCCCAAGCGGAAATGTTTATTTTGCAGTTATCGTAAAATCCACCGATTCTGAAATCGGAACTATCATCAAAAATAGCGGATTTGAATGTTATCCAATCTTTGAATAGACTCTTCACAATTTTGCAAAATTAAAATTGCATTTAATAAACATTTTATGTCAGAAAAACAAAAACTAAAATACTCCTTTGACGCTACGCTAGTCGGTCGTATTTCATTTTTTGTTTTTCTGTATAAATTTATTTTTACCGATTTTACATTTTGCAAACTTGTTTCGTTCCGCCCCCTTTTCTCGGGTAAGAAAACAAACTTTGTAAAATCTACAATAAGTGCAGAAGAAAACTTGCTTGTATTAGTTTTGTAAAAAAAAAGTTTAAATTGCGTAAGTCAAAAATTCCGCCCCCTTTTCTCGGGTAAGAAAATAAACTTTGCAAAATCCTCAATAAGTGCAGAAAAAAAATTGCTTTTGATAAGTTTTGTGAAAAAAGGTTAAAAATGCGTAAGCCTAAATTGACACGCCGAAGCCTTGACGAACGAAGTGAGGAACTAGCGAGGCGAGGCAATTTTGGCTGAGAGCATTTTTGAAAATTTTTGCTTATAAAAATTTTAATAAGCAAGTGTTCTTCTGGTGCTCATTCCACAATTTTGCAAAATTTAATTTTCGGAATATTTTTCCATTCGAATTGGTGTTGCAGTTCCTTCAATAATGCAACTACTTGTTGTAACAGTTACTGGAATAAAATCGATTCTATCATCATTTTGTTTGTAGATAAAAAATCCGTTTAGTTTGCAATTTTGTTGGTCTGCTCTAAATTGGATTAAGTCTGTGTCAAATAAAGTTGTAGTTGTGTAAACTCCAGAATAATTTGAGTTTTTATCTGTAAGTGAAAAAACACCTTCTGCAAAAACAACTGTGCTTTCTTGAAAATTCCATTTTCCAGCGCCTTCTTCTATTATATCTACGATAGAAGGTTTTTCAGAAAGTTTTGTTTTTACAGAATTTATGCTTTGTGTTGTTTTTTTGTAAATACCATCCCATAAAGTATCCGTACCGATAATCATTCTTACATCGTCTCGAACACGAACGCGAATTTCATCCACAGAAACTAATGTAATATCAAAATATCTTACAAGGTTAGAAATCGATTTGTTTGAAGCAGAAATGTGAATACCGTTACGCCTTAAAGTATTGTTAAGCCAGTCGTAAACTTCTTGAATTGCTTGGTCAAAGAAGATAATTTCTTCAGATTTTGGGTCAAAAAACAAATATCTTGGTTCTTCCGTATTACTTGTTCTGTACCACATTCCGTCAAGAAAATTTCTAAAAGTTGGAACAGTTCCGTCCAAGATTCTTGCTAACTCTTTTGCTGCAATTTTTTTACTAGAAAGTCTTGTTGATGCAGTTGGTTCGTAAACTTTAGTTTTTTTGTTCCATTCGTAAGTTGTTTGAATTTGCTCAAAATCCGTTCCTTCTGGAGTTTCTTCTGTGCTATACATGATAATTGGAAAACAATCTGCATTCATATTGTAGATTGAATAATTGTCGTTGCGTTGTGCTTGCTGTACAAAAATCGTTCCGTCAGTTTGTAAATCTACAATTTTTGAAAATGAAACTTTGTTTCTTTCTATAACAGGATTGTATGCTTGAAAAATTGAGTCGTTGTTTGATGCAAAACCTGTACAAACTAAAGTGTTTGTGTGATTTCCAGCCAAATCCATCACCATAAGACTGAATGTTTTTACTTGAAAAATTGGAGTTTGCAATTCTGTAAATCGTTGATATTCAGAAGATTTTGAATTGTATAAAGCTACTATCAAAACGATGTTTGGATTATTTGCTTTTTTAACAGCGATTACTTGGTCTTCGTAAGAATCTGAGTTTACATCTACACTAAGAGTTGTGATTAAAGTTTCATCAAAATTCAGTTGAACCAGTGATGTATTTTCAACCTCTACGGATGAGTATGATTCAGTAGAATCGGTTTGTTCAGTTTTGTTTGTTGTTACAGGGATTACAACTTTGGCTCGTACAGTTTCTGAAGATGAATCTTTTGCAAATGTCTTGTATACAAGAAAACCAATTAAGCTAACTGAAAAAAGAAAAAAAACAATAAATGTAAATCGCTTCATAGTTTCTTATTGTACAGAATAAATCCTAGAGTTTCCAGATGCTACGATGTTATTGTAAATCTTTTTTGCTAAATCTGCTACGCTTTGGTCAGATGCTGTTCTTACAGCGATTTCGTACCAACTTCCAATTCCTTGTGTTGAATCGCCTTCGTGATACATAATTCTGTCAGATGCTAGATATTTATCAGCAAAGTCGTAGTAAGTTCCTGCGTATTTTGAACTGTAAGATGCTTCTTGAATTAAGTCTGTAAAGAGAAGGGTAACTCGCATTCTTGAAGATGGAGTTAAATCTAATCGTTTTTTTGCGTTGTCTAAAACACTTCCGATATCTGTAAAAGGTCCATCAGCTTTTTGTTCTTGAATTACAGCGATTAGATTATCTAAATCTTCAGGAGTTTTTATAGTTTCCGAATAAACAACTTTGGATTCTCCATAAAAAATGAAAACTGTAATAAAATCTTCCATTGCAACACATCTTTTTAAAAATTTATTACATATCCAATCTTTCATTGAATCAAATGAATTAGTTTCGTCCATAGAAATTGATTTATCAATGATGATGTATAAGTCTACAGGCTCTGTGCGTTCTAGTGCAAATATAAACTGAGTAGAGAACAATATTAGTAAAACAAGTATAAATTTTTGAATAAATTTCATAAATCCGTCCTTACTATGTCTAAATATATGGAAAAAATCTACCTATTTTTTATCATTATACAATAACTATACCTTTTTTTAAAGATTTTTTACAAAAAAAAAAAAAATGCTTTACATTCTGTTAACTATGTTTATAATCTTAATTATAAGATTTAGCAAAAATAGGCGCATCGCTATCGCATAATGCAGTTGGCGAGGCGGTGTATTAAAAGGAGATATTATGGCTAGTTTAGACATGAAAAAAAGCCCTAACGTGTTTGATCCTACAACTCCAAGTGCGGTTGGTTCAAGAAACTCTCTTGCACAGGAATATCGTGATCAACAGGCTGAAGTTAACAAACTTCTCGAAGAAGAAGCAAATAAGGTATTAAACCACATTAACGCAAAACTTCCACAGGAAGTTCTTTCTCAATTAGATGTTATGGGTGGTTTGAAAGAAAAACTTTATAACTATTTCAACCAAAACTATCAAAACATGTTCAACCGTTATGTTGTAACATCAGAAGATGAAATGGTTAAAAAAGTTCGAAACTTCATTGATAAAGAAGAAATGAAGGTTTTGAACCGCTATACACCAAAAGAAATCGCAGCATTGTTGGAAGATGTTGGTGGAGCTGACAAATTTAATACAGGTGAAATTGAAAAATCTGTAGTTAACATGTACGGACACTTACAAGGACACATCCAACGCGGTGTAAACGATTTGGAAACACTTACAAACTCACTTCTTCGTCAAAAAACAGATGTTGGTGCTTTCGTTCGTGGTGAAAACGCTTACTCAATCGTAAAATGTGCTTTCAAAGATAATATTCTTAAACCAAAAACAGTTTCTGATGTTAAACTTTCTATTAACATTTTGGATTCAGAACTTATCAGTCCAATTTTCCACTATCAAGTAACTGTTGAATATCTTATTAAAGACCTTCTTTCAAAACACATCACAGAAGAACTCGATAAAGTTGTTGAAAACATGAAAAACGAAAGAATCGAGCAAGGTCTTGATGAAATGACAGACGGTGAGCTTATTTTTGCTAAGATGAACCATGTTACTGATTTTACAGATGATAACATTGAAAATCCAAAGAGCCGTCGTTACAGTATTGTTGCTAAAGACTTGATGGATAGAATCCAAGACTTAAGAGCTGAAATCGATCCAGAAACTTTTGACCAATTAAACATCCGCGAAAACTTGAAAAATATCATCGATATCGAAAACATCCGTAACCGTGGATTTAACACAGCAATTAACTCTCTTACTTCAATTCTTGATACTTCAAAAATGGGATATCAATATATTGAAAACCTTAAAAATGCTCGTGAACTTATCCTTCGCGAATATGAAGATACAGATGCAGCACATCTTCCAGATGAACGCTATCAAATTCGCTTGAAATACTACGACAATGCTCAACTTTTGAACGAAAGAGAAGCATATCGTGTACAACTTGCAAGTTTCGCTACAGAAGTAGAACACTTGTGGGATGTTCTTCATACAGATTATGATGATTCAAAACGCTTCAAGAGAGTTGCAGACTTTGAAGACTTGGCAGCACTTTACAAGAAAAAGATTGTTAGTCGCTATAAATCAAAGACTGGCGATCCTGTATACGAAGACACAGCAAAAGTTTGGGACGAAGTTTCTTTTGTAAAAGCACAAGAAACTGATGTTGAAAAAATGAACCAAACTTTCTTGTATGAAAAAGACAAGATTAGAAGCAAACTTATCATCATGAGAGACAAACTTGCTTCAATGTACGATTATCAATATCCAATTGAACGCCGTGTAATGGAAGAACGATTGAACTTCCTTGAAACAGAATTTAACAAATTCGACTATATGATTAACCCATTCCATATCCAACCAGGTCTTTTGATGGATATCGATATTACATCTATCAAACGCAAGAAAGCAACTCTTGATGGTATGGCAAATGTATTGAACGAATTCTTGCACAGTGTTTCAAAAGGATTCCAAGATGCAGCATTCGCTTCATTCTCACGCCGTCGTTCAACTGTTCGTGTTGACCTTTCTCAATCATTTGCTCCACCAGAATTGGATGACAAAGGGGAGGCTGCAAAGGGAAATTCACCTGCAAAAGAACTTCTTGCAGAAATCAATTCTGATGCATTGCCTGAACCATCAGCTGAAAAAGCACCTGCAAAAAAATCAACAAAAGCTAAATCAGGTGTAGTTGATTCTGGCAAAACTCGTCGTGGAAAAAAATAATTAGAATTTAATTAAGCAAAATTCTTGGGGAAATTTCTTCTCCAAGAATTTTGTGAATAAAGGCGTGTTTTAGTTTTTCTCTTATGATTGGAGGGTTTCTATGAGCGTAGCAGCTCGTTCGTATAGTAATACTGTAGATAAATTGATGACTTGTCCTGCACAAAAAGTGCATATCGCAGATGCAGTAAATGAACTTGTTTTAAAAAAAGAAATATCTGTAGCTGATGTTCCAGCGATTACATATAAAATACTTATTGAAAATTGGAAATATTCAGTAAACTCTTATAACTTAGAATCAAATGCCTTTGATGCAGATCAGATTGTTTCAGATTTTGCAAAATGGAAGGCTGTAGATATAGTTTTTATGTACCATCATCCTGATTTAGGTGCAATTCTTATCAATCCAAAAAATCCAGCTCACAAAGAATACATTTCAGATTTTAGAAAAAATGAAATGTTGGTTGTTTTTACAGGTTATGTTGGTAAAAAAAGTGCTGATGAACTTTGTTCTTTAGCAAATAAAAAAGCCATGGATGTTGTTTACGGTAAAAAATGTACCGGAATAGATAAATTATTAAAAGGCTCTTATGGCTTTAAGAAAGATGCAAAATTTGATTCCGATTTGGTTCAAGATACAGCAAAAGGAACTGCAACTTCTGGAAAATCAGTTTCAGCAAATGGTGCAGACGATAATATTGTTGTAAAACCGGGTAAAATTGTGGAACGAAGTCGTGAACAAAAAATTTCGTTCTTTATCGGTGGAAAAACTAATACTGATAATCCTAAATGGACTTACTCAAAATATGTATCAGAAATGAAAAATCAGCCAAAAGATACAAAATCTAGTACAACTGCAATTCCACAATCAACTGGAACTTTCTCTTTTGCTAAACAAAATCAAGCAGTTCAAAATGCTTTGCCAGCTCCAGAAACATCAAGTGCTGATGAAACACTTGTAGTTCAAAGTGCTGTTCAACCAGAAGTACAAGAAGAAGTTAAGCCAGCTAATCCAAATTCAATTAAGAAGATGTCTCCAATGCTTTCTGTTGTTGTTACAAACGAACTTTTCCATAACGGAAATGTTGAAGCTTGGAAGCGCATCATGAATAGTTATACAACTAAATATCCTGATTTACAAATTTGGGTTTACTACGAAGGTGAAAAAATTACCGATATCAATGCTCTTTTCAAATGGGGAAAGGTAAAACACGGTAGTTGTATTCAATTTGTTGTAGTTGGTGAAGAAATCAAAGATGTACCTAAGTTAAAACGATATTTTACTCAAGGTGCAAGTCCAATGTTTGAAGCCTTCTTACAAGGCGCACCTGGTGCAGTTTTAAATCTGTTTTAATCTTTTATATAGGATGGACTTATTATGATTCTTGAAAAAAAGAATGTACATTACATTTCACGAAATACTCAATTAGCAAAGGGAATTAATCGCGACTGTTTTGGAATTAGAGCTAGACTTGCTCTCGAACTTGCCGAAATGGATTTGCCTGTTTTGCCTGGTTTGCTTTTTGATGGAAATATTGCTGGAAATCTAAAAGAAATTAGTTTTTCAGAAAATCTTGAAGACTACATGAACAAATTTAAGTCTGAAGTAGGAAAATCTTTTGCAAATCCAGAACATCCACTTTTGCTTAAAATTGTTGTTTCTTCAAATATGGCGATTGCTCAATATCCTTTGTTGCACAACATCGGTTTGGCTCGTGATACAGTTGATGGCTTTGCAAACAAAGTTGGCGCAGAATTTACTTCACGCGAAGTTTTGTTTCTCATGCTCGGAGCTTTGAAAATCGAAAAAATGATTGCCGAAAAAGAAGGCAAAATCGATCGATACAATGCAATTAGCGAAAATGTTGAAAAACTCGAAGATATTTTCCAAAATGATCCTTGCAAATTTACTCCAATCGAGATGATTCGTCAGTACGAAAATTTCTTGCCAGATGGTTTCTTTGAGTCAGCAACTCGTCAGTTAGAAGTGATGATTGCAAGAGTAAGTCATCTTATTCAAATTGATGAACAAATTGAAAATGATACTTCAATTCTCATTCAGCCAATGGTTTACGGAAACTACACAAAAAATTCTTCAGCAGGAAGATGTTCAACTCGTGATGTTGTTTCTGGCGACAAAAAAATCAAAGGTGAGTTCTGGGAAAGAACTTTCAATATCATTTTTACACCTGGAAAAGATATTTCAAAGTTGGATGATAAATACTACAAACAACTTGTAAAAATTGCAGGTAAACTTGAAGATACATTCAAAGATGTTCGCGAAATCCGATTTACTATCGAAAATGGAAAATTGTGGATTATCGAACAACGAGATATCGACCAAAAAAGTACAGCTTCTCAAATTAAATTGTACTTTGATTTGTTAAAACGAAAACTTGTTACAGAAGAAGAATTAATCAACGCTTTCAAACCTGAACAACTTAGCGAACTTTTGCATCCTGTAATCGATGAATCTTCAGTTAAGAATTTTGAAAAAGTTGTTGGCGGAATTTCTGGTGCTCCAGGTGCTGCCGTTGGACGCGTTTATTTTTCAACTGATGACTTGTTAGAAGCAAAAAAACTTGCAAAACAAAAGAACGAAGATACTCGCTGTATCCTTCTTATGTGCGCAACTTATGCAGGTGATGTAAAAGCTATCGAAGAAGCAACTGGTGTTCTTTCAAATGAAGGTGGATATTCCGCCCACGCATCTGTTGTTGCTCGTCAGTATGGAAAAATTTCTCTTGTTGCTCCTAATATGGTTATTACTGGAAAAAAAGCAAAAATCGGCGATATGGTAATCAATTCTGGTGATTATATCACATTGAATGTTCCATATTACGGGGCTCCAGCTGTTTACAAAGGTGAAGCAAATCTTGTTCAGCCAAATCCAGATAAATTAGGATTGTTCGACATCGTAAATGTTTGTAAAAAACACTGTAATGGATTTTATGTTCGTGCAAACGCTGATAGTCCAAAAGATGCAGAACTCGCATTAAAATTTGGTGCAGAAGGAATCGGTCTTTGTCGAACAGAACACATGTTCTTTAATGAAGATAGAATCAATCTTTTTAGAAGTATGATTTTATCAGAAAGTGCAGAAGAGCGAGCTCAATATCTAGAAAAACTTAAAAAATTCCAAGTAAAAGATTTCTATGGAATTTTAAAAGTAATGGCAGAAAAGAAAGTAACAATTCGTCTTTTAGATGCACCGTTACATGAATTCTTGCCACATAATTCTCAAGAAATGGACGCCTTCCTTGAATATATGAAAGGAAATGGAGTTAAAATCACAAAAGCTGAACTTCAAGCAAGAATTGATTCACTTTCAGAAAACAATCCGATGTTGGGTCATCGTGGTTGCCGAATTGCAGTTTCTTATCCAGAAATTTACGAAATGCAAGTTTCAGCAATTTTTGAAGCAGCTTGTAAATTACGAAAGGAAAAATACAAGGTTGAACCTGAAGTTATGATTCCTCTTATAATGAATTCAACAGAATTAAAATTAATTTTGCATGGAAAGAAGATTGAGGGTTATACTTATAAGGGACTCAAAGAAGTTGCTGACGAAGTTTGTGAAAAGGCAAATGTAAAAGATATGTCTTATAAAGTGGGAACAATGATTGAGCTTCCATGTGCAGCCTTAGCCGCAGGAGAAATCGCTCGATACGCACAGTTCTTCTCTTTTGGAACAAACGACTTAACACAAACAACACTTGGTCTTTCACGAGATGACTTTAATTCATTTATGCCAGATTATACAATGTATGATTTGCTTGAAGGAAATCCATTTGCAACATTGGATCCTCGCGTAAAAGAATTGATTTCTATCGCAACAGAACGAGGAAAAGCAATTCGTCCTGACTTAAGTGCTGGATTGTGTGGAGAACATGGTGCAAGACCAGAAAATATTAAATTCTGTATGAATGCAGGAATTAACTATGTTTCTTGTTCAGCTTATTCTGTTCCAATCGCTTTACTTGCTATCGCGCAAATAAATATTGCTGAAAAATAAAATTTTGGGATAAAATATGGCACTTGTGATTATCAAATGATTTTTGCAAGTGCTTAACCTATTGACACTCGTAGTAACCAATTTTACTATAGTATAAATAAATTCTTTTTAAAGTTGTTTTATTGGAGAAATATGACTGCTAACGAATTACGCTCAAAATATATTGAGTTTTTTAAAAGCAAAGGCCATTCTGAAATTTCAGGACAATCTTTAATTCCAGATAATGATCCTTCTGTTCTTTTTACAACTGCTGGTATGCATCCTTTAGTACCATATCTTTTAGGCGAACCACATCCTGCTGGAACTCGCTTAACAGATTATCAAAAATGTGTACGAACAGGTGATATTGATGCTGTAGGCGATCCAAGTCATCTTACTTGTTTTGAAATGCTTGGAAACTGGTCTTTAGGCGATTACTTCAAAAAGGAATCTATCGCTTTTAGTTACGAATTTTTAACAAGTCCACAGTGGCTTGGCTTAGATCCTCGTTTTATTTCTGTAACAGTTTTTGAAGGTGATGAAAACGCTCCTCGTGATGAAGAAGCTGCTCAGTACTGGAAAGATGTTGGAATGAGTGAAGATAAAATCGCTTATCTTCCTGCAAGTGATAACTGGTGGGCAGCAGGTCCTACAGGTCCTTGTGGTCCAGATACAGAAATTTTTTATTGGGTTGGAGAAGGTGTTCCGCCTGTAGGTTCTAACAAAGCAACTGATTCTGATAACTGGATGGAAATTTGGAACAATGTTTTTATGCAGTTCAACAGAATTGATGAAAAAACTCTTGTAAAACTTGAAAAACAAAATGTTGATACAGGAATGGGGCTTGAAAGAACAAACTGTATTCTTCAAGGAAAAACTAGCGTTTATTTAACAGAAGTTTTTCAGCCAATTATCAATAAAATTGAAGAACTTGCAAATTATAAATATGGCGATGATGAAGAAAAAGATAAGAGTGTTCGAATTATTGCTGACCACTCAAGAGCTTCTGTTTTCATTTTGGGTGACCAAAAAGGTGTAACTCCTTCAAATGTTGGGGCAGGATATGTTTTGCGTCGTCTTATTCGTCGTGCTGTTCGTCACGGAAGAAAATTGGGAATTGAAGAAGCATTCTTAGCAAAAATTGCAGAATCAGTTGTTGAAAATTTCAAATGTGCTTATTCTGAATTGGAACAAAATAAAGAAAAAATCTTCAATGAATTAACTTCAGAAGAAAATAAATTCCGCGAAACTTTAAGAAAAGGTGAAGTTGAATTCCAAAAACTTCTTCCTAACTTAATGAAAAATCCACAAAAAGTAATTCCTGGTCGAGTTGCTTTCCGTTTGTACGATACTTTTGGATTCCCAATCGAACTTACTCAAGAATTGGCAGACGAAAATGGATTTACAGTTGATGTTGAAGGTTTCAAAGAAGCTGAGAAAAAACATCAAGAACTTTCTCGTTCACAAAGTGCTGGAACTTTCAAAGGTGGTTTGGCAGAGCAATCTGAAATTACTACAAAGTACCACACAGCAACTCACCTTTTGCAACAGGCTTTGGTTAATGTTTTAGGTGACCATGTTGCACAAAAAGGTTCAAATATCACTGCTGAGAGAATGCGTTTTGACTTTACTCATCCACAGCCAATGACAAAAGAAGAAATTCAACAGGTTGAAGATATTGTAAACGAACAAATCAAAAAGGATTTGCCTGTTACAATGGAAATTATGGATTTGGAAGAAGCAAAAAATAGTGGTGCAAGAGCTTTGTTTGGCGAAAAATACGAATCAAAGGTAAAAGTTTACTCTATTGGCGATTTTTCAAAAGAAGTTTGTGGTGGACCACATGTTGAACATACAGGTTTAATCGGGACTTTCAAAATTGCAAAAGAACAATCTTCTTCTGCAGGTGTTAGACGAATTAGAGCTGTAATCAGCTAAAATTTTTGTAACAATACTGGATAATCAGTGTTATTATTTTGTATACTTAAATAAATGATTTTAATGAGGTAGAAAACAAATGAAACGTGTTATTATTGCTACATTACTTGTGTTATTTTTCTGTGCAGGAGTTTTTGCCCAAGCAGATTTACAGGTTTTGGCAGTTGTTAAATTAAAAGGTTCAGAACCTATTACTCTTGGAACTTTGAAATCTCGTGTTAGTATGTTTGAAAAACAACGCGGTGGTGCAAAACTTTCAGTTGCAGAAAAGAAAGAAGTTTTGGATAGCATTATCGATGAAAAATTAGTTCTTCAAGCTGCAGATAAAGCAGGAATTGCTATTACTGATGCACAAGTAGATCAAGCTTTCCAAAATTACTTGTCAAATATGGCAGGTGCTCCAATTACAGAAGCTCAATTCAATGAAATGATGCAAAAGCAATACAATATGTCTTTGGAATCTTATGTAACTTCTCAAACTGGAATGAGCCTTGCTGACTACAAAAAGCAATTAAAACAACAACTTGTTGCTCAAAATTATATTGTTTCTCAAAAGAGAAATGAATTGCAATCTTTGTCTCAAGTTAGCCATGATGAAATTACAAGATTTTACAATAACAACCAGACAAAATTTGTTCAGCCAGAACTTGCAACTCTTTTTATGGTTTTAGTTCCAAAAGGAAGTGATGAAGCTGCTGCAAAAAAATCAGCTGACGATTTGCTTGCTTCTGTAAAAAGCGGAAAACTTAAAAAAGATGCTATGATTGAAAACAGCAAAAAAGGTGAAACAAAATATCAAGCTGGTTATGTTTATGCTGCAAGAGGCGAAGGAATTGCTCAACAGCTTAATATGACACAAAAAGAATTTGACGATTTATTCAATTCAAAACTTGATACTTTCTCTGCTGTTCAAGAGCAAGCAGATCATTACAGATTCTATGCTGTAACAAAAAAAGATGCTACAAAGTTCTTAACTTTGAACGATATTGTTCAGCCAAATACAACAATTACTGTTTACAAATATATCGAAAATCAACTTGCTTTACAAAAGCAAAACGAAGCTTTATTGCAAGTTACAAAGGATCTTACAACAGAACTTAGAGCTGGTGGAAATCTTCAGATGAGCAAAACTGGAGATGCACTTGATAAACTTTTGAATTGGTAGGATTTTGTGGCTAGACGAAAAGGTAGAATCCTAGCGTTTCAAGCCTTATACTCATGGGATTTAGGAAATGTTGATATTAACAATATCCTAGATTTCTCATGGGTAGAACAAGAAACTCTAGATAAAATGGGCGAAGAAAGTTTATCTTTTACAAGACTTCTTGTTTCTGGAACAATAGAACACATAGAAGAAATTGACTCTGTAATTAAATCTCATTTAACAAATTGGGATTTTGATAGATTGAACAAGGTTGATTTGGCAATTCTTCGTATAAGTATATATCCTCTGTTATATCAAAAAGATTTACATTCTTCGATTGTTATTGATGAAGCCATTGATATTTCAAAACAATTTGGTTCTGATGATTCTTTCAAGTTCATCAATGCGATTTTAGATAGTGTTAGAAAATCTCAAGCTAACTAATCGGAGAAATAAATATGATTTCTGCCGTAAAAAAAATATTACTACTTTGTATTCCATTGATGTTTTTTTCTTGTGGAATGATTGTGGAAGATGCTTCTTTTACGGCAAAACTCGACATAATCGATAAATTAATTTTTCAATCACAATATAACGATGCTCAAAAAATCCTAAAATCAATAGAAGGAAAGGCGCATTCTGCTTTTCAGTATATTGCTATTTCAAAGCGATATATCAATATGCAAAAGTTTGAAAATGCACAAAAAATTTTGGCAAAAGCATATAAAAAGCATTCTGAAAGCAACGAAGTTTGCGCAGTTTATTCTTGGGTTTTGTTGCAAGTAAAAAATTATGATTTAGCATGTAAAATTTCAGAAAGACTAAAAAATACCTCTTATGCTGGTCTTTTTGCAGAAAGCAGAATTAAGCAAATTGCAGCTTTAGAACAAGATTTTTTAGAAACAGATTTACAACAAGAATATTTGATTGCTTACAATACAACTGGAAATATTAAATTTTTACAAAACGCCGCGATTTTTGAATGTTACAACGGAAATTACGAAGGTGCATTTTCATATCATCCTATAAAAATTACAAACTATTCGAATGCAGAATTTTGGGCTTATGTTTCCTACGATTCAGGAAATTATTTGCAAGCAATAAACGATGCAACTTTTATTCCTAAAAAAAATGAAGTTACCGCTTCAATAATTACGGCAGATTCTTATCTAAAAATGCGCGAAACAAAACTTGCAAAACAAATGTGGGATAAAATTATTTTGCTTGATAAAAAAGCAAATCCAAGTGTTTTAATGAATTGTACTTATGTTTCTTTAGAAAATGGAAATGTTGATGAAGCCTTTGATTACATAAAAACTTGCGTGGAAACTTTCCCAGATTATGTTGAAGGATTGGTTCTTTACGGAAAATTTCTTTTACATTTTGCATCTAAAAGTGAAGAAAGTGAATTAACTTTGGCTCTTCGTAAAAAAGGTTTGAAATCTATTGATATGGAAATTTCTGATTCAAAACCTAGAGTTCCTATTTCTGATTGTCTTTTTAGAATGCAAGAAAGTTTGAAGCGTCGTCCAAATTTGGATAAAGAAAAGGCAACTTTGCAAATTGAATATCTAAAATTAAAATGGCTTGCTGATAAAACAACTTCTTCAGAGCAAATGACTTTGGATATTTGGGAAATGATAGAAAAAAATTCTATTATGGCAGGAACTAACAATTCTATAATTACAGATTTTATCGTTACTTTTTTTATAAAACAAAATCAGTTTGAACAAGCAACACAAATATTGACTTCTGTTTTGAATGAAAAATACGGACAAACTGATTTTACCGATGAAAATTCCTCATTGATAAAACAAATGTCTTTTGCTGAATTGCAAAATTCTGCTTCTTTATGTTTTGAAAAAGGTTTGTATTTTTCTGCAAAAAAATTATTGCTTGAATCGTTAAAATACAAAAATTCTATTACAACTGATGTTTATCTTAATTTAGGAAATTTTGAAGAATCCCAAGGAAATCTAAAAGACGCGCTTGAGTATTATAGTAATTCAATAAACACAACAAAAGATGATTTTTTGAAATCAGAAATTTATTACAGAATTGCGAATATTAGTGCATCAAAAAATGATTTGAAAAATGCTAAATTGTACTTAGATTATTCTTTAACATTGAATCCTGGTCATGTAAAAGCAAATCTTTTAAAAAAACAAATCCGCAACTAACTTATTTTTACAAAGCTAATTGCGGACTTTGTTCTAAATAAAAATCTTACTCAATTACAGCAATTACATCAGCTGCTTTTAAGATGAGATGATCTTCGCCATCAATTTTTACAGATGTCCCTGAATATTTGTCGTACATAACTTTCTGTCCTGGAACAACTTTGATTTTTTCTTTATCATCACCAACTGCAATTACTGTTGCAATTTGTGTTTTTTCTTGTGCTGTATCTGGAATAATAATTCCACTTGCTGTTTTTGCTTCTGTTTTTTCTGTTTTTACCAATACGCGATCTGCTAAAGGTTTAACTGTCATATTTATCATAGCCTCCGTAAAAATTCTACACTACTAATATACGAAAAGTTTTTTACAAAGGCAACTAAATTTTAAAAAAAAGTGAAAAAAAAGTATCAGTTTAGATAAAAAAAATGAATTCTGTGTCATTTTGATGCAAAAAACGAGTGTAGAATTTTGATTGTGTCAAAATAACACACTTTGAAATTTCATTATTTGATAACAAATTTAAGTTTGGTTATTTCTTTGTAATATAAGGAAATAAAAATTGATTTTTACTAAAAAGTTGGCACGAATTTTGCATATAAACTAATGTAAGAAACTAAATTTTATTGACTTTTTATGGTAAATGGGAGAAAAAATGGCAAATTCAGTAAATTCAACAGAAAGAAGTAGTTTAGAGTGTTATTTGAAAGAAATTGACAAAATTCCTCTAATGTCTAGAGAAGAAGAATATGACCTTGCGATAAAAGCCAAAAATGGTGATAAAATTGCTCGCGACAAAATTTTAACTTCTAATTTGAAGTTTGTTATCAGCGTTGCAAAAAAATATCAAAATAGAGGAATTGACTTAATCGATTTGATAAGTGAAGGAAATATTGGCTTGATTACTGCTATTGAAAAATTTGATCCAGAAAAAGGCTATCATTTTATTTCTTACGCTGTATGGTGGATTAGACAAACAATTCTTAAGGCAATTTATGAAAAATCAAGAATGATTAGGCTGCCTGCAAACAAAACAAATGAAATAATTCAAATTGATACAGCTCGAAAATCCATAAAGAAAGTTGTGTCTGAAGAAGAAGAGTTGATTCTTGTTGCACAGATGTTAAATATGACACCTGCACATATCAAGGATATGATTATGATTTCTCGAGATGTTACTTCCTTAGATACAATTATTGTTACCGAAAAAACAGATTCTTCAACTTTAGGTGAATTACTAGAAGATGTTTCATCTATAAATCCTGAAGAAAATGCGATAAGTCAAAATATGAAAGATGAAATTGATAATCTTCTATCAACTTTAACAGAAAAAGAAGCTGAAATTATTCGTTATAGATTTGGGCTTAACGGAAGAAAGTCAATGTCTTTAAAAGAAGTTGGCGAAGTTTTCAATTTGACAAAAGAAAGAATCCGACAAATTGAAAAGAAGGCGATAAAAAGATTGCAACATCCAACTCGAGCATCACGACTCGAAGCTTTTATTGCGTAATTTTATAAAGTCGTTTTTATTTTGCTTGGTGGAATATAAAAAATCATTCCATAAAAGCAAGAACTTCTTTTCTTGCAATTTCTAAAAGTTCCTTGTCTTGAACTGGATCTGAAAGCCCGAGAGAAAGATTTCCTGATTGCTGGATTCCAGCAACTTCTCCGGGACCTCGTAATTTTAGGTCTAGTTCAGCAAGTTCAAATCCGTCGGTTGTTTCGTACATCGCTTTTAATCTTGCTTTTGCTAAGTCTGTTAGTTTTTCGCCATAGACTAAAAAACAATAGGACTGTTTTGAACCACGCCCAACTCGACCACGCAACTGATGTAAAGCAGCAAGTCCAAACCGTTCAGCTTGTTCGATAACCATACAAGTTGCATTTGGAACATCAACGCCAACTTCAACAACAGTTGTTGCCACGATTATATTTATTATTCCATCTTTGAAATCTTTTAGAATTTGATTTTGTTCTTCTTCTTCAATTTTTGAGTGAATCAAACCACATTTAAATTCTGGATAAACTTTTTGCGAAAGAAATTCGTACATTTCAACTGCGTTTTTTATCTTCTTTGTGTTTGTTTCGATTTCTTCATCATCATTTAAGTTTTCGATTAAAGGATAAACAAAATATGCCTGATTTCCGTTTTGTAATTCTTTTCGTACAGTTTCGTAAACATTACTTTCGTTTCCGGCTTTTGTGAGATGAGTTTTTATTGGAAGCCGACCTTGTGGCATAGTTTTTATCGTAGAAACATCTAAATCTCCATAAACTGTTAGTGCCAAAGTTTGCGGAATTGGAGTTGCACTCATCATCAAAATATTTGGAATAGAACATTTTTCTTTGATTGTGTTTCGTTGAATTACGCCAAATCTGTGCTGTTCATCAATTATTGCAAGTTGCAAATTGTTGTATTGCACATTTTTTGAAAATAATGCGTGAGTTCCGATTATAAGTTGAGTTTTTCCTTCTTTTATGGAATTGAGTAAAGTTGCTCGACCTTTTGCTTTTATGTTTCCAGTTAAAAAACTTGGATTTATTCCTAAAGGCGAAAGTAGTTTTGTTGCGTTTTCGGCGTGTTGTCTTGCTAAAAGTTCAGTTGGGCATAAAATAACGCATTGTCCGCCCCAATCGATAATTCTAAGAACTGCAAAGAATGCAACTAAAGTTTTTCCGGAACCTACATCACCTTGAATAAGCCGCGAAAGTGTGAATGGTTTTGATTTATCAGAAAAACTTTCTGGATTTTTGTGATATTTTGCAGCGTCTTTGCAAGATGAATCAATTTCTGTGTTTATCGTAGCGATTATTGCTTTTTGGTCTTGTGTTAATTCAAAAGGAAGGGATTTTACAAGTTCAATTTGTCTTGGAGATAAATCTGTAAAATCGGTTGATGCTTTTGAACAAGTTTTGCGTTCGGCAACTCGTTTTAAAATTGCTTGTTGAAAGAAAAATAATTCTTCAAATTTTATCGTTTTGATGGCTTTTTCTAATTCTTCCAAACTTTCTGGATTATGAATTGTGTGAATTGCTTTTTGCTTTGAAAATAAATCTTGTCTTTGAACTACGGATTCTGGCAATTCAGTTGAAATTCCGTTGCCGTACATTTTTAGCGCTTGGGAAATTGTTTTTCGATACTGATTTTGTGATAATCCGCTTGTAAGATGATATAAACTTAAAATTTTTGAAGTTGGGTCAAGTTTTCCAACAAAATCTTGAAGTTCACCAGATTTTGCCACAATTTGTGCGTCAAAAACAGAAGTTTGAATTTCGCCATATTTGTATGAAAATGGTGCTGTTATCGAAATTATCGAACCGATAGGTAAAGATTTTTCCATAAAAGGCCGGTTGTAGCAAACCAAAGTTCCTCGAGTTTCGCCATCAAAAATGATGATTTTCAAAGTACGCATTTTTCCAAATCCAAACCATTGATGGTCTAAAACTTTTGCAAAACAATGAACTTTTGCAACTTTAGAAAAATCTTTTATTGGAATTGTTTTTGTTCTGTCTTCGTAACTTTTGGGATAGGTTGAAAGTAAGTCTGAAACTTTAAAAATATTTAATTTAGAAAAAGCGTTTGCTAGACTTGGACCTATCCCAGAGATTGTTGAAATTGGAGTTTCAATATCGCTTAATTTCAAAATGGAAAACCTTGTAAACTTTTGAATAAAAGATTAACGATAATATTTCCAGCTATGCGTAAAATAATTGTTGAAACAAGAGCAATTATTGTAGTTGTTTGTATGTTTACAAATTTGTTTTTGAAAAATATTTTTATTACATAACGAGCAATTTTGTAACTTAGAGAATCTACTGAACTCCAAAATCCAATGCTGTCTTTGTTTAATAGCAAAACTACAAGTCGAACTGCTAAAAGAATTATTAGCAACAACAAAATTGAAGAAATTGCAGCCCAAATCATTTGAATTATGATTGCTAAAATTACTCCAAGGGAAATTTTTTCCAAAACTGCAATAGTTTGCAAAATGCTTGAAATTCCAGAAAGCACAATCAACGCAATAATTGGCGAAAAATCTATATTTGCAAATTGTAATGGAATTTTTCTGAACAAATTTAGATAAGGGTCGCAAATTTTTCCTAGAATTTCAGAAACTTTACTATTACTCAAAGATGGAATCCAAGATAAAATAATTTTTACAAAACAAAGCAATGAATAAGCCGAAGCTAATTTTGCCAAAAGTCCAATCAAATTATACATAGTTTTTCCTTTTTACAAAAATATTGAAATAGTCGGCAAAATTTTGTCGACTATTTCAGTTTTAATCTTTCCAAACTTCATCAACTGAAGGAATGTTAGAAAGTTCTGAAATAAAATCATCACTTGAAGACACTTTTAACGAAGTAGAACTTTGTATTGTGTAATTTTTTTCATCTCTTTCTATATGTAAGTATACTGAACAATTACCTGGATGGGCAACAAGAAAATCTCTTAATTCCATTGATGAGCGTTTATTTTGTGTTGGAAAAAGTTTTATATGGATTGATTTTACCGATTGCGCTTGCAAATTATTGATGTCTAAAAGTTCATCAACTTGGAAAGAATCGCCATATTGCTCTGAATGATCAACTTTTCCTTTGAAAGCTAAAACTTTATCTTCTTGCACAAAAGTTTCTAATCTTTCCCAAACTTTAGGGAAGAAAGTAAATTTAATTTCGCCTTCAAAATCCTTACCGGTTACAATTCCCATCATTGTACCTTTTTTGGTTGTGATTTTTCTAACTTCAGTAATGAGAACTGCGGTTGTATATTCTGTTTCTGGCAGCGCAGAAGAAAGTTTTGCCGAGTTCATATTTGTACATCGTTCCATAACTTTTCTGTAGTTATCAAGTGGATGTCCTGAAATATAAAAACCGATAAGTTCTTTTTCGATTCTAAGTTTTTCGATTTGAGGCCAATCTTCAACTTCGGTGTATTTAAATTCAACAAATTCTTGAATGTCGGTATCTTCAAAAAGACTTATTTGTCCGTAACGAGTTGATTCTTTTTTTGCTTCTGCGTATTCCACAGCAGCTTCTACATTTACTAAAAGTCTGTTTCGGTTAGGTTCGATTTTATCAAAGGAACCAGTTTTGATGAGAACTTCTAAGGCTCGTTTGTTTACAGAACGCAAATCTACTCTGTCTAAGAAATCTAAGAAGTCTTTGTATGGACCGTTTTTTTCGCGTTCTTGAATGATTGCATCAGCGGCACTTTCCCCAAGATTTTTGATTCCAAGCAAACCGTAAACGATACGACCGTCAACTACATCAAAGATTTTATCAGAACGATTGATGTCTGGCGGATCGATTTCAAGCCCCATTCGTCGACCTTCTGCAATGTAGACAGGAAGTTTATCGGTACTTGTAATTTCGTTTGTAAGGTTGGCTGCGATAAATTCAGCTGGGAAGTTTGCTTTTAAGTATGCAGTTTTGTATGCAACAACAGAATAAGCCGCAGCGTGACTTTTGTTAAATCCGTATCCCGCAAATGGAACCATGATTTCAAAAATATCACCTGCATGTTCTTCTGTAAATCCATTTTTTACAGCACCTTCGATAAATTCTTTCTTCTTTGCCATAAGAACATCAAGTTTCTTTTTTCCCATGGCACGACGAAGCATATCGGCACCACCAAGTGAAAATCCTGCAATTCGTTGAGCAACTTGCATAACTTGTTCTTGGTAAACCATAACTCCGTAAGTTTCTTTCAAAATATCTTCAAGACATGGATCTGGATAGTGAATTGTTTCTGGATGCCACTTTCCTTCGATGTATTGAGGAATATAATCCATTGGTCCTGGGCGATAAAGAGCATTTAAGGCAACCAACTCTTCGATACAACGAGGCTGAAGTTGCTTCATGATTTTTTGCATTCCAGGGCTTTCAAACTGGAAGATTGCAACCGCTTCACCTCGACAGAACATATCGAAAGTTTTTTCATCGTCATCTGGAACATTGTCTGTGCTAAAATTTTCAAAGCCAGGTCGTTTTCTGATAATTCGTTCTGCGTATTTTATCAATGTAAGAGTTTTTAGACCAAGATAATCCATTTTTACAAGTCCACAAGGCTCGATAATATCCATTGTGTACTGAACAGCAACTTTTCCTGTTTTACCGTCTTTGTGGATTGGAGCCCAACCTGGAAGTTCAGTACGACCAATTACGATTCCAGAAGCATGAAGTCCAGTTTGACGATTTACATTTTCAAGTTTGAAGCAAAGTTCAAAAAGTTCTTTATAACGAGGATCATCTTGAAATTCTATAAGTTGTCCATTATCTGGATGATTTTCGTCTGGTGGAGTAAAGGCATCTTTTAATTTTGCCTTTGGATTATCAGGAATGCGTTTTTTTAGCATATTTACATCAGGAAGTGGGATTCCTAAAACGCGACCAACATCGGCAATTACAGCTTTTGCTTTAAGCGTACCAAAAGTTACGATATGTCCAACTTGTGGATCGCCATATTTATCTCTTGTGTATTGAATAACTCTTTGCCGACCTTCGAAGCACATATCAACATCAAAGTCGGGCATAGAAACTCGTTCTGGATTTAAGAATCGTTCGAAAATCAGTTTGTATCTGAATGGGTCAATGTCTGTGATTGTCATTGCGTAGGCAACAAGTGAACCTGCTCCAGAACCTCGTCCTGGTCCGATTGGAACATCATTATTTTTTGCCCAGTTGATAAAATCCCAAACGATAAGGAAGTAACCAGAAAATCCCATACTGAAGATAATTCCAAGTTCGTATTCGGCGCGTTGTTTGATTTCATCCGTTACTTCTTTGTATCGTTTTTCAAGTCCTGTATAAACAAGATGTCTTACATAATCATCTTGGCTTTTAAATTCTGGCGGAATATCGTAAATTGGCAAACAATCTTTTAGTTCCTGAGTTTTATATTGCGGAATTGTTAAATCACACATATCAGCGATAACTTTTGTGTTTGTTATCATTTCTGGATAGTCTGGAAAAAGACTTGCCATTTCTTCTTCTGATTTTAGATAGAATTGGTCATTGTCAAACTTCATTCTGTCTGTGTCTGATAAAAGTCTTTTTGTTCCGATACAAATCAAAACATCTTGAGCTTTTGCGTCTTCTTGTTTTGCGTAGTGAACATCGTTGGTAACAACCATCGGAACTTCTAGCCGTTTGGCAATTTCCAAAAGTTTTGGGATAAGTCGTTTATCATCCTCTAAGTTGTGGTCTTGAAATTCTATAAAATAATTTTCTTTACCAAATGTTTTTTGATACCATCTGATAACTTCTTCAGCTTCTTTATCTTTTCCTGCCAAAAGTTTTTGAGGAAGTTCTCCTGCCAAACAAGCGGAAAGACAAATCAATCCTTCCGAGTGTTGTTCTAGTAATTCTCGGTCTGCTCGAGGTTTATAGTAATATCCTTCTGTATTTGCTTTTGAAACAATCCAAGAAAGATTTTTGTATCCTTCTGCATTTTTTGCTAATAATATTAAGTGATAATATTTTGAGCCTTCGGGAGTTCCTTCTTTTGCTTCTCGGCTTCCTGCAGCCATGTAAATTTCACACCCGATAATAGGTTTAATTCCATTTGCGTGGCAAAGTTGTTCAAAGTTTAAAACACCAAACATATTTCCGTGGTCAGTTAAAGCAAGAGCTTTAAAACCCATTTCTTTTGCACGAGCAACGAGAGTTGTAATTTTGGAAGCACCATCCAAAAGTGAATAATCTGAGTGTACATGAAGATGTACAAAGTCAGAAATCGGAGTTCCTTCTGGTGGCTCTGGAAAAATCTTAATATCAGCCATAAGAGTTATTATATTACAGAAATACTATCATTTAAAGATAGAAAGAAAAAATTTTAGACAATATTTCGTTCTTTACCTAAAATAAAACTTTCTAGGTTTTTTACGATTTCGCCAAAAAGTCGTTGCCGAGTTTCTAAACTTGCCCAAGCGATATGTGGCGTAATTAAACAATTTGGACAATTTAACAAAGGATTTTCTTTTTGCATTGGCTCAACTGAAACAACATCACAAGCAAAGCCTGAAATTTGATTATTTTTTAGAGCAAATGCCATATCAACTTCGTTTACGATTGGGCCACGAGCCGTATTTATCACAACGCAAGAATTTTTCATCAAGTTGATAGAATCTTTGTTGATAAGATTTTTTGTTTGTTCTGTAAGAGGACAATGTAAACTGATAAAATCTGAATTTTTACAAAGTTCTTCAAAACTAACAGCCTTAATTTCTGGAAAATCTTTTAACTTTTCAGGACTTCGTGTAAAACAAACAACATTCATTCCAAAAGCCTGGGCGATTTTTGCACTTTGTTTTCCGATTGCACCAAATCCTACGATTCCTAAAGTTTTTCCAGGAAGTTCAGTTAAAGGAGCTTTCCAATAACAAAAATCTGGAGATTTTATCCATCCTCCAGAATGAACATCGTCGCTGTGTAATTTTACATGATTTGTAAATTCTAAAATAAAGGAAAAAACTAATTGTGAAACTCCCGCTGTACTATAAGAAGGAACATTTGTAACTGTAATTCCTTTTTGATGAGCATAATCTAAATCCACAACATTTGTGCCAGTTGAACAAAGTCCGATGTATTTTAAGTTTGGACAAGAATCCATCACTTCTTTTGTGATTAAAACTTTATTTACAAGAATGATTTGTGCATCTGCAATTCTTTCGATTGTTTGAGTTGGAGAAGTTCGTTCGTAAAAAATAACTTCATTTTTTGTATTTGCAATATTTTCTAAACTTGAAAAATCAATTTGGTTAGAATTTTTGTATTCTGGGTTTAATGTGTATCCGTCTAAAATTACAATCTTCATGTTTACATTATAGCAGAAAATTGATAAAAAAAGTGAAAAATTGAAAAAATTTTGTACAACGCTTGTGTTTTTTGTGTTATATTATATGTAGCAAAGTTTTAAAATGGATGAAGTTTTGTTCATTGACTTTTTTAAAGGGGAAATTATGGCAGCGACTTTAAAACAACTTTCAGAATTAAAACAGATTTGTACTGAACAAAAGAAAAAATCTCAAAATATTCAATCTGAAATCGGATTTTCGTTATTATCTCAAAATGATTCTTCTATATTAGAAGATGATTTGAATAAATATAAATTTAGTTTAGAAAAATCTAAAGAAAATGATTTACTTGCAGAAAAGGCAAAATCAAAATCTTTAGAAATTGAAAATGTGCAAGAAGAAATTTCTTCTACAAAAAAACAACTTGATGAACTTAAAACTAAACAAGATGTTGCTTATTTAGAATTAGGACAAGTTTTGTATTCAAACTATCGCGAATCTTACGCTGAATTTTTTAAGCAATATTTTGATGAACTTACAGAACTTGATAAACGCATTGAATCTTTGGAAAGCCAATCCGAAGTTTTAAAAAGTCAAATTGAAACTCAAGGATTTTTTGGAAAATTAGTAAATCAAGTAAAATTAACCTCTAGCACAACTTCTGTAAATTCAGTAAAAAAGAAAAAAGAAAGTGTGATGCAAAAAGCTGGAAGTGCAGTTGTTTCCGCTGGAAAAATTGATTTTATTCGCTATCAAGAAAATATTGAATATTCAATTTTGTCAGTTTTGGATAATATTCAATATCTAAAATCAGAAAGCGATGGAATTTTGCAAAAGCAACAAGAATTAACTTCAACTGAAAAAGTTTTAAAAGATGAATTTGATAATATTGCCATTGGTTCAAATTTGAAGTCAAAACTTTCTCACATTGAAAAATCAAATTCAGAATTGCAACAAGAAAGAACTAAAATTGCTTTAAAAGTTGGAACTGAATTTTCTTCAAAATATGTTTCTGAAAAGGCTGAAAAATTTGAAGGCTTTGATTCGATGCAACAATCCTATCCTGCTTTGGTAGATTTGGTTGAATGTTTTAGCGCCATCGTAAAGGCCGAACTTCAACTTGAATTATATCAAACTGAATCTGATATTGAATCTTGTGTTGCTCGAATTGCAAATATGCAACAGTCAATTATCGCCAACGAAAATAAAATTGAGACTTTGAAAGAAAACAATACTCAACTTGCTCAAAAAATCACAACCGAAGGCGAAGTAAAAGATTCCTTGTTGGCAAAAAAAGCCGAACTTCAGCAAAAACTCCAATAAGTTTACTTTCTCTAAAATTGATACTCAAAAAAAATATTTTGTTATTTTTGCAAAGTAATTGTTTTTCTCATTTTTGTAATATTGACATTCCTTCATTTTTTGTGATATTTGATAGATAGATTTTTTTAATTATAGGAGAAAAAAGTGAATAAAATTATCAAAGTTTTATTTTATTTAAGTGTGTTGATGTTGTTGGCGTCTTGTACAACAACTCGTTTTGAGCCAAAGGAAGGGAAAACTTCTGCATTAGTGGTTGGTCGTCTTACTGCTAAAGCCAGTGGAGTTGAGTATGATGGAGATATAAATTTTAACAGAAATTATACTATGGGAACTCAGCTTACTTTAAAAGAAGTTAGAACTGGAAAAACTTATGAAGCAAAAACAATTAGACGAGACGGCTTATTCATTTTTGGAAATTTAAATCCCAGCGAAAAGTATTATTTATATCAAATAAAATATAATATTGAACAAAGTAATGGCTGGAAAGGTTGGATTACATCTACATATAAGCCTAATAGTTTTCCCGTAAGTGTAAAACCAGATTCAGTAGTTATATTGGGAAATTTTAATTGTACAATTACTGAAGTTGCAGGAAAAATAAAAACAAATCTTATCGATAGAGACATTCCAACTGATGTAAGATTTTCTTTTATGGATATTTATCCAGAAAGCAAGTGGCTTTCAAAAAATTGGTATTACAAAAATGGTTTGATGCCAAAAGTTTATTCTGTTGATGGCGAAGAACCTCAAATTGAAGAACAACCAATGGAAGAAGTTTCCGAAGATGAATACGATGATTTTTTGAAAGAATTGATGGGCGAATAGAACTCTTCACAATTTTGCAAAATGGGAAATTGGTATAAAAAAAACTTGGCTTTCGACAAAAAATCCCCAAACTCGCTAGTGCTACGCTTCGCTTGCAAGGCTTCATTTGGTGATTTTTTGTCTACGCCAATTTATTCTGTACTAATTTTACATTTTGCAAACTTATTTCGTTCTGCGGGAAAAAAATATGGCGAGTTTTTGAATTAAAAACTCGCGCTGTTTGTATTACAAACAGCACAAACTTATTTCGTTCTGGTAGAGGTTGTGTGGACGGGGAAAGTCAAGAATCTAAAAAAAAGCAATCTGAGACACTTTTTTTATCCCAGATTGCTTTTTTTATTCCAATGAAATTTTATGTCTTTTTTTTTACACAAGAGATTCTGCTTCAGCTAAAATTTCTTCTCGTTTTGCTTTTACATCTTTCATTTCTTCTTGATATTTAGCATAATCTTCATCATATTGTTTGTTTTTCTTAATATAAATTATGATACGTAGTATTAACAATATTATTCCTGGAATTACAGCACATACAAATCCCAATCCTATCAATATCACCCATAAAAGTGTTATAAAGCCTGGTGGTGGATAAGGACGCCATGGATCTTTTATTTCGTAATACTGAGTTTCAAGTGATTTTAGTTTTTCATAATTCTGTCGTTCTGGTTTTCGTTCGAAAGATAACTTAATATAATGAACACCTGCAATTGTTTTGTAATAGTCATAATTTTCATCCGCTCCAGTCTTAATTTGACTGTCTGATGTTCTAACTTCTTGAGGTGCTCCAACCAGTTCCCATCCAAATGTTTGCCATAAACGAATTTCATCTTCTTCAGTTCCTGGTGCAACTGTTATACTTTTGAATTCTTTTAATGCCATGTGTTTTACTCCTTTTCGTTTAAAGTCCATCGACTAAATTTTACAAAATTGCAATATAAATATTGTTTTATACTTGCATATTGTTTACATATTGTAACATATTATATTGCTTTATGCTAGTAATATTTTTATAATTACTTGCATTATGTTATATTTATGACAGAAGATGAATTGCAAACAAGAGTTATTGACAATATTCGTTCATTACGTAAAAAACAAGGCTTATCACAAGAAAAGTTAGCTGATAAAGCGAATATTTCGCGTCAAATGATGAATGATATTGAAGGGCGTCGTCGTTGGCTTACAAAAGGAACTCTTGTAAAACTTTCAAATGCACTTGAAGTTGATGTTCATGAGTTGTTTGTTCCCTCTGTACAAGAAAATAATAATATAAAAAATGTCTATGAAATAGTTACAGACAGAATTATTTCAAAAGTAAAAGATGTTGTTAATAAAGCTTTAGAAGAAATGTAGTTTTTTATATATTTAAATTTTTGTCATTATCAAAAGTTTAATTGATGTATTTAGTTACTTGTATATCTTCCCTTTTCAAACATTTTTATCTGTTTATTTTTTTCTATATTTATGATATAATTTTCTACTATGGGTGGAAATCAGAATGAAAAAAAGAGCTCAGTTTATGATGAATCTAAAATCAAAACTTTGAGTTCTCTTGAGCATATCCGGCTTAGAACTGGTATGTATATTGGTCGTCTTGGTGACGGAACAAATCAAAATGATGGTATTTATATTCTATTAAAAGAAGTTGTTGATAACGCTATCGATGAATTTATCATGGGTAACGGAACTAGAATTGAAGTAGAAGTTAAAGAAAATACTGTAAAAGTTCGAGATTATGGGCGAGGAATTCCTCTTGGAAAACTCGTAGAATGTGTTTCTGTTATAAATACGGGTGCAAAATATAATGATGATGTTTTCCAGTTTTCTGTTGGATTAAACGGTGTTGGAACAAAGGCTGTAAATGCACTTTCTTCACATTTTAGAGTTGTTTCTGTTCGTGAAGGAAAACTTGCCGAAGCAATTTTTGAGCGTGGAAAGTTGATTTCGGAACGAAATGGAACTGTAAAACCTGGAATCAAAGACGGAACTTTTGTTGAATTTACTCCAGATACAGAAGTTTTTGGTCCATATTCGTTTAATCAAGAATTTATTGAACGCAGAATGTGGAATTACGCATATCTTAATTCTGGGCTTTTAATTAATTATAACGGAAAGGATTATGTAAGTGAAAACGGACTTTTGGATTTGCTAAATTCAGAAATTGAAGGCGAAAGTCTTTATTCACTTGGTTATTACAAAGGAAAACAGCTAGAATTTTCATTTTCACATTCAAACGCTTATGGCGAAAACTATTTTTCTTTTGTAAACGGTCAGTATACTTCCGACGGTGGAACTCACTTGTCAGCTTTTAAAGAAGGATTTTTAAAAGGTGTAAATGAATTTTTCCGAAAAAATTACAAAAGTGAAGATGTTCGGGACGGAATGACAGCAGCTGTTGCTGTAAAAGTAAAAGATCCTGTTTTTGAAAGTCAGACAAAAAATAAACTTGGAAATACTGAAATTCGAAGTTGGATTGTTACAGAAACAAAAAGTGCAGTTGACGATTGGCTCCATAGAAACAATGAGGCTGCAAAACTTTTAGAGCAAAAAATTATCGCAAACGAAAAACTCAGAACAGAATTAAATACAGTAAAAAAAGAAGCAAAAGAAGCGGCTCGAAAAATCAGTATCAGAATCCCAAAACTTGATGATTGCCGATTTCATCTTGAAGATGGAAAAAAAGGCGAAAACTCAATGATTTTTATTACCGAGGGATTATCTGCATCTGGTGTTATGACTCACAATCGAGATTCAAACACTCAAGCGATTTTTAGTTTGCGCGGAAAGCCAGAAAATATGTATGGCAAAAAACGGGCTGAAATCTACAAAAATGATGAACTTTATCAGTTAATGATGGCTCTTGGAATTGAAAACGATGTTGCCGATTTAAAATATTCTAAAATCGTAATTGCAACTGATGCCGATAACGACGGATTTCACATCAGAAATCTTCTGCTAACTTTTTTTCTTAGTTTTTTTGAAGAGCTTATTACAAGTGGAAGAATTTACATTCTTGAAACTCCGCTTTTTAGGGTTCGAAACAAAAAAGAAAATATTTATTGTTACACAGAAGCAGAACGAGATGAAGCACAAAAAAAACTTGGTAAATCTTGTGAAACTTCTCGATTTAAAGGACTTGGAGAAATCAATCCCAGTGAGTTTAGACAATTTATCGCTCCAGAAACTATGCATCTAACTCCTGTAGAAATTAGTCAGTTAAAAGTTGTGCCTCAGCTTTTGGCATTTTACATGGGAAAAAATACTCCAGAGCGACGAAAATTTATCGAAGAAAATCTTTTGTCAAATGCAGAAATTGATGCTTAGAAAAAATGAGGTAGGAATTAGAAAATGGCTTTTGTAAAAAATCTTTTTGATAAAAACTTTATTGAATATGCTTCTTATGTTATTAGGGATAGAGCAATTCCAGATTTGGAAGATGGATTAAAACCTGTTCAGCGAAGAATTATGCACACACTTTTTGAAGTTGATGATGGTTCTTTGCAAAAAGTTGCTTTTGTTGTTGGTCGAACAATGAAATATCATCCTCATGGTGATTCTTCAATTTACGGGGCTTTGGTAAATCTTGCAAACAAAGAAATCTTCATTGAAAAACAAGGTAACTTTGGAAATAAGTTTACAGGTGATGGTGCTTCTGCAGGTCGTTACATTGAATGTCGTGTGCATCCTTTAGCAAAAGATTTTCTTGTAACAAATCCTCATATTACAAATTATGTTCCAAACTATGATGGAAGAAGTGAGGAGCCAGAAGTTTATCGTGCAAAAATTCCTTTGGTTTTGATTATGGGAGCTGAAGGAATTGCAGTTGGTATGAGTACAAAAATTCTTCCATATAACATAAAAGAAGTTTTGGAAGCTGAAATAAAATGTTTGAACGGAGAATCTTTTGAACTTTATCCAGATGTTGCAACTGGTGGTTTGATTGATGTTTCAAATTACAATGATGGAAATGGAAAAATTATCACTCGTGCAAAATTTGATACAAGTGATGAAAAGAAAATTGTAATTACAGAACTTCCTGTTGACTCAAACGCAAAAGCTTTGTTGGAATCTATCGATGGTGCTTATAAAGCGGGAAAAATAAAAATCAGTTCTGTTGATAACTTTACAACTGATAAATGTTGTATCGAAATAAAACTTCCTCGTGGTGTTTACACAAAAGATGTAATCGATGCGCTTTATGCTCACACCGATTGTGAAAAATCAATTTCTTGTCAGATGTTGGTTATCAAAGATAATATGCCTGTCGCAATGACTGCTACAGAGGTTATCAAATACTATTCAGAAAAATTATTAAAGATTATCAAAGACGAACTTGAATTTGAAAAAGCGCAACTTACAGATAAACTTCATTTACGAACAATCGAAAGAATTTTTGTTGAAGAGCGAATTTATAAATCAATCGAAACTAAAAAAACACAAGAGACTGTTGTAAAAGCAGTTTACGATGGATTTAAACCTTTTAAAGATGAGTTGGTTCGTCCGTTAAATGATGATGATGTAAGTCACTTACTTGCAATTCCAATTCGTAGAATTTCACTTTACGATATAAATAAAAATCGTGAAGAAGTAAAAGCAATTCAAGCAAGATTAAAAGAAATTGCACGACGATTAAAAAATCTTAAAGGATGTGCAGTTGAATATCTTGAAGGAATGTTGGCTAAGTTTACAGATAAAAGTTTTAATCGTCATACAAAAATTTCTAAGTTCTCTGCTGTTGATGTTAAGGCTGTGTCAAAGCGTGATACACCTTTGCGCTACGATAGCAAGACTGGATATTTGGGAACTTCTGTTTCTACGGGGACTGAAGTTTTGCGCGTAACTCCTTACGACAGAATTTTCTTTATGCGAAAAACTGGTATGTACATGGTTTGCGATGTTCCAGAAAGACTTTTTGTTGATATAGGAATGTGGTATTGCGGATATTCAGAAAAAGAATCTTTGAATAAAGTTTTGTTTACTGTAATTTATCGTGACCCAAAAACTCAGTATGCTTTTATCAAGCGTTGCCGAGTTGAAGGTTACATTATGAATCGCGATTATTTTATCGTTCCAGAAGGAATGGAAGTTTTACATGTTGATACAAGAAATAAATTTAGCTTTACTCTAAATTTTGTTCCAAAGCCAAGATTAAAAATTACAGAGCAAAGTTTTAAAGCACAAGATTACGAAGAAAAAGGTTTGAAAACTTTAGGTGTTCGTCTTGTTCCAAGAGAAGTTGAAAGTATCACAGTTCAAGAAACAAAATCTTCTGGTGGAGAAAAACCTTCTGTTGATAAGACTGAATCTGCAAAGCCTGACGCAACATCTTCAGTTTCAAAAACTTCAACTGCAAATGCAAAAACAAATTCTGAAAGTAAAACAGTTGCAAAGAAAACTGAAACTGCAAAGTCTGAAACTAAAACAGGCACAAAAACAACTGCTACTAAAAATGATGCAACAAAAACAACTGCAGAAAAAAAATCAACTGCAACTGCAAAAAAGACTGCGACAAAAACTGTAAAGCAAGGAACTTTACCAGAGGATGATAATCCACGACAGTCTGTTAAAATAGAAAAGAAAAAATAATTTTAATCGATGTTAAGGATGGAATATATTTATGATTAGAAAATTTATTTTTGGTAAACCTTTTGAAACTGATGCAACTGTTTTACAAATTGCAAAAGAAAATCAATTTGCTGAAAAATCTGCAATGGAAAATTTAAAAGAGCAAGGTTACGAAGTTGTTTGTTCAGAAGACGGTTTTTCTTTTGAATGCAAAATGACAGAAGAAACTGTTGTTTACGGACTTGGTCAAGCTATGGGAAACATCAACAAGCGCGGAAGAACTTACACAAGTTATTGTTCCGACGATCCATCTCATACTGAAAATAAAGAGTCCCTTTACGGTGCACACAATTTTATCATTATTTATAATCCATCTGATATAAATTCTTCAAAAGGATTTTTCTTTGATTATCCTACTCGAATCACTTTTGATATCGGTTTTTCAAAAATCGATCAAATAAAAATTTCTTGCAAAACTTCCGACATTGCAATTTTTGAAATTTTACCTGAATCAAATTCTGACAAAAATGAAAATCAATTAAAAAATATTGTTCGTCAATTTAGACAACTTATCGGACAAAGTTATATCGCACCTCGTTGGGCTTTGGGATTTATGCAAAGTCGTTGGGGTTACAAAACTGAACAAGACATTCGCGGAGTTTACGAAAATTACAAAAAAGCTGGAATCCCACTTGATTCAATTTGTCTTGACATCGACTACATGAAAGATTACAAAGATTTTACAGTTGACCCAGAAAGATTTTCAGATTTGAAAAAATTTTCTGACGAATTAAAAGCTGATGGAGTTCGGCTTGTTCCAATTATTGACGCTGGTGTAAAAATCGAAGATGGATATGATGTTTACGAAGAAGGCGTGAAGAAAAATTATTTTTGTAAAAAACAAGATGGAAAAAATTTTGTAGCTGGAGTTTGGCCAGGAAGAACTCATTTTCCAGATTTTATGAAACAAGAAGCTCGAGAATGGTTTGGTCAAAAATATAAAATTCTTACAGACATGGGAATTGAAGGTTTTTGGAACGACATGAACGAACCTGCAATTTTTTATTCTGACGAAGGATTGGAAGAAGTAATTGCAAAAATAAAATCTGTAGACACAAGCAATCTTGATATAAATTCTTTTTTCAGTTTTAAAGATATTGTACTTGCAGTTTCAAATAGCCAAGATGATTACAATCGTTTTTATCATGAAGTAACTCAAGATGGAAAAACTTTTATGGTAAAACATAATGATATTCACAACTTGTACGGTTACAATATGACTCGTAGTGCAGGGGAAGAACTTACAAAAATCCGAGAAGGAAAACGAACTTTGCTTTTCTCTCGCTCAAGTTATATCGGAATGCATCGTTACGGTGGAATTTGGACAGGGGATAACTGTTCTTGGTGGGAACATCTTGCTTTGGAAATTAGAATGATGCCAAGTTTGAACATGTGTGGATTCCTTTACACAGGTGCAGATATTGGTGGTTTCGGTTGTAACGCAACTCGTGAATTACTTTTGCGCTGGTTGGCTTTTGGTGTGTTCACTCCATTGATGAGAAATCACTCTGCCATCGGAACTCGCGACCAAGAATGTTATCAATTTGAAAACTCTGAAGATTTTAAATCTATCGTTGAAGTTCGCTATCGATTGCTTCCATATCTTTACAGCGAATATGTAAAATCTTGTGCAAAAAATCAAATGTATTTTAGACCGCTTTCGTTTGATTATCCAAATGATTCTCGTTGTTTGGAAATCAATGACCAACTTATGCTCGGTAACGAAATTATGGTTGCACCAGTTTACACACAAAACGCAAAAGGCAGAATGATTTATCTTCCACAAGATATGATTATGGTTCGCTTTATGCCAGATGGAAGTATTCAACAAAGTGAAATTTCTGCTGGGGACCATTACATTGAAATTCCAGTAAATCAAGTTGTGATGTTTGTAAAAACTGGTTGTGTTGTTCCTGTTGCAAAACCAGCACAAAACTCTGATAAGCTTGATTACGAAAATCTTGAACTTATCGGTGATGTGTCATCAAATGCTACATATTCATTGTATTCTGATGATGGTTATACAACACTAATTGATTTAGATAAAAATACAAAGCAAATTAAATAGAATTTTGTAATTAATATTTTATTAGAGGAAGGAAGATGTTTAATCCACATTATGCAATATGTTCTATAATAATTCTATTCTTTCTTACATCTTTATATGTTACAAGAAAGAATCCTCCAACGAGAAGAAATTATGTGTATATTGGCTTGCTGATTTGTTCTTGGTCAATTTCTATTACAAGTTTAATTTTGAGTTTTGGATTTAATACATCTTATCTTTCTGTTGCTGCACTTCATGTTATTTCTATTGCATATTTGATTTGTGCTTATACACTTCCAGTTCTTTTTTATTTTTATGCAAAAGCAATCGCATTAGATGAAGGTACAAAAATTCCAGGAAATGTAAAGAGTGCTGTATTTGCTTTTTATATTTTAGAATTGATTTTGATAATTACTTCATTTAAAACAAAGTTGATTTATACAATTACACCAGATAAAATGTATAAGGTTGAGTTTGGTCAGATTATTCCTTATTTTATTTCTACAACAATTTTAGTTTACTCTTTGATAGCATTGATAAAACAATTTAAGATTTTACCTAAAATAAAATTTTTTACAATGTTTTCATTTTTTGTTTTAATTGGATTATCAGATATTATCGAAGGATTTTATCCAAGTGTTTTAGTAACTTGCTTTGCATCTTCTATTGCTATGGTTTTGATTTATGTGAATATTCAAAAACCAGAAACCTTTATTGATAATGTTACAGAATGTTTTAATCAAAGTGCCTTTGTAATTATCGCAGATAAAACGATAAGAGAAAATAAAGTTTTTTGTATTGGTGTTGCAATCGAAGATATTTCTTTTTTATCAACTTCGTTATCAATGAAAACTATAAACTCTTTGCTAAGAGATATTGCAAAAGAGTTAAAAAAATGTGGTAAAAATTTAGAATTGTTTTATTTGAATCAAGGACGATTTTGTTTTGTAGGAACAGCTCCTGAATCAGAAAAACCAGAACAAGAAATTATTATCACTAGAAAATACATTGATTCAATTACAGAAAAAATCATGTCGTTATTTAAGAAAACTTGGAAAAAAGAAAATTTTGAATTTACGCTTTTTGCAAGGATTGTAACTTTTATTCCAGATGAAATAAAAAATGCAGATTATGTTATTGACACAATAGACACTTTGATAAATTCAAATCAATATAGAAGTAATTATCCAGTTAGTTCTCAAAGAATTGATAACAAAAATAAAAATAGATTTTTTAAACTTGATTCTGTTATAAAAAATAGTTTAAAGCAAAATTTATTATCTGTTTATTATCAACCAATTTATTCTTGTGCAAAAAAAAGAGTTACAGGTTCTGAAGCTTTGATAAGAATGAAAGATGAAAATGGAAATTTTATTAGCCCAGAAGATTTTATTCCAGTTGCAGAAAAAAATGGTTGTATCTATCGTATCGGGGAATTTGTTTTTGAATCAGTTTGTAAATTCCTAAAAAAAATCGATGCAGAATTTTACGGAATAGAAAAAATCGATGTAAATCTTTCTGTAATGCAATGTATGCAAACAAGTATGGCATCAACACTTTTATCTATTGCAGAAATATATAACACTCCATTGTGTCATATAAATTTTGAAATTACAGAAACTGCGTCTGCTGATTATCCTGAAGTGTTAAAGCAGAATATGCTTAAATTTGCAGAAGCTGGAATTGAACTTTCTCTTGATGATTACGGTTCAGGTTATGCAAATATGAATTATATGCTTCTTCTTCCATTTAAAATGATTAAAATTGATAAGTATATCGTGTGGGAAGCATTTGCAAATCCAAAGGTAAGTTTGGTTTTAGCTGCAACAATCACAATGATTAAATCTCTTGGAATGTCTGTTTTGGCAGAAGGTGTTGAAACAAAAGAGCAAAAAGAATGGCTTGAAGAACATGGCTGCGATTTTTTGCAAGGATATTATTTTTCTCGTCCTATTCCACAAGAAGAATATTTAGAGTATTTGGAAAATGCAATAAATGAAAATCCAGAAAAGTATGCAGATGTTTTTGATTATCGAAAGAAAAAGGATGAAGAAGAAAAAATTAGGGAAGAAAAAAGACTTGAAGAAGAAAGACAGAAACTTGAAAAGTTGAAAAACGATGGTTTGAAAGTTGAAAAAATTGACGAGGAACATGAGTTAATTGAACTTATAGAAGAAATTTGATATTCTTCTTTTAAATAAATTTTTGGGAGAAAAGTAAGATGGCAAAAATTCAAATGAAAAATGCAATCGCTGAACTTGACGGCGATGAAATGACTAGAGTTCTTTGGGCTGTTATTAAAGAAAAATTATTAAATCCTTTTGTTGATTTAAAAACAGAATATTACGATTTAGGTTTAAAACAGCGTGATGATTCAAATGATAAAATTACTTACGAAGCAGCTGATGCAATCAAAAGATTGGGAGTTGGTGTAAAATGTGCAACAATCACTTCAAACGCTGCTCGTGTAAAAGAATATAACCTAAAACAACTTACTCCAAGTCCAAACGGAATTATTCGTTCAGAACTTGACGGAACAGTTTTTAGAAAACCAATTATCGTAAAAAATGTTCAACCTGCAGTAACTTCTTGGAAAAAGCCAATCATCATGGGTCGTCATGCTTACGGTGATGTTTACAAAAACTGCGAAATCGAAGTAAAAGGAGCTGGAAAAGCTGAATTGGTTTTCACTTACGAAGACGGAACAGAAGAACGCAAAACAATTATGCAAATGAAAGGACCTGGAATTTTGCAAGGTATTCATAACACAGAAAAATCAATCGAAAGTTTTGCTCGCTGTTCATTTAGATATGCTCTTGATGAAAAAGTTTCTGTTTGGTTTGCAACAAAAGATACAATCAGTAAAACTTACGACGGAAAATTCAAAGAAATCTTCCAAAGAATTTATGATGAAGAATTTAAATCAGAATTTGAAAAAGCTGGCCTTGAATATTTTTACACATTGATTGATGATGCAGTTGCTCGTGTTATGAAATGCGAAGGTAATATCTTGTGGTGCTGTAAAAACTACGACGGTGATGTTATGAGCGACATGGTTGCTTCTGCTTTTGGAAGTCTTTCTATGATGACAAGTGTTTTGGTTTCTCCAAACGGTGCATTTGAATACGAAGCTGCTCACGGAACTGTACAAAAACACTACTATCGCTACATGAACGGAGAAAAAACTTCTACAAACCCAGTTGCCTTGATTTTTGCTTGGACAGGTGCTTTAGCAAAACGCGCTGAACTTGACGAAACTCCAGAACTTCTTGATTTTGCAAAAAAACTAGAAAAAGCAACTTTGGACACAATCGAAGATGGAATTATGACAGGAGACTTGAAAGCTCTTGCAAATCCTGCTCCAAAAAAAGTTGTAAATTCATGGGAATTTATCGACGAAATCGCAAGTCGTTTGTAAAATTGAATGTAAAATTTTGTGAATAATTCTTCTATATAAATAAATATATTTGAAGATACAAATTGAAGGAAACGGGCAGTTGTGTTTTATAGCTGTCCGTTTTTTTGTTTTTATCGATAAAATATCAATCTTTTTTCTATATAAATAAAATTTTTGCTCTTCCTATAGAATATATTCTTATTTTTTGGTAAAATACCGTGAAAAAATTTATATTTTTGTAAACTTAATAAATTTTATATATATTGGAGAATAATATTATGTTGACACTAAAATTCGGTGGAACTTCAATGGGAAGTGCAAGACGCATGTTGGATTCTGCTGCAATCATGATTGGTAGAGCTGAACAAGACAGAATCAGCGTAGTAGTTTCTGCTGTTGCAGGAATTTCAAACAAACTTCAGGAAAGTATTGATAAGTGTTCAACCGGTGCAAATCCAGAAGAATTTATTTCATTTATCCGAGAAACTCACTCAAAAATCTGTAGCGATATAGCAGATGAAGTTAAAAATTTTGACTCAAAAACTGCAATGCAAAAGGTAGACCTTGTATTAAAAGAATACGAACGACTTTTACAAGCAGTTAGTGCATTCGAAGAATGTCCTCCATCAATTTATTGTCGTCTTATGGGAATGGGCGAATTGATGAGTGCTCCAATTATGGAATCAATTTTGGCAGCAAAAGGCTACAAAGTTGAACTTATCGATTCAAGAAATATGATTATCACAACAGGGAACCAAGGTGAAGGGGATCCTGATTATCACTTAACTGACGAAGCTTTCAAACCTTATCGCAAAGGTGAAAAAGCAGCCGATGCTCAAATTTTACTTTTCCCTGGATTTATCTGCGGATGGAAAGCAAATGCCGAAGCTGAACCTGTAATGGGACTTTTAGGTCGTAACGGTTCAGACTTTTCTGCTGCTATTGTTGGTGCTTCTTTGCGTTCTTCAAGAGTTGAATTCTGGACAGATGTTGACGGAATTTATACAGCTGACCCTCGTATCATTTCTGATGCAATCCTTGTTGACGATATGACTTATGCTGAAGCAATGGAACTTTCATTCTTTGGTTCAAAAGTTCTTCATCCAAAAACACTTGCTCCTTTGGCTGCTCGTGGAATTGAAGCATGGAGTTTGAACAGCCATAATCCAAGTTCAAGAGGAACAAGAATCGGAACAGGTCCATACGAAAATGACAAAGTAGGGCCAGTTAGAGGAATTTCTTGTCTTAAAAATACAGCCATGATTTCAGTTTCTGGTGCAGGAATGAAAGGAAAGAGCGGAATTGCTGCTCGTATTTTCTCAGCTGTTTCTCGTGCTGGAATTTCAATGCTTCTTATTACTCAATCAAGTTCAGAATATACAATCAGTTTCTGTATCAAAAAATCAGATGCTCGTTATGTTTACGATTTGCTTTGCGCTGAATTTGATCTTGAAATTCGCGGAAATTTAATTGATGTTATCGAAGTTCAAGAAAACTGTGCTATCGTTTCTATCGTTGGCGACAACATGAAGAAAAAACGCGGAATCGCTGGAACTTTCTTTGATGCTCTTGCAAGTCGTGATATTAACATTCTTGCTATTGCACAAGGTTCTTCAGAACGCTCAATTTCTGCTGTTATTTCTGCTGATGATGGTGATACAGCTGTAAAAGTTGCTCATATGTTCTTCTTTAACACAGCACAAACAATCGAAGTTTTTGCTTTTGGTGCTGGAACAATCGGTGGTTGTATGCTTGACCAAATTCGCGACCAACAAAAAGACTTACTTGCTCAAGGAATCGATATTAAAGTTATGGCTATTGCAAATATCGATGGAATGATTATGGATGCAAATGGTCTTGATTTAACAGATTGGCGTGGAGATGTTGCAGAAAAAGGAAAACTAACAAATCTTGATGAAATTATTCAGTTTGTAAAAGATGAAAAACCTCTAAATCCAATTTTTGTTGACTGTACAGCTTCTTACGATTTACCAAATCGTTATCTTGATATTTTGGAAGCAGGAATGCATATTGCAACTCCAAATAAAAGAGCAAATTCTATGTCTATGGATTTTTATCATCAGCTTAGAAAAACTGCAAACAGAATGCATCGTCGCTTCTTGTACGAAACAAATGTAGGTGCTGGTCTTCCAATTATCGATACTTTGCAAAACTTGTTTAAATCAGGTGATAAACTTACAGGATTCTACGGAATTATGTCAGGTTCACTTTCTTATATCTTTGGTCGCTTAGACGAAGGCGTTTCATTCAGTCGTGCTGTTATCGAAGCTCGAGAAAAACGCTACACAGAACCAGATCCTCGTGATGACTTAGCCGGATTAGATGTTGCTCGTAAAGCATTGATTATTGCTCGTGAAGCAGGAATTTCTTTGGAACTTGAAGATATTACAATGCACAATGTTTTCCCAGAAGGATTTGATTCAACAGGAACAATCGAAGAATTCCTTAATAAACTTCCACAAGTTGATGAATATTTTGCTAAGAAAGTTAGCGACCTTAAAAAACAAGGCAAAGTTCTTAGAATGGCAGCATCAATCGAAGATGGAAAAGTTAGCGTAGGAATGATTGAAGTTGACGAAAATAATCCATTGTATGGAATCCGAGGTGGAGAAAACGCATTTGTATTCCACACAGCTAGATACACACCAATCCCAATGACAATTCGTGGTTACGGAGCAGGAGCTGGAGTTACAGCTGCTGGTGTTTTTGGCGATATTCTTAGAACTGTATCTTGGAATCCAGATAAACTTTAATAAAATATTTTATAATTTTAGGAAATTACAATGGTAATTGTTTTAGAAAAAAATATTTCAGACTCAGACAAAAATGAATTAAAATCTTTTCTTGAAAAAAATAATTTCAAAGTAAATGAAATTAATGGAGAAGAAGAAACAATTCTTGGTGCTGTTGGTAAAATGGGAATTGATCCTCGTGAAGTTCAAATTCTTCCTGGTGTTTCAAGAGTAATCCCAATTTCTAAACCATACAAGATGGCAAGTAGAGAATACAAAAAAGACAATTCTATTGTAGAAATTCCAAATAATCGTGGACAAATTGTTCGCATTGGTGGTTCTCGTTTAGTTTCTATTGCTGGTCCTTGTGCAGTTGAAAGTCAAGAACAAATGATGAGCGTTGCAAAAAAAGTTGCTGCAAGTGGTGCGGTTATGCTTCGCGGTGGCGCTTACAAACCAAGAACAAGTCCTTACGCATTTCAAGGTTTGGCAGAAGAAGGATTGAAATATCTTAAAGAAGCAGGGGACGCTTACGGATTGCCTGTTGTAACTGAATGTGTTTCTGCTGAACATCTTGATGCAATGATAAAATACAAAATCGACTGTTTGCAAATTGGTGCAAGAAATATGCAGAACTTTGAACTTCTAAAAAAAGTTGGAGCTGTAAACATTCCTGTAATTTTGAAACGAGGAATTTCTGCAACAATTGAAGAATGGCTTATGGCTGCTGAATATCTTTTGTCTTCAGGAGCTGAAAATGTAATTTTGTGTGAACGCGGAATTCGTACTTACGAAAAAGCAACTCGTAACACATTGGACTTGTCAGCAATTCCGATTTTGCGTTCATTGACTCACCTTCCAATTATCGTTGATCCAAGTCACGCTGTTGGAATTCGAGATAAAGTTCCACCAATGGGATTGGCCGCAGTTTCTGCAGGTGCTGACGGAATTATTGTTGAAGTTCATTGTAATCCAGAAAAAGCATTTTCTGACGGAGCTCAAACTCTTTATCCAGAACAGTTTGATAAACTTATGCGCGATATTGATGTTCTTGCTCCAGTTGTTGGAAAGGAAACAACTCGCATTAGAAATAATGTTTCTTGTTCTGCTTGTGAAGTTGAACTTCCTAAAAATAAAAAATCTGATTCTGTAACTTGTGCTTTCTCTGGAAGTCGTGGTGCTTATGCTGAAATTGCAAGTCAACATTATTTTGATAAACAATGCGAAAGTTTGTCTTGTGCAAATTTTAGAGAAGTTTTTCAAGCAGTTGTTGATGGTAAAGCCGATTACGGAATGATTCCTATCGAAAATTCTTTGGCAGGTTCTGTTTACGATAACTATGATAATTTAATTCGCTTTGCTGATGTTTCAATTTGTGGAAGTATCAAATTAAGAATTGAACATGCTTTGATTGGTGCAAAAAATGTTGATATGGATTCTATCAAAACTGTTTATTCTCATCCACAAGGATTTGCACAGTGTTCTGAATTTTTATCAAAACATCCTGATTGGAATTTAATTGAATGTGCTTCAACTTCCGAAGCTGCTTGTTTGGTTGCTAAAAAAGCAAGTGAAGATTCTGTTGCTATTGCTTCTGAGTTGGCTGCAAGTGTTTCAAAACTTGAAGTTATCAAAACAGGAATTGAAGACGACCCAAGAAATTACACAAGATTTATTGTAATCAAAGCAAACAATACTTCTGATTCAGAAAAAATTTCTGTTGTTGCAGATGGTGCAATTGGAATGAAGTTAGCTTCTGTTGCATTTACAACAAAAAATGAACCAGGTGCTTTGATGAATTGTCTTGGAATTTTTAATAAATCTTCTATGAACTTAACTCGTCTTGAGTCACGCCCAATTCACGGACAACCTTGGCGATATATGTTCTATGTTGATATTGTTTTGAAAGAAGCAAATTCTGAAAGCAAAGAGATTTCTGAAGAGTCATTGCGCAAAGTAATTGATGAATTGAAATCTCAAACAGAAGATGTTCGATTATTAGGTATTTATTCTGAAGTAAATTAATTTTGAGGTGTAAAATGAAAAGATATGTGTTATCAGTTCTTGTAGAAAATCATGCTGGTGTTCTTAGTCGTGTTTCAGGTTTGTTCAGTCGTCGTGGATACAACATTGACAGTTTAACTGTTGGCGAAACTTTTAATCCTGAACAATCTCGTATGACAATTGTTGTTCGTGGTGATGAATATATTCTTGAACAAATTGAAAAACAACTTTCAAAGTTAGTTGAAGTTATTTCTATTAAACATTGTGAACTTTCTGAAACTGTTGTAAGAGAAATGGCTTTGATAAAAGTTAATGCAAGTGCAATGAATCGTGTAGGAGTAATTGAAACTGCAAATATTTTTAGAGCTCACATTGTTGATGTTGGCATGGATTCTGTAATTGTTGAAGTTACGGGAAGCGAAGATAAAATTGCAAGTTTGATTCGCTTGTTAGAACCTTTTGGAATTTTGGAACTTGTAAGAACTGGTCTTACTGCAATGACTCGCGGTGAACAAGTTTTAGGTGAAGAATAATAAAAAAAGAGTGGAATAAATTTTCCACTCTTTTTTTTGTAATAATGAATATCAAAATATTTTAAGCAGGAGATTTTTTTTCTTCTGCTTTTTTTATATCAAAATTTTTAAAATAAATTTTCGCCACAAATAAATGCTGCTGTTGAACAAGCTCCTGCTAAAGATAATTTATTTTGTATAAGTTCTATCTCGGCTGTAGTTCTATCAATCTTTGCTTGAAGTAAATCTTGCTCAGAACCGTAACCAGAATTAAAAAGCTGTTCTTGTTGTTGTATCTTTGAATCTAAAGTTTGAATTTTTAATTGTTGATATTCAATTTTTGATAAAGCTAAATCAATTATGTTGAATTGCTCTTGAAGTTTTTGCTTTATAGAAAGTTCTGCATCTTCATAATTTATACTTGCAGTTTCTTCTTTACTTTGATTGCGTTTTATTTCATTTAATTTTTTGCCACCATCCCAAACTGTTGTTTTAAGTGCTAGTGTAAAATTTGTTGTGTAATCATCTTGTCTAAACCAATCTTTTTCAACAAAAGGAACTCTTGAACCACCATAACCTAAACTCATTTTTAATGCAAAGTCTGGTTTCCAATAAACTGAAGCTTGTGCGATTTGAGTTGAGTATTCGCTGATTTGTTTTAAGTTTTCTAAAATTGTAAAAGATTCTTGTGAAGTATCTAATGCTTTTTCTAAAAGTTGATTTCGGTTGCGTTTTGCAAAATCGTAAAAAATATTTTCGTCAGGTGAAAAATTTATTTCTTCTAAAACTAAGTTTTGATTACCTGTCATTTTTTGAATGCTTAATAACAAATTAAAAAATTGTTCTTTAATTTCTTGTTGCAAAATATTTATTTGTTGTGCATTTATTTTTGCTTCTAAAACATCTTGTTCCAAAAGTAACCCATTCTTTTTTGCATCTTCAGAAATTTGTACAAGCCTACTTGCATTTTTATTTTGAACTTTTAAAAGATTATCAATTTGCAATAAATAAAATAAGCTGATGATTCTTGTGTTAAGTTCAGTTTGTAATTGTTTTTCTTTTGAAGAAATTTGTAATAATTTTACTTCAGAAATTTTTTCGTAAAGTTTGATTGCAGTTTTTAATTTTCCCCAAGTGTAAATTGGTTGTGTTACATCAAGTTGAAATGAATAAAATGTATTTTCCATCCCATCGTAAAGTGTAAGATATTGTCCTGTAGAATTTGGTGAATAAGATTCTGGCCAAGAAATTGAATTTAAAATATCATCAACATTTAAAACGATGCTATCGATTGGCGGATTCAAAAAATAAGTTCCTGAAACAGTTAAGTCTACAGTTGGACCAAGTCCTGCTTTTGCATTTTTTACATCAATTAAACTTTGTTGATATTCTTGATTTAAAATTTTTAATTCGCTGTTATTATTTTTTAATTGATTTGATAAATCTTCTAGAGAAAATATTTTTTCAGTTTTTTTGTCGTTAGAATTATTTTCAGAATTTAAATTTGTTGTTGAAGTGTTTTCTTGACAAAATAAAATTACAGAAAAATTTATTATTAAAAAAATACAAAAAAGTTTTTTTATCATAAAGCTAAACTTCCAACATCTGTAAAATTATTTATCAAGCCTAAATTTTCTGTTGCTTTATCGCTACGAATTATTTTTGTTTGATATTTATCTGTTGAATCAATTTTACCTTCTGTGTTTCCGCAGTCAATAACAATGTAAATTTCTTTTGTTGTATATTTTTCTGTGTAAGAATTATTTTGCCAAGTTGCATTTGTTCCAAGTTCAGAAAATTTTCCGTGGATAATTACAGAACCGTTTGCGCCATCACCTTGTTGATAAGTTGTAACTTCACTTGATGCTGTATCAAAAATTTGTAATTTGTTTTCTGAATTTAAATACGCTAAAAATATTTTTTTGTTATCATCATTTACTGTTCCAATTTCTTGTGATGTTCCACTTCCGTTTAATTGAATTTGTCCTTGTAAAGTTGGAACTGTCAATACATAAGGTTTTGCATAAACATCAGCTGTCATTGTTGAGCCTTCAACTTGAATTGAATATGATTCGTCATTTTGTAAAAATGAAAAATTAGAATTTGTTTTATCAAAATTACATTGCTTATATTTTTGATTTGTTCCAGTTTGATAAATACTGATTTTAATTTGCGGTTTGTTTTCTGTTGTTCCAGAAGAATATCGTGGATAAGAAATTTTTATATTTCCATTTCCTGTAATTGTTTGTTTGTAAATTTTTGTAGAATTTTTTTGTGGAACAGAAATTGAAACTTGCATTGGTTCTGAAATTAAATTTTCAGTTCCTGCATCAATTATATTTAAATTCAAATTTGTTGATAAATTTATTTTTTTCATTTCTTGATACACAACATTTGAAGTTGAGTCTGACATAATGATTACAGGATTTCTATTTTTTACAAGACCGTAATCTTCGTGATAAAATAATAAATAGATTGTGCAATAGTCTGCAGTTTTTCCAAAGTCTGGGAAGTAAGCATCCCAAACCATTTTGCTAATTGTAAAACTTCCATCTGAATTTGTTGTTGTGTGTCCGATATAGTATTTGTCGTCAGTTGGAGAAAATCTTGTTCCTGATTTGTAGGAATCAAAATCTGCATCTCGTTTTTTTTCGTTTACATAAGAATAAATTTCAATATCAGCAATTCCTTCTTTTGGATTTGTTGTGCTTTCTGCATCTACAACTTTTCCGCTAACACCAGCTGAAAAAACTGATGAGCAAGAATTTAATGTAAATAAAAAACTGATTGCAATAAAAATTAAAATTTTATTTTTCATCTTGAGTAACCTCGTTGAATTTATTTTCTTGTTTAATATTTTTTTTCTCTGTTATAAAATATAACACAGGAATTATAAAAAGTGTAATGATAGTTGAAGTTAAAAGTCCTCCAGAAATTGCTTGTCCAAGTGGAGCGTAAATTTCTGCGCCTTCACCTTTTGCCATTGCCATTGGAACAACACCAAGCATAGTTGTAAGCGTTGTCATTAAAATTGGTCTAACACGACTTGCTGAACCTGTAATAATTGTTTGTGTTAGACTTTCTATGTTTTCAATTTTTCCTTCGTCTAAGTTTTGCTTTCTTAAAAGATTGATGTAATCGATAAGAATGATTCCGTTATTTACAACAACACCTGCAAGTGCGATTACTGCCATTAAAGAAATTAAACTTAAAGTTGAACCAAAAATCATCAAGCCTAAAACAACACCGATTATACAAAATGGAATTGTTCCCATAACTAAAAGTGGTTGTCTAAATTTTTCAAATTGTAAAACCATTACTGTATAAACTAAAAAACATGCAATCAATAATGCTTTTATCATCGGTGGAATTGCATCTCCAAGTAATTCCATGATTCCACCAGTTTTACTTTTTACTCCATCTTTAAGCGAATTGTTTTTTAGAAATTCATTAACTCTCGAAGTTACACCAGAAGTATCTTCATTTACTAAAGTTGCAGAAATAGTAACAGTCTTTGCTCTGTCAGAGTGATTTATTTGCGAAATACTTTGTTGAACTTTTGTATTTGAAATTGAATCAAAAGAAATATTTTTTCCGCTAAGAGATTTTATATTGATATTTGAAATTGAGTCTTTTGTAATTGGCTTATCGATAATATCTGATTCTAATCTAATTGAATATCTATTTCCTTTTGGGTCGGTGAATTTTCCTGTGTCTATTCCTGTAAAAAGAATTGCAGTTGTAATTCCCGCTTCGTAACTTGTTACACCAAGTGAACTCATGTACTCGTGGCTCATGTCCATAACTAAAGTTGTGTTGTCAAAAGAAGTATCAACATTTGTAGTTACAACATCTTTGTCTTGTTTTAAAAATTCTTCTATTCGGTTTGCTTCTGATAATAATAAATTCATATCTTCGCTTACAAGTGTAAGACCGTAACCGCCACCGCCAGAAACATAACCAACTAATTTATCAAAACCACCGTTACTAACTTTTACTTTTGCATCTGGAATATTTGAAGATAAAAGTTTTTGTGTTTCCAAAATTATTGTGTGGATTCTTCTGCTTCGTTCTGCAACTGGAACTAAAACGATATGTGCGTAACCTGCGTTTGCTGAATTTCCTGCTGCCATTCCTCCAGAGTTTCCTGAATAGTAAACTGCAGTTTTAATTTCTGGAACAGTTTGTGAAATTAAATTTTGTGTTTGCATCATTCTTAATTCAGTTTCTTCAAGAGATTGTCCGATTGGAAATTCCATGTAAACATAAAAGTCTGAATTATCAGTTGACGGAATAAATGAAATTCCTAATGCGCCAACTAAGATAAAAGAAATTATCAAAAGTGAAATTGAAATTACTAAAACGAATTTTCTGTTTTGCAAAGTCCATGCTAAAATTTTTTTATAACCATTTTCAATTTTGGAAATAAATTTGTTAAACAAAGTTTGCTTTTTTATTTTTGGTCCGTTTGGATTTAATAATTGCTTCATTAAATATGGAACTACAATCAGCGCAACTAAAACAGAAGCGATAAGTGAAAGAACGATTGTTAACGAAACATCTTTTAAAATTTTTCCAACGATACCACTTAATCCAACGATTGGAAGAAATACAACTACAGTTGTTGCAGTACTTGCAAAAATGGAAGAAGCGACTTCATTTGAACCTTTGTAAATTGAATCTTCAACTGAATAAAGTTGTGTGCCATCAGATTTTTTTGCAGAATAATATCTGTAAACTTGTTCTATCATAACGATAGAACCATCAACTATCATTCCCAAGGCAGTTACAATTCCAGAAAGACTCATCAAGTTAATTGTGATTCCTAATAATTTCATTCCGATGAATGTAAATAAAATTGAAAGTGGAATTGAAATTCCGATAATTATTGTTGAACGAGAATCATTTAAAAATAAAAACAAAACTATGATTGCCATAATTACTCCAGAAATTCCAGAAGTAATTACAGTTGAAAGTGAAGCGCTAATTGTTCTTGAGTCATCACTTATGATATTATATTTTAAAGTTCCATTAGTTGACTTTTCTGATTCTGCTAAAACTTTTTTTGCTTCTTTTACAATTTTCATTACATTCCCATCGGAACGTTTTGTAATATCAACTACGACAATATTTTCTTTTCCATCAGTTACAATTACATCATCTTTTGGATAAATCAATTCAACATCTGCAATGTCTTTTAATCTGATGATTACATTTTCATCTCCTGTGCCTACAGGAAGATTTTGTATATCTTGAATCGAAGAAAATCCTCCGCTAAATCTTACATCAATAGTTTTACTTTCGTATTCAGCATTGCCTACAGGAAGATTTACATTTCCGTAATTTACAATTTGATAAACTTGTGCAACAGGAATTCCTTTTGCAGTTAAATCTTTTGTTCGTAATTTAATATTTACTTGTAACTCTTTGCTACCAGAAACTGTAACTTCAGAAACTCCAGAAATACTTGTAAGTTGTGGTTTTAAAGTTTTGTTTATGTATTCAGTTACGCGACCTAAATCTTTTCCGCCTTCTACAGAAAAAGTTAAAACTGGCAACATTGAAACTCCAGCAACAAATGCGTTTGGAGTTTCTATTCCCTCGGGTAAGTCTTTCATCTTTTGTGTTATTCTGTGGCGAACTTCTGATAGTTGGTCGTTTGCATCAACTCCATCTTGAAAAGAAATTGTAATTAAACTAACAGAGTTTGAAGAAGAACTTGAAATGTTTTTAAAATTTGGAAGTGTAACAAAATCATTTTCTAAAATGTTTGTAACATCTTGTTCAACATCTTCAGCTCCTGCACCAGGATAAATTGTTAGAACCATAACTTCTGGCATGGAGATATCACTCATAAATGCGATGTTCATTCCGCTAACAGAAATAATTCCAAAGGTAACAAGTACGATAAGAATCATTCCGATTACAACTGGATGTTTTACAGAAAATTTTGCTACATTCATTTTGTTTCTTCCATTTTTGAAATGTGGTTTGTTTCAATTAAATTATTTTTTAAAATTTCTTCTGATGAATTATTGCTTGAATTTACAACTATAACTTTTTGTCCGTCAAAAACAAACCCTTGTCCGTTTATAACAAAAGATTCATTTTGTAATTCTGATGGAATCATAAAAAATTTATCATCACGAATTTGAGTAGAAAAACTTCTGTATTGAACAGTTTGATTTTCTTCATTGTAAGTATAACAACTTCCGTCAACTTTTAAAACTTCAAGAGGAAGAGTTGGAACATTTTTATATTCTGCATAATTTACAATTACATCAACATACATTCCCGGTCTAAACAAATCTAAATTGTTTGTTAAATTAAATACAACTTGAAAAGTTTTTGATTCTGGTTGAATGTAAGGTGAAATTGTGTCAATTGTTGCTACACTAGAAGTGTCTTCAGAAAAACCATCAAGTCCAGGACGCTTAATAATTGCAGAAATTTTTGTTTTGTCTTGATTGAAAAGATCAAAATATTTTTCTGGAACATTTAATCGAACAACTTGCTTTGATAAATCTGCAATAATTGCAAGAGGCTGTTGTGTGCTTCCGATACTTCCCTTTGCTAAAGGTGCCATTAAAACAGTTCCTGTAGAAGGTGAAGTTACTTCTGTATAACTCATTTGTAAAATTGCTAAATCGTATTGAGCTTTTGCGGCATCTCGTTGAGCTTTTGCAGAATCATAATTTTGCTGAGTTGCTGCATTTGCTTTGTAAAGATTTTCTACTCGTTCAAAAGTGCTTTGATAACCAAGATAGGCTGCCTTTGCTTGAAGCATTTGTTGTTTGTAAGGCGCATCATCAATTTTGGCAATCAAATCTCCTTTGTTAATTGAAGTTCCCGGCTTTATGGGATATTCCATAATCGTTCCAGATACAAAAGGAACAACAGGAATCATATCCAAAGCTTCTACATATCCTGAAATTGAAATCGACTGATTTATATCTTTGTTTTCTGGCTTGATTATTTCAACTGCCGGCGGTGGAGAAGTGTAGCCTTCAGTTTCTTTTTTAGAAAAATTTAAAATGATAAAAACGACAAGTACAAAAATTACAGCAAAAATTCCGTATCGAATAAAAAGTTTTGATTTAGGATTTTCATTTTTCATTAAAACACTTCCTACAAAAAAGTAAAAGTAAAAAGCAAGTTGATTTTTAGGTATGTAATAAATATACTCGTGTAACAAATAAAAATCAATAAAATATGTTTATATTATAGAAGAAATTGTTAAAAATATGTTATAAAAGTCAGAAAAAGTAAAATTTAAAAAGTAGATTAAAGATATAAAATAAGTTGTGTTTTACTTTATGTTGGGATAAACTGTAAAGAGTGTTAGATTAAGGAATAGATTTATGGAATTTGATGAATTATTAGCAAAAGCATTATCAGTTTTAAATGAAAGAAGATTATCAAATCTTGCTACCGCAGGAACTGTAGCGGCAGCTTTTTTAACTGACAAAGGAAATGTTTATACTGGTGTTTGTATTGATGTTCCTGCAGGAATGGGGTTTTGTGCAGAACATTCCGCAGTAAAAGAATATAATAAAGGGGCAACCTATGTATATTAAAAAAAATATTTTATTCATTATTTCAATATTTTATTTGTTTGCACTGTCTGGTTGTAATCAAAGACCTTCTCCACAAGAAGTAGTTCAATTTATGTTAGACATCAAAAATTGTAATTTTGATGCTGTAGAAAAAACTATAAAAAAAAATAAACGGATTTTAAATATTGGGTATCAAATCTTTGGTGAATCAACTATGTATCCAATCTATATGGCAATAGAGTCAAAAAATGCTGATATGGTAAAATTGATTGCAAAGCCTAATACTGTGAATATTTTACTAAAATCAGATGGAAATATTTATTCTCCATTAACATTTGCAATGAATTCAAATTCTAAAATAATTGAGATATTAATAGAACAATGTGCAGATGTACATTATATTGATGAACAAAATATGACAAACATATTTCATGATTTTTGTTGTTATAGAAAAAAAGATATATGGGATGCAATAAAAAAATATGCTACATCTAAGACTCTAAACATGGAAGATGTTGACGGTACAACTCCTTTAATTTGGTTAATTGTAGAACAAATAAATTCTGATGATTTGAATAACCCTGATATTATATATCTTTTGAAATCTTTTATTGAGCATGGAGGAAATCCAAATTATTTAATATATGATAAAGATTATGCATTTGCTGTTATTGATTATTTAAATTCTTCTGATTATTTTGAATATAAACAAGTACTTTTGGATGGTATGAAAAACAGTCCACCGATAGAAGATAGTGAAATTTTAATAGAAATGTTAGAAGGGAATATTCAGCAGTAAAAAAATATAACAAAGGGGCAACCTATGCATATTAAAAAAAATATTTTATTCATTATTTCAATAATTTTTTTGTTAACACTATTTGGTTGTAATCAAAGACCTTCTCCACAAGAAGTAGCACAGTTGATTTTAGACATAAATAGTTGTAATTATTTAGCAGTGGAAAAAACTATAAAAAAAAATAAAAATATCTTGAATATTGGTTTTCAAGGTATGTATCCTATTCATATGGCAATGAAAACAAAGAATGCAGATATGGTTAGATTAATTGCAAAGCCTAATAATGTGAATATTATTTTAAATTTGGAAACAAACTTATTAACTCCATTGTCATTATCTTTGATGCAACAATGTAATTCAGAAATAATAAAAATATTATTAGAAAATGGTGCAAATCCAAATTACATTGATGAGTTACAAGGTTGTAATATTTTTCATGATTTTTCTGCATCAAGAAATATAGATGTATGGGAAATATTAAAAGAATATGCTAACCCTGAAAACTTAAATAAAGAGATGGGAGAAAGAGGTTCAACACCATTAATTACATTAATCGGTGAACAAATAGAAAAAGATAATATAAATGATCCGGAAGTTATTTATTTATTGCAATCATTTATAGAACATGGTGGAAATCCAAATTATATAATTTATTACAGAGATTATGCATTTGAAGTAATAAATTTCTTAAATAGTTATGAAGTTTTTGAATATAAACAAGTTCTTCTAGATGGCATGAAAAATAGTCCACCAATAGAAGACAGTGAAATTTTAATTGAAATGTTAGAAGGGAAGAATAAAGAGTAAAAATACACTAAAATCCCCCTCCGTTTTCGGAAGGTGATACAACTCAGAATGGCAGTATGACTTTGAACTTTCACTTAAAACCTTACCAATTATCTCAGAAATGTCGTTAGACATTTCGAATCCGTGTGGCTTTTTTTTTACAACTCATTCCGCCTACTCACAAATGCCTTTTGAGATTTCGCCTTTATCTCATACATCCCCATTTATCCACTTGTCGTCCAAACAAAGCAAGAATCAATGCGTAAAAGCAAAATTGTAGCCAACGCGTAGACGGAAAATGGCACAGTGAAGTCTTGCAAGCGAAGCGCAGCACTAACGAACTGGGACATTTTCCGTTGAAAGCGTTGGCTGAAAATTCTTCATTTTACAAAATTTCATATTGCTTTATTTCACGCAAATTAGTAGGTAAAAATTTTTAAGATGTTTTGTTACCTTGTAACTTTATTAAATCAAATTTTTTTTCTATAATATAAATGTTTTTAAATAATGTTTGGAGGAAAATATGATTGAAGTTGAACAGGTTTCTAGGACCTTTGGAACTTTCAAAGCCGTAGATTCCATCAGTTTTTCAATTAAAACTGGCGAAATCGTAGGGTTGCTTGGCCCAAACGGAGCGGGGAAAACTACAACAATGCGAATGATTACTGGATTTTTGGATATGGATTCAGGAAGTATCAAAATTGACGGAAAAGACATTCGTGAAAATCCTAAAGAATCAAAACGAAAAATTGGATATATGCCAGAATCTGCGCCACTTTATTCTGAAATGATTGTTGCAGATTATCTTGAATATGTTGCGCAAATGCAAAATGTAAATCCAAAAGAAAAAGTTCCACAACTTGCATCTGTGTGTGGTCTAACTGATGTAATGCACAAAAATATTTCAGACCTTTCAAGAGGATATAGACAGCGTGTTGGACTTGCTCACGCTTTGATGAATGACCCAGAAATCTTAATTTTAGATGAGCCAACTAGCGGACTTGACCCAAATCAAATTATCGAAGTTCGTTCACTTATAAAAGAAATTGGAAAAACTCGAACAGTAATTATTTCAACTCATATTTTGTCAGAAGTTGAAATGCTTTGCGACAGAGTTATCATCATCTCTCGCGGAAAAATTGCAGCCGATAGTCCAACTTCAGAATTGCGTTCTCGTTATGCAGGAAATTCAAATGTGATTGTAAATCTTTCTGGAGCAGAAAAAACTGAATTTGAAAATGTAGTTTCTAAAATTGAAGGCGTAACTTCTGTTTCAGTTTTATCACTTGAGGACGCAGAAAATAATCTTCCAAAAGAAATTGAAAATCCTATCGTTGCAAGAATTGGTGTTTGTGAAAATTTTGAAATCAGAAATGTTCTTGCACAAAAAATTATTTCTAACGGTTGGAATCTTTATAGCTTAACTTTGCAAACAAATACTTTAGAAGATGTATTTAAAACTTTAACAACTGGAGGCGAACAATGATTAGTGTAATAATGAAAAGAGAATTAAAATCTTACTTTACAAGTCCAGTTGCATATATCGTAACTTGTGCTTTTTTAATTGTTTCTGGCTTTATGCTTTTTTCATTTTTCTTTTTAGCAAACCGAGCAGAACTTAGAGAATTTTTTGTAAACCTTCCTTGGTTGTTTGCAATTTTTATTCCTGCTTTAACAATGCGACTTTTTTCCGAAGAACGCGGACGGGGAACAATCGAAACTTTGATGACTCTTCCTGTAACTTGTACAGATGTTGTTGTTGGAAAATTTTTAGCTGCGTTTGTTTCTTCTATAATAATGCTTGTTCCAACTTTTATTTATGCAATTACTGCAAGTGTTTTTGGTGATGTAGATTTTGGTCCGCTTTTTTGTGGGTACCTTGGAGCAATTTTTTTAGGAGCTTGTTTTTCTGCAATTGGAATTTTTGCTTCTTCAATTACTAAAAATCAAATTGTTTCTTTCTTTGTTGCCTTTGGAATTTGTATTCTTCTTGCCATGATTGATAAATTTTTAATTTTTCTTCCAGCAGGCATTGTTGGATTTTTACAATTCATTTCTGCAGGAAGTCACTTTACTTCAATTTCAAGAGGAATCATTGATTCAAGAGATTTACTTTATTTTATTTCGATTACAATATTTTTTATTGCATTAACAATTAAAGTTCTTGAAAATCGTAGGAGCGCATAATGAAAAAAATTATTGATTGGATTACAAGTTCAAAAAGCGATTTTGTTTTATTGATTATCGTTTTAGTTTTATTAAATCTTGTTGGTGCAAATGCTTTTTTTAGATTAGATTTAACTTCTCCAAAATCTTATTCCTTATCACAAAGCAGTAAAGAAGTTGTGAAAAATTTGGAAGAGCCTCTTTCTGTAAAAGTTTTCTTTTCTGAAAATTTGCCTTCACCTTACAACACAGTTGAACAATATTTAAAAGATATTTTAGTTGAGTACAAAGGAAGTGCAAACAAAAATTTTAGTTATGAATTTTTTGATATGGACAAACCTGAAAACGAAGAACTTGCTTCTAGTTATCGAATCCGACAAAAACAAATTCAAGAAGTAAAAGATAACGAAGTTGGTTTTAAAAATGTTTACATGGGATTGGCTTTAGTTTATGCAGACTCAATTGAAGTTCTTGATGATATAATTTCGCCAGATGGACTTGAATATAGATTAACAACAACAATGAGTAAGATGATAAATACAACTTCTGCTTTAGCTGGATTAAAAGATAATGTTGAAATTACACTTTATTCAAATTCAGAGTTATCATCTTTTGGAATTAAAAATTTTAATCAACTTGAAAAAACAGTTTTGTCTGCTGTAAATGAAGTGAACAAAAAAAATATGAATCGAATTAGTTTCAAAGTTGTTAGTCCTAATCAAGATGAAGTTTCTGAACTTTGTACAAAATACGGAGTTGATGAAATTTCTTGGAACAACGAAAAAGAAACTGATGTTACAAAACAAAATGGAAAAGCGATGATTGCAGTTGTTATGGAATACAACGACAACTTTAAACTTTTGCCAGTAAAACTTTCTCGTAGCTTTTTTGGTTCTTACGGAATTGCAGGTCTTGAAAATCTTGAAACTGTGATTACAGAAAATTTGCAAACTTTAGTTTCTCGTTCAGATAAAATTGGATACTTAACTGGATTTGGAACAAAAATTTTATCAGGTCAACAAAGTGATTCTACTGCGCTTGAACAAATTACAAAAGACACTTATCAGTTTGTAGAATTGGATTTAGAAAAAGATGAAATTCCTTCTACAATTTCAAACATTGTAATTGCTTCTCCTAAAGAAAAAATTTCTGAAAAAGTTTTTTACAAGCTCGATCAGTTTTTGATGAACGGCGGAAACTTAACTGTGTTTGCTGATATGTATCAAGAACTTCCTGCTCAAAATCAATATCAACTTCCAGAATATAAATTTTTAGAAACTGGTTTGCAAGAATTTTTGTCAAACTACGGAATTGAAATTGGAAACGATTTTGTTATGGATATGAATTGTTACAAAAATTTTCAGCAAGGTTATGGCGAAATTCCAATGTACTATGTTCCGATTATTCAGAGGGAAACTGTTAATCAGAAAAATCCTATCACAAAAAATCTTTCATATATTTTGATGTTCCAAAATAGTTCTATCAATTTGAATTTAGCAGAAAATGTTAAAGGAACTGTTTTATTAAAATCTTCTAATCAATCTTGGTTGATGAAAGATAATATCATTATGCATCCGTTGTACATCACACCTGTTGCAGAAAGTGAACAGAGTTCTTACAACTTGGCAGTTTTGGCAGAAGGAAAATTTACAAGTCAGTTTGAAAAAAATCCTTTAGCAAAAAATGATGATGCAAAAAAAGATTTACTTGCAGGTGGAACAGACAATCATCTTTCAAGCGCTGTTAAAAACGGAAAAATTTTTGTAACAGGAAGTTCTGTAATTATCAGTCCAATGTTAATTGATGATTCTGGTCGTGAGCCAATTTCAATTTTTGTACGCAATGTTCTTGATTACATGAACGGAAATGAAGATTTGTGTTTAATGCGAACAAAAGGTTTGTCGTTAAATACTTTGAACAAAACTTCTGCAATTTCTGTAAAGGTTGCAAAAATTGTAAATCAATATGGAGTTCCTTTATTAGTTATCGTTGTTGGTTTTATCGTTTGGAGAATGAGAATAAATCATCGAAGAAAAATTCGAAGTGAATATGCTTCAACTGATGAACGAGAAACAATGAGATTAGAAAAAGAAAATAAAAAGGAAAAGAAAAATGACAAATAAATTATCAGTTAGAAAAATAATTTTGCTTTCGTTAATTGCAGTTTTGCTTGTTGTTTATATTTTGCAACTTGTAATTTCTGGTGCAAACGATGGATATTCTCTTGTGCTAAAAGAAAGTCCTGATACGATTTTAATTCAAAACGGAACAAAGAGTCAAATTAAAATTGTAAATTCAAATGGAATTTGGTTGTTCAAAGAAGGAAGTGAAAATCCAGAAGAGAATTACGCAATTCTTCCTGCAAATACAGAAACTGTAAATCAGATGGTAACTTCACTTTCAAAGATTGAAGTTTTAGGTTTGGTTTCAAGAAATGCAGATAACGAGAGATTTGGTTTTACAGAAAATGAAAGCGTAAAAATTATTTGTTCAAAAGAAGGAAAAATTTTACGCACATTAGAGCTTGGAAAAAATTCTTCAACTTATCAGCAAGTTTATGCAAAGGTTGATGAAAGTAGCAATGTAGTTTTGGTTTCTGGAAATCCAAAAACTTTGTTCGATGTAACTTTTGAAAATTTGAAAGCTCCAGTAAAAACTGATTCAGAAAATTCTGTTGGAAATTCAACTGCTGAATAATTTTACAAAACTTAATTTAATTTGATTGAGACAAAATGAATTTAATAGAAATTTCAAATTGTAAAATTTGCAAAAAAGGAACTACGATTTTTTCAAACTTCTCTTGGAGTTTTAAACAAAATGAAGTTTGGTTAATCGTAGGTTCTAATAGTGGTGCAAAAAATATTTTTATAAAAACTCTCGAAGAATCTTCTGTAAAAAAATTGGCAAATCCAAATTATGAATTTGTTCCAGTTGAAAATGGAATTTTTTCAAATACATTTTGCGATTCACTAGAAATTGTTTCTTTGGAAAAAGCGGCAAGTTTAATTGAACAAGAACGCATCAATGATGAAGGTGAATTTATCGAAGGCGGAATTGATATCGGACGAACAGCAAGAGTTTTTATTTCGGAAGTTTTAACTGAGGATAAATCAACTGCTTTAGAACTTGCAAAAAAATTAGAAACTTATCCAGAAGTAAAACTTTGTGGAATAGAAAAAATTTTAGACAGAGGTTTGAAATATCTTTCCACAGGTGAAATCCGAAGAACTTTACTTTGCCGAGCTTTGCTTAGCAAGAAAAAATTAATTCTTTTAAGCGATCCATTTGCAGGACTTGATGTTGAATCAAGAAAATTGTTGTTAGAATTTTTTGACAAAATTGCATCAAAGCAAGGTAACGGATTTCCGCATATCATTTTATCAATGGAACGATACACAGAAATTCCATTTGCAATTACAAATGTTTTAGAATTTGCAAAAGATAAAATTAGTTTTTGCGGAACAAAAAATGATTACGAAAAAATTTTACAAGAAAGAAAAAATCAACAGCAAAAAGAAAAAGAACAAAAGCGAAATGAATTTTTGTCTTCGTTAAAAACTGTGCAATCAGAATATTCTGAAATAAAATTTTTTGATTTTCCTCAATACGAAACTTTGGTCAAGATGAATGATGTAACTGTTCGTTGGGGCGACAATACTGTTCTTGATAAATTTTCTTGGCAGTTAAAACCTTTGGAGCATACTCTCATTCGTGGCCCAAACGGTTCTGGGAAAACAACTTTGCTAGAACTTATTACTGGCGATAATATGCAAGTTTTTTCAAATGATGTTAGTATCTTTGGTCGTCGTCGTGGAACTGGAGAAACGATTTGGGAACTAAAAGAAAAGATGGGAATTGTTTCTTATCGATTGCATTTAGAATATAGAATGTTAGGTGGCATTGATATTGAAGCGGTAATTCTATCAGGCTTTCATGATTCAATCGGTTTGTATCAACAGCGCTCTCAAGTTGAACAATTTTTGGCAAAAAAATGGTTGGCTCTTGCAGGTTTTACTGGCAGAGAAAAAGAGAACTTTCAAAATCTTTCTTACGGTGAACAACGAGCAATTTTAATTTTACGAGCCGCAGTGAAGTGTCCTCCACTTTTGATTTTGGATGAACCTTGTCACGGACTTGATGAAGAAAATCGTCAAATCGTTTTAGACTTGTTAGAAATAATTGCGTCAACTGGAACAACAACTTTGTTACATGTTACTCACGAAGTTGATGAAGTTTTGCCTTGCGAAAAAAATATCATTCAACTTTTGCCAGGACAAAATCCAATGTACGAATTGATAAAATTAAATTAAAAATTTTTTATCAATCACTTTTAAAAAATTAAAACCTAGTGTAAAATAAAGAGGTATGAAAAATATTTTTGCTTTTAAAATTTTGCCTTGCGTTTTGATTTTTTTATTTTGCGCATTTAGTTTTTCTTGTGCAACAAAATCAAATTTTTCACAAATTGATTTTACAGAAAAAGAAATTTCAGTTCAGCCAATTTTTCCAGAAAATGTTTTTGTAAAAGAAGAAATTTCAAATGTAAAAACAAAAGTTGCTTCAGAATTTTCACAAGCTCATGAATTTACAGAAGTTTGGGGATATCTTTTAGATGGACGAGAACATGAATTAAATCCAAGCATAAATGTTGTAACTGACATCGGATATTTTGGTGCAGGGCTAAATACTTTTGGAAAATTAGTTGGCGTTCCAAATCCTGACAAAATTAAAAAGTTCAAAGGAAAAATTCATCTTGTAATTGTTGATAATAGTCGTTCATTAACTCATTTTTGTTTAGAACCAAAATATGATGTTCGAAAAAATTTGATTGATGACATCATAAAGGCTTCAAAAAAATTTGATGGAGTTCAAATTGATTTTGAATTAATTTCAAGTCAAGATGAAGAACATTATCTATCATTTTTGAAAGAACTAAAACGAAAACTTGGCAAAAAAACTTTGAGCGTTGCAATTCCTGCAAGAATAAAAACTCTAGAAAAAGATGCTTATCATTATGAAAAAATAAATGAAATTGTAGATAAAATTATTGTTATGGCTTACGATGAACATTGGGCAACAAGTAAGCCAGGAGCAGTTGCTTCAATAAATTGGTGTCAAAAAGTTATGACTTACGCATTGTCTGTTCTTCCTAAAGAAAAGTTGGTAATGGGCTTACCATTTTATGGTCGTGGCTGGAGCACAGACGATACCGCTGGTGCTTATCGATTTCCTTCGATAGAAAGATTGCAAAAAGAAAATCAAATTACACAAATTACAAGAGAAAATAATATTCCGTCTTTTGAAATTACAAAAGAAGTTACTTACAAATTTTACTACGACGATTTATATTCACTTGTTTCAAGAATGGAAATGTACAAAAATTCTGGCGTAAAAAATATCGGCTTTTGGCGGCTGGGCCAAGAAGAAACAGCTGTTTGGGAATATATTAAAACGGAGTAAATTCAGCTAAAAAAATTACTTTAAACTACTTTCTCTCACGCTATTTACAAAATCCTTATATTTGTATATTATTTAATATTATTGCATAATGTAGCGTTATTTTTGTATATTTATGCAATTTTACTAATTTTTTAGGAATAAATTATGTGTGCTCGTACAAGTTTTAATGTAAATATTTTAGATTCAACTCTTAGAGATGGTTCACAAGGTGAAGGAATCAGTTTTTCTGTACAGGATAAACTTCACATCGTTCAAGCCTTGGATGAACTTGGCGTAAAATATATCGAAGCGGGAAATCCAGGTTCAAATCCTAAAGATTTAGAATTTTTTGAAGAAGCAAAAAAACTCAAATTGCAAAATTCTCAAATTGTTGCTTTTGGTGCAACTCGCCGAAAAGGAATTACTTGCGAAGAAGATGCAAATCTTCAAAGTTTGCTTTATGCAGGAACACAAACTGTTGTAATCTTTGGTAAATCTTGGGATTTTCAGGTAACAGACATCTTAAAAGCCACTTTAGAAGAAAACCTTGCAATGATTAAAGAAACTGTTGAGTTTTTGGTGGCAAATGGTCGCAATGTAATTTACGATGCAGAACATTTTTACGATGCTTGGTACGCAAATCCTGAATATACAATGAAAACTCTAAAAGCCGCTGTTGAAGGTGGAGCAAATATCCTTGCTTTGTGCGATACAAAAGGTGGCACAATGCCGATGGAAATTCTAAAGGCAACTACAGCAGTTACAAGTGAATTTTCTGGCGTAAAAACTCCCCAAGGGCTTCCTGTTGAAATTGGTATTCACACTCATAATGACGCAGGTTTGGCGGTTGCAAATTCTCTTATGGCAGTTGAAGCTGGTGCTTCTCACATTCAAGGAACTTTACTTGGCTTTGGAGAACGCACAGGAAATGCAAATCTTTCTACAATAATTTCAAACCTTGAATTAAAGATGAATGTAAAATGTCTTCCTGAAGATAAACTAAAACTTTTAACTTCAGTTTGTAAGCAAGTTGCAGAAATTTCTAATCTTCCACTTGAAAACGGAATGCCTTATGTTGGTTCAAATGCTTTTGCCCACAAAGCAGGAATGCACATTGACGCAGTTACAAAAAATCCTACTGCATACGAACATGTTAGTCCAGAAACAATCGGAAATGACAGAGTTTTCTTGATGAGTGAAGTTGCAGGTCGCTCTACAATTCTTGAAAAAATCCGTAAGTTTGATGCAGGAATTACAAAAGAAAATCCTGTGGTTTCAGAAATCGTTACAAAAATGAAAGAAATGGAACACAGCGGATATCAATTTGAAGGCGCAGAAGGAAGTTTTGAACTTATGGTTCGAAAAATCATCGGAAAGTACAGACCTTTCTTCAAATTATGCTACTACAAAACTATCGGAGAAAAACCTCGCTTAGATGGACATTTGTGTTCATTTGCACAACTTAAAATCGATGTTGATGGTCAATTAGCAGTTACCGCAGGTGAAGGGGACGGTCCTGTTCATGCACTTGATACTGCTTTGCGTTCTGCTTTGGAAAAATTCTATCCAACTGTAAGTTCTATCAGACTTACTGACTATAAAGTGCGTGTTTTGGATTCAAAAAGCGCAACAGGAGCTAAGGTTCGTGTTTTGATAGAAACAACTGATGGCTTGGATATTTGGACAACAGTTGGAGTTTCAACCGACATTATCGAAGCGTCATGGCTTGCTTTGGTTGATTCATTTGAATATAAACTTATTCGAGATATCGAAAAAAAATACAAAAACTATATCTAAGATATAGAAAGGAAAATTTTATGAGCAAAGAAAAGGTTATTTTGGCTTATTCAGGTGGACTTGATACAACAGTTATCATCCCTTGGTTAAAAGAAAACTACGATTATGATGTTATCGCCGTTTGTATCGATGTTGGACAAGGTGACGATTGGAAAGCTATAAAAGATAGAGCTTTGAAAACAGGTGCAAGTGCATGTTATGTTGTTGATGCTCGTGAAGAATACATTACAGATTACATTTGGCCATCTGTAAAAGCAAACGCAGTTTACGAAGATCAATATTTGCTTGGAACATCAACTGCTCGTCCTTTAATCGGAAAAATTTTGGTTGAATATGCTCGTCAAGAAGGCGCTGTTGCAATTTGTCACGGTGCAACTGGAAAAGGAAACGACCAAATTCGTTTTGAACTTGCAATCAAAGCTTTTGCTCCAGACTTAAAAGTAATTGCTGCATGGCGCGATTCAAAATGGGATATGGACAGTCGCGAAGCTGAAATCAAGTATCTTGAAGACAGAGGTCTTGAAGTTCCAATGAAAAAAGACCAATCATATTCTCGTGATGAAAATATCTGGCATCTTTCACATGAAGGTTTGGAACTTGAAAAAACAGAAAACGAGCCAAATTACAAACACATGCTCAAAAATACTGTTGTTCCAGAAGAAGCTCCAGAAGAAGGTGAGTATGTTAAAATCGAATTTGAAAAAGGTATTCCTGTTAGCGTAAACGGCAAAAAAATGAGTGCCTTAGAAATTATGACAGAACTCAACAAAATCGGTGGAAGAAACGGTGTTGGTTTAGCAGATATTTGCGAAAATCGTTGTGTTGGAATGAAATCTCGCGGTGTTTACGAAACTCCAGGTGGAACAATTTTGTATTTCGCACACGAAATGCTCGATCATCTTTGCTTAGACAGAGATACATATCACTTTAAACAACAAGTTGCATTGAGAATGAGTGAACTTATCTACGATGGAAAATGGTTTACAACTTTAATGGACGCTTGTATGGCTTTTGTTGATAAAACTCAAGAAACTGTAACAGGTTGGGTAAACTTAAAATTGTACAAAGGTTCAATCCGCGGAGCAGGAAGTTACTCAAAATACAGCCTTTACAACGAAAGTATCGCATCTTTCACAACTGGTGATTTATACGACCACCACGATGCAGAAGGATTTATCACATTGTTCGGATTGCCATTAAAGGTTAGAGCAATGATGGAACAACAAGTTGGCGAAGGTCAAGCTATCGTAGGTAGCAAAAACTTAAAACAACGCCCAACAGAATAATTTATTAAATTTATAAGGAAGTTTACTATGGAAAAAAGGGATGCAATTTCAGGTGGAAATCACGCAGCATTGTGGCACGGAAGATTCAAAGAAGGTCCAGATGCTGAAGCTATCGCTTTTGAAACATCAATTTTTGTTGATGAAAGAATGGCTTTTGATGATATTCAAGGAAGCAAAGCTCATGTTGCAATGTTAGGTGAATCTGGAATTATCCCTTCCGATGAAGCTTCCTTGATTATCAAAACTTTAGATTCAATTGCTGATGATTTGAAAAATGGAACTTTGCAAATTGACTATTCTGCCGAAGATATCCATTCATTTATTGAAGGAACTTTAACAGATAGAATTGGCGAAGCAGGAAAGAAAGTTCACACAGGACGCAGTCGAAACGACCAAATTGCTTTAGATGAACGACTTTATCTTCGCCATGCAATTCCAGATTTGCAAGGTAGAATTATCACTTTAATTGAAACCTTAACAAAAATCGCAGAAAATCACAAATCTTCACTTTTAAGTGGATATACTCACATGCAACGAGCTCAGCCTGTAACATTGGCTCATCACCTTTGTGCTTGGTGTTGGATGCTTACTCGCGATAATGAGCGTCTTTCTGATGCTTTAAAGCGAATAAATCTTTCACCTTTAGGTGCTGGCGCTTTGGCAGGTTCTGGTCTTCCTTTGAACAGAGAACTTGTTGCCGAAAAGTTGGGATTTGCTGGAGTTACACAAAATTCCCTTGATACAGTTTCTGACAGAGATTATTGTATCGAATTTACTTCTGCTTTTTCTTTGTTGATGACTCATCTTTCACGCTTTTGTGAAGAAGTTGTTTTGTGGTCAACAGAAGAATTTAAGTTCATCAATTTATCTGAAAAATGGTCAACTGGTTCTAGTATCATGCCTCAGAAAAAAAATCCTGACTTTGCAGAGTTGATTCGTGGTCGCACTGGAAAAGTTTACGGAGATTTGATTGCTCTTCTTACAATGATGAAGGGGCTTCCTCTTTCATATAATCGTGATATGCAAGAAGATAAAGAAAGTTTGTTCGATGCTTACGATACAGTTTATTCATGTCTTGGAATTTTTACAAAAATGATTGGAACTGCATCTTGGAACACAGAAAAAATGCATTCTTCTTGTGTAGGAGGGCACGCAAACGCAACTGATGTGGCTGACTATCTTGTACGCAAGGGAATGCCTTTTAGAACTGCCCATGGAGTTGCTGCAAAAGCGGTTCGTATGGGAATTGAAGCAAACTGTAATATCGAGGATTTATCAATTCAGCAACTTAAAGAATGTTCAGAATTGATAGAAGAAGATATTTTTGCTCTAATTACACCTGAAGCTTGTGTAAATGTTAGAACAGTTACTGGTGGTCCATCTGAAAAATCTGTAGAAAATCAAATTTCAAATTTGAAAAAATATTACGCAGAATTTTCCCGTGATTAAACGGTAGAAAATATTTTATTTACTTTAAACGGAGGTTTAAAATGAAGAAAATTTTAGTTGTTTTAATGGCTTTGTTAGTAATATTTTCTGTAACAGGCTGTAAAAAACAAGATGCATTTGTTCTTGGGCTTGATGATTCTTTCCCACCAATGGGATTTAGAAACGATGCAAACGAAATTGTAGGTTACGACATTGATTTGGCTGCAGAAGCTTGTAAAAGATTAAATCTTGAACTTGTTTGCCAACCAATCGACTGGGCTGCAAAGGAACAAGAACTTGCAACTGGAAGTATCGATTGTATCTGGAACGGATTTACAATCACACCAGAAAGACTTGAAGCAATGTCTTTTTCAAAACCATATCTTGACAATGCACAAGTTGCAATCGTAAGAGCAGATTCTGGATTTGAAACATTAGCTGACTTAGCTGGTAAAAAAATCGGTTTACAAGCTGGTTCAAGTGCAGCAGAAGCAGTTGATTCATTACCTGAATTTAAAGCATCTGTAGCAGAAGTTGTAGAATTTAAAGATAACTTAACAGCACTTATGGATCTTGAAATCGGTGGTGTTGATGCAGTTATTATGGATATCGTTGTAGGAAGCTACAGCATCCAAACATCTGGAAAAGATTTTGTTGTTCTTGGTGAACACTTAACAACAGAAGAATACGGAATTGGTTTCCGCAAAGAAGATACAGAATTAAGAGATGCTTTCCAAAAAACACTTGAAGAAATGGCTGCTGACGGAACAGTTGCAGAAATTTCTACAAAATGGTTTGGTTCAGATATTTCTGTAATCGGAAAATAATTATTAAATAAAGCGTAATTTTACGATTTTTTAATAGAATAGCTGTTGGAATTTTTCTGACAGCTATTTTTTTTATTTTTGTTTTATGATATAATTTCGAATAATAAAATTTTTAAGTAGGTTATTATGGAATCTCAAGGTTTTAGTTCTTTTGTATCACTTATCACTGCCTTATCTGGTGGAATGTGGATTTCTGTAAAAGTTTTTTTCTTAACACTTTTGTTTTCACTTCCTGGCGGATTATTAGTTGCCTTTGGTAGAATGTCAAAATTAAAAGTAATTTCTGTTCCAGTAAATATTTTTATGTTGATTATTCGCGGAACACCTTTGATGTTACAAATAATTTTTGTGTACTTTGCTCCTGCTCATCTTTCTCAACTTTTTGGTCAAAGATTTCATTTTGATAGATTTATTGCTGTTATCATTGCTTTTGCTGTAAATTATGCTGCTTACTTTGCAGAAATTTATCGTGGTGGAATTGAATCTATTCCAAAAGGTCAATATGAAGCAGCTAAGGTTTTAGGTTTTACTAAATCTCAAACTTTTTTTAAGATAATTCTTCCGCAAGTTATTAAACGAATTTTACCTGCCACAGGAAACGAAGTTATCACTCTTGTAAAAGATACTTCTTTAGCTCAAGTTATCGGTGTTGTGGAACTTTTCCGCGTTGCTTATAACTTTGCAAGTAGCCGAGTTTCTGTTGCACCTCTTTTTGTTGCTGGTGTTTTCTATTTCTTTATGAACTGGGTTGTATCCTTCACTTTTGAAAAATTAGAAAAAAAACTATCTTATTATCGTTAAATTAAGGATTTAGGAGAATTTTTATGGAAGTTATTTCTGTTCAAAATATCAAAAAATCTTTTAAAAAATTTGAAGTTCTAAAAGGGATTTCTTTTACTGTAAATGAAGGTGAAGTTTTAAGCATCATTGGGCCTTCTGGTTCTGGAAAATCTACTTTGTTGCGCTGTATCACACAATTGGAAACCGTTACAGACGGAAGTATTTCAATTTGTGGACAAAACCTTGTAAAAGATTCAGTTTATGCTTCAAAAGAAGAATGTTTGAACATCGGTTTGAAAGTAGGATTGGTTTTTCAAAATTTTAATCTATTTCCTCACATGAGTGTGATTGAAAATATTACTTGTGCGCAAATAAATGTTTTGAATCGTTCAAAAGAAGAAGCAATTCAAATTGCTCGAGAATTATTAAAAAAGATGAATCTTTCTGACAAAGAAAATTCTTATCCTTGCGAACTTTCTGGCGGACAACAACAGCGAGTTTCTATTGCTCGTGCTTTGGCTATGAAACCTGAAGTTTTGTTTTTTGACGAACCAACTTCTGCTCTTGATCCAGAACTTACTGGCGAAATTCTAAAAGTAATTCGTGCTTTGGCAGAAGAAAATATGACCATGGTTGTTGTAACTCACGAAATGTCTTTTGCTAGGGATTTATCTGATAAAATTATTTTTATGGATAAAGGTGTTATTGTGGAAGAAGGAACTCCTGAACAGGTTATCAATAATCCACAAAACGAAAGAACTAAGGCATTTTTATCTAGATTTTAATTTATAATTTTACTCAATATATATTGACGTAAATTATGATTTATTATAAAATAACAAATGTCGCCGGGATGGTGGAATAGGTAGACACAAGGGACTTAAAATCCCTCGGCATTTAAAACGCCGTGCCAGTTCGATTCTGGTTCCCGGCATGAAAGCAGTTTCAAACGAAACTGCTTTTTTTTTATGTCTAAAATGTTTTAGAAACAAAAAAAAGTTGAGCAAAGATTTAATAAAATATCCTTGCCCAACTGTATATTTTTCTTGTTTATTTTTTATTGCTATATTGAATTTAGTGGCTAAAACCAGCCAAATTTTATCGTCTTTTTATTTTACCTGACTATAAACATTTGCAATTTCTGAACGCCATTCATAAGTTGTTTCACGATTTTCCCATTCGATTACGCGCCTAATTGTAAAATGTCTTAAATCGTGCGGATTTTCAAAATATACAACTGCAAATCTTCCTTGTCCAATGTAAGTGATTTTTTCGTTTTCAGCTAGTTTTTCAGAAGCATTTATCTTTGCTAAAACACAATCAAAGTGTGCTGGATTTCCGTTTTCTTTTGCTGCGATTGCAGAAGATAATTCTTCGATTGGTTGATTGCAATATTCACAAATGTGAGATGAAAAATGTGATTTTACTTGGCTTTCTTCATTCTTGTTTTGATTAGAATTTTTGTGAGAATTATTTTTCCCATACCATTTATTTCTGTTTGTGTAAGAGTGTTTTCGATCCATTTTATTTCCTTTCAAAATCTTCGTCTTCAATGAGTTTCCGACTTAAAATCATGGCAATTCTGTGGATTGCACCATCAAGATATTTTGCGTCATGAATTTTTTCTCGTACTTCAAGAATATATGCTGAGACTTCTTGTTGTTTGCTTCTGTTAACTTGTACTGCGTTCATAATGGCTCCGAAAAAGCATTTTCTAAATGATATACGCTATCAAATCCAGGCATATCAATAACAATTACATCAAATCGAATATAACTGTCATTATATTGTCGATATAAATTTAGAAAACATTTAGTCGTTTCTGCAATTCTTTTTTGTTTTATTTTGCCTAAAATGTGTTGCAGCGTTTCTAGACAGCCCGAAGGCAATGTTTTAACTTCCACAAAAACAATTGTGTCATCAATTTGTGCTATTATATCAATTTCACCTTTTTTTGTCCGCCAGTTACGATGAAGGATTTTATAGTTTTTTGAAATTAGATAATCAACAGCTTTTTGCTCTCCATCAACTCCTCGCTGTTTTGCTTCTTGCTTGCGTTTAAGTTGACTTTCGCTACTATTGTAATTATAGCGTGTATTCATCAGGATGTAAAACCTTTACGATGCACAAATTTCGTTTTTCACGCAATTTAATAACTTGCCCGATATGAAAATCATCTTCTGGGATATTATTTTTATCCGTTTCTTTTTTAGGTTCGGTTAAAAGTTTTATATCAGGCATAAAAGGCATTTCAGGATTTGATTTTACAACTTGTGCAATAAGAGTGTTATTCAATAAAACTATAGAGCCGATAGGGTAGGCGCCCATCATTTTTACAAAAGCTTGAATTAATTCTGGGTCAAATTGTTTTTGGGTATCTTCCATTAAGTTTTTTATTGCGTCATACCCAATAAATGAATCTCGATAAGTTTTTTTAGAAATCATTGCGCTAAAAGCATCTGCGATTGCCAAAATTCTAGCACCTTTTTCGATTGCATTTTCTTTTAAGCCCGCTGGATATCCTGTTCCATTCCAATATTCGTGATGTTGAATTATTATAAGCGAAACTTCTTTTGAAAAGAACAAAACTTCGGAAGCAAATCTTGCAGAACGCAACGGATGTAATTTTATCATGTTGTATTCACTTGTTGAAAGATGTGCTTTTTTCTGTACGATATGCTCAGAAGCACTTAACATTCCAATATCATGAAAAAGGCTTGCTCCAATAAGTTGCAAAATTTCTCGTTTACTAAAACCTTGAATAATTGCTAGCGAAGATGCAAAGATTGCCGAATTTAACGCATTTTTTGCTAAATCAACTTCTGGAGTTAAAGCCATTATGTAACCGATTACATTCATGCTATCTTGAAATGTTAGTTTGTAAATTTCATCTATAGTGATGTCGATTTCGCTTCTTGAAATATTTTTATTGTTCTTTGCATACGAAAAAAAATCTCTAACTTTTTTTAAGCATCTTGAATAAGTGTCTCTTGTAGTTTTATCAATTTGTGAAAGATTTTCTGCGATAACCTGAAGAGTATTGTTTGCTCCAACTTTTTCTACGCTTGTATTTTGATTTTCTATTGGTTCTAATTCAAGAATTTCATCTGTTTGCAAATTGTCTTCGTTTGAAATAATTTTTCCGTAGGTAATTACATAGGGAATTTTCCAATTTTCTATTGCGGATAAATGAAAAGTAGTGATAGGTTTTCTTTCAGCTAGAAACATATTTATTCCATCATCAAAAAAAACTGGAGAAGAAAAACGCATACCAAGTTTGATGTCTGAAGTTTTTACTCTTTTCATTTATAGCCTTCTTTTGATTTTATAAAAGCAAAAATCTTTGCAAGAATTTCGTAGGTTTCTTCCGGAATATATTCTCCTATTTCTTGCATGCTGATAACTTCGGTTGCTTCAATATTTTTTACAACAGGAATTGAATTTTCTTTTGCAATCTGAATTATTTTTTCAGCTAAATGTTCTTTTCCTTTTGCTGTTAAAAATGGTGCTTCTGTTTCATCAAAGTAAGATAAAGCAACCGCTTTTTTTGTCATGCGTTAAACTCCACGATTGTAATCGGCAAATCTTCTGTGAATAAACCTTGCATTTTTGCTTCGGATGAAAAATCAATGTCTATTATATCTTGTGAATTTGAAAAAAATTCTTTTAATAACAAAATATCTTTGGAATTATTATTTGGTTCGCTAAAATATTTTATCTGTTTAAAAGATTTTTCGTCCTTATAAGAATAGTATATCATAAAATAGTATTTTGTTTTATCATTTGAACAGAAAATATGCGTTTTTTGCAACTTTTTATCTTCTAAGTTTATTAAATGTCTAATATTTCCAAAATACAAAATATCTCCAATTTTTATCTCAAATGGAAGTAAAATCCAATGAAAATTTGAATTTTTGTTTTTTACTTGATTTATTAGCGATAAAAATTCTTTTGCATTGTTTTTTTCTTCATCTGTTGATTTTGTATTTTCTTCTGGATTTTCAAAAAGATTTAACGCTTTGGAAAGTTTTTCAAGTTGTTCATCTGAAAGTGAAAATCCTTTTTGGGTTATATCTACATCAAGTTGTGATAAATTTGATAAATCATCTTCTGAAATTTCAGTTTGTTTTGAGTTATGCGAATTTTTAGATAAAATATTTTTTGCTTTGCTTCTACTTTTTTTTATTTGCGGAATATCTAACTTTAATTGATGCTGCTGAAAATACTGAACCAAATTTAGCGAAACTTTGTCTTGTGGAAGATTAAGATTTTTTAGAAAATTACTTATTTGCTGATTATTTTCTGTAAAAGATTTTGCGTCAAGCTTACTTATTTGGTTTTCAATATTTTTTGTATCGTCAAGTTTTGCTGGAATAAGATGTAAAGTTTTTCCTTGCAGTTTTATCGTTGCTTTAAATGAAGTTCCTGGCAAAAGTTTTTCTTTAGATGTTATTTCAAAAAGATTTCCTGCAAAAGATGCAATATATTTGTTTGGATTGTCAGTTTGGTTAAGGATTCTTACAAAAACAGAATTTCCGTCTTTTAATACATTGGGCGAGTTGCTTGAATTTACAATGTTTATTGTGTTATGTATTACATTCATAAAAAAACACGAGCCTTAACAGAATAATTCTATTATGACTCGTGCTGTAAAAAGTTTCAATCTATTTTAAGTAGAAAATTTTATTGTTCTACTCTGTCAGATTTTTTTACGATAAGTTCTTTAATTTTTGCGCTCTTACCAACTTTATCACGGATGTAGTAAAGTTTTGAACGACGAACTTTACCTGGACGTACTACTTCAACTTTAGCAATACGAGGTGAGTTCATTGGGAATACGCGTTCTACACCAACTCCGTAAGAGTTTTTGCGAACTGTGAAAGTTCTTCTTACACCTGCGTTTTTGAAACAGATTACAAGACCTTCATAAACCTGAATTCTTTCTGTTTTACCTTCAACAATTTTGAAGTGAACTCTAACTGTATCTCCAATTTTGAAAGAATCAAGATCTGTTCTTCTCTGTGATTCTTCGATGGTTTTAATTAAATCCATAATTAGTTCCCCTTTATAATTTCCTCAATCATTTGTTCCGCCTCATCAGTTAGCTTTCCTGAAATTCGAGCAGAATTTATCATTTCTGGCCGATTTTGCAATGTTTTTGCCAACCGTTTTTTTAGGCGCCACTTTCGGATATTTTCATGATGTCCAGATAAAAGAACATCAGGAACTTTCAAACCCTGGAACACTTCGGGACGAGTGTATTGTGGGTATTCCAAAAGTCCGTCAGAAAAGCTTTCTTCTTCTAAAGATTCACTAGAAATAACGCCGTCAACAAGTCTGTAAACAGAATCAATGATAACTGTTGCAGCAATTTCACCTGATGAAAGCACATAGTCGCCTATGGAAATTTCATCATCAACATAGGAATCAATAATTCTTTGGTCGATACCTTCGTATCTTCCGCAGATAAATACAAGTTCTTCTTCCTGACTAAGTTCGTAGGCTAGTTTCTGTGTTAAAGGTCGTCCAGAAGGAGTAACATAAATTACTCGCTTACTTTTCTTCTTGTTTTTTTTCTTTTTAGACTTTTCATCAAGAAGTTTGGATTTTACTTTTACAGATTCCAAAGCCCTGCAAAGTGGTTCAGTTTTCATAAGCATTCCTGCACCACCGCCATAAGGACTGTCATCACATGTTTTGTGTTTATCAAAGGCAAAATCCCTGATATTCACCAATTCGTAGGCAATAATTTCTTTCTCTACCGCCTTTGCCATGATTGAGCTTTCAAAAAAAGCACGCGGTATTTCGGGAAATAAGGTCAGCACATAGAATTTCATGGCTTTTACTCCAGAATCCAGAGGTGCATCAGTTGAATAACCTTGTCTTTTATATCGACCGTACCGATAAACTCCTTTTTAAAGGGAACCAAAACTTTTTTAGGTTTTGATTTATCTGTGCTGTCTGACGCGATATTCAAACTCTCGGAAAGTTCAACTTCTAAAAGTTTACCTGCTCCGCCTTCCAATACGTCTGTGATAGTTCCTGCAAATATTGCAGATTCAGTATTTTCTGCCAGTCCAGAAAGTTTTGCTGGTTTCTTCTCGTTTGGAAGATATACCAACTTACATTGTTTTAGATCTTCAACATAGAACTCGCCTTCATTCAAAGGACAAGCCTTGTTGCGTGGCACTAGAATTTCACTTCCAGAAAGTTTTTTTGCATATTCTGGGCTGTTAATTCCAGCACATTTCATAATCAAAGAATTGACATTCCCTTCAATAGATTCAACTTTTACAGTTTTTTCTATTGTGTCTTTTCTCAAAGTTACTTCATCTAAATCGAAAAAATGTTCGCATTCACCTGAAGTACTTTCAACTTTAAACTTACCTTCAAGACCATGAGTCCCTCGGATAATTCCAATAACCAACTTTTGCTCTTCTTGTGCAGGTTGATTTTTTTTGTTAAATAACGCCATTAATCTAGAATTTCCAGAGTGTATCGCTTACCAGCTTTATTTGCAGAAGCGCTAAGAACTGTTCTAAGTGCCTTTGCGATTCTTCCATATTTACCGATAACTTTACCAATGTCGCTTTGTGCAACTCGTAATTCGATTACTGTTGATTTCTCGCCTTCTACTTCTTGTACAGAGACGCTACTTGGATCGTTGACCAATGATTTTGCAATGTATTCAATCAGGTCTTTTTCCATTTCTTTGCTCCTCAAATACTAAGCGTTAAATTTCTTTTTTGTAAAAAGTTTTTTTACAGTGTCTGTAGGCTGAGCTCCAACACCAATCCAGTAACGAGCACGATCTTCATTGAAAGAAATCTGTTTTTCTTCTACTTCGATAGGATGATAGATACCGATTTCTTCAATAACACTTCCGTCTCGTGGTGCTTGTGAATCCTGTACTACAATTCTGTAGTAAGGGCGTTTTTTAGATCCAAACTTCTTAAGTCTGATTTTAACCACTTCTTTCCTCCATGTTAGAATTTTACACACATAGTGTGAAAGTATTTTATAGCATAAATCGGGGATTTGGTCAATCGACACTACAAAATTTTGCAAAATAGTGATTAGTACCAGAAAAATATGTTATTCTAAAAAAAATAAACTGCATTGCTCCCTTGACGCTTCGCTAGACGGTCGCACTACAGTTTATTTTTTTTAGTTTACCGAGTTTTTTCTGAAACTATAGTATTTTTGCGAACTTTTTGCGTTCGGGTTAGAAAGGGGCTTGTTGTGTTTGTGGCTGTTTGTAAGGCTTCGTTTTGTTATTTTCGGCTACGCCAGTTTTTTCTGCATCTATTGTGTATTTTGCAAACTTTTTGCGTTCGGGTAGAAAATTGGGCTGGTTGTGGTTTTGCAAACTTTTTGCGTTGGGAGAGATGGTTACGCTTCGCTAGACGGTCGCACTACAGTTTTTTTTAGTTTTACTATTTTTTTTGATTTAATTTATTTAAAAAAATTCTTTCGTTTTGGTATAGTGTGCTATTTTACTAGGGCTTGAATTTCTTTAAGGGAGAGACCTGTTGCTTTTGCGATATTTTCTATAGGAAGTGACATTGAAAGTAAATTCTTAGCAGTTTCGATGGCTTTTTGTTGAGAACCTTGTGCGATACCTTGTGAAATCCCATCCGAAAGACCAACAGAGTAGCCTTCTTTTTTACCGCGTTGTTCTGCATCAAATTCTGCAAGTCCCCAAGCCATATAATCACCTCTAAAAATTTCGTTAAGTTTAGTTTGTTCTACAAGAGAATTAAGTTTTGCTGTAAAATCTGTTGTAGAAGTCCTATCTACAATATATTCTAGAATTGATTTTTTTTCTACATTTTTTTCGTTTGAAAAGGCTGAAGCATTGAAAATGATTTTATGGGATTCATCTTGTAAAAATAAATCTGGTTTTTCTTTGCAAGTATTTGAAAAACTGTAACAGGGCAAATTAAAGCCAAAAAAATCATCTTTACATATAAAAATGACAAAACTTTCTTTTAACTCGGTGTAATTTTTGCCTTTCAGTAAAAGGTCGATGTCCATCATGGATTGGTAATAGCGAGTTCGTTTTGGTAGATTTTCATCTAGGAAATTTTGGATTTCGATGTCGAAAACGCGATTTGAATCTTGCACGTAGACATCAAGTCGGATTCCTTTGGATTGATAATGTGGCGAAATTGATTTTTGTAATTCTGGATATTCAATTCGTTCAATTTTAATTTCTAGCATTCGCTCCAGAAAGCCTTTGCAGATTTCAGCGTTTTGCATAACACGACCGAACATAAAATCATCTGTAAAAGTGAGTTCTTCAATAGGTTTTAGTTTCATAAACTTTCTCCTAAAAATAATTTTTTTTACATCTTTATTATTGAGAAAAAATTGCATTTTTTAGCAAAAACTTTGAAAAAAAATAATTACTACCAGAAAAAAACTGGCTCTCGCCAAAAATCCCCAAACTCGCTGGTGCTGCGCTTCGCTTGCAAGGCTTTTAGTGAGCCTTCGGCTTACAATCAAGTTTTGTTTCACAAAACTTGCCGTTTGGTTATTTTTGGCTACGCCAGTTTTTTTCTGCACTGGTTGTGATTTTGCAAACTTTTTGCGTTGGGGTTAGAAAGGGGCTTGTTGTGTTTGTGGCTGTGGGTAAAGATTATTAAGTATGTTTTATCGACGCATTTTCGTTTATTAAGTATTTGTTATTTTGTTAATTCATTATCTAATCCATCGCAACTTGAACGATGTTTAGAATAACCTTTTGCTGTTGCGTAATCATGCATAGCATCTAATGAAGTGATATTTAAAGTAAGATTAATGAAATTTTTCAAATCATTATTACTAATGCCTAAGTCGTTAGCAATATTATGATTTAATAATAGTTCGTCCATATGTGAAGTAGTATTTGTACAGTTATTATTTTCAATATCTTCAACTATTGAAAACGGTTGGACTTTATTATTTAATGCATGCATCATAGCCCATGCCTTATTTAGGCTGTCTTTCTTTGTATTATATGTATCTTGTGCTGGGTTGCCATCAAAATAATTACCACTGCATTTTTTGTATGCTTTAAGATTTAGTCCTTTGTATTCATTTTTGAAATATGCTACATCAAGGTCGTTGTCGATGTTTTCGATAATTTCTTCAAAAATTGGCACACAGGCATTGTTAAGTTTATTAATAATTGGATCAAAACCAGTTGTATTATTTGTATTATAAGTACTTTCGGTTCCTAAAACATTAACTAAGTTTTGTAAGTTTTGATTGTTTGCTGTATTATCAAAACAATCAGCAAAGTCCTTAATGTGTTTTTCGGCACTAGGTAGCCAAGCGGCAACCATTTCATCAACTTTTGTGGTGCCAGGATCAACCATAAAATTTGCGATGGTGTAGGTGCCATTACCAATGCTTTCAATTTCCGCTTTTAGTTCAACAGGGCAGGTGTGTGGTGTAGTTTGTATTCCTTCACATTTACCACAGTAATCGTGTTGGTGGTTGTTATCCTGAACTCCATCACAAATTTTGCAGTAGTCAGTTGGAGAGTTGTTGTTTTGTTCTTCGTTTGTATTATTAGGAGAATTTCCGTTATCGCAACTTGAAAATAAAATCATATTTGTAACTAAAAATAAAGCAAGAACACAAAAAGTTATAAATTTCGTAAAAGAATTAGTCTTAGTTTTCATAAAATTTCCTAATATATAAACATTGTTTTTTAAGCAAAACTTAGTTGTACATAACTTACTTTCATTTTACAGCATAAAAAGAAAATTAGATAGTAAAAAAGTGAATTTTTTGAAAAAATTTTTCTTCAAAATTTATTATAAGAAAATTGAGATGTCAACAGTTTTTTTCTGCACTTAGTTTATTTTTGCAAACTTTTTGCGTTCGAGGAGAAGGGATTGTTTGGGTATTATTTGTTTAGTGGTGTGCCGTATTCGTAGATGGAATCACTTGCTAAATCGATAAAATCATTCCAGAAAACACAAGTTTTGCTTTTATCAACTTTCACTTGTTGCCATAATCCATTGATTGTTTTTAAGGAGTCGTAACCTGGTAATGTTTTTATATCATCTTTTACATCGTATAAAACTTCTTTACCGTCTGTAAATGCAACTTTTAGGATATAATCATTTAAAGCTTCTATATCTTGGATTTTTGGAATCATAATGCCTCTATTCTAATGGTGGTAATTTTTTTAATAATTGAGTTTTCCACATGGATAATAATTCTTGTTGGTGAATTTGTAGCCATTCTGAAACTAATTGATGTGCTTTGCTAGGTAAGTCGCCTTCTATCATTTGTAATGATGAAAGTTCAAAAATACCGATGTATTCGCCATACAACGCATGAATGTGAGGTGGTTCATGTTCTTTGGGCTTAAAGAACATTTTTATAACTAATCCATAGAATCTTGATATTTCTGGCATTTAGTTTTCTCCTATAAATACAAATTTATTATAAGAAAATTGAGATGTCAACAGTTTTTTTCTGCACTTAATTTGTATTTTTGCGAACTTTTTGCGTTCGGGTTAGAAAGGGGCTTGTTGTGGTTGTGGTTGTTTGTAAAGGCTTCGTTTGGTTATTTTTGGCTTGCAAAAATCCTCAAAAAATATGAAAAATGATTAATTTGTTTTTCGAAATAAAACACTAGATGTGAAATTGAATTTTTCAGTTTGCTAATCTAGTGTTTTTTTATTTTAAATTGATTTTTCCTTTCTTGCAGATTCAAAAGTTTAGTGATATAATAAACCGAGTTGTTTTATAATAGATATAGGAGGATTTATTCGTATGGAAGAAAATGAACTTGATTCAATGTGTGGAATTAGTGATGACGAAATAACAGCACGTTTTAATAAAGCAATTCAAATTGAAACTGAAATTTCTCTTATAAAAGGAACTCCTATAACTCGTTATGATGTAGAAAAAAAAGTTGTATATTTAGAATATCCTGACGGACATATTGAGTATGCAAAAGAAGCCTGAAATTATTGTTTTTGCAGGTCCTAATGGAAGTGGTAAATCTACGATAACTAAACTTGCAAAAATTATTGAACCATATATCAATGCTGATAATATTAAAACAAGTATTCATTGCTCAGATATGGAAGCGGCTCAGAAAGCAACTGAATTGCGGGAATCTTGTGTACGAGATGGAATTAGTTTTACTTTTGAAACAGTTTTATCAACTCGCAGAAATTTGGATTTATTATTAAAAGCAAAAGAATGTGGATTTTTTATCAGAGTAATTTATGTTCTTACTGTAGATTCTCAAATAAATGTCTATCGTGTAAAACAACGATTTGCCAATGGTGGTCATGATGTTCCTTCTGAAAAAGTTATATCTCGTTATAACAAAGCATTACAGTTAATCCCTGAATTAGTAAAAATTAGTGATGTTTGCCATATCTACGATAATTCCCTTGAATCTTCATTTAGGATTTTTAAAAAGCGAAAAGATGAATTTTTCTATTGGGAAAATTCTCTTTGGCAAAAAGATAAAATAGAAAATCTAGTTGGAATAAAGTTTTAATTCACTTTCCTTGCAGAGAGCAGATTTTAGTGTTATAATGTTTCTATGAATAGTTATGAAATAGAATCTGAAGATTTAATGAAACAGCGTTCTCGCCAAGCTCTTGAAGAAGTTATTGGTTGTATTGCTGAAACTTCTGATAAAGAATTGCTTACTAATTTTTTTGATTGTCTTTTTACTCCAGCGGAACTTTTAGATATTGGAAAAAGATGGCTTTTGGTAAAAGAAATTGATAAAGGAACAACTCAGCGAGAAATTGCAAAAGAATTTAAAATGAGTTTGTGCAAAATTACTCGTGGTTCAAAAGAATTAAAAAAAGAAGATAGTGCTTTTAGAAAAATGTTAGATATGGTAAAAAAATAATAACAAGGTCATATCACCTGTCTAAAATTTTTTGACAGGCGATTTTCTTTTTAAGACCTTTTAATTTATCTGTAATGCTGAACTTATTTCAGCATCTTGTTTTATAACATTTCAATAATATCTTTTCTCTGCCAGCGAACTGCTATGTCGTGAGGAGTTTCGCCAGAGATATTTCTTACAGTTCTGTCTAGACCTTTTTCAAGGAGTTTTTGTACAGTTTTTGCATCTGCAATACGAGCTGCGTAGTGTAAAATTCCTTCACCTTGGTAATCAGTTTTATTTCCGGCAAGTTTTACAATTTCATCAAGAATTGCATCCCGTGTTTCGCCATCTTCCATTTTGAAGATTATAGAAAGCGGACATTCTTTTTCGTTATCTGTGATAAACGGATCAGCACCATTTTCTAACAACACACTTGTATGTTCTTTTAACTTTTTAGAAACAGCTATTGATAAAGGTGTAATTCCGTCTTTGTTTCTAATGTTAATTGGATAATTCATATCTACAAGTAATTCCAAAGTTTTAGGGCTAACATTATTTTCTAATGCAATATGAATTGGGGTATTACTATCAGAATCTAATAATTTTGAATTTGTGCCTAAAACAGCTTTGATAAGTTTTTCATTTTGTCCTTGCAAAATTATTGAGAACGGTGTAACGCCTTGAGCATCTCTAGAAAGAGGATTTCCTCCTGCTTCTAAAATTAGAGAAATCATTTTTTCGTTTCCAGTTGAAGCGGCTTCATGATAAGCGTTTCTTCCGTACATTTCTTGAAGATGAGGAGATGCTTGTTTTTTCACTAGATATTTTACAATATCTAAATTTCCACTTTGAATGGCGTCCATCAAAACAGTTTTTCCTGTTGCGTCTGATGCGTCTACATTTGCACCGTTGTCTGCAAGGAATGTTACCATATCAATTCTGCCAGAACGAGCTGCTTGTGCAAGTGGAGTTTTCCCAGCTAGGTTTTGTTCATTTAAATCTGCTTGCCATTGAATTAGTTTCATTGCAGAATTTTTTGCTCCCCAACGAACGCAGGCGTGCAAAGGTGTGTTTCCTAAATAATCGCGAGCATTTTTTTGTGCTCCTTTTTTCATCAATAAATCTATTGTCGATGTGCTATCGGATTTAATCGCATTAAAGATTGTTGTTTCTCCATTTGCGTTTCGTACATTTGGATTTGCACCTTTTTCGAGTAATACTGAAACTGCATTGTCAAGTTTCCATTCACAAGCGTAATGCAAAGGAGTATTTCCAATTCCGTCAGTTTTTTTAATTACTTCGGAAGTTAAAATCCATTCTTGAACTTCGCCACCACTTACTAATGCCATTCTTAGCGGTGAATAATTTTCGTTATTTGTAGAAAATACATTTGCACCTTTTGCTAAAAGCATTTCTCCTGGAACTCTTCTGTTTTTTTGTACAGCAAGATAAAGTGGTGTATCTCCATTTTTATTTCTGATATCAATATCATTTGTTAGTGATAAAAGATATTTGATTTGTTCTGTGTTTGCATTTTTAGAAATTACAATATGTAATGGTGTGTTTCCGTAAGAATCTCTTGAATTGATATTCTTTTTATTCACCATTATTTTTAATAATTCTGTGCTTGTTGTTTTATCTTTTATTTGAATAATTCTTGAAAGTGGTGTGTTTCCTTCGTTATCTTCAGCATGAATATCTGCTCCAGATTTTGAATAGAAAGCAACATGTTCTTTGTTGAGTCTATCAACTGCAAGAGCCATTGGAGTTATCCCTTTTTTATTTCGTTCATTGATGTCAGCTCCACCATTTTTCAAGTTTTCTAACATTCCAACTTCCATTCCACTCATTGTTGCAATATGAACAGGTGTATCTCCGTACATATCTTTAGCATTTGGATTTGCTTCATGTGTAATCAATAGTGAACTAATTTCAATTCGTGTCTCTTTAGGAATGACTAAAAGAAGTGGAGTTTTTCCTAAACTGTCTTGTGAATTAGCATCTGCACCTTTGTCTAGCAAAAGTTGTACGATTTCAATATGTCCATAACGAACTGCTTCATGAAGGGGAGTTGAACCTAAAATATCTTTTGCTTTTACAGATGCTCCGTTTTCTAGCAAGTATGATGTAATTGCTTTGTGTCCGTAAATTGCAGCAAAATGTAAAGGAGTTTGTCCGTCATCAAATCTTAAAGAGTTATTTCTTGTTTTTACAGCATCTTCAAAATAACTGTATTGATTTCTGTAAGGAACTGCACCTGCTAAAATCAAGTTTGCAGCAATATTTATTCCGATATCTGAATCCTTTGCGTAAGCTAAAGATAGTGGTGTTTCTCCATTTACATCAATAACTGAAAGTGGAATTTCTTTTTTTAAGCAATATGCAAGTGCATTGTTATCTTCTTTTTCTACAAGATAATGTACAAGATTTCTGTTATTATCATCTTTGGCTAATCCTGTTTTTGTTGTGATGAGTGCATCATAGTATTCGTAGCCTTTTTCTAATCCTAATTCTAAAGCAGATTTTCCTTTTCCGTCACGAGCAAAAATATTTGTTCCGATTGCGGCTAAAACTGCTGTTGTTCCTTTGGAATTGTGTTTAATTGCAATATGAAGCGGTGTGTCTCCGTCGTTGTTTTTTAGTTCTACATTTGCACCTTTATAAATAAAGAAAGTAACTAAATCTATATCGTTTATTTTAGCGGCAGTATGTAAGGCTGTGTTACCGTATTCGTCAGTTTCGTTTATATCAATTTTGGCTTGGAAAAGTTCTTTTGCTTCGTTGCTTCTTCCTTCCAAAATCAGTTGTTGTATATTTTGAGTTTCTTTTTTTTCAACTATTGGATTTTGGGGAGTTTCACTTTTGGGAGTTGAAACGCAAGAAAAAATACACATAAAAGATAATAAAAATAAAATTACTAAATTTATTTTTTTTGTCATATAAAGACTCCTATAAAAATAGACTTCTACATTTATTTATCGAAAAAAAAACAGTTGAGGTTGAGTATTATTTGAATGAATAGTTTAAGTTTCGCTGAGTTTTACTGATTGAGTTGTTTGTAAAAGTTTATTTACAATTTGGGCAAGTTCCCCAGATATTGTACTGAGTTTTGTCTGCTTCAAATCCTTCTGGAAGAGAAAGTTCTGGTCTAAAATTTTGAACAGGCGGATTTGATTCTAGAAAAATATCGTGAATACTTTTACAATTTGTACACTTAAAATGGATGTGTTCTAAAATTTCTGCATCGTATCTTAATTCTTCATCATCAATTAGGATAGTTTGAACAAGTCCGTTTTCTATAAAAAGTTTTAATGTGTTATAAACTGTAGTTTTTGAAAGTGTAGGCATTGAAGGATGAAGGTCTGAATAAATCATATCAACTGTAGGATGATTTTTCTTTTCCATCAAATAGGAATACACTGCAATTCTTTGAACAGAAGGCTTTATATTGTGATTTGTTAATTTTTCTATTACTAAGTTTTGCATAAAAATATTCCCTCGTAAAATTTTATTATTTATAAAAATTGAAAGGTTGCCTAAATATCAATTTGAATTTTATTTTTTCAAAATGACTGTATTTTAGACAACCTTACTTTTTATTTTTTAGAAAAATTAGTTACCAAAGTAACGAGCTAAAAGTCCCATGAAACCTGCTCCGTGTCGAGCTTCATCTTTTGCCATTTCGTGAACTGTGTCGTGAATAGCATCGTAGTTAAGTTCTTTTGCTCTTTTTGCTAACATCATTTTTCCTTCACAAGCACCTGCTTCTGCATCTGCTCTAAGTTGAAGATTTTTCTTTGTGCTAGGAGTTACAACTTCTCCAAGAAGTTCTGCAAATTTTGCTGCATGTTCAGCTTCTTCCCATGCGTATCGTTTGAAAGCTTCAGCAATTTCTGGATAACCTTCGCGGTCAGCTTGGCGGCTCATTGCAAGATACATTCCAACTTCTGTACATTCTCCCATGTAGTTATCTTTTAAACCTTGGATAACTTCTGGATCTAAACCTTTTGCAATTCCAACTTTGTGTTCATCAGCGAAACCTGCGAATCCAGCTTTTTCTTTGAATTTGTCTTTTGCTACTTTACATTGTGGACATTGATCTGGAGCTTCATCTCCTGAATGAACATAACCACATACACTACATACCCATTGTTTCATAATTTAATTTCTCCTTAAAAGTTATTTATTTGTTTCAAATTTGTAATCATTACAATATTGATATTATAATAGACTTGTAATTTTGTCAACTGTTTTATTAAAAAAATTAAATTATTCTGTAATTTTTTTGATTTTTTCTTGCACAGAACTTTGAACTGTATCTTTTGCAGATTTTATAATGATTTTTATAGTGTCAAAAATCATATCTTTGGTTTCCGAATCAAGATTGTGAAAATGATGAATCATTTTTGTAGATGATTTTAACAAATTTTCTGTAATTTCGGAAATGTTATTTGCTTCGGCAGATTCAATAACATCGAATAAGGCTTCTATAAATATTTCCCTTTTGTCTTTATCTGTTTGCTTTAACCAATTTTTTAGTGTTTTATCGATAAATAAACTTTCTTTTGAAAGTTCTTCTGTTGTTACAAAATTTGTTCCTAAAACATTCCATGTTAAAGGGTCGTGTTGCATAATTCCATTGTTAGAACTTTCTACAATTATTTTTTCAATTCCTGTGTCAAATAAAATTCCAACGATAGATTTTTTTGGAACAAAATTTTTTATTTTAGATTTTATGCTGATAAATCGTTTGTCATTTAAGACAGTTTCTTCAAAACCTGGACCGTCAAAATTATAAATTTCTAAAATGCGTTTTTGATTTTTTGAATTACAGTAAGTTGCAGAGAATAAAGCAAGATTTCCGCCTTTTGAATGTCCGCCAAGAATGAATTTTCCTTTCATTTTTTTACAAGCTTGGTCAAAATATTTTACAGCTTCAATTTGTGCAGGAATTGGATGTTTAAATGCCATATTAAAATCTTCTTTCCAGCCTACGAGACTTTTGTCTGTTCCTCTGTAAACGATAAAATTTGTTTTATCTTCAAAAATAAAATTGATGGCTGCAAATTGTTTTTCTTGTTCGATGTCGGTACTGCTTCTAAAAGCGCAAAGTTTTAGATTACAAAATCGTTTTGATTCACCTGCTTTTTGTAAAAGAGTAGTGATTTCTTTGTTGATTAAAGGTCCAAAATTTACGCGTTGCTCAAAATCTTCTGAAGTTGCAAGTAAAATAGAAGCTTGTCTTAAAGAAATTGATTCATTAAATTCTGAACTTACAATTCCAGAAAAATCGATATATGCAATTTGTGTAAAAATCACTGCGTCAATTTCGTTAAAGGATGATTGTTTGAAAGTTAAGTCTCCTCGCCAATCAATATAATCAATTATGTTTTTCATATTTTCCTCGCAATCTTTGTTATGGTAAGTTTAGTTCAACTTTTCCATCTAATTCAAGCCAAACAAGATGACAATAAGTATTTTTATAACGGGAAATTAAATATTCAAATGAAGTTCGTCTTGTTCGCTCCAAAACGGGAAGCCTAAAAATTCCGTCTTTGTTGAAATATGGAAAAAATACTGCAATATGATGATGCTGAATCATTGTTGGATTTTCGCCAAATTCCCCATTTATAGAAACTAAATACCATCGATTTGGATACAATTTTGTTTGTTCTTGTAAAACTTCTGGAATATTTTCGATTGGAAATCCTCTATCTTTTACATATTTTGCTTTAAATGAATGAGCTACATCAAAACTGTTGTAAAAAAAATTTTGCTTATATTTTTCTTCTGCCAATTCTCGTGCGATATTGCGCGTCCAGTCTAAGCCAAAAAATGGCTCTCTGGAATTTTCATATTGATAAGTTGATTTATCCCCACGCAAAAAAGGATAAGTTTTTCGCAATTTTTGAATTGACATATATCGCAATCTGGAATGATTTTTTTTTCTCAAAGGATAATAATATCCGTCTGCAATCCATTTTGCGTAGCCTGAACAGCATAATCCAAAGTTGTCGTCTTTTTCGTTTATGTATTTTCCTGTTGCATCAATTACGCCAACTGAAGAATCTGGAATTAGCATACTTAATTTATCAATTTGCGTAGTTCTGCGATAAGCTAAATCGTAATATTCTTCTTTTGTGATTTTTTTTTCTAAAAGTGATTTTTTGTTTTTTTCAAAATTATTTTTATTGATTGCATTTTGCAACCAATTAGGCAAAGAGATTTGTGCCTGAATTGATTGCATTATAAAAAGAAAAATAATTCCTAAAAGAAAAATTTTATTGTTCTTCAAAAAAACAAACCTTTATTTCTGCCCGTCTGTTCATTGCAAAATCATTTGGTGTTGTTTCGTTTTCTACAGCTTTTTTATCCCAACTAAAGCCTTGTGTTACAATTCTGTGTTGAGGAATACCGAACATTCCGTTCATAATTTTTTTGATAGAATTTGCACGGCGTTCTGAAAGTGCTTGGTTAAAATCGTGGTCGCTTACGCTATCTGTATGACCGTCAATTACAAAACAAGCATTTTTCATTTTCTCTGCAGGAATTTTTGCTAAAATATTTGTTAAAGCCGATGCAGTTTCGTAAAAGCGCATTTCATCAAAAATATTTCCTGCTAAATTATATTTTCCTCTTCCTGGATATTTGTCGGAAGGTTCTAGCCATTCACCGTAATCGTAGTAAATTTTTCCAAGTTCTGTAGCTTTGATATTTGCTAAAAGCATCAATGTTTCATCATCTATTGTGTCCAAATCGTAGCCACGAACAATAGAACTTTTTGTATCTAAATTATCCACAACTGTAAACATTTTGCGCCAAGAATATTTATCTTGCAAAACTGTATCAAACAAAGCGTAATCCTCAGAATTTAGCGCAAGATACAAAATTTCATTTTCAAAAACATTACTTGAACGAAGAAGTTGCTCAATTTTTTCCCATCTTTGCTCTGGGGAATCAAGCAAGATTTCTTGAGTATCTTCAGAATTTATATTTTCTGTGTTTTCGATATTTAAATTTTCTGCAACAATAGATTCTGCACTTTCTGGAATATCATCATCCATTTTATTTGCAGAAACTAGCATAAAAATTATCACAGCAAGAGTGATAACTAACAAACAAAACATACCAAGAATAACTTTGTCAAAAAAGTTTTTAACTTTTCGTTTTTGCTTCTTTTTTTCACAATGTTTACAAATTTCTTTGTAAGTTATCTGGTCTGTAAAAAATCCGTCAGAATCTGGAACTAAAAACATCAATTTCTGATTTTTGCGTTCAATTTTTACGCTTACAAGTCCGTTTACTTGTTCGTGTGCGATGATGTCTGCATTTGTATCTACTGGAATTTTATTTATTTCAAGAATTTTATCGCCAACTTTTAGGCTAGATTTTTCTGCATCACTATTTGGATAAAAACTTTCGATTATTGTTGAAACAACAAGTGAAGCTCCGCATTTTTTACAATTATTTACCATAATTCACCTCAGTTTATTTATATTCTTATTTTACTTGATGTTTTATTATTAAGCAAGTGTAAAATTTTTTGTAATCTATTTATCATTTTTATAAAGTGTGATATAATACTCTCAAATAAATCTTTTTATCTTGGAAGGGTAATATGTATATTAAAGACATTGAATTTCAGGGAATTGCACCTGAATGGGAAGGTTTTAAAACTGGACGATGGAGTAGTGGTCCTGTAAATGTAAGGGATTTTATCATACAAAACTATACGCCGTATGATGGCGACGAAAGCTTTTTGTGTGGAGCTACTCAAGCCACAAAAGATTTGTGGGCTCAAGTTATGGATTTAGCAAAACAAGAGCGTGATGCTGGTGGCGTTTTAGATATGGATACAAAAATCGTATCTTCAATTACATCTCACGGTCCTGGATATTTAGATAAATCAAAAGAAAAAATCGTAGGTCTTCAAACAGATAAACCTTTTAAACGCGCTTTGATGCCTTTTGGTGGAATCAAGATGGCAGAAAAAGCTTGTGAACAAAATGGTTACAAAGTAGATCCATCTGTTTCTGAAATTTTTACAAAATATCGAAAAACTCATAACCAAGGTGTTTTTGATGTTTATACTCCAGAAATGCGTATGGCTCGTCATGCTGGAATCATCACAGGTTTGCCAGATGCTTACGGACGCGGACGAATCATCGGAGATTATCGTAGAGTTGCTCTTTACGGAATCAACAGATTGAAAATTGAACGCCAATATCAAATTGACACTTGTCTCAAAGAAATGAATTATAGAAACATCCGTTTGCGCGAAGAACTCGCAGAACAAATGCGTGCTTTAGACGAACTTGCAGAACTTGGTCGCATTTACGGATTTGATATTACTCGTCCTGCTGCAAATGCACAAGAAGCAATTCAATGGATGTACATCGGATATCTTGCTGCTGTAAAAGAACAAAATGGTGCAGCAATGTCTTTAGGACGAACATCAACTTTTATCGATATTTATATTCAGCGTGATATTGAAAGAGGAATTTTAACAGAAGAACAAGCACAAGAATTAATCGACCATTTTATCATGAAACTTCGTCTTGTTCGTTTTGCTAGAACTCCAGAATACAATTCATTGTTCTCAGGCGATCCTCAATGGGTAACTGAATCTATCGCAGGTGTAACTGTAGATGGTGTTCACATGGTAACAAAAACTTCTTTCCGTTACTTGAACACTTTGGATAATTTAGGAACTTCTCCAGAACCAAACTTAACAGTTTTATGGTCAGAAAAATTGCCAGAAAACTTCAAAAAATATTGTGCAAAAATGTCTATCAAATCTTCTTCAATCCAATATGAAAATGATGATTTGATGCGCGTTATTCACGGTGACGATTACGCTATCGCTTGTTGTGTTTCTTCAATGGTTGTTGGAAAAGAAATGCAATTCTTTGGTGCTCGTGCTAACCTTGCAAAATGTTTGCTTTACGCAATCAACGGTGGTGTGGACGAAAAATCAAAAGAACAAGTTGGACCAAAATATCGTGCTGTAGAAGGCGATTATCTTGATTATGATGATGTTATTGAAAAGTTTGAAGCAATGATGGATTGGCTTGCTGAACTTTATGTAAACACATTGAATGTTATTCACTATATGCACGATAAATATTGCTACGAAAAATTGCAAATGGCTTTGCATGATAGAGATGTAAAACGCTACTTTGCAACAGGTATCGCTGGACTTTCTATCGTAGCAGACTCACTTTCTGCAATTAAATATGCAAAAGTAAAATGTATCCGCGACGAAAACGGTGTTGTAGTTGATTACCAAATTGAAGGTGACTTCCCAAAATACGGAAACAACGACGATAGAGTAGACGATATTGCTGTAATGGTTTTACGCCACTTTATGAGCAAGATTGAATCAAATCATACTTACCGCGACGGTGTGCCAACAACTTCAATTTTGACAATTACATCAAATGTTGTTTACGGTAAAAAAACAGGAAATACTCCAGACGGAAGAAAATTAGGTGAACCTATGGCTCCAGGAGCAAACCCAATGCACGGTCGTGATACAAATGGTGCAGTTGCATCTTTGGCTTCTGTTGCAAAACTTCCGTTTAAATTTGCACAAGATGGAATTTCAAATACTTTCTCAATTATTCCAGATGCACTTGGAAAAGATAGCAGTATTGATTTAGCATCTATGAAAAATTACGGAAATTGTATGTCTTGCGATACAGCAACAATTATGGCAGCTCCAACTGTTGCAGAAACACTTGCAAATCCTGTTCAAATTGATAACCTTGTAACATTGCTTGACGGATATACAAGCAAAGGTGGACATCACTTAAATGTAAATGTTTTCACAAAAGAAACATTGCTTGATGCACAAGCTCACCCAGAAAAATATCCTCAGTTGACAATCCGTGTTTCAGGTTATGCTGTAAACTTTATTAAGCTTACAAAAGAACAACAGGATGATGTTATTTCAAGAACATTCCACAATAAAATGTAAGTGATAAAATCAGGGCGAAATTTTTCGCCTTGAAATAGACTTTAGTTTTATAGACAAAAAAAGCAACTTTCGATGATTAACATTGAAAGTTGCTTTTTTTTAGCATATTTAATTTTTTAGATATCGTCCCAAACAGTAAGTTCTTCAAGAACTTCATCATTAAGATTTAATTCTGCTTTAGAAAATCCTTCTGGAGGTCTATCTTCAATTAAGGCTTTCTCAAAATCGGCCAATGGAAGTGGTTTGGAAAAGTAAAATCCTTGTGCGTAGAAACATCCCGCTTCGTGCAAAAGTTTTACATGGCGAGAAGTTTCGATTCCTTCACAAATAACAGTAAGACCAAGTTTTTGTGCAAGTTGAATTAAAGAAATCAAAATTTCATATTCTCGGGCAGAACTATAATTTGCAGTTAAGAAAGATTTATCCATTTTGATAACATCAATATTCATTTGTTCAAGCAAGGTGAGTGCAGAATATCCAGAACCAAAATCGTCGATAGAAATAATAAATCCCATTTCTTTGAATTTCTTAAAATGTCGTAAAACAATATCCAGCCTTTCCATTGCGATACTTTCTGTAATTTCAATTTCAAGTAAGTGATGTGGAATATTGTACATATCTGCAATTACTTGAATTTTTTCAGGGAAAAAGTCGTCTTTTGCGTGTAATCTTGAAAAATTGCATGAAATAGGAACAACTTTTATGCCTTGGTCCATCCAGCGACGAAGATTTTGGCAAGTTCGTTCAAAAACATAATAGTCTAATTCCGTAATAAATCCACAGCGCTCAAAATAAGGCAAGAAGAATATTGGCGGAATTATGCCTTTTTCTGGATGAATCCAACGCACCAAAGCTTCTGCTCCACAAATTTTGTTTGTGTTAATATCATATTTTGGTTGATAATATGGTTGAAATTCTTGATTTTTGAAAGCCTGAATCATATTTTTGTCAACAAGTTTTAATTCTTCAATTTCTTTTGACATATCTTGTGTAAAGAAAATAATTTGTGATTCAAAAGGGTCTGGTATGGTATTTACAGCGTGGTTGGCTTTTTCTAACAAAGCAGAGAAGGTTTCTGGTTTGTTTTTGTCAGAAATAACAGCACCTGCTTTTATAACAAATCTAAAACTACAAACTTTTTCTGCTTCAATCTGGAAATCTTGAACAAATTTATCAAAGAGAATTTCTATTTCTTTTTCATTAGTGTATTTTTTTAGAATTACAAAATAATCCGCCCATAAAGTTCCGTAAAATTCTTCTTGTTGTACAAATATTTCTTTTAGTTTTTTAGCAAATATTTTTAAAACTTCGTTTCCTTTGTTACGACCATAAATATCGTTTACAAATCTAAAACGAGCAATGTTCATATTTATTAAAATATATTTTTCTTTAGAATTTCCTAATTTTTTATTTACTTCATGTTCAAGTTTTGTTCCATTCCAAATTCCAGAATTGTTATCAAAGTACAATGCTTTTTGTGTTTTTTTATGTTCTAAGAATGTGTAAATTATAATTCCCATGACAATAATCACAAAAAGTAAAATAACTAAAACAAATTCAAGTGTATATTTTTTTATGAAAAGCGAAAAATTTAGTGGAGGTGATATTCTACTTGCTTCATCAAAATATCCAGAAATTTCTGAAGGTAAAATTGATAAAAGAGATTTTTCTATTATTGTATATAGTTCAATTGGAGCTGTGTTTGCTAATCCTACATACAAAGTTGTTTTTCTATCACCTTGAAATGCAACTTGTAACTTATTGTAATTATCTGTCTGGAATAAATATTTTCGTACTGTTGAGTTTAGATAAATATTTTTTGCATCCCCTTTTTTTACTGCATCAAGACATTCTTTATTTGTTTCTTTTAACAAAATATTAGTTAATGATTTTACTTGTTCTAGATTTTCAGGGTCGATTGAGCCATATGTAAATGTTGAAATATCTTCTTTTACCCTAGGATTTGTAATTATTTCCATAGGAATTGAATAATATGGTTTTGTAACATGGATTCCGTAAAGTTCTGCAGCTTGTATTGAATTGTCAAAGGCTGTGTCGATTAGAGCTTTTCCTTCTTGCAAGGCTTGTACTGCTTCTTCTTTTGTAAGAACTGGAATAAAGTTGAATTTTAAGCCCGTAAGTTTTGTAATTTTATCAAAAACTTTTCTTACGGCTCCTGCAAATTCACCTTTTTTATTTGTATATTCGATAGGAATCCAATCTGATTTATAAACTGCATTCACAACTGGATTATTATTGATAAAATTCTGTTCTTGTCGAGTTAAAACAATTTGTTTTTGAGTTTCGCCTAAAAAATAATAACTGTGCAAAAGGCTATTATAATCTGGATGAAATAAAAGCAAGTTTGAAAAGGCGTCTTCTAACTCTTGAATTAAATCTTTATTTTTTATGTTAGTACAAATATACAAAGGTGAAGATTCAAAGTGATGCACAATTTTTGTGTTTGGTTCATTTTGATATGTAACATTTGCTCCTGCATCAATTTCTTTGTTTTTTAAAGCTATAATTACATCTTTATTGGAAGGATAATATTTTTTATTTATTGAAATATTGTTTTTTACGCAATATTCATCTAAATTTTGTTCTATTAGACCACCTTTTATTAGTCCAATAGATTTTTTATCAAGGGAAATTGGGTCGTTGTAGAAAAATCTGTTATCATCATTTCTAACAAAAATACTAGAATCTGATAATCCTGTATGATTTTTTGAATAATAAACTTTTTCTTTTAAATAATCTGCATAAGGAAGCATTCCAGAAAAATCAATTTTACCTGTTTGTAAGGAGTTTAAAGTTTCTGTCCATGTCATTGGAATAAATTCCAAGTCCCAATTTGCTCGAAGTGCAAGTTGATTAAAATATTCGTACATGTAGCCTTTAGGATTTCCGTTTTCATCAATAATTTGCATTCCTTCTATTGGAACAAATGCAACTTTTACCTGTCTTTTTGCGGAATCTGCAAAAACCGTTGAGGAAATTAAAACTATAAAACTAAAAAATACGAATAAAAATTTTAACCTAAATCTCGCCATAATACTATATTTTATGGTATGATTACTAATCTGTAAAGAAAAAAATGTGTAATTTTAGAGATTTTTATGTTGTGGAGAACTTTTAATTTATGGATAATATATGTATGAAAAAAGCAAATATTCACTCTATCGAAACTTTTGGTTCAGTTGATGGCCCTGGCGTGCGGCTTGTTGTTTTTTTGCAAGGTTGCATTTTGCGTTGTAAATATTGTCATAATCCGGACACATGGAAAATTCCTTCGTCTTCAAGTGAAGAAAATTTTTCTAATCAAAAAACAGTTGATGAAATTTTGAAAGTTTATAAAAAAAATATGGAATTTTACAAAAAGGGCGGAATTACAGTTACAGGCGGAGAACCTCTTTTACAAATTGATTTTTTAATTGAACTTTTTTCTGAAGCAAAAAAATTTCAAGTTCCCAATGGTTTCGTTTCTGCAAAAAATGGAGGCATTCACACAACTTTAGATACTTCTGGAATTGTGTTTGATAATTCTGAAAAATTTGATTCTTTGTGCCAAGTTACAGATTTGATTTTGCTTGATATAAAACACATTGACGATACAAAACACACAGAACTTACGGGACATTCAAATAAAAATGTTTTGTCCTTTGCAAAATATCTTTCTCAAAAGAAAATTCCAGTTGTGATTCGTCATGTTTTAGTTCCTACAATAAATGATGATGTTGAATCTTTAGAAAAACTTGCTGATTTTATTTGTACTTTAGAAAATGTGCATAAAATTGAAATTCTTGCTTATCACGATATGGCAAAATCAAAATACGAATCTTTAAAAATAAAATATCCTTTTAGTGACATAAGAGTTGCCACAAAAGAGGATGTAAAACGCGCTGAACAAATTATCAGCAATCGGATAAAGTCAAATTTACAAAATTCAAAGTGATAAATTACAAAGCACTTTCTACGATTTTTTGAACTTGTGCAGGAATTTCTCTTAACTCATCTTTGCTTAAACCTTCAGTTTTTACAGGTGGATGAATTGTAAGTTTGATGTTTGCAGGTTTAATTTTGTTGTGTTCTTCGTAGATTTTCCAAGTTCCATCGATTGTTACTGGAACGACATCAGCACCAGATTGGAATGCAAGTTTGAAACTTCCTGGTTTAAATTCTTTTACAGGACCACCTTTGCTACGAGTTCCTTCTGGAAAGATAACCATAGAATATCCATTTTTTACATTTTCAATACCTTGATGCATTGCTTCGATAGATTGTCGTGGATTTTTTCGAGCCAAGAAAACGCATTTCATCAATTTCATCCAATCTGAAATCATTGGAATTTTTAGAATTTCAATCTTTGAAATAAATGCTTTTTGATAAGGAATGTAACCTAGCAAAAGTGGAATATCAAAAATTCCTTGGTGGTTCCCGATGTAAACAACGCTTTTATCAGCTGGCACATTTTCAATTCCTGTAACTTCAATAGTACTTCCTGTTGCATCTACACAATATTTTGCCCAATCAATTACCAAAGGTGCAATCTTTTCTTTTACTTCTTGTTCTTTGCCTTCTTTTTCAAGTTTTTTTACTTGTTTTAATAGTTTTTGTTTTTTTAACATATAAACAATAACTTTAAATATAACTCTAATTGTTCTAAACATATTTCTACCTCGTAAATCTTCTTTTAGTAAGATACTAAGAGTATAGCAAAATTCCCAAAAATTTCAAGTTTACAAAATTTCAAATAGAAAAGGGAAGAAAAACATTTTATTATTATAGAAGAAAAGATGATATGAAAGTGAATTTTTGCAACTATCTTGCGTCAAGCAGATTTTTTTTACCCAAATAAAACAAGGTTGGAAAAATGATTTTATTATTATAAAAAAAAGAAGGGCAGTAGGAAAGTAACTTTGAGCGACTACCTTGCGTCAAGCAGAAATTTTTTACCCCAAATAAAACAAGGTTGGAAAAAACATTTTATTTTATAAAAAAACAAAGGGGGAAAATAATTTTGTGTTTTTTGCGACTAGCTTGCGTCAAGCAGAAAACACTTATTATTTTCCCCCTATCATATTTTCGTAATAGAGAAACTATTTTCCAACAATTGCTTTCATAGCTGTCATGTAACCGCGAAGTTTTTTACCTACGATTTCAACTGGGTGATTTCGGATTTCTTCGTTTACAGCAACTAATTCTGCATTTGAAACGCTGTTATCTTTTACATTTAAGCCTTTACCGATAACATCTGTATCGATTTTTGCCATAAAGTCTTTAAGAAGTGGACGACAAGCATTGTCGAATAAGTAACATCCGTATTCAGCTGTGTCTGAAATAACTTTGTTCATTTCGTAAAGTTTTTTGCGGCTGATAAGGTTAGCAATAAGTGGAGTTTCGTGAAGTGATTCATAGTAAGCACTTTCATCGATGATTCCTGCATCAGTCATTGTTTCGAATGCAAGTTCAACACCAGCTTTTACCATTGCAACCATCAAGATTCCTTTGTCAAAATATTCTTGTTCAGAAATTTCGTCGTTTCCAGCTGGAGTTTGTTCGAATGCTGTTTTACCTGTAGCTTCTCTCCAAGCAAGAAGGTTTTTATCTCCATTATCCCAGTCAATCATCATTGTTTTTGAGAATTCACCAGAGATAATATCGTCCATGTGTTTTTGGTAAAGTTTAGCCATGATAGCTTTTAATTCTTTTGAAAGTTCATTTGCTTTAAGTTTTGCAGGATTTGAAAGTCTATCCATCATTCCTGTAATTCCACCCCATTTAAGAGCTTCTGTAATTGTTTCCCATCCGTATTGGATGAATTTTGAAGCGTAACCAGGTGCAATTCCTTTTTCTACCATTTTATCGAAACACAAAAGTGAACCAGTTTGGAGCATACCACAAAGAATTGTTTGTTCTCCCATAAGGTCTGATTTAACTTCTGCAACAAAACTTGATTCAAGAACACCAGCGCGGCTTCCACCACAACCAACAGCCAAAGCTTTTGCGATTGCCCAACCTTTTCCTTCTGGGTCGTTTACTGGGTGAACAGCGATAAGAGCAGGAACACCAAATCCGCGAACATATTCTGTTCTAACTTCTGAACCTGGACCTTTTGGAGCCATCATTACAACTGTGATATCAGGACGAATTTGCATTCCTTCTTCAATCATATTGAATCCGTGGCTATACCAAAGTGCAGCACCTTTTTTCATTAAAGGTTGTACATTTTCAAGTACATTTGAGTGTTGTTTATCTGGAGTAAGGTTTCCAACTAAGTCAGCAGTTGGAATCATTTCTTCGTATGTTCCAACTTTGAAACCGTTTTCTGTAGCATTTTTCCAAGATTGGCGTTTTTCTTTGATTGCGCTTTCTCTTAAAGCGTAACTTACATCAAGTCCAGAATCTCTTAAGTTCATACCTTGGTGAAGACCTTGTGCTCCACAACCTACGATAACGATTTTTTTACCTTGTAAAGCTTTTGTTCCATCAGCAAATTCTTCTTTTGCCATAAAGCGACAATGACCAAGTTGCAAGCGAGCTTCTCTCCAAGGAATTGAGTTAAAGTAATTTTTCTTTTCCATTTCTATACTCCAATATATGTTAAAAAGTTTAAATTAAAAATCTTTATTTTATAATAGCGTAAATCTGTTATTGCGTAAAGTAACAAAACGAAAATATAACGAAAATATATAGAAGAAATTAAATTTTTTGCAAAAAACTTTTGAATAGACTATATTTTGTTAAGAGAGATTACAAGTTTTCACTTTTGATAACGAGTTTCTTTCTAAGGAGAGTTTTTATGAAGAAATTATTTTTTTCAGTTTTTATAATGATGGTTTTATCTGTATCAATTTTTGCAGATAAATTTATTCAAATTTCCCAGTTGCCAAACACAATTACGGATTTTATGAAAACATATTTTCCTGAATCCACTATAATTTTGGCAGAATATGATGATGATAAATACGACATCAAATTTATCACCAATAATGAAGCGGAATATCTTAGTGGCGAAGCGGAATTTTCCAAAAAAGGTGATTGGGATAAAATCGAATTTTATCTTGGGATTCCAGAAGAACTTTTGCCAACAGAAGTTTTATCAAGTTTACGAAAAAACTTTTCTGATTCAGCCATTGTTTCCCTGGAAAGAGATTTTAACGGTTTTGAAATTACACTTTTAGATTCCACCGAACTTGATATTTCTAACGAAGGCAAAATTCTCGAAATGGATGTAAATCATCACCATAAAAAATTTGATAAAGATAAATTTGATAGAGCAAAGAAATTCAAAGATTCTAAACTTGATGAATCTTCAAATGCTGATTCTACTGATGCACAATAAACTTATTTAATTGAAAGATTTATAAAAAAAATGTCTAGATAATTGAAATGCAATTGCCTAGACATTTTGCTTTTTAGTTTTATTTGTTTACGCTATCTTTAAGAGCTTTTCCTGGTTTGAATTTTGGGCATTTAGAAGCTTTGATTTTGATAGATTCTCCAGTTTTAGGATTGCGGCCAGTTCTTTCGCCTCTTGTACCAACATCAAAAGTTCCAAAACCAACAAGTTGAACAGAATCTCCTTTTGCAAGAGTTTCAGTTACTGCTTCGATAAAAGCTTTTAAAGTTGCATCAGTATCTTTTTTTGTAAGACCTGTTTTTTTAGTAATTTCATCGATAAGTTCTACTTTGTTCATATCTATTTTTCCCCTAATTTAAAATTTCATCATAAATGATGTAACGATTATTATATCTCATATTTAAAGGTTTTCCAATGCTTTTTTTTTATTTTTTAGAAAATTGTGGAAATCTTTTATTCAAAATAAGTTTTTTTTACAAACTATAGCAATTTTATCAAAAAGAGTTTATACTATTGTCAATAGGAAAATTATGAAAGGTATCTATATACTAGACTTTTCAAAAATATAACTAGGAGACTTTTATGGTATATTCTGCAGAAGTAGAACACATGTGTCCATTGGCTAAAGCTGCTTATCATGGACCAGCTCCCATTCCAGAAGAAGGAAAATGGGTACAAGCTAAAGAAATTAAAGATATTTCTGGTTTTACACACGGTATCGGTTGGTGTGCACCACAACAGGGAGCTTGTAAATTAACTCTTAATGTAAAAGATGGAATTATTGAAGAAGCTCTTGTTGAAACAATTGGTTGTTCAGGAATGACACACTCAGCTGCTATGGCTTCTGAAATCTTAGTAGGAAAAACTCTTCTTGAAGCATTGAACACAGACTTAGTTTGTGATGCTATCAACACAGCTATGAGAGAACTTTTCTTACAAATCGTATACGGAAGAACTCAATCAGCTTTCTCAGAAGGTGGATTGGTTGTAGGTGCTTCTCTTGAAGACTTAGGAAAAGGACTTCGTTCACAAGTTGGAACAATGTTCTCAACAAAAGCAAAAGGACCTCGCTATCTTGAAATGGCAGAAGGTTATGTTGAAAAAATCGCTGTAGATGCAGACGGTGCTGTTATCGGATATAAATTTATCCACTTTGGTAAAATGATGGATTTCATCAAGAAAGGTGATGATCCAGCAACAGCTATGGATAAAGCTCGTGGTCAATACGGACGCACAACTAAAGAACAGGGTGCAGTAAAACTCATCGACCCAAGAAACGATAAGGCGGAGGAAATTTAAAATGGCAGAAAAAATCACATTTGAAAGCTATGAACGCCGTATTGATAAAATCAACAAGGCATTAAACGAAAACGGAATTTCTTCTATTGAAGAAGCAAAAGAAATCTGTGATAAAGCAGGTATCGATCCATACAAAACAGTTGAAGAAACACAACCTATCGCATTTGAAAATGCAAAATGGGCTTATGTTGTAGGTGCTGCTATTGCAATCAAAAAAGGATGCAAAAATGCAGCTGACGCAGCAGAAGCAATCGGAATTGGTTTACAAGCATTCTGTATCCCTGGTTCTGTAGCTGAAGACAGAAAAGTTGGTCTTGGTCACGGAAACTTGGCAGCTCGTCTTCTTCGTGAAGAAACAAAATGTTTTGCATTCTTGGCAGGACATGAATCTTTTGCTGCAGCTGAAGGTGCTATCAAAATCGCACAAAAAGCAGACAAAGTTCGCAAAGAACCACTTCGCTGTATCTTGAACGGTCTTGGAAAAGACGCTGCTCAAATCATCAGTCGTATCAACGGTTTTACTTATGTACAAACACAATTCGATTACTACACAGGTGAACTCAAAGTTGTAAAAGAAATTCCATACTCAAATGGAGAAAGAGCAAAAGTTAAATGTTACGGATGTGACGATGTTCGCGAAGGTGTTGCAGTAATGTGGCACGAAGGTGTTGATGTTTCTATCACAGGAAACTCAACAAACCCAACTCGTTTTCAACACCCAGTTGCTGGTACATACAAAAAAGAATGTGTTGAAAAAGGTAAAAAATACTTCTCTGTAGCATCAGGTGGTGGTACAGGTAGAACATTGCACCCAGACAACATGGCTGCAGGTCCTGCTTCTTACGGTATGACAGATACAATGGGTCGTATGCACTCAGACGCACAATTCGCAGGTTCTTCATCAGTTCCAGCTCACGTTGAAATGATGGGATTCTTGGGAATTGGTAACAACCCAATGGTTGGTGCAACAGTAGCTGTAGCAGTTGATGTTAGTACAGTTTTATCAAAATAAAACAATTAGTTTGAGATAAATTTTACAAAAGACTGTCTTTCGGGGCAGTCTTTTTTTTGTGCCGAAAATCTTTTTACAACAGAAAATTCCACCGTGAAAAAACATTTTCCCTCTCACACCTTTATTATCAAGAGAAAATACTCTTCACAATTTTGCAAAATGTGGAAATTAAGCACCAAAAGAAATTAGCTCTCGTCGAAAAATCTCCAAATTCGCTAGTGCTACGCTACGCTTGCAAGGCTTCGTTTGGTTCTTTTTCGTCTACGCTTATTTCTTTTGCACTCATTGTGCATTTTGCAAAATTATTTCGTTCCGTTAGTAAGCCAAAGGCTTACAATCAAGTTTTGTTACACAAAACTTGCGAGAAGTGGGGCGGAGTTGTGTCGTACAGATTTTACCTCAACCTTATACTTTGTTAAGAAAAGTCGTTAGACTTTTCCAATCCGTGTGATTTTTTTATAAGACTTTTCGAAGACCTGTGACAAAATTCCCCCACATACATTTATTGCCAAGAAAAAATCCCAAAATGAATAAATTTTGAAGAAAAATTTTTATAAAATCTGCTATAAAATAACAAAATTTTACAAAGCCTAGTTGACTGGGGGGGGGAATGGATGTAAACTGTAATTTGAGTTGAAATCACACTAAAACTAAGTTTGTGTTGAAAACTCAAAAATTTTTACTGTAATTTCACTTCATATTATGAAATTGCAACATAAGGACAGTTTATGAAAAAAATTAGTTTAATTTTAACAATTTTGTTTGTAACGGGTATGGTTTTTTGTGTAACAAGCTGTAAAGACCCTGAACCAGCCCACGAACACACATTTTCTGATTCATGGTCAAAAGACGGAACTTTCCACTGGCACGCCGCAACTTGCGAACACACAACAGAAGTAAGTGGCAAAGCAGCCCACAGTTTTGGTGACTGGACAACAACAAAAGCAGCCACAAAAGAAGCAAAAGGTAGCAAAGAACGTGTTTGTACTGTTTGTAACTATAAAGAAGTTATTGATATTGCTAAAATCCCAGAAAACTTTGTGTTAATACCAGCAGGAACATTCCAGATGGGAAGTACCGCTGGTAAAGACTATAACAAACCAGTACACGAAGTAACCATAACAAAAGATTTTTACATGGGAAAATACGAAGTAACCCAAGCAGAATATGAAAAATACTGTAGTTACGGCGGAAGTAAGCCAAGTTCAAGTTATGGAGATGGAGACAATTACCCAGCATATTATGTAAGTTGGTATGATGCCCTTGTGTATTGTAATAAACGCTCAATAGATGAAGGCTTAACCCCATGTTATAGCATAAGTGGTAACACAGACCCAAGTAAATGGGGAACAGTACCTACATCAAGTGACAGTACATGGAATGCAGCAGTATGTGATTGGAATGCAAACGGATATCGCTTACCAACAGAAGCAGAATGGGAATAC
>JAZRJV010000004.1:0-4853 GCA_045645985.1 Treponemataceae bacterium
TATGTTATTACTCCAATAATTTACGATGAAAAATATATATCTTTTTTAATTGATTTTTGTAAAAAAAATGATATTACTGCAATTATTTCATTATTTGATATTGATTTATATATTTTATCAAAAAATAAAAAAGAATTTGAAAAAAACGGAATTTTCGTTGTTGTTTCAGATGAAAAAGCAATCGAAATCTGTAATGATAAGTGGAAAACTTATGAATTTTTGAAAAAGAATGATATTGATTGTCCTAAAACCTTCAAATCACTTAAAGAAACAAAAGACGCTGTAAAAGATAAAAATCTAGACTACCCTATTATTATTAAACCTCGTTGGGGAATGGGCTCTATTGGAATTTTTATTGCAGAAAATGAAGAAGAACTTGATTTATTTACCAAAAAAATCAAGAAGCAGATTTTTAATTCATACTTAAAATATGAATCAGAACAAAATATTGAAGAATGTATTTTATTTCAAGAAAAAATAAATGGTATAGAATACGGACTTGATGTTTTTAATGATTTTAATTCAAACTTAGTTTCAGTTGTTGCAAAACAAAAAATTGCCATGCGTGCTGGTGAAACAGATGTTGCAAAAACAGTAGATACCAAAGAATATATTAAAATTGCAGAAAAATTATCAAATGGATTAAAACATATTGGTGATTTAGATGTAGATATTTTCAAAACAGAAGATAATAAAATTCTTGTTCTTGAATTAAACTGTCGTTTTGGAGGTCAGTATCCATTTTCTCATTTAGCCGGTGTGAACTATCCAAAACAAATTGTAAAATGGTTGTTAGGTCAAGATACGGATAATAGTTTATTAAATGCTAAAATTAATGTATTATCTTGTAAAGATTTGGTTCCTGTTGTATTACAGACTGAACAAGCTTATAAAAATAATAAAACCACAGTTGTTTCTTACGGAATTTTAGAAACAAGCGTAAAATAAAAGGAATTTCTATGAAAGCGCTCGTATTAGCAGGTGGATTTCCACAAATTAAATTAATTCAAGAATTAAAAAAGCGTGGGTACTTTGTACTTTTAGCAGATTTTAATGAAGAACCTGTAGCAAAAAAATATTGTGATAAATATTTTCGTGAATCCACACTTGATGTTGATGCCATAAAAAAAATTGCACAAGATGAAAATGTAGATTTTTTGATTACAGCATGTACAGATCAAGCATTACTTACTGTAGCAAAAGTTTCTGAAGACTTAAATCTTCCTTGTTATATTGATTATCAAACTGCACTTAATGTTACCAATAAGCAATACATGAAAGATGTATTTGTAAAAAATAATATTTCCACAGCAAAACATATCATTATGGAAAAATTCGACGAGACCAAAATCAAAGAATTTTCATATCCTATGATTGTAAAACCTGTTGATTGTAATAGTTCTAAAGGTGTAATAAAGGTTTTTAATTTAGAAGAATTGAAAGCAGCTTTTGAAATGGATATTAAGTTAAGTCGAACAAAAACTGCAATTATAGAAGAATTTATAGATGGACCAGAACTTACTGTAGATGTTTATGTAGAAGATGGAAAAGCAAATGTTTTATCAGTTTCTTTAAGTGATAAAATAAAAGATGCTGATAAATTTGTTATTTACAGAACTCGTTGGCCTGCTTTAATTACAGATGAATTATTGGAAAAAATCAAAATAACAGCACAAAAGATTGCTGATTCTTTTAACTTGAAAAATTCACCAATGCTGATTCAAATGATAACAGATAAAAAAGATGTTTTTGTTTTAGAATTTAGCGCTAGAACTGGTGGTGGTGTTAAATATTCGTTAATTCAAAAAGCTTCAGGATTTGATGTAATCAATGCTGTAATTGATTTAACAATTGGGAATAAGGTTCATTTTGAAAAATTATCTCCAGAAAGTAAATATTTATCTAATGTATTTATTTATTGTAAACCAGGGATTTTTGATAGACTTGAAGGCTTTGAAGAATTAAAAAAAGATGAAATAATATCGGATTTTTATTTGTTCAAATGGAAAGGAGCTGAATTTGATTCAGTTTCAAACAGTGGTGATAGAGTTGCTGGATTTACAGTTCAAGCGGATACAATAGAAAAAATTAAAGAAAAATATAATTATGCTTTAGAAAAAATTAAAGTTCTAGATGTAAATGGTAATGATATGATGAGACATGATTTACTTGAAGAACTTTATTTTGAAAAAATGTAGAGGAATTAAAAGTGGCAAGTGCATTTATTTATTTAGGAATAATGTTAGCAGTTATTTGCTTATGGTTTATTTTGCTAAAACGACCTGTATATGAAGCTGTATTTGTAAGTTTTATTCTTTTAGTTGCAATTACAAATAAGTGGTCAAGTTTATGGGGATACATTCAATCTGGATTAGAAACTTCACTTTTGTATTCAATGGTTGTTTTTGTTGCCATGTCATTACTTCTTTCTAAAACAAAAATTATTGACTCAACAGTAAATATTATTTTAGCTCTATTGGGGAAAGTTCCAGGTGGTGCTGGATATGTTTCTGTTATTGCATCTGCATTTATGGGGTCTTTATCAGGAAGTGGGCCTGGAAATGTTATGACCACAGGAGTTATTACAATTCCTGCTATGAAAAAATCTGGCTTTCCTGCTGAACTTGCTGCAAACATTGAAAGTAATGCAAGCTATCTTGGAAATATGATTCCTCCTTCTTCAAATATTGTTGCAGCTTTAGGAGCATATCTTGCCTTATATCCATCTGAAAATTTGACTATCGGTAGATTCTGGCTTGTATGTTGGGGATGTTCTTTGTGGTTTGTTTTATTGAAAATGGTAATGGTGTTTGCATTTTGTAAATACTATAAAGTAAAACCAATGAATACTGATGATTTACCAAGTATAAAAGAAACATTCAAAAACAGTTGGCAAGGATTGTTATTGCCTTTTATTATCCTAGTTCCTTTTGTTTTAGATTTTATTTTTAAAGATACATTTTTTACAAATCGACTAGGTGAAGTTGGTGCAAAATATTTTTCAAGTTCACTTTTGTTTTTTGTTGCAGGTGTTGCTTCAATTTATACAGTTATAGTTACAAAAGATAAAAAATCTGTAACTCCAAACAAAATCGCTAAAATGTTTGGTGAAAAAATCAAAAGTATTTCTCCTGCTATTGGAACTTGTCTTTTCGGTTATATGATTGGTTCATTGTTTAATGATTTAAATGTTGCCGAAGGATTAGAACTTGGTTTTGAAGCTTTGAATGTAGGTAAATTTGGTTTTGCATTGATTATTCCTTTATTTACTTGTTTTTTAGGAATGGTTATTCCAGGTTCTTCTCTTGTTGTTATGTTTGGTTCTGTTTTTATTGCGTTGTTTGCAAATGTTGGTATAAATCCATTACTTGTTGCAGCTATGTTACCTTGTATTTGTGGTGTTATGTGTGGAATTACACCACCACTTGCGTTGGGAATGTATGCTGGAATGTCAATTGCTGAATCTGATTTTTCTAAAACAGTAAAGAACGGTTTATGGTGGGTTGCAACTCAATATATTTTAGAAGTTATTGTTTTGTTAGGTTTATTACCAATTTTAGGATTATAAATTAGAGGAATATGATGAGAAAAATATTAAAGACTCTTAGTAATATATTACAGTTTGTTTTTGGTTGGGGAATTTTTTTATCTTTATTTGTAGGTGGCTTAACTTTTGTTGCTTATCTTGTGGCTCTTATACTTGGTGGTGATGTTGCACAGAATATTTGTCAGTTTATTTATAAAGTTCTTTATCCTATTTTAATTTATATTTCATCTGTTTCTGTTGTAATAGGATTGATAAAAATGTATTTATGTGGTGAAACTGCATTAAGCACAAAGAAGTAGTTTTATTTGGGAATTGTTAATATGATAAATCTTACAGAACAAGAAATAATGCAAAATTGGAAAAGTAATGATATTTTACTTTCTATAAATACTCTTACTTTTAATCATGAAAAATATATTGCACAATGTATTGAAGGAATTTTATCTCAAAAAACTGATTTTGCATTTGAACTATTGATACATGATGATGCTTCTACTGATAATACAGCAAATATTATTCGTGAATATGAAAAAAAATATCCAAATATTATTAAACCAATTTATCAAACAGAAAATCAATGGAAAAAAGGAATAAAAAATTCTGCAACATATCAATATCCTCGTGCAAAAGGAAAATACATTGCAGTTTGTGAAGGTGATGATTATTGGATAGATGAAAATAAACTTCAGATGCAAGTTGATTTTTTGGAAGAAAATCTTGAGTATGGCATGTGTTATACAAATTTTAATATTTATTATCAAAATAAAAATAAATTTGAATATGATTTGTTTACAACTCAATCAGAAAAATTTTTAAAACAATACGACTCATTAGAACAATGGATACTAAAAAAAGGTTATATAGCTCCAATGACTTGGGTTTTTAGAAAATCTTTAATTGATAATTATGAGCCAATGAACTCTTGTGATGGAACTTATGTTCTAGTTGCTCATTTTATGGCTAATTCAAAAATTTTATGTTTGGATAAAACAACTGCAACTTATAGAGTTTTAGATGAAAGTGCTAGTCATTCTAAGAGTCTTGAAAAATTATATAAAAGACATAAAAATCTGAAAGAAGTACAGTATCAACTTATTGAGAAATATAATTTGGATGCTTCCTTAAAAAATCAAGTTGATGAAGATTATTGTAGAGGCGGAATAAAATTATTTGTTGCATTAAATCAAAAGGAAGATATTGAATTGTGTAATCAATTTGAGTGGAATTTTGTTAATAAAATAATTTTGTTTTGTTCAAAAAATAAAATACTATGTAATCTTTTTAAATTAGTTTATGAAAATTTAAG
>JAZRJV010000005.1:0-57007 GCA_045645985.1 Treponemataceae bacterium
TCATCCACGCGGCGTCGCTCCGTCAGACTTTCGTCCATTGCGGAATATTCTTAGCTGCTGCCTCCCGTAGGAGTCTGGGCCGTATCTCAGTCCCAATGTGTCCGATCACCCTCTCAGGCCGGATACCCATCATTGCCTTGGTAGGCCTTTACCCTACCAACTAGCTAATGGGCCGCGGGCCAATCTTTCAGCGGAGCCTTAGCTCCTTTCCTCACAGTCCTCTAACAACTGTGGTCGTATTCGGTATTATCTACTATTTCTAGTAGCTATCCCCATCTGAAAGGTACGTCACCCACGTGTTACTCACCAGTCCGCCACTCTAGGATTAGTAGCAAGCTACCAATCTTGCCGTTCGACTTGCATGCTTAAGACGCGCCGCCAGCGTTCGTTCTGAGCCAGGATCAAACTCTCCATGATTTATTCATAAGCCATAAAGGCTAATGATTTCATTTTCAGTTTGTCCCTTCTTTTATAAAAGGAACTAAGAGAATATCGCTATTCTCTTAAGGTTGATTATCTCAAAATAATCACTGTTTTTAATTCTTCTTAAAAAACCTTACTCTTACAAACAAAACTTGCGTTTTATCTTTCTTTCCTTCCCTTGTTATTTCAAATAACCTTTAACTTGTTACCGTTAGGTAACTTGTCATATCCGCAGTAGCGGGTAACAAAGAGCATATCATAACTCTTTATTTTTTGTCAATACTTTTTTCTGTTTTTTTTATTTTTTTTCGAAGTTTTTTTCAAACTTCTTAAACTAAACTTTCAAAAACAGTTTTTCATTTTACCTATTTATTATCGTAACAAACAGTATAAAATGTTAGCATTTTCTTTTATCTGCGATATTCACTACTTAGTGTTTATCGGCGACGCTGATTACTCTATCATATTTCACTTTTTTTTGTCAACAGCTTTTTTTATTTTTTTTCACTTTTTTTTATTTTTTTTCGTCTTTAATCACTGGAATGAAATTCACAAGATAATCAATAAATGAAACATAAGATGCAATTAAGCCTGCTATATAGAAGATATATCCCACATAAACCAAATTTTCAGGTAATGTAAATCCAAGTCGCTTTGCACATTCTAAAAATAATGAGAAAAATCCTGCAACTACATATAGAACAGTCTTAAATTTTCCACCTTTTCTTGCTCCGATAGCAACACCTTTTTTTGCAGCAAGTAATCTTACAAAAAGCATTCCAAATTCTCGGTATGCAAAAAGAAGAATTACTAAGGGAGAAATATATCCAGAAATTGTATAACAGAAGAAAACTGTTAAATGCAAAAATACATCAGCAAATGGATCAAAAAGTTTGCCAAAATCGCTTACTTGATTATATTTTCTTGCAAAATATCCATCTAAAAAATCAGTAAATTCAGCAAAGATTATAAGAGGAAGTAAAATATAAACAGATGCTACATTTCCTATTCCAAACCATTCAGGAATAAAATAAATGATTAAAAAAACTGGTGCTAAAACAACTCTTATAATTGTGAAGATATCTGCAATTTTCATGAGTATAATATCGTACTTGTATGAATTATTGTCAAGTATCAATCAATTATGGATATGCTTTAAAATCTTGAACAACGCTTATGCAAGATTCAATTTTTTTATCTGTAATTATATTTGAAGCAATAGCAACTGCTTTTTCGGCAAGAGCAGAAGAATCTGCAACACCTTGAAGAACAATTACATCACCTTTCATTTGAGCGTGCAAGAAATTTATCGGTAAATTATGTTCAAAAATAAGAGAGTTAACTAATCTTTGACAAATCAACATATCTTGTATTTGTCTTTGCCCAGCACTTTCTTTTTCTGGAGTAATAAGATTATTTGTAAGAGTTTCAAGAATTGTTACTGCTTCTTCAATAGATAAAATTCCTGTATTTAATACACTATGAAACATAGTTGCATCTTCACATGAAATATTGAAAAAACTTTTATGAAATCCAATACGATTGGTATCACTTTCTTGGATTCTTTGCATTGCTTTTTTTTCATCCCAAGAAAATTCTTTCATCAATCGTTGTTTACGAATATCATTATGAGCAATAAATCTAACTGCGATAACATTTTCAACGCCTTCTAAAATTGAAAAGGCTCCGCGTCCAATCAAAATACAATTATTTTGACTTGCAGCTTCTAAAATGGCAGTTTGAACATAATCTAAATACTCATCTCTATCTTTTGCTAAAGAGGCAAAAAAACCTGGCTTTCTTTCATCGTATTTTTTCAATTTTTCTTCCGAAAAACCTAAAGACACGATTCGTTTTTCAATTTCTTTTCTGTCGATAAAAACATATCCTAGTTTTTTAGCTAATGCGCTAGCAATCTCATCACCTAAAGCTGCAACCTGTCTAGAAATTGTAATAACTGCCATATTTTCACCCCTTTATAAAAGACACATAATTTTATTTAGCGATTTGCATTAAAAGTTTGATATTCTGCCTTTGGAGAATATGTACCTTCTCTGTATTCGCCAGAAATACTTGGAATTTCCATTTTCATACCAGGATAAATTAAATCTGGATTTGCAGGATCTTTCATTTTTGACTTATTTGCTTGATATAAGTTTTCCCACAAGGTTGGGTTATTATAAACATAAGAACGACCAGAAATATTCCAGTAACAATCTTTAGTTTCTGCCCAAGGTTTTACAATATAAAATTGTGGAAGTGGTGTTACTTCTTCTATTGATGAAAATGATTGAATTGCTTCGATAGCATAAGCTGAAGCACCAACAAAATCTTCTTTATCAAATGCAATTTGCCCATTTTCTAAAGATTTTGTTCCTGCAGAATATGCCATTGGATAATTTACATCTCCACGAACTCTCAATGCCCAAGCTTGTTGATTTTTTGCTATTGTCATTTGCTTTTCTGCATCTGCTTTTGCAATCATCATTTGAATATATGCTTGAGATTTTTCTGCATTTTCTTCAGCTTCGGCTGTCAACGCAATAGCTTTATCATAATCACCCTCGTCAAAAGCAGCTTGAGCCATAGCGTTAAGCATTCGTGCTCTTTGTTGATATTCATTGTTTGCATAACTAGCTGCAAAAATAAATCCTACAGATATCAATAAAATAAATAAAACTAAACAAATCTTTTTCATTATTCTTCCTCCGTAGTTGTTTGACTTGTAATAGGTGCAATTTCGTCAGCTTCTTCTGCAAAGGACTCTACATCAGCAGCCTTATTTTTTGCTCTTTCAATAGCTTCTAATGCAGCAGCTCTTTTTGATGAAACATTACTATATACATCACTAAAAGCATCTTTTGCTTTTGCATAATAATCATAGGCTTTTTCGAATTCTTTTGCGGCAGATGCTGTTTCTGCTGTTACAAAAAGTAACTGAGCAGCTTCAAATCCCACTTTATCTGCTTTATCTGACTTTATTTCTAAAGCATCATTTCTAACTTGAACAACTTCAACCTTTTTTTCTGCGGCAAGTTTGAAAAATGCTGAATCTAAAACTTCTTTGTATTTTTTTTCTGCAAGAATTGCGTTTGTCAATTTTTCTGTAGCACTACCATTTTCTGCAACAAGAGAATTATATCGTTCAAAAGCAGAATTTCCTTCATTGTAAGAATCTTCGTTATATCCCGCTAAAGACAATTTTTCAATCTTATCTTTCATTGAAGTTGCATTATCAAAAGCTTTTGTTGCATTTGCCAATAATTCTTCTTCTAAAATTTGTGGAACTTCTGGCATTGGCTCTGGTTCAGGTTCTACAACAGGTTCTGGCTCTGGTGTAGGTTCAACAGGTGGTACTTCTTCCACAGGAGTTTCTTCTGGTGGAACTTCAGGATCTGATTTGCATCCTACAACAAGAAACATTAACATAAGTAGTATAGTAAAAACTACTAAAATCTTATTCTTCATAAAATAGCCTCCATTTGTCTTTTTCATATAAAAATAAGGATACAATATTATCGGTCGTAAAACAAGTTTTTTTTTATGTTTTAAAAAAAATTAAGCATTTATCGATTTTTCATGCTATAATAGATATAGAAAATATTTTTTGAAGGTATTTATATGGCTGATGATTTTTCATTTGAAATTGTAAAAAGTTACGGAACTATCTCCAATGGAAAAGGTGGATGGTCGCTTGAATTAAATTCTGTTTCTTGGAGTGGAAGAGAACCAAAATTTGACATTAGAAGTTGGTCTGCAGATCATCAAAAAATGGGGAAGGGCGTTACTTTAACAAAAGAAGAACTTATTTCTCTTAAAGAACTTCTTAATTCGGTTGATATTCAGTAATTTTTGAACCTTTCTTTACAATAAGTTCATATATCATTGTTTGAATTATGCTTTCTTCTAATGTAGTTCCCATAGACCGAAGTTGCATATCAGTTGCAGATAACAACGAAATACATTTTTGCACTTGTTGAAAATTCCAAAGTGAAGAGGCTTTTCGATTTCTAGATTGAACTTTTTTACTAGAAAATCCATTTATTTTTAAATCAAAATCAGATGGATAATTTCCATTGTGCAATACATGCCAAAGTTTAAGTTGTCTAAAACAATACAAAAGCCCCGCAATCAAAGGCACAAAAGAAGATTCTTTTGATTGTCTAATTTTTTGTAAAATTTCTAGTGATTTTTCTAATCTTTTCTCTGTCGATAAATCACTATCTGCCATTGCGTCAAAAAGCGTAAAAGAAGATTCTTCTCTATTGTGTGCTAAAATTTGATCTACATCATCTGAAGTGATTATGTGGTCTTTTTCAAAACACATAAAAAATCTGGAACATTCTGTTCGTAAAGCTTCTGTGTTGTTTTCAACAAGATTTAAAATCGTTTCGCAAGCGTCATCTTCAATTCTATAACCGTTTTTAGAAAAGAAATTTTTTAACCACGGAATTTTTCTATCATCAAACATTTCCCAAAAGATTTTTTTATTTTCTTTTGGAACAAGATTTTCTAATTTTTTATCAACTGAGTTTTCATCGGAAAGTAAAACTAAAATTGAATCTTCTGCTTTTTGTTGTGTAGAAGCGTTTACCCAATCTGAAATAAGTTGAATTTCATCTTTCTTTTTGACTACTTCTGCATTTTTTACAACTACAAATCTTGCTGAAGAAAACAAACTTCCATTTGTAAGAACAGCCATAATATCGCCAAGTTTTGTTTCGGTAGCATAGAAATTATAAAAATCTATTTGACCAAACTTTTTCTCGGCTTTATTACGGATTTCTTGTAGAGTATCATTTTTTTCGCCAAATTCGGAACCTGTAAAAAGATAAAAGGGAAGTGTAAAAGCCATTTCTAGTATTCTCTGATGATATGAGATAATTTTCCTAAAATTTTTACATCTTGACTATAAATAGGCTTAAAATCAGGATTTTCGGCTTTTAAGCAAACTCTTGTAGGCTCCTTGAAAAATCGTTTTAGAGTAACAGAATCTTCAATTATGGCAACAACGATATCACCATCATTTGCTACAGATTGTTGTTTAATAATTGCTAAATCGCCATCGTTTATACCTGCATTTATCATACTTGTACCTTTTACATGAAGTGCAAAATATGAATTTCCAGGACGGATAAAAGGTTCTGCAAGAAAAATTGCATTTTCGTAATTTTCTTCACAAAAAATTGGTTTTCCTGCGGCAACAGAACCTAAAAGAGGAATTTTTATTCCTTTGCATGTCTTTTTAGTAACATTACCAACAACTTTTAGAGAACGCGCATGTTTTTCATCTCTTAAAAGATAACCTTTCTTAGTTAACGCCGCAAAGTGATCCTGAATTGCTTTTATTGAAACAGAAAAATTATCAGCTGTTTCTCTAACAGTTGGAGGAAAAGAGTTTTCTTCAGTATAATCACTGATAAATTGTAAGATTTGTCGTTGCCTTTCTGTCAACTCTTTCATAAATCTTATTTATTCCTCTTCAAATTTATTTTCAAAAAGTGTATAGATTGCTTCAACTGCAGCATCTGCGTCAGCACCTTCTGCTTTTACTAAAAGTTCGGTGTTGTATCCTGCTGCCATTGTAATTACACCCATAATTGATTTTGCATTGATAACTGTTGAATCTCTCTCAATAGTTATTTCTGATGAGAATTTGTTTGCTGTCTGTGCAATCAAAGCTGCAGGTCTAGCATGAATTCCTGCTCTGTTTCTTACGACTACTTTTTTTTCCGCCATTATTTACTCCCTCTATAACAAGTTTTAATATATATCATCACTACCATAATAAGTAGTTTGAGCTTCTCCAGTTTCAATCCATTTAAGAACATTTTGATTAAATTCCTTTGCAGAAAAATAACCCATTGATTTTAAGCGTTCATTCATAGCAGCTGTTTCTATGATAATTGGAACATTTCTTCCTGGCTTTACAGGAATTTCCAACTTAGGAATTTTTACCCCTAAGATTTCCATTGTATTAGTCTCTGTACCTAATCTATCGTAAGACTTACTTGTATCCCATTCCTCTAGTTGAACAATTAACTGAACTTCTTTTTGGTCTCTAATCGCACCAACACCATAGAGTTGCCCGATATTGATAATTCCCAAACCTCTAACTTCCATGTGGTGACTAATAACTTGATTTGCACCTTTACCAATCAAAGTATTTCCGTTTACACAACGAAGTTCGATAATATCATCTGCAACAAGACGATGTCCTCTCTCAATCAACTCAAGAGCAGTTTCACTTTTACCAACACCAGAACTTCCAAAAATGATAATTCCAAGACCGTACACTTCCACCAAAACTCCGTGCATCGCTTTTACAGGAGCAAAGATATTTGAAAGCACACGCAATAATCTTGTGGAAAATTCTGTAGATTCCAAATCTGTTATCAAAACAGGACAACCAGCTTCATCTGATAACTCGATAAATTCCTTTGGAGGCTCCAAATTTCTAGTAAAAATACAGCAAGGAATCTCGTAAGTAAACAGTTGCCGAATATTATCTTCATTGTGCTCTTGAAGAAGTTTATTCAAATAGGCAATTTCACCTTTACCAAAAAGCTGGCATCGCTGATAAGCAAAAAAATCATAAAACCCAGAAAGTGCAAGCCCTGGTCTGTTTAAATCTGGTATGGAAATTCGACGCACCAATCCTTTGCGCCCACTGATACAACGCAAATTTAATGAGTTGTGTCCTTTTAAGTCCAAATCTAAAAGATTTAAAACAGTAAAAACCTTATCAGTCATACCAGAAACTATACACTTTACAAGAACTTTTTTCAACTAGCCTTTTTGTTGAATTTTGTCCTTTTCCTTCTTGATTTTTTGATCCATAACATCCATGAGTTTGTTCAAACCTGCTGCAAAGTCATAATCTTCTGCAGAAACATGACAAGATGCTCCCCAACGGAAATTTATAGTTGTATCAAAAATGAATTTTTTATCTTCTTTTACTTTGAAAGCAAGATCTACTATCAAATCATCTGCGTATTTTACTCTATCAAGTTTTTTTTCGATAAGAGCTTGTTGATCTTCTGATAAGTTAAATCCTACTGCATTAATAGATGTGTTCATATTTTCCTCCTATGAAAAGCCAATGAGGGAAATTTCCCAGTTGACTTTTTAACGCAGTTTCGCAAGGAAATGAGAAACTGCAGTTTATTTTAGAAAGTTTGCAACGCAAACTTTTAATGAAAAGCAAGATAGTATTTGTATCGCGCTTTTCATTATTCCTCCTTAAATGTATGGAATGCAAACCATACTTTTATAGTATACACCCACTTTTCTAAAAAGAAAACTTTTTTATTGAAAATGTAAACTTTTGCAAGATTTTCCCATCATCTATCGTAAGAAGAATCAAAATTTAATTCTTTACGATACTTTGCCACAGTTCTACGAGCAATATTTATTCCTTTTTGGGCAAGCCTTTCGGAAAGTTTTTGGTCAGAAAGATTTTTCCCTTTTTCTTCTTGTAAAATTGCTAATAATTCTTGCTTTATACTTTCTTTTGAAAGAACTTTTTCTTGAGAATTTTGATTTTTTAGTGATGCATTTTCAATTTTTAAATCATCATCTTTTGATTGAACACTAACAGCATTAGAAAAAAAGTATTTTATTTCAAATAAGCCCCATTCACATTGAAGATATTTTGCATTTGAAATTCTTGAAACGGTTGTTTCATGTACACCAATTTCTTCTGCAATATCTTTTAATCTTAATGGTTTTAAAAACTTAGAACCTTTTTCAAAAAAAGTTTTTTGATGCTTCACGATTTCTATACAAACTTTTAACAAAGTTGAATTTCTTTGATTAACTGCTTCTAAAAATGTTTTTGCATCTTTTACTGCTTTTTTTGTTTGAGAATTTTCGTTTTGAAATTCTAAAAAATCTTTTGAAATTCTTACTGTAGGTAAATTAGTTTTTATCAATTCAATTACAAAAGGATTTTTTTCTAAATCTTCATTATTTTCTTCTTTAATTTCTTCTTCGGAAAGGCGACGAACATAAACATCTGGACTTATAAAAACTGGATTTTCCACAAAAAATTCACGAGCAGGATAAGGCTCAAGACTTCGGATAAAATCTAGTGAAAGTTCAACCTGAGATAATGTGCATGCAATTCCTTTTTCATTTAGTTTTTTATGAACGATATTTGCTCGAGGCTTTTCTAAAAGTTCAAAATTTGAATGAAGAATTTGCAAAATTAAATTTTTTGTTTCATCATCAATTTCTTGCAAAAATTTATCTTCAGTATTTTCAGAAGAAAATAATTTTTCTTTTGCTTGAAGTTCCAAACTTTCTTGCAAATTTTTGCAAATCACTCCAACTGGATAAAACTTTTGAATTTTTGGCAGAACTTCAAGCGCTTTTTGATAACCAGATTTTTCTGTAAAGTTTTCCACAGAGTTTTGCACAGGCTGATTAAAATCAGAAAACATTTCTTCTAATGGAGTTAAAAAATATCCTTTATCATCCAAAGATTGAATTATTATTTTTGCAATAGATTTTTCATCTTCAGATAAGGACGAAACACTTAGTTGCATTAAAAGATTTTCTTGTAAAGTTTCTTCCCTTGAAGGAGAACTTTCTAAAAAAGATTGAAATACATCCGAATCCGTAGAATGAGAAACAGCAGAAGAATCCTTTTTTGAAGAATTTACTTTTACTATTACATTTCCAATAGAAGCATCTTTTACAATTTCTAAAGCAGGATTTTTTTCAACTTCTTCATAAATTTTTTCTGAAAGTTCTATTGTTGGAATAGACAAAAGATTTATCGCCTGAATTGTTTGCTGAGAAAGTTTTTGTTGTTGAGAAAGATGTTGTGTAAAATTTAAATTCTGTTTCATAAATCCTTTTCGTTAAAATTAGTATAGCATAATTTAATACACTTCGGTATACTAAATTTATGAAAACACTAGAAAACTACGGATTAAAAATTCCTAAAATCCTTTTACCAAAAGACAAAGAAAACTTAAAAAAATGGTCTGTAATCGCTTGTGACCAATATACACAAGATAAAGACTACTGGAAAAAAGTTGAACAAGAAGTTGCAGATTTTCCTTCAACATTAAAAATCACACTTCCAGAAGTTTACCTTGGAGATTCTGACAAACAAGACAGAATCAATAACATCAATAAAACAATGAAAGAATATTTAAGTAACAATATTTTTTCTCCTGCTGTAGAAGGAATGATTTATATAGAACGAACTACAGGCTACGGAAGAATGCGAAAAGGTTTAGTAACTGCAATCGACCTAGAAACTTACGATTGGAAACCTTTTTCTTCAGCCTTAATTCGTGCAACAGAAGCTACAATTTTAGATAGAATCCCGCCACGAATGGAAATTCGTCGAGGCGCTCCGATTGAACTTCCTCACATTATGCTTCTTGTAAACGACAGCGAAAAATCACTCGTTGAAAAAACTGGTGAACTTGCAAAGAAAAATAATTCACTTTACGACACAGACTTAATGATGGATTCTGGCCACATCACAGGTTGGGAAGTTGAAAAGGCTGAACTTGAAAATGTACTTTCATCTTTGGAACAAATTGCAAAAAAACAAACTCAAAAAGATGGTTCAGTTTTTATGTTTGCAGTAGGAGACGGAAATCACTCTTTAGCAACTGCAAAAGCAATTTGGGATGAATTAAAAACTAAAAACGGCGGAACAAAAAATTCTGACGGAACAATTTCAATTCCAGAAGGAATGGAAAATCACAACGCAAGATTTGCTTTAATTGAAATCGTAAATATCTACGATGACGGATTAACTTTCGAGCCAATTCACAGAGTTTTATTTAACACAAAAAATCTTCTTGAAAAAGTTGCAGACAAATTTAAATCTCTAAATTGTTTCGTTTCTATTGAAGAATTAAATTCAGAAAAAGAATTATCAAATGCTGTAGAAAATTCAAATGCTGATTTTGGTTTTGTTTTTGAAGAAAATGGAAAAGTTGTTTACAAACTTTTAAAAACAAATATTCAAGAATTAGCAGTAAGTAAACTTCAACCAGCTCTTGATGAAATTCTTGCAGATTGCAAAAAAGAAAATATTGATTGCGAAATTGATTACATTCACGGAACAGACGAAGTGTTTAGACTTGGCGGAAAAAATGATGCAACAACAATTTTGCTTCCACCAATTTCAAAAGAAACTTTCTTTGCAACAATCGCAAATTCAGGGCCACTTCCACGAAAAAGTTTTTCTATGGGCGAAGCAAGTGAAAAACGATTTTACATGGAATGTCGTCAATTATAAATTCAATTTTAAATTTACAAGGATGATAAAATGATAAGTTCAAGAACAGCAAACATAGAACGAAATACAAAAGAAACACAAATTTCACTTTCATTAAATCTTGATGGAACTGGAAAGTACAATGTAAAAAATCCAATCGGTTTTTTTGACCACATGTTGCGTTCATTTTGTAAGCATGGACTTTTCGATTTGTCTGGTTCTATATCAGGCGATTTAGAAGTTGACCAACATCACTTAATTGAAGATACAGGAATTGCACTTGGTTCAGCATTTTACAAAGCCTTAGGAAACTGCGCCGGAATTTACAGAAGTGGTTCTTGCCTTTATCCAATGGACGAAGCCTTGTGTCGTGCCGCAGTAGATTTTGGTGGAAGAAGTTTTTTAGTTTGCAACGCTGAATTATCTGGCATCCCACTTGTGTCAATAAATCAAGAAGGAAAAGAAGCAAGTTTTCAAACAGATTGCTTTGAAGATTTTTGGCAAGGCTTTGTAAGTTCTGCAAAATGTAATTTACACTTAGACACAATCCGCGGAAGAAGTGACCATCACAAAATGGAAGGTTTGTTCAAAGCCGCTTCTCGTGCAATTAGAGATGCTGTAGAAATTGATGCTCGTCGCCGAGGAGAAATTCCTTCAACAAAAGGTGTTATCGTTTAATACATTTGTCATTTGTTTCGGAATCTAATTTAAATATGACATTTATTTTGTCATAATTTCTTTTAAGATTTGTCCTAAAATATTTGCAACTTGCTTTGCTTGAGATTCGTCAATGTGAGCATAGCAAAAAATCAAAAAGCTTTCGGTACCTCCAATTAGGAGTTTTTTATCGAAGGCTTTTTTTGTTATTGTCATATATAAATTGTCATATTTTTTTGTCATATTTAAACTGTCAGTTTTAATGTCAGCTTTTGTGTCATATTTTAATTTTTCTTGACTGTCACATATTTTGTCATATTTAACTTCACTACTAATGTCATATTTTTCATTGTCAAGTTTTGCAATAAAGTGCAATCCAGAGTCCTCACCAAAAATTTGAATGTCAGGTATTGTCAACTTTAATTCGTTAATTAAGACATTTCTGCGCTGTTCATATAATTTTCTTGTACGGTTAATATGACGCTCAAAATGTTTGTCATATATAAATTTATTTAAGACATACTGTTCAATTCTTGACACCGTATTTGAATAATATGACAAATCCTGACAAAATACTTTCATCAATCGCTTTGGCAAAACTAAATAACTTACACGCATTGAAGGACTTAAAGAACGAGAAAAAGTTCCAATGTACAAAACACAATCCTTTGTGTCAAAACCTTGCAATGCTGGAATTGGATTTCCTTGATAACGATAATCGCTGTCATAATCATCTTCAATTATAAAACGGCAATTTGTCATATTTTCTTTTTGTGCAGTTGCGTTAATGTCATATTTAATGTCATATTTTAATTTTTCTTGTGTGTCATATATTTTGTCATATTTAACTTCAGATGAGATGTCATATTTTGTGTCATATTTTTTTACAGAAGAAGTATCTTCATAAGCCCAAGATAAAAGTTCACTCCGTCTTGAAATTGGCATTGTAATTCCAAGAGGATATTGATGAGCTGGAGTACAGTAAACACAATCTACATCCAAAGATTTAATTTGCTCAACTGAAATTCCGTTTTCATCAAGATTGATTTTTTTTACGATTGCACCGTTATCCTGAATTATCATTTGTGTTTTTTCGTAACCCGGATTTTCAACTGCAAAAACTAATTTTGATTTTTCATTTTGTATTTCAGAAATTTTTTCTTGTTTCAAAAATGATGTCTTATATTTTTCAATTATTTTTACAGCCAAGGAAAGTAAATATTCAGTTCCCGCTCCGATAATAATTTGCTCGTAAGAACACTTAACTCCTCGTGATTCAAAAAGATGATGTGCTAAAGTTTTTCTAAAATCAACTTCCCCAAGACTTTCACCACGACATAAAAAATTTTTTGAGTTATCTCCGCTAACTGCTTCTCGATACAAAGTTTTTAAAACGCTAGAAGGAAAAACACTTTCATCAACTCTACTTGAAGAAACATCTATAAAATCATTCTTTTCAATTTTTTGAGTTTGTAAAAAATTTTCTTGTTCTAAATTTTTTTGTAAATCAATTTTTTCAGTTTTATCAATTTTATTGTACTTAAAAATTTCTTGAACTTTTGTAACTACAAATCCACTTTTTGCAACCGACACAACATAACCTTCTGCACAAAGTTGTTGATACGCAGTTTCCACAGTAATTTTACTTACGCCTAAATTTTTTGATAATTCCCTAACCGAAGGAAGCTTTGATTTTTCCTTTAAAATACCTTGTCTAATTTCTTGTGCAAAATATTCATAAATTTGTTTATAAAGAGGAACTTCACAATTTTTTGAAAAATCTAAAGTTATCATAATCGCCTTACAAAATTGAGTCTAACTCTTCCACATAATCTAAATAAAAATCAGGACACATTTCTTCTGAAGAAGATTTTGTTATTTTTCCGTAGCCGCCAAGGATTCCGCAAGTAAGACAGCCTAAATTTTTTCCTGCCAAAATATCGTAGTAAGAATCACCAACCATCAAAACTTCACTTAAAGAAATTTTTTCTTCACATTTTTTATTCATCAATTCAACTGCTAAAGCTAAACCGTCTGGAGCAGGTTTTGTTTTTCCTGAATCTTCTGGACCGATTATGCAATCAAAGTATGAATCAATTTTAAATAATGATAAAATTTTTTTTGAAAGAAGAGCAGGTTTATTTGAAACAACGCTTAATCGAATATTTTTATTTTTACAAAATTCTAAAATCTCTTTTACCTTTGGATAAAGATTTGTATTTTCAACTGAATGTTCTTTGTAATAAGCAATGTACCATTTTAGCATTTCTTCAATTTTTTCTGAACTTACGGGAAAATCACTTGGAAGATTTTTTACTTCCATCCGTTTATTATCTTTTGAAACAACTTCTGTGATTTCACTTGCATTTTCATATCCCAAAGAAGTTGCAATGGAGCGAACAAGCAAAACTCTAGCCCCATTCCCGATAAAATTTGGAATCAAATCATCACTTATTGTAGAAAAACTAAAATTTTCTAAAGTTTTATTGATGCTAACTGCCATATCTGGTGCAGAATTTATTAAAACTCCGTCTAAATCAAAAATAATTGCTTTCATATCAATTTACTATCTCATTTTTTAGAATACTTGTAAAGGCAAGTAAAATATTCTATAATATGAATATATTTGTTATAATTCGAATGTGTTTTACAAATATGTTACATAAAAATATTTAATTTGGAGATTTTATGGAAAAATTAAAGATTTTGCTTCCTAAAGGACGAATTTACGATAATGTAGTTGAACTTTTTAATGGAGCTGGAATTAGCATCAAATTGCCAGAGCGCGCTTATCGTCCTACAGTAAATCAAGATGATTTAGAAGCTAAGGTTATGAAACCTCAAAATATCGGAAAATTATTGGAACTTGGAGCTCACGATGTTGGTTTTACAGGTCGTGACTGGATTGAAGAAACAAGTGCCGATGTTGAAGAAATCATGGATTTAGGTTTTGACAAAGTACGAATTGTTGCAGCAGTTCCAAATGCTATTGATGATAATCAATTAAAGTCAAAACGAGTTATCGTTGCAACTGAATACGAAAACATTTCTAAACGCTGGTTAGATTCAGAAAAAATTGATTCACTTGTTGTTAGAACTTACGGTGCTACAGAAGTTTTCCCACCAGATGATGCAGATATGATTATCGACAACACAGCAACTGGAAGAACTTTGGTAGAAAACGGATTGAGAATTGTTGATACAATCATGACAAGTTCTACAAGAATGTTTGCATCAAAAGAAGCAATGAAAGATCCAGAAAAGAAAAAGAAAATTCTTGAACTCAAAATGCTTTTTGAAGCAGTTTTAGATGCTCGTGATAGAGTTATGCTTGAAATGAATGTTTCTAAAGAAAACTTTGATGCTTTGGTAAAAGGCTTACCTTCAATGAAAAGCCCAACAGTTTCACCTCTTCATGGTGATGACGGTTTTGCTATTAAAATTGCTGTTAAAAAAAGCGAAGTTCCAAATCTTTTACCAAAATTGAAAGAACTTGGTGCAACAGATATTCTTGAATATCAGCTAAGAAAAGTAATGAACTAAACTTTTCATATAAATCTTAGTAATATACAAAAAAATAAAAAGGATTTGACCTTGACGCACAGCTAGTCGGTCAAATCCTTTTTATTTTTTTATATTCAATAATTTTTCCAAAAAGCTTATCTCTTACTTTTTTGGGTAGAAAAGGAAAAAAGAGGCAAATTTCTACTCTCTCTTTTTTTTCAATAACAACTTTCTTCTTAGTTTTTGGGTAAAAGATAAATTTTGAAGTTACTATACTAAACCACTTGCAAAAAAATTGTAAATGTGATAATGTTTAAAAACAAGCCGGCGTGGTGGAATGGTAGACACGTTAGACTCAAAATCTAATGCGGGCGACTGCGTAAGAGTTCAAGTCTCTTCGCCGGCAACAAAAAAGACCTAATCAAGATTACTTTTCAAAGTTGTTTTGATTAGGTCTTTTTTTATTTTCTGAAGAAAGTCTGTTTATCACAATTGTGTTAAATTTTATTTTATGGCACCAAATTTACATTTGCTTTTACATTCGCCACAGCGGATACATTCTCTGTCGTTAATTTGCAATGTATCCATTTTGCAAGAATTTACACAGGCGTTACAATGTGTACATTTTGTGCTATCCACTTTTATTCCAAAGACAGCTTTTTTATTGAAGAAAGAATAAATTGCTCCTAAAGGACAAAAAAATCGACAAAAAGGCCGAAACATAAAAACTGACCACAAAATAAAGGCGATTGCTAAAATCGTTTTCCAAGAAAATAAAAATCCTATGGCACTACGCAAACTTTCATTAAAAATTACTAAGGGCCAACCTGCAAAAATTGTTCCTTCTGGACAAAGCCATTTGCAAAAGAAAGGAGATGCAAATCCCTCTTTGAAATAAAATGCTAAAGGAAGTGCAATACACATTACAGCCAATATCACATATTTTAAAAGTGATAATTTTCGAGTTACGGATTTTAATTTTGTTGTCTGTTTTACTTTTGGTGAAGGACTTTTGTAAAGTAACTCTTGAAATAATCCAAAGGGACACAAAAAAGAACATATAAGTCGACCAAACAAAGTTCCAATCAGTAAAAAAAATCCTGTAATAAAAAAAGGGAATTTTCCACTTGCTAAAGTGTTTTGTAAAGCACCAAGAGGACAAGATGATAATGCTCCTGGGCAAGAATAACAATTTAAGCCTGGAACACAGACTTTTTTAAGTTGAGTTTGTGAAATCGTGCCATTAAACCAATGAGTTACATCAGCATTATAAATTAAAGCAGAAATTACTTGGATAAGCCGTCTTCTTAGCGTAGAATTTTTTTGAGAAGAAGATTTAGATTTATCGCTTTCAAAGCTTTTGTTTTCTGGTTGAGTGGAGTCTGATTGCAAATTAGCCAATTCCGATGCACTCCATGCAGATAAAAACTGCTTTTCGGTAAATATCTATTGGATTGCCTAAAAAAATTCCCGTAAGCAAAAAAATAACGCCAAGCGAAAGCAAAATCCATTGAGAAAGTTTTAATTTTTTTAGCAAATTGATTTTATTCATTCTTTTATAAAACTAAATTTGTGATTCAAAATGATTACAAATAATCTGCTACAAAATTTTCTAGTTGCTTTTGATTCATCATTCCAACTTGAATTTTCAAAATCTTACCTTCTGGCGAAATCAAAATCGAAGTTGGTACACCTTGAATACCGTACTTCATTGCAACTAAACCTGGCTCATCAAGTGCCGATGGAAAAGTATACCCATTTTTTTGCATAAAGGAAGTAAGAGCTTTTTGACTGTCTGAAATGCAAACTGCTAAAAATTCCATTTTGGCTTTATCGCCTTGGCTAGCAAGTTTTTTTGCTAAACTTTCCATGTGTGGAAGTTCCACCTTACATGGCGGACACCAAGTTGCCCAAAAGTGCAAAAACAAAACTTTTCCTTTGTAAGAATTAAGCGTTACAATTTTGTCGCTAGGTTTTCCATCTTGCTGAAGTTGCAAAGAAAAATCTGGCGCATTTGCACCAACTTTAAGCGATTGTGAAAAAACCGGCAAAGAAAAAAGTAAAATAATCAAGGCAATAGAAAAAAGTTTTTGTGTTTTGTTCATTTGTTGAGTGTCCTTATATTTAATAGAATACAATTTTATTATAACTCGAATATTGGTAAAATGCAAAGAGTGGGGAAATTTGTAGTAAAAAAAAGGCAGATAAAAATATATCTGCCCAAAAATTGAATTAAATAATGTTATTTACTAATCATCCCAATAACCATAGTCTCCACTATAATCTTCATAATCCATGTATGACTCTTCATCATTACCTATTGTTACTTTTCCGTCACATTTTCCATCAGAATATCCATCAGCAAATCCATAAGCAGCTCCAGCAAGACCACCGGCCACGGCTGCTGCCCCCCCTGATTTCATCCCCATAACTGCAGTAGTAGTTCCTACGCCTGCAGCACATGTCAACCCTACACAATAATCACATTTAGTACTGTTTTGAGTATGCTCACAAGCAAATGTAAATGAAGCACTTACAACCAATAACACCAATAAAACAGCAATTAGTTTTTTCATAAAAAACCTTCCTTTCGTAGATTTAAGTCATTGCGGACTTTGTAAAATGTACTTATCAACTATATTTAATATAGTCTTTTAGTACATTTTATCATTAGAGTATAAATTTATCAAGGCTTAATGACTATAAAAAATATGTATTTTTAAGAGTATTATATAGTCTATGGGTACAAGAGAAATTTTTAGAGAAAATTTAAAATTTTATAGAAAAAAAGCAGGATTAACACAAGAAGAATTATCCGAAAAAATTGGATATGGATATACTTACATTACAGAAATTGAAAGTCGACATAAATTTCCAAAACCAGAAACAATAGACTTAATTGCAGAAACTCTAAAAATTGAACCTAGCAAACTTTTTGAACAAGAACATAAAGAAAATAATATACCAACAATAGATAAAACAGTTTTTATTGCAGATTTATCAGACGAAATTTACAAAAAACTTTCCCAAGATCTACACACACGAATTACAGAAGAAGTTTCTAGAGTGTTAGCTTAGTCAATAAAGAATGAATCTTTTATATCCCTTCTTCCATACACAATTCTAGATATAATTACTGTTTTATTATCTTCGTCTACCCAATAAAAAACTAAATAATTTCTTACTATTAATTTTCTATACTTTCTTTTTAAATGATTCTCTAAAATGAGTATAGGAGCTGAATAGGGAAAAAGAGAAAGAGTTTCTATTTCAAAAATTATTTCCTCGTATAGATTTTGAGCTGCTCTCGGATTACAAAGTTTAGTAGAAATATAATCGGATATTTCTACTAAATCATCGAGTGCAATAGGTAAAAACTCAATTTTATACATTAAAATTTGCTTTTATTCTTTCTTGAAGAATTTGCAAAACTTCATCAGAAGAAAATCGTTTAGTTATATCCATTTCTTGTTCTTCTGCTTCTTGTAATTTTAAATAAATTTCTTTTTCAAAATCACTAGAAGTTTTGTTACAATTCTTTTGATTGTCTAAAGCAATACTAATTCCTTTCATAGCATACTCCAATATCAAATTTATCATAGTTAATATATTCTGTCAAAACTTAAAAGCAATAATTGATACCTCCTTCGTTTTTGCGGTAAGAAACAGCTTCGGTTAAATCTTCAAGGCGAATGCTAAAGGATTCTTGCATGTCGGCGATTGTTCTTGCAAGTTTTATGCAACTGTGCGTGGCTCTTGCAGAAAAATTATTTTTTTCAATTTGCTCGTTTAAGTAATCTGTACATTCTGAGTTAAGTTTACAAAAATAATTTATTTCTTCGGGAGAAAGACGAGCGTTCAATTTTCCTTGTCGGCTTTTTTGAACTTTGATTGCTCGAGCAATATCTTGTCTTAAAAATTGAGTTGAAAAAGAAATTTTTTCTGCTGATAAATCTGTTTTATCTTCCTTTAAAATATCTTTTGAAGAATTTAACACAGGAATTCGTATATCTATTCTATCTAAAAGCGGGCCAGAAAATTTTTTCCAATATTGCTCTACAGCATGAGCAGAACAAACACAAATTTTATTGTCACTTCCAAAATTTCCGCAAGGACATGGATTGGTTGCAATTAAAATTTGAAACTCTGCCGGAAAAACCGTATGTCGTCCAGCTCTACTCAAAGTTACTTTTCCAGATTCAAGCGGAACTCGTAAGGCTTGCAAAACGGAAGTTCTAAATTCAGCCGCTTCATCCAAAAATAAAATTCCATTGTGAGCCAAAGAAATTTCGCCCGGCCGACAATTTATTCCGCCGCCAATCATTCCTTCAAGACTGGCACTTTGATGAGGCATTCTAAAAGGTCGAGTTTTTAACAAAGATGATTTTGGTGGCAAAAGTCCTGCCAAACTGTAAATGCGAGTTACACTTTGAGATTCTTCCATAGAAAGATAAGGTAACAAAGAAGAAAATCTTTGCATTGCTAAAGTTTTTCCACAGCCAGGAGGTCCGTAAGTTATCACATTATGGCCTCCACTTGCCGCAATTTGTAAACCTCGCACCAAAAAAGGCATTCCTTTTATCAAAGAAAAATCTTGTGATAAATCAATAGGAGCAAATTCAATTTGTTCGTTTTCTTGAATTATCTTGTCTTCTTCTGATGAATTTTCAGTTTCTTTTTGCAAATAAATAACTGACTCATAGGCTTCTTTTAGATTATTGCAAGAAATAACTTTCATTCCTTTAATCCCTGAAGCCTCTGGAGCATTTTCAGAACATACAATGCAAGTTTTAATTCCCAATGAAACTGCCGTAGAAACTGCGGCATGAATTCCACGAACTGGTCTTAGTTTTCCAGAAAGTTCTAATTCGCCCATAACTAATACAGTAGCATCTAATAAACTTTGTTGAATTGGATTTATTAAAACTGCTAAGGCCATAGCTAAATCAAATCCAGCACCTTCTTTTTTTAAGTCTGCAGGCGACAAACTTATAAGAACACGCTCTTTTGGAAAATCAAATCCAGAATTGATTATGGCAGACCGCATTCTTTCTCTTGCCTCTTTTACAGCGTTATCAGCCAAACCAACCAAATCAACGGCGGGAATCCCCCGACGCAAATCCACTTCTACAGAAACAATATTGCCTTCATATCCGAAAGGCGAAAAACTAACTATGTGCATATTCCTCCGCTCCAGAAATACTTCATAATTATTATCATTTCAAAAGTGTTATTTTAAATGTAAAATTAAAAATTTTTTTTATTTTTTTAAGATTTTAAGGCAGGTTTTAGTTCAGAGTTCCAAAATCTCTCATCAATTTTTATTCCACCAGCTGTATGTCCGATTTTTCTATCGGCTCTAACTTTTTCGCCATGAAAATCACTTCCTGCAGTAACAAAAAATCTTAGTTTTCTAGCAAGTTCTTCAAGACGCTTTGCTTCACTTAATCGCACTCCAGAATGCCATGCTTCTAAACCACAAATTCCTCTTTCGTACAAATCTTGTAAAACGCCTTCCATTTTTCCCCAGGAAACATAAAGTGAAAGAGGATGTGCTAAAACAGGGATTCCGCCAGAATCTTTTATTGCTTGAATTGCAACATCTAAATTCATTCCAACTTTTTTTTCATAAATTGGACGACCTTTAGCAAGATACAAATCAAAAGCTTTTTGCCGATTTTTCACTTTCTTTTTAGAAACCAAAAAATCTGCAATATGAGGGCGACAAATATTTTTTGTATTAAAAATTTCGTATAATTCTTCAAGAGATGTATTTATGTCTATATCTTTTAGTTTTTCAACAATTCGCAAATTTCGTTCTTCCCGATTTTTTTGAAGAGTTGCTATCAATTCGTGTAAACTTTCTGATATTTCGGAAAGTCCATATCCTAAAAGATGAAATTCTCCAGATGGCCATTCAATTCCAAGTTCAATACCTCGCACAAATTCAATTCCGTTTTCTTTGCTAGCTTTTTCAGCTCGGTCTAGACCAGAAATTGTATCATGATCAGTTAAAGCCAAAACAGTAATTTTTTTTGAAACAGCGTATTTTACTAAATCTTCTGGAGATAAATCGCCATCAGAACAATTTGAATGTGTATGTAAGTCTATCATTATAAAAAAGGATAGCATATTTTAAAAAATTATGTTAGAATTTTACTATAAATTTAGAAAATTTATCGTTTTTATGGGGAATTGATATGCCAAAAACAATGCAATATACAAAAGGTTCTATTATTTATTTTTCAGGTGATAGAGATGAACGCATTTTTATTTTGCAAAAAGGATATGTTTTACTCTCAAGTGTTGATATTGAAACAGGAAGTAATGTTGTAGAACACATCAAAGAAGGTGAATTTTTTGGTGTAAAATCAGCTTTTGGACGATTTCCAAGAGAAGAAACAGCCACAGTTCTTGCAGATTCTGTAACAGTTTCAATGTCATTAGCGGAATTTGAACAATTATTTAGTACAAATAAATCAGTTATCTTAAAAATGCTTAAAGTTTTTTCAAAGCAATTAAGAAATATTCACAAAAAAACTGAATCAATCTTGAATAGTCACGAAGAAATTTCTCAATTTGCAGGAATGCAATCTGTTGCACAAAGTTTTTATAATGATAATCAATATAAGGCTTGTTGTGATATTTGTGTAAAATTTTTTACAAGATTTCCTAATGCTCCAAATGCTACTCAATTAAAACAACTTTACCTTGCTTCAAAAAAACGAATGGAAGTTCAACAAGCAAGAGACAAAGTTTCTAATTTTAATGATGATTACACTCAAACTTCTGTTCAAAGTGGGTTAAAACAATTTTCTTTACCAGCTTTCTCTAGATTTGCAAAAACTTTTGAACCAGGTTCTGTAATTATTTCAGAATATGAACCTGGAGATTGTTTTTATTTAATTCAATCAGGAAGAGTTCAACTTGTAAAATGCGTAAACGAAAAGAAAAAGAATCTAGATATTCTTATGCCAGGAGAGTTTTTTGGAGAAATGGCAATTCTAGAAAATTCACCTCGTTCAGCAACTTGTGTGGCAATCGATAAAGTAGAAGTTCTTGAATTTAACAAGCAAAACTTTGAAATTTTGATTACAGGAAATCCTCAAATTGCAATGATTCTTATCAAACTTTTCTGTAAACGAATTTACGACCAAAAACGCAGATTTAAGACTTTGGTTATTTCTGACCCACAAGCAAAAATCGGGGATGTTTTCCTTATGTTTGATGAGATGAATCCTTGCCCAAATCCAAACGAACGCTCTCGTCGATTTAACCTTACAATGCAAGATATTGCACATTGGACAGGACTTTCTATCGACCAAGTAAAAGATGAAATGAATAAATTTGTAGAAAAACACAAAATCGAAATCTATACAAATTATGTTATTGTAAACAATATAATCGATATGAAACGATTTGTAGATTCACGCTGTCAACAAAGATAATTTCTCTTCACTTAAGTTGATATTGCCAACTTAGCTCACCAGGCAGAGCAGCTCCCTCGTAACGAGCAGGTAGTCGGTTCGAGTCCGACAGTTGGCTTTTTTGAATTTTTTACTTCCGTGTATTATCCTTAAAGTAGATTTTACTTTTCAGAGGATAATATGTTTCACACTTCACATTCTTATAAATTCTACAAAAAAATATTTCTTTTAGTTCTTGTCTTTTTGGCAATTTCTTCATGTTTTGCAAATAAATCTTTGAATAAATTTAGAATAGATTACGACAAAAATAATAAAAATCTGAATATTTTTAGAGACGAAATTTTTTATATCCAAATGCAAAATGTTGCACAACCATTTTTAGATTCTTGTATTAAAACTGGATATTTAGAAACTCCCGACCAAAATCAGCTTTATTACGAAACTTTTTTTCTTCCAGAAAATAAAGGAACAATTTTACTAATTCATGGATTTACAGGATTTTCAAGAAAATTTGATGAAATCACTTACTATCTTTTAACACAAGGCTACAATGTTGTTCGTTACGACCAGCGAGGACACGGATTTTCTTCAAGGGAAGTAAAAGATAGTTTGTCAAAAGTTCATATCGATGATTTTCAAACCTATGTTGATGACGCATCTTTAATTTATAACGAAATTCTACTTCCCAATGCTGAAAACAAACCGATTTTTCTTTTTGCACATTCTATGGGCGGATGCGTTGCTTCACTTTTAATCGAGAACTTTCCAGAATATTTTGATGCAGCAATTTTGAACGCACCAATGCTTGGAATCAATTTGCTTGGGATTCCAAAACCCATTGTAAAAGCATTTGTAAATACAGCCATCGGATTTAATAAAGGCGCATCTTTTGCATTTGACCATCAAGAATTTATTCCAAACGGAAAATTAGAAATCAAAAAAACTTCCACAAAATCTAAAGCCCGATATCAATATGTTTTAGATTTACGAAACGAAAATATTTATTACCAAACAAACGGAGCAACTTTTTCTTGGGTAAATGCAGCGTTAGAAGCAACAGGTGATGTGTTCAAATCTAAACAGTTGAAAAAAATAAATATTCCAATTTTAATTTTTCAAGCAGAAAATGATAATTTAGTAAGCCCCAAAGCACAAGAAAAATTTGCCAAAAGAACAGAAAATACAAAAATAATTTTTATGCCTTATTTGGAACACGACACTTTTAATAGCAAAGACGCATTTTTGGAAGCATATTATTATGAACTCTTTAACTTTCTGGATGAAAATTTGTAAAGTCGTTCTGTCATAAAAAACATCAAAGTTAAAATCAAAAATAAAACAAGAGGAAATAATTTTGGTGTTAAGTTATCCACAAGAAATCCAACAACTGGAGGCATAAAAGTTGAACCAACATAAGCAGATGCCATTTGCTTTCCCATAATTGATTGAGAAACATCTTTTCCAAAATTTTGTGGAGTTGAATGAAGCATACTTGGATAAATAGGCGCACATCCTAAACCAACAAGGAAAAATCCAATCACCAAAAGAAAATTGATAGAAGTCGGTAACAAAATAGTGATAATTCCAAGCAAAAGAATAAATTGCCCTAGCCGAACCATATTTTTTGAAGAAAGTTTTATCGTTATAAATCCACTTAAAAATCTTCCGATTGTGATTCCAAAATAAAAATATGAAATCCATTTTGCAGCAAGTTCAGGTTGAATATTTCTTTCTAAAACCATATAACTTGCACCCCACAAACCTGCACTAGATTCTAAAGCACAATAACAAAAAAATCCAACTAAAGCAGATTTTGCTTTTGGTAAAGAAAGTAATTCTTTTAAAGAAAGAGTTTTATGTTCATCTTGCGAAAGTGATTCATTATCTTTTTTAAAATTTTTCCATAAAGGTAAAGAAAAAATTAAGATTGCAGTTAATCCAATTTGTAAAAAACTAACGATTTTATATCCATTAGACCAATTTGCTCCGTTTATCAAACATTGGCCCATAATTACAGGACCTAAAGTTGCACCAATTCCCCAAAAACAATGAAGCCAACTCATGTGACGAGCTTTATAATGAAGCGCAACAAAATTATTCAAAGCCGCATCAACAGAACCTGCTCCCAATCCGTAGGGAATGCTAAAAAGACAAAACATCCAAAATTTTGTGGAGATAGAAAAACCAAAAAGTGCAAAAGCGGTCATTCCTACGCTTATTGCGGTAACAAGCCCTGTTCCAAACTTTTTTATCACTTTATCGCTAAAGAAACTTGAAAAAATTGTTCCTCCAGCAATAATCATAGAAATAAATCCAGCGAAAGAAATTGGAACATTTATATCATTATGAAGAATTGGCCACGCCGAACCTAAAAGTGCATCCGGAAGCCCTAAACTGATAAAAGCAAGATAAATAAGCGAAAGCAATAATAAAAACATAGATTTTTAATAACTTAAATCAGTTTTTTTGTCAATTAAAGAAATTTACTCTTTTTACACATTATATTTTTATTATGAACCTTTTTATAACATTAGCATTTTTATTTTCTTTAGGAAGTTTTTTAGGCTGGATATTAGAACTTTTTTTTAGAAAGTTTTTTTCATTTTCTAATCCAGAACACAAATGGATAAATCCAGGATTTTTGCGAGGTCCTTATCTTCCGCTTTATGGATTTTCATTATGTATTTTGTATTTTTTGTCGCAAATCAATTTTTCATTTATTGAATCAAAAACTTTGCAACACATCACTTTGTTTTTTGTAATGGCAATTTCAGTTACGATTTTTGAATATATTGCAGGAATCATTTTTATAAAAGGAATGAAGGTAAAACTTTGGGATTATTCACATTTAAAAGGAAACATTCAAGGAATAATTTGTCCGCAATTCACTTTTTTTTGGTTTATTTTAGGTGGATTTTATTATATTTTTATCAATCCTTTTATTGATGAAGCACTTATTTGGCTTAGTAAACATCTTATTTTTAGTTTTGTAATTGGATTTTTTTACGGAATTTTTACTGTAGACCTTTTTTATTCTTTACACATTTTAGCAAAAATCAAAAAATTTGCACAAGATAAGCAAATCATCGTTAAATATGAAAATCTTAAATCAATTATACAAAAAGAAAACGCTGAAATCCTTGGAAAAATCAATTTTTTCTTCTTTTTTAAGGCTACGCCTCATGCAATAACGAAGAGTCTAGAAAAATATATTGAAAAAGAAAGAGAATTATTTAAAAATATGATAAAATGAAAAAGGCAAAAAAAAAGAGTCGCAAAAGGAGGAGAAAAAAGCGACTCTCTTGAATACAATATTGTTATGGTTATATTAGCAAAACTATGTTATAATGTCAATAACAAATGTTGTATTTTTATGTATTTTTTTTGCAAACTTTGACATAATTTACATAATCTTTGAAAAATTTTACAATAAAACACAATTTAGGAGAATTTATGGAAAAATCTAGAGTAAAATTCGGAATTATTGGTGCTATGGATATTGAAATTCAACATCTTTGTAGCATTATGCAAGAAAAAAAAGAAAGCACAATTTCCCATCTTACATTTTTTGAAGGCAAAATCAATGATAAATCTTGCGTTGTTGTTCAAAGCGGAATTGGAAAAGTAAACGCAGCCCTTTGTGCACAACTTTTAATCATCAAATTTGATGTAACTCACATTATCAACACAGGAATTGCAGGAGCGATGGCAAAAGAATTAAAACCACTCGACATTGTAATTTCTACAGATTGTGTTTACCACGATGCTGATACAACTTTCTTTGGAGATGCACCTTGCACAATTCCAGGAATGCCAACTTTCTTCAAGGCAGATGAAAACTTAATCACTTTGGCAGAAAAATCATTTGTTTCAGAAAATAATTCTACTCTTTACAAAGGACGAGTTGCTTCTGGAGATATTTTTGTTTGCGATAAATCTGTAAAAGAAAAAATTATGCAAAACTGTAATCCATTTTGTGTAGAAATGGAAGGAACAGCGATTGCTCACGCTTGTTATTTACACAAAATTCCATTTGTAATAATTCGCTGTATTTCTGATTCTGCCGACGAAAGCGTAGAAAATGAATATTCATTTAACAGAGAAGTTGCCGCAAAAATTAGTGGACAAACCGTTACTAATATGTTAAAAAATTTTTAATCACTTTAAAAGTGAAAAATATTTTATTGGAGAAAATATGGAAAATCAGAAATATAATGTGGAAAGTTTTAATCTTGACCACACAAAAGTTACAGCACCTTATGTTAGACAAGCATCAAAAAAAGTTGGAACAAAAGGTGATATTGTTTCTAAATACGATATTCGATTTTGTCAACCAAACGAAGAATTTATGCCAATCGCAAGTATTCATACTTTGGAACATTTAGTTGCTGAATATATCAGAAATGTTTTAGATGGAATTATCGATTTTTCGCCAATGGGATGTAGAACTGGTTTTTACTTAACAATTTTTGACGAACACACAGAAGAAGAAATTGCTCAAAAAATGTTAGTAGTTTTAAAACAAGTTGCAGCTTGGCCAGATGATAAAGAAATTCCTGGACGAGATCCAAAAGAATGTGGAAACTACAAAGAACACGATTTGCAAAATGCAAAACTCTGGGCAAAAAAATGGGTTGAAGGAATTGAACGCAACGGATTTAACTGTTATAAATAAATTTTTTTACGAACAAACAGATTCTACAAATATTCGTGCAAAAGAATTTGCTTGTTCTAAAAAAAATGAAAATCCACAAGAAGAAAAAAATCTTCTTCCAATAAAAGCAATTTTTGTTGCAAATTCTCAAACTGCAGGAAAAGGAAGATTAGGAAGAAGTTTTTTTTCGCCTAAAGATTGTGGAATTTATCTTTCAATAATTTTTGAAACAGATTTTTTAGAATACGAAAATGATGTTACTCTCATCACTCCAAAAGTTGCAGTTAGCGTTTGCAAAACTCTAGAAAAGTTTGGTTGTAAAGATTGCAAAATCAAATGGGTGAACGACATTTTTATAAACGAAAAAAAAGTTTGCGGAATTTTAACAGAAGGAATTTTATCTAATTCGCAAAAAGGAAAAATCAATCCTGCAATTATTGGAATTGGAATAAATTTACAAGAAGACAAAAACGGATTTCCAGAAGAACTTTCTGAAATTGCAGGAAGCGTAAATCTTGATTTCACCTTACGAGAAAAAATTATTCAATCCTTGTTACAAGAAATTTTAGAAGATTTAAAAGTTCAAAATCATCAGCAAGTAATGACTGAATATAAAAATCGTTCAAACTTGATAGGAAAAACTGTTGATGTAATTGAAAACACTTTTTCTGGACAAAGTTATCAAGCGCAAGTTGTGGATATTTCAGATAAAGGCCATCTTCTTGTAAAGAAAAAACTACAAGATTCTTTTGAAGAAAAACTTACAGAAATTTTTACTGGCGAAGTTAGCATAAAATTTTAGATAAAAAACTAATTCAATTTTAATCTGAACAATTTTGAGTTTCGTTTTTTTGTCCAAAGTTGCTTTCGTTCTTCTGGCAAAGTTTCGATTTCATCAGAAACAAAACCTAATTTTTCAAACCAATCTGAAGTTTGTGTTGTTAAAACAAAAACTGATTTTAGATTTTCTTTTTTAGCGTCATCAATTAAATATGAAACCATCTTAGGACCGATTCCCATGTGAGAACAAGTTTTATCAACTGCAATTGCAGCGATTTCACCTTGAACTTCATCGTAAATGTGAAGTGAAGCACAAGCACGAATTGCACCATCAAGTTCATAAACGATAAAATCTGAAAAACTTTCTTGTAAATCTTGTTCTGTGCGATTTAGCAAAATTCCTTTTTCGATAAAAGGTCTCATCAAAGAAAGCACCTGAGAAATATCATCGATATTCATTTTTCTGATTCCGCCGTAATCACTTTTGTAAATCATTGTTCCAGAACCTAAATCAGAAAAAATTTCGCAAGGTAAAGTTCCGTCGATTTGTCCGTTTAGAATGTGAACTCGAGAAACTCCACTTTTACAAACTTGTAAACCATTTTTCAACAAATTTATTACAGAACTTTGATTTTCTTTGTTGTCCTTCAAAAAGATTTCAAGTTCTTCAAGATTGAGAGCAGGAATACAACCTTCTGGTGAAAGTGGCATATCTTTTGAAATAACAAAATCTTTTTCTGTAATTGAAGTATCTGGAGTTAAGAAAAATAATTTATCAGCTTTTAAACAAATTGCAGTTTCACAAGCCAACTTAATTGAAGAAATATTATAAGGTTTTCCTTTTGCACTCCAACCGATACATGGGAAAATTGGAATAAATCCGTTTTCTAAAACTGTATTCAAAGATTCAATATGAATTTTATCAATTTCGCCACAAATTCCGTAGTCAAAACCATCAATAATTCCCTTAGCTCTTGAACGAACCCAGTTTCCGATTAAAGCGGTAAGTCCGTTTGCTGAAAGGGCTGTCATTATCTTATTTGAAACATCAAAAGCAGCCATCTTAATTAAAGGAATTGAGTTTTCTTCTGAAATTCTAAATCCGTTTTTATTTTGCCAACTAACATTATTGATAGACAAAACATCATCAATTCTTTTTTTTGCACCAGGAACAATTATCACTTTTAAACCAGCGTCGTGCATCATTGCAATATCAGAAATATGACTTGAAAAAAGAGGAGATTCCAAAATTCTATCATCAATATGAATTACAACTGTGGCGTTCTTAAAACGCTTGATGTAACGAATAACATCTCGAATTCTTTGTGCGTTATCTGTAAATAATTGATTTTGTGATGTTTTCATAGAGACAGTATAATAAGTTTTTTTCTTATACACAAGAAGTAAAAAATCTATTATAATTCACTATGGAGGAATCTATGAAGAAATCTAATATAATTGCTACAATTATTTTTGTTTTACTTAGTATTGCTTGTATAATTGCAATTACAACTTGTACAAAAACAGAAACTATCCAAGATGGAATTTGGACAGGTTCTGGAGAAGGTTTTAAAGGTGAAATGACAATTCAAATCACCACAAAAGATGGAAAAATCGTAGATACAGAATTGCTTTCTATTAAAGATAGTGATTTTGCTAAAGAATACGCATTACAACTTTTAGATGTTATCGAAGAAAAAGGAACTGTTGAAGGCGTTGATGCTCTTTCTGGTGCAACTTATACTTCTCGCGGTGTTCTTGATGCTGTAAAAGAAGCAACTCAAAAAGCTACAGGAAAAAATGAAAAATCAAAAGTTTCATATTCAGATACAGAAACTGATATTGTTGTAATCGGTGCAGGTGGTGCTGGATTAAGTGCAGCAGTAGAAGCAAATTCAAAAGGAATGGATGTTATCGTTTTAGAAAAAATGCCTATTGCTGGTGGAAACACAAATTATGCAACAGGAGGATTAAACGCAAGTGAAACTTCTGTACAGAAAAAACTTGGAATAAAAGATTCCAACAAACAATTTTATGAAGACACAATGACTGGTGGAAAAAATATCAATGATTCAGTTTTAGTTGAAACAATGGTAGAAAACTCTAGCGACACAGTTGATTGGCTTTTAGAAATGGGAGCTGATTTAACTGATGTTGGTAAAATGGCAGGTTCAACAAATAATAGAACACACAGACCTACTGGTGGAGCCGCTGTTGGGTCACATCTTGTTCAAGTTTTAGAAAATCAAGCAACTAAACAAGGAATTGATATTCGTTACAATAACAAAGTTACAAGTTTAATTGATGACAACGGAAAAGTTGCTGGCGTTGTTGTTGAAACACCAAACGGAAATTATAAAATCAATTCAAAAGCAGTAATTATTGCAACTGGTGGATTCGGAGCAAATCCAGAAATCATCGTTTCTTACAAACCAAACTTAAAAGGTTTTGGAACAACAAATCACGCTGGAGCAACAGGAGACGCGCTAACTTGGATTACAGATTTTAATGGCGATGTAGTTGATATGGAACAAATTCAAACTCATCCAACTGTAGTTCCAGAAAAAAATATTATGATTACAGAAGCAGTTCGCGGAAATGGTGCTATCATGATTAACCGTGACGGAAAAAGATTTGGTAGCGAAATGGCAACTCGTGATGTAATGTCAGATGCAATCCTTAAACAAAAAGGAAAGACAGCTTTCTTAGTTTTTGACCAAGGAGTTAGAGATTCACTCAAAGCAATTGAAGGATATGCAAGTCAAGGATTATTAACAGAAGGAAAAGATTTAAAAGAACTTGCTGATAAACTTAACATTGATGCAAAAGAATTTGAAGCTTCTATCAAAAAATATAATCAAGCAGTTGAAACAGGTATTGATGAAGAATTTGGAAGAAAAGCAAGTGAAATGCCACGCAAAATTGAAATTGGTCCATTCTATGCAGTTGAAGTAGGACCAGCTGTTCATCACACAATGGGTGGAATTAAAATCAATGCCGATACACAAGTTCTTGATAAAAACGGAAATGTAATTCCAGGACTTTATGCCGCAGGTGAAGTTACAGGTGGCGTTCACGGAGCAAACCGCCTTGGAGGAAACGCAGTTGCCGACATCACAGTATTTGGAAAAATCGCAGGTGATAAAGCAACTGAATATGTAGAAATAGTAGAAGCAGAATAAATTTATTAATATAGATAATTTATCATTCCGAATTTATTTCGAAATCTAAAATCCAGTAGACTTGTATAAAAACTTTTCTACTGGATTTTTTTATTCTTGACTTTTATGATAAATTTCGTTTGCAAGACTTAATAAAATTTCTGGATTGGCTTTGTCGTTCATAGAAAGACTGTACATTAAACCAGGAGCAACATCATACCAAATACAAATTCCAGGATTTTTATTTTCTGCATCTTTCATAAAATAAATTTTTCCAGAGCACCAAGCAATTTTACAATCTTGTTCGTTGTTCCAATTAAAATACATTCCAGAAATATCTTCAAATTGATTTGAAGGTCTTATTCTTGCTGTAAAAGAAATTCCATCTTTAATAAAATTCATTTGTGCAACTTGATTTGAAATAATAAAATAATTTATTTCAGTTACATTTTTTGGTTCATTGAATTTTACACCGATAGTATTGATAATTTCTTGTGGTGTAGATTTTTTCATTGGATTTGCAATTTGTGTTGTTGTGATTTTTTCTTCGTTCTTATTTTTCATATGACTTATCATAAAAAAACAAACTAACACAATGACAACAACAAGAACACAAACAAATAATAATTTAAAATTTAATTTCATAAAAAAATTCCTCACAAAAAATTATTTAATTTTTTTTATGCTTTCGCTAAACTCAATTCCGCTAACAGAATTTTCTCCTTCAAAATTTATTCCGTCGGTAAGATTCATAAATTCTAATTCAATACAACCTAAAACTGCATCAAAATCTGGTGAATCAATTTCTACATCTTGCACAGGCGAATCATCCATTCCTGCAAACATAACAGAATATTTTGATAAATCTTTTTTCGCATTTTTGTTTCCGTTATATAAGTTCCATAAAAATCTTGCACACATATATCGATTTAATTTTTGATTTTTAGAAATTTTATTTTTTGAATTTTGATTTTCTGACGACCAACTCATAAATTCGCTTGCAGGATTTAACAAACCTTCAGAAATTATTTTTTTGAACAAATCATTTTCTGATAAAATTTTTCCTGCATTATAATTGAACAAAACATTTGAAGAACTTTGTGCAATCATCAACATTTGTCCAACTGTAATTTCTGAAACTTGCAAAAGATTTGTATTTGAATTTTCTGTTTGTGAATTTATGTTTCGTAATTCCCAAGCTTTATTTCTAACTTTTGAGTAAGCGTATTGATAGTAACCTGGCAAAGAAATAAATGCTTCATCAAAATTTGCAACCGCTTCGATATAATTTTTGTTTATAAAATTTTGAATTGCTTTTTCAAGTAACAAAATTTTTTTATCAGCAGTTTTGATTTTTTCATCATCACTTAAATCAATAAATCCAAGTCTGCTTCCTAAAACATTTGTAAAAACTTCACCCTTGTATAAATTTTTTGAAACTTCAAAACATTTATTTGCTTCAACTTTTTTTCCTTCAATAAATTTGAGAATTCCTTTTAACGCCCAAAGCCGAGATTGTGCTTCTTTTTCCAAACCACTTTCTAAAAGTAAAATATCAATTTGTTTTTCTGTTTCATCTGCTAATTTTGTTTGACTAGAAATTTTTTCGCCAAGACAAAACGATGAATCTAATGTTGCAACAGAACTTTCAATTTCTTCAAACTCTTCAATATTTTCTGAGGCGATAGAAGAAACCATTACATCTTGTTGCAAACTTGTACAAGAAAAATTTAAAACCAAAATTAACAAAATAAAAATTTGTACAAAAATATTTTTTTTCATTTTAAACATCCTTTTGTTTCACCAAAAACTTTATCGCAAATTCCAAGCATTGATTTTTTTGTCGATTGTTTGAACAACACAGTCTAAAATTTTATCACCATTAACATCTGTAAAAACTGGAGTTCCACAACCTGCTAATGGAAAACCAGAAATCAATTCTAAGTTTTCGTTAAAACCGTAAATTACATTTCCGTCTGTTGTTAAATAAATATTGTTCACGCCGTTACCTTGACTTGCAACAGTTAAGTAACCTTCTTTTACACTGATGTTAGGAATTTTTACAGAAAGATAATTTCCATTTACATCAATTCTAAAAATTTCACCAACTGAAGAAACTGCAAAAAAATATTTTCCGTTACTTACAAGATTCGAATAAAAAATTCCGTTTAGTTTTTTTGGAAATTCTTTTTTCAAAATATTATCAGACCAAACAAAAATATTTCCAGCTTGATTTATAAATCCTGTATACAAAACAGATTTTGATTTCATCAATGCAGGACTTCCAAAAGCAATTCCAGAAACTGCAAAAGGTCTTTCTTGATTTAAACAAATTCCATCTTCCATTACAAAAATTTTTCCTGCAAAACTTTTGTCGTAAACTGCAACATTTTTATTTAGCACAGTTGGATTTGATTTTATAGAACCTGCAATATCTAATTCAATTATTTTTTCTTTTCCATCTGAATAAATGTAACATAATTTTTTTTCTAACGGAATTATCAATCCATCATCAAAGGAAGAAGAATCAGCTGTTGGTTTTTCAGAAATCATAATTGGAAAATTTTGTACGACATCTAAATTTTTATTTAACAAATAAACATTTCCTTCAGAAGTTGTAACCCACAAAATTCCGCCAGAAGAAAATTCTTTTTTTGCAACACAAATATTTATTTTTTCTGAATCAAATTTTTTTTCTGTAATTGCAAATGAAGAAACATTCATAGATTTTAATTTATTGTTATCTTCAATCCAGAAAATTTGATTTGAATTTTTTGCTCCATCAATAAAAAGTTTATAATCAGAAGTTCCTTCCAAACTAATTGGATAACCTGGAATCTCTTTTAAATTTCCTGCTCGTTTTGAATTTGCTTGTAACTGACATTTTAAAACTGAATTTTCAATTCTGATATCACAACGACCAATTGTGTAAAGTTGCAAAATTTTTGAAACATAATTATCACCACGCAAAAAGAACGGAATGCTTCGAGCCAAATCGTAAAACAAACTCATTGTAGAATTATTTTTTTGATTTGTTGAAACTGTTTGCCAATTTTCATTTTTAGAAATTTTATTTCCATTTGAAATTGAACTATGAATTACTGACAAAGTTTCTGGCGCAACAGAAAAATAAATAAAACCATCTTTTACCATATAATAAGGATTAGGCAAATTGATTTCAAAATTTTTTAACAAGGCTTGTAAGAAGGCTGGAATTTCCAAACGAGGCAATCGCACTCCGTCTAAAATCAAACTTGTATTATCATTTATAATAATTGAAGAAATTATTTTTTCAAAAATTACTTTGCGTTGTTTTTCATCAGAAACTTGCATTACAAAAACAGGATCATTCAAACCTTCAATTCCAAGAACTGCAAATTCATCTCCAGTCCAAGAAAAAATTATTTCATCAAGGGTTGTTCCAAAAATTGCAGAACACAAAGAATTTCCCATGCTCCAAAGTGAAGTTAAATTCATACTTGAAGGCATTAAAGGAAACACAGCAGTTTTTAATTCTTGCACACTTCCTGCTTTTATAATTGTGTAATATTGAACATTATCTGTTAGCCGAGATAATAATTGTGGCATTGTAGAATTTTTTGAAAGAATTTTACTTAAACCAGAAAAGCCAGGAATTGTTTCTAATTCTTCTGAAACAGTAAAAGGAAAATCTGCATTTATATTTATTTGTTCATCTGTAATTCCAAAAGATAAAACGCTCAAACTTTCTCTACTTAACATCGAAGCAATTTTATTAAAAATCGGAATTTGCTCTGTTAAAGATAAAGCCAACTGACGAGCATCAACTACAACTTTAATTGGTTGAACTGGTTTTGCAAGAAGCATAGATTTTTCTTCTTGAGTATAATGTTTATCATTTGTTGCAGTTAAACCTTGATCAAAAAGTTCTTTGCTACTACTAATTAAAACCAAATTTTTTATGGGCTTAATAAAATATGTTGCATTTCCATTTTTAAATTCATAATGATAATTTTTATTATCCTCTGATGATTTTACAACTGTCAAATTTTCAATTTTAAATTTATCAACCACAAACTGAAAATAAAATTTTGACGGACGAGTTACTGCCGACAAAAATCCTAAATCAATTATTGCAGTAAAATGCTGATTTGAATTTTCATCTGAATAAAGAGCTGCATCAACTCTACGAGAAAGCAAAGTTGTAAATAATTTATTTGTTCTTAAAGTTGAACCTCGCAACGCCATAAAAGGTTCTCTAAACTGGGAAAAATCTGGAGAAGACAACAAAATATCTGCCGCTTGTAAATCAATCAAAGGATCGATTGCATCCCAAGCAGAATCTGTACGCAAATATGTAGAATATCCAACTGGTAAAATAGAAAGAGTATTTTGTTTATCTAATGCGGAGAAAGTACACCATGCAACAACTGTCAAAATAATTACTAATAGAAAAATCAAAATTCCAAATAAAACTTTTACCATAGGATTTTTCTTTTTTTCTGATTTTTTATCCTTTTTTTCCATAAAAACTCCATTTAATACCATATTTCTTTTTCTAGTTTATAAAAGGATTAACCAACCGTCAAGATAAAAAATTATTGCTATTTATCGTTTCAAGTGGTAAAATAGTAACTATGAATGACGAAATTTCACCAGATATTGCCGCATTATTGGCAGATACTGATAGTTTACCTAATACAGATTTTCCTTCTCTTGATGATATTCCAGAAGTTAAAATTGAACCTACAAAAACAACTAAAACTTCAAATTCCGCACAAGTAGGTTCTGTAGATTTAAGTAAAAAAACATTTGCTCCTGTAAAAAAATATTATATGGATTCTCCAAATCCTGTTTTTTCTGATAATGCTTATTATAAAACAGCCCTTTCTGGAGAAAATGAAGCATCACAAAGACTTCACAATATTCTTACAAAATATCTTACTTGTAAAGATATAAAAGATAAAACTGTTTATAGACAACAAATTGTTCCTATTTATTGGGAATTTTTAAAGTCTATCGCATTAAGAATGAATTCTTCAAAAACTCCACTTTGTAAAAGAACTCTTTTGCGATATGGCGTTACACTTCCTTCACTTTTTACTGCCGAACAAAAAGAACTTTTTTCAAAAGTATTTTTAGAAAATACAACTGGAGAACCAATCTATTATCTTGACGAATGGTTTCAAGGAATCGCATCTGGAAAAATCACACTTTCTCAAACAGACGAAGCAAGACCTAAAAATGCTCGCGGTGGAAAAGGTGGAAATCAAGAAGAAGCAACTCGCTTAATGCAATTACAAACAAAGAATAATGGAAAATTACAAAACGCAGATAATATGCTTAGTTCAAAAGAAAATGAACGAAATATGACTGAAGCAGAACTTAAATCTTGCGTTGATAGATTTTGCGAGCATCCAATCAATCCAGGTAAAAATGGACATAAACAATCTTTATCAGATGCACAAAAAAAACTTGCAAATGAAATTACTGATAAATTAAAAACTCTTCTTAAAATTGATAGAGAAATTGCAGGATATACAAGAGAATATGAAGATGCAACAGATACAGCTCGTTCTCTTGAAGCAAAATTGCAAGAACTTCCAACTACCGAAACAGAAGTAAACAGCGCAGATTTTATGACAGAATTTGATACTGTTAGACAAATGGCAAAAATGACAATCGGTCGTAGAGGAAATCACTTTCCAATTTTTACAAGAGAATTTTATCACTCATTACCAAAAGGAACAGGTTTCAGAGAAAATGTTTTAGAGCAACTTGCTTGGGTAGAATCAATAGATCCAGGTGCATTTTGTCGTATTCACAAAAATGTACAAAACAGAATCGTACCTTATGTGGTTTTAGTTCCAACTTACGGTGATTTTGGTTTCTGTTGGGAACCTTTTGATAAATATAATCGAGTTACAAGTCGCGGAAGAATTGTTGTACCGATGTATCCAAGAAATTTGCAAATATCTGTTTTACTTGCTGTTGCTGATTTGCGCTGGCAAGTTGCAAAAGAAAAAGCCTCTTATCACTGGATGGATGAAGGTTTTACAGGTCAATATTATCAATGGTTTTCTTCTCAAAAACTTAAAGGTGATGTAAAAGAATACTTTATCAACGACTATATTCTTTGGATGACTAAAGAAAGTGAAGGTGTTCAAAAATTGGATAAAGAAGTTCGTGGAATTTTCTGGCGACACATTCCTTTTGCACAAGAAATAAAAGAAAAACTTAGAACTCGAGCTATGATTTATCAAGAGCTTTATCAAAGAGATCTTAATCGTGCAATGTCTGATGGTTATTAAGATTTGATGAATAAAACTTTTTTACAATTCTTAAAGTATGTTTTTTACGGTGTAATTGCGGCTCTAATAAATACTCTTTTATATGCTTTTTTTACTCGTATTTTTAACTTTTCCACAGTTTTATCCACAGGGATAGCTTGGATTTTAGCAAATATTTTTGCTTTTTTTTGTAATCAATTATTTGTCTTTCCCGGAGCAAATAAAAAATTTTCACAATTAATAATTGCCTTATTTATTTTTTTAATTTCTCGATTATTAAGTGGGTTAGGGGATGTATTGACAATGTTCTTTTTTGTTGATAAACAGAAACTACCAGATATTCCAGTTAAAATTATTTCTGCAGGATTTTTTGGATTTATCAATTATCTTTTAGGCAAATTTTTGATTTTCAAAAAACCTAAAGACAAAGAAGAACTTTCTTCTTAAATTACAAAATACACTTTTTTAAATTGAAGTTTTAATTACAACTTCTACTTGAGGATAAATGAAAAATATCTCACTTTTTGGACCTGTTAATTTCTATAAAAAAGCTTTACAAATTGCACTTCCTATCATGTTTCAATTATTGATTCAAAGTTTAATTTCTTTAATCGATAATTTTATGGTTTCTGATTTAGGAAATATAAAATATAGTTCTGTAAATGTTGCAAACCAATTAAACATGGTAATTTTTATTTTGATAAATTCAATCACAACAGCTGGCGGAATTTATATTTCACAATACAACGGAACTAAAGATGGCGATGGAATGAAACAAGCCTACCGCTTTAAAATAATCATTGGTGTTTCAGTAGGAATTTTATACACAGCCTGTTGTTATTTCCTTCCAAAATTCATGATGGATTTTATGCTCAAAGGAAATCTAAATCAAACTGAAATTACAATAGAAGGAATTAAGTATCTAAAAATTACTGCTTTTACTTGGGTACCGATAGTTATTTCAACTTGTATCGGTTCAAGTATGCGTGAATCTGAAAATGTAAAAACGCCTCTCTATATTTCAATTTTTGCAACACTTGTAAATACTTTTTTTAACTGGGTTCTTATCTACGGAAATTTAGGAGCACCTCGTTTAGAAATTGAAGGTGCAGCGCTTGCTACTTTAATTGCTCGCCTTGTCGAATTAGCAACTTATCTAATTTATTGTTATGTTAAAAAACCATTGTTCTTTTCAAAATGGAAAGATATTTTTAAAATTAAAGCATCTCTTTTTTGGGAAATTCTTAAAAAATTCTTCTTTGTAATTCTTTCAGAAATGTCTTGGATTTTGACAGAAACAATTATGAACAGAGTTTACAATGGTCGCGGTGGTTCTGAAGTTGTGGCAGGAATGTCTGCCGCTTGGTCAATCGCAAATCTTTTCCAGTTAGTAATCAATGGAGTTGCTTGTGCCACAGCAGTTATCATCGGAGGAACATTAGGGCAGGGTAAACTTGAAGAAGGAAAACTTCATTCTCGATGGATGAAATCAGGTGCCTTTGTTTCTGGAGCTGTTTTTGGTGGTGCTTTAATCTTATCAGGCGGTCTACTAAAATTTGTATTTAGGAATATTTCCCCCGAAGCAATCGATATTGCACAAAATATGCTTTTAATAATCGGTTTATATTTGCCACTTTGGACTTTCTTAAATGCACAATTTTCCACAGCACGAGCTGGAGGAGATGCAATCATGGGAACTGTTACAGATATTTCTGTAAATATATTTCTTTTCTTGCCAGGAATTTTCCTTGTAGCATATTTTACAACTTGGGGACCAGTTTTGATGTACGCAGTTTTAAAACTTACCGATGTTGTAAAAGTAATCGTTGCGGAATGGCAACTTAGAAAAGAACGATGGGTTAAAAACCTTACAATAGAAAACTAAATTATTTTATTTAACTTATACATAAGGAATTTTTATGATTAAACTTTTAGCTTCAATTTTTATTAAAAACAAAAATGATTTTTCTAATCCACAAGTTAGACGAAAATATGGTATTCTTTGTGGAGCAACTGGAATCGTTCTAAACTTTTTTCTTTTTTGTGGAAAACTTTTTGCAGGATTTATTTCAAAATCCGTAGCAATTACTGCCGATGCTTTTAACAATCTTTCTGATGCAGGCTCTTCAATTATTTCTATGATTGGATTTAAGATGGCCGGAAAAAAACCAGATGCCGAACATCCCTTTGGTCATGGAAGAATAGAATATATTTCAGGACTTATCGTTTCTATGTTAATTATTCTTATGGGATTTGAACTAGCTTCATCTTCAATAAATAATATTCTTAATCCTGAAAAAACTGATTACAGCCTGCTTTCTTTAATAATTCTTTGCGTTTCTATTTTAGTAAAAATCTATATGATTATTTACAACAAAAATATCGGAAACAAAATTTCTTCTCCAACAATGAAAGCAACTGCCGCCGATAGTTTATCAGATGTAATTTCAAGTTGCGTTGTTTTATTAACAGTTTTAGTTACAGTTGCTTTAGAAAAATATTTTAACATTCAACTTTCTTTTTCTTTAGATGGATTTGCTGGTTTGGCTGTTTCAATTTTTATCTTTTATTCTGGATTTTCTTCTGCAAAAGAAACTTTGGAGCCACTTCTTGGAACTGCACCTTCAAAAGAATTAGTTGAAAACATCGAAAAAACTGTTTTAGCACATGAACAAATTATCGGTATACACGACTTAGTAATTCACGATTACGGTCCAGGAAGATTGATGATTTCTTTACATGCTGAAGTTTCTTCAAAAAATGATTTTTTTGAAATTCATGATGTAATTGATAATATCGAAGTTGAAATTGCAAACAAATTTTCTTGCGATTGTGTTATTCACATGGATCCAATCGAAACTGATAACGAACAACTTAATCAAATGAAAAGTTTTGTAAAAGATGTTGTTCAAAATATCAATTCCGAATTAACAATCCACGATTTTAGATTTGTTCCAGGAAACACTCACACAAATTTAATTTTTGACATCGTTTTAGAATCTTCCTTTATCGGAAAAGAAGAAGAACTTAAAACTATGATTTGTACAAAAATTAAAGAAAAAAATCCTGAATATAATTGCGTTATCAAATTTGATTTAAAATATGTTTAATCTTTTTACAATTTGATTACGCAATAAACTGAATTTGGCGATAAATTAAAATTTACTTCCTCTATTTTTTCGTTATCAATTTTATTATTGATTTTGTTGTTTATAATAGAATTTATCTCATGCAAAAATGGAACTCCAATTCCAATTACGGTTCCTAAAGCTGCTCCTGCAAGTACATCTGTTGCAAAATGACAACCAGCCACAACTCTTAATGTTGTTGCAAGACCTGCCAAAGTATAACTTCCTAAAATAATCGGTAACTTCCATTTTGAATTTGGAAAGTATTTTGAAAAAGTATAACTTGCAAAAGAAGCTCCCATAAAAGACATAGCTGAGTGCCCAGATAAAAATGAATTACAATAATCCCCCTCTTCAATTTCTTGTAGAGGTTTATCGTCAAAATACATATATGGTCGTTCTCTATAAACACCAAATTTTATTAAATCTTTAATTCCGTAACAAAGTAAAAAAGATTCTGTATACATCATAGCCCAAGTTAAATATTCACTTGTTTCTGTTGCCAAAAGTGAAAGCGGAAGACACAAAGCAGAATACATCAAAACATCACTTGTAACATCCACACTTTTTGAATATTTTTGTGCGAATAATCTATCAAAAGCATTTACTTGATTTAAATCACGAATTTGATTTGGATTATAAATTATTTGTTCACCTTCAAGTAATTGAGATAAAGAAAAAGTTGTTATACCGGCCAAAGTTAACGGAATATCAACAGCTAACGATATTTCAAAGTTAGAATAAGTTTTTACTTCTTTGCCAAAAATATTTTTATTTGAATTGAAAAAATTTGCTCCCTGACAAAAAGAAAACTGAGAAAATAAAGTAAAAATTAGTAAAAATAAACAAAATTTAATTTTCATAGTGTATAAACTCCTATAAGAAGTTGTGAGAAAAATTTCAATTTTTGGAACAACTTCTTAGTCGTAATTTCGCAACGAAGTGAGAAATTACAATAATCTGCAAGTTTGCTCTAGCAAACTTGATATGAATTGAGAGGCACCAATTTGTGCCGAACAATTCATAAAAACTCCTATAAGAAGTTGCCGAGGAATTTTCAAATTCCGAGAAAACTTCCAAATAATATATTGAATACTTACCATTATTATAATATAATATTAGTATGAAAATTTCAACAAAAGGCAGATATGGCCTAAGAATGATGCTAGACATCGCACAACAAGATCCATCAATTTATACTCCATTAAAAGCTATTTCAGAACGACAACATGTTTCTATGAAATATCTTGAACAAATTACTTCTTTGTTAAACAAGCAAAAGTTCTTAATTAGCAACAGAGGGCCTCTTGGTGGTTATAAATTAGCAAGAAAACCAGAAGAATATACAATCGGTGAAATTATTCGAGCAACAGAAGGTGAAATTGTACCAGTTGATTGTATAGAAAATAAAGAATTTTGTTCAAATCCAAAACCAAGTTGTTTGGCTCAAAACTTCTGGAAAAGTTTGCAAATAAACATTTATAAATATCTTGATAGTGTTACTTTAAAAGATGTTTTAGATAACAATCTATAATTTCTTTTATTTGCATTAAAAAGGCTGTCCTTTAAGAAATTCTTAAAATGACAGCCTTTATTTTTTTGCCTTATCTAACTGAAATTACTTCAACATCAAAAGCAATATAAGCATTTCCTGGAATAACTCCACCAGCACCTGCTTCACCATAAGCTAAATCTGGAGGAAGTACCATAGTTCTTTTTTCATTTAATTTCATATCTTGAACCATGATATCAAAACCAGGAATCATTTGACCACCAGCTGTTCTAAAAGTAAGTGGTTCATGGAAATCACTGCTATCAAAAACTTGGTCGTTCATTAAGTAACCTTTATATTTTACAGTAACAGTTTTTCCAGCACCAATTTTTTCGCCTTTACCTTCACTTGTGATTGTGTAATAAATTCCATCAGAAGTTTTTGTGCTTCCAGCAAATTTCTTTTCAACAAGTTCGATTGTCTTTTTAAAAGCTTCTTCTTTTGCTTTTCTATTTTTTTCTTTAAGTTCAGCTAATCTATTGTTAAAATCTTCTTGTGTTGCAGTAAAGTTTTTAGCATCTTCACCTTGTCTAACAATAGTAACTTTTTTGATTTTATCACCTTGTTTTGTTTTGTTAACAATATCTTGACCAGCTACAACTTTTCCAAAAACTGTATGTTTTCCATCCAACCAAGGAGTTGCAACATGAGTGATAAAGAACTGACTTCCATTTGTTCCTGTGCCATTTGGTCCAGGTCCAGCGTTTGCCATAGACAAAATTCCAGGTCCTGTGTGTCTTAATTCTTCAACAATTTCGTCTGGGAATTTATATCCAGGTCCACCTGTTCCGTTTCCAGCTGGATCTCCACCTTGAATCATAAAATCTTGTCCATCACCGTTTGCTTTACTAATTACACGGTGAAACTTCAACCCATCGTAAAAAGGTTTTCCTTTAGCAGCGTCTAAAGTTCCTTCTGCCAAACCTACAAAGTTTGTAACTGTTAAAGGTGTTTGTTTATAATGAAGTTCTAACACAATTTCGCCTTGTGAAGTCTCCATAATTGCAAATACACCATCTTTTCCTTGAATTGCTTTCATGCTTTCACTCATTGGTGAACAACCTCCCATACTAATTAAAATTGATGCACATAAAAGAATGCAAACAAATTTTTTATTCATTTAGTTCCTCCTTTGACTAAAATCTCGTCGCTATTCAGACAATATTCTAGTTAAAATTTTTACAAAACCATTCAAATAACGCATCTGTTCTTGCTATAAAAGAATCATAAATTTTATTCTTAAATAACGCAGGAACATCCATCTTTGATTGGATATAAATATAAACTATAATTTCATTTTCGCAATTTATAACATCAAGAAAAACTTGCATATTATAAGGCTCTACTGCTTTAATAATACCATAATTTATATTGTCCACATTTATATACTCAAAACAATTTTCAAAATCTTTTGAATTATTTGTTATCTCGCTTAGATATTCTCCAAAAGATTTATCATCTAAAAGAACATAAATTGGATTTTCTTCAAAATTGAAGTTATCAGCAATTTTTTTTCGTTCAGTTGGATTATTTACTGTATATGCTTTTGAGTACAAAGTTTCGACTCTTCGTCTAGAATTTGAATAATATTGTATTCCTTCCATTTTTGAAACAGAACGCAAAATCTTTTTAATTTTAGCATCTTCTGTATTTTTATCCTCTATGGAGGATTTTTCTAAACGATAAATAGATTCTATCGTATAATTTGGAGAATCTTTTCTTGTATTTTGCCATTTTTTAATAGCATTTTTAGAAAGTTCCAATTTAGGATAAAAAATAAAATCTGAATTATCTTTATCAGTAAAAAATCTATTTATTTTATTATTTTGTCGTAACTCAAGAACATACTGCTCATCAAGTATATCCTCAAGTTTTGGATAATTTCCCTTAATTTCTTGTGAAAAAGAATTTACTAAAAATGAAAAAAGGCATAAGACCAAAATCCATGCCTTTTTTTTGAAGTTTATCACTAAAGTCCCTTGTAAATAACGCGAACCTGTTTGTAAAGTCCGTCGCCTTCGCTTTTTGTTTCAACATCACTTATATCATTAAGTGTTGTATGAATTAGGCGTCTTTCAAAAGGATTCATCGGTTCAAGAAGAATTGAATTTCTTCTCATTCTTACTTTATCAGCTGTTGTGTAAGCCAATCTTACCAATGATTCTTCTCTTCGGATTCTGTAGTTTTCTGTATCAAGGATAATTCTATCATCAGCTCTACCAAGTTTTCCAGCATAAACATTTGCTAAAAGTTGTAAAGCATCAAGATTTTTTCCTTTTCTTCCAATCAAAATTGATGAATGTGAAGAATTTAATCGTAAACCGATTTTATGTTCTTCTCTAAACATAATATCAACTGTTGCAGAATATCCCATTTTATTAACAACTGCTGTAACAAATTCAACAAGTTTTGTTTCAAATTCATCTTGTGGCACAGGATTTGCAAAAAGTCTTTCTGTTTGTGGAATATGTCCATCAAATTCAGATGAATCATTTTTTTCTTTTTCTTGAGTATGAACTCTAATCTTTACATAACCTTTTTTGAAAAGGCTATTTTTTTGTGATTCAAGGATTTCAACATCAAATTGGTCTTTTTCAAGTCCCAATTCTGCAGCAGCTATTTCAATAGCTTCTTTTTCGTTTTTTCCTTCAAATTCGTATGTCATAAATCGCTCCTAGCAATATAAGTTTCATTCATTAAAAAAAACTTTGCAAACTATTTTTTCTTCTTTTTTGGTACAAAAACAGGAATTTCATTAGCTTTTGCTTTTTCCATTTCTGCTTTTTTTGCCTTCATCAACTTATTGATGTAAATTTGTTGCACCATAGTTAAGATGTTACTTACTGTCCAATACAACAACAATCCAGAAGGTGAATTATAGAATATGAAGAAGAAAATGATAGGCATTCCGTACATCATGAACTTCATCTGACCATTAGATTGAGTTGGAGTAGAAGCACTTGTCATCTTTCCATAAAACAACTGAGATACTAAATAGATTACAGGTAAAAGTCTAATTTGATTACCAAGTAAAGGCAAATTGAAATTTAGTGTATATACGCTATCACCAACTGAAAGGTCAGGAATCCATCCAGGGATAAACATAGCACCTCTAAATTCAAAATAGTTATTAAACAAATTGAACATAGCAATAATCAACGGAAATTGAATCAAAAGTGGCAAACAACCAGACATAGGATTATATCCAGTTTCTTTGTAAAGTTTTGCCATTTCTTCGTTCATTTTCTGTGGATTTTCTTTGTACTTTGTTTGAATTTCTTGAATTTTTGGCTGAAATTCTTGCATTTTCAAAGATGATTCAGAACTTTTCTTTGTAAGTGGATAAATTATCAATCTCAACAGAATTGTCATAATGATAATTGCAACACCCCAGTTTGGAATAACTTTGTAAATCATTTCCATAATCCATTTCATTGCAACTTCAAGCCATGACAAAATACCTGATGTATTTAAACTATCATTTAATCTTAAACCAGAAAGTTTCCAACTATTATCATCACTTTTATTATAAATTGCTAAATCTTTTTCTGTTCTTGGTCCTACATAAATGTAATAAGAATCTACTACACTATTTTGCCTTATAGGATTTCTTGTAAGCATAACTTGAGCATTAGCGTAATTATTGTTATCAAGTTGAGTAGAGTAGGTAACATTTCCCATATTAAATGGAGTTACAGGAACTACAAGGAATGTAAAATATTTACCAGCAACACCTGTCCAAGAATATTCTTTATCAAATGTTTTCATCTGGTTATTACCAAGAATTTGTTTTTTCTGTTTACCATTTGAATAAGACATAAAAGTACGATTTTCATACTTGTCTTTTTTTCTATCAAAATATGGTCCAATTTGTGGTGATGTTCTTAATGTATATGCAGAATGATTAAAATCAAGATACTTCATTTCATCATTTCCATCTACACTAACATCTAATTTGAAAAGATAATCATTTTCGTTAAAAGTATATTTTTTTGTTAAAATAAAGGTACTATTAGAACCATCAAGATTTTTTACTGTAAATTCTTTAGAAAAACTGTATGTTAAATCATCAATTTTTGTAACTGCAAAATTTTCATTGATTATATTATTTACAGCATTTCCAAAAGAAAGTGAACAAGCTCTATTCATTTCTGAAATTGAATCTGCCATTTGTACATAAGATTCTTTATCATTATGTTCTAAAAGTTCATAACTGATAATATCTCCACCCTTATTTGTAAGGACGATTTTTGCTTTTCCTGTATTTACAGTAAATTGTTCTTCTGGAATATTATCTGAAGTATTAACAATAGATTGAATTGCTTTTTCTTCTGGTATTACTTGTTCTGAAACAACTTCAGTTTCTGAAACTGCAACTTCTTGTTCTGTAACTACTGGTTGTTGCTTAGGAGGAAAGAAATGATTTTGCAACAACATTGAACCAATCAAAACGATTGAAGAAAGAACGATAGCCCAAATAGTATTTTTTTCCATGATTTCTCCTATTTTCTATGGAACAGGGTCATATCCACCTTTTGAAAATGGATTACACCTTAAAATTCTTTTGATTGAAAGATAAATCCCTTTTATAGGACCGTATTTTTCGATTGCTTGTAAAGCATAATTAGAACATGTAGGATAAAACCTACAACATGGAGGGAAAAGAGGAGATATACAAACTTGATAAAACCGAATTATACAAAAACAAAATTTTTTAAAAAAATTTTTCATACTTGTAAAATTCCAGCTTTTAAGCATAATGAACGAAACTGAGCACTTCTTTGATAAAAATCATCATTACCAGGATACACCAAAAGTAACATATCATATCCAGATTTTAAATTCATCTTGTAGTATCTGTAAACTTCACGACTTATACGCTTAGATTTGTTTCTTTGTACGGCGTTTCCATAACCCCGAGGGATGGCAAAAGCGATTCTGTTTATACTAAGTTGATTTGGTAAATAAAATAATTTAGCACCTTTTGTGCTTAACTTATTTCCCGTTTTGAACAACTTCTTAATATCTGAAGAGCGTTTTACTCGCTCATCACGAGTAAAACGTCCGGTTTTAAATAAGCTTGTTCCCATTCCTTTCTACTAAAAATTAGTATGGTTTCTTTTCGTCAGAAACAGAAAGCTTTTTGCGTCCTTTTGCTCTTCGTCTTTTTAATACCAAGCGACCACCACGAGTCTTCATTCTTGCACGAAATCCAAATTTTCTATTGCGTTTTACTTTACTTGGTTGATATGTTCTTAACATGGAACACACTCCTTTATGTTAAGACTTAACTTAATAAGTCTTGAATTTTGCTAATAAAATAGATTATAGGTTTTTGTAATTTAACATATTTATTTAATTTTGGTCAATATCCTTATTTTCAATTTCTTCTTTTAATTTACTAAATATGTCCTTTAATTCATCTGGTAAATCTTTTTTTATTTCAATATTTACATTTTCTCTTTGTTTTTTTTCAATTTTCTGTGATTCAGTGTTTTTTTCTACATCGTGAAGTTTAACATCTGTTCCTTTTAATCTAAATGATAAACAATTTATTTCTAACTCAGGATATTTTTGTTTTAATCCCCTTAAAATATAAGATTTATACATTTGTAATATCTGAATATATCCTGGATGATCTGTTTCTACAAGTAAAATACCATTTTTCAAATCAATTACTTTTGTATGAGCAACTAAATATTCTCCTAAATTCTTGTTACTTGTTGATTTTATTGAACCTACAGTTGATTTCCAACCATTTAGAACATTCATTACACTTTTCATTTTTTCAGGAGATATGTTTTCAAATAGGCTAGTAATTATTTCATTTACATCTCTATGATTTTTATTCATTCCAATCTCCATTATTTATGTAATAAATTTTTGTGGTACTTTTTTTATATCTTTCGTAAGGTTCTCCTGGTAAAAAAGTACAGAATAATTGATCATATTCAGGCAAAAAAGCTGTAACTTTTTGTCTTTTGTCAGGATCTAATTCCAAAAGTACATCATCCATCAATAAAATCGGTTTTTTATGTGTTATTTCTGAAAAATACTGTGCTTGTGCAATTCTTAAAATAATAGACAACAATCTTCTTTGTCCTGTAGATGCTTCTGGAACATATTGTTTTCCGTCTTTTATAAATCGCACCTTATCTCTGTGCGGACCTGACATTGTAGTACACATTACTTTATCTATATCTCGTTTTTCTTTAAGAAAATCTATTATTTCATTAAATTCTGTAGTTTTCCAAGATGGTGAATAAGCGATTGAAACTCCACTAATTCCTGTAATTTTTTCAAATAAATTTCCAAAAATTCTATTAAATTGATAAACTGCATTTTTTCTTTTTGAAATTATTTCTTTTCCTGTTTCCACAAGCTGAATATCAAAAACATCTAAAGTATCGTATTTTTTTTCTTTGAGTAAAATATTTCTGTTTTTAAGAATTTTTTTATATTTTCTAAGAATATCTATGTAAACAATATCATACATTGTTAAAGATTGATCTAGAAAAAATCGTTTTCTTTCAGGTTCGCCAACAACAAAATCTAAATCTTCATGACAAAATAAAACACAAGGTATTGTATTGATAATTTCTTTTTTGTCTTTTATCTTTTTTCCATTTTTTTCTATCACTTTTTTTATGTTTTTTGTTGAGTCGTAATAAGTATTTATTGTGTGAGAAATTCCATTTTCTTCTCTGAAAAATGATTTTATAAAAAAATTAGTTTCATTAAATTTTACAATTTCACTATCAGAATGAGTTTTAAAAGAATTTCCGTAAGAAGACATATAAATTGCTTCTAAGAGATTACTTTTTCCTTGTCCATTTTCACCAACAAAATAGACCTCCTTTGAAAGAAGGTCTATTGTTTTATTTTCAATATTTCTAAAATTATGAAAACTTAAAGATAAAAGAGGCAAATATTACTCCATCTGCATTGGCATAATAATGTGGAAATAATCTGCTACAGGTTCAGATTTAAGAGTAATTGCTTTCATTCCATTTTCTGAAGGAGTAAATTCAAATCTTAATCTTTCTGTATCAATTACTTTTACAGGTTCTTCAATGTATATGTAATTAAATGCCATTTCAAATTCTGGACCATCATACATACAAGGAATTTCTTCATTTGCAACACCAAGTTCTGATTCTTGTGATGTAATTGTTAAAATTCCAGAAGAAATTTTGAAATAAACTCTATGTGATTTTTGTTCAACAAACAAACTTACGCGTTTAAGAGCATCAACTAAATCTTTTTTATCAACTTCAAAGAATGATTCTTGATTTTCTGGAATAACTCTTTGATAGTTAGGAAATTGTCCATCAATTAAAACTGAAGTAAAATTGAATGTTCCAAATTTAAAGAAAATCATTTTATCTACAACAGCAACACTAATATTTCCTTCTGATGGAGCTCTTTTTAGAATAATATTAAAGATTTTTGGAGGAACAATAGCACTTTCAAAATTAGAAATTCCTTGACAAAGTGGTTTTTGAATAATAGAAAGTCGTCTTCCATCTGTTCCAACCATTACTAAATTATCATCTTTCTTTTCAAACAAAATACCGTTCATAAACAAGCGCTTTTCATCGTCTGAAACTGCAAAAATTGTTTGATTTATCATTTCTTTTAATTCTGCAACAGGAATTTCAAAGTATGGGACATTTTCTGTTGATGCAAATTCTGGAAATTTATCACTTGCCATACTTTTTAATTGAAATTTAACTTTTTTAGAAATTGGCTTAATAGTAGCAGTTGTGTCGTTATGATTAAATTCAATTTCACCTGATGGTAATGAATTAAGAATACTAACTAATTTATCACAGAAAACTGTTGTTGTTCCATTTTCTTGAACTTCTACAGGTATTCTAGTTTCAAAATTAACTTTTATGTCAGTTGCTTTTATTGTTAAAGTATCGTCTTCAGCAATGAATAATACATTTGAAAGAATAGAAGTAACATTTTTTGTAGCAATAATTTCTTGTGCTATTGCAATTTCTTTCATCATTGAATCTTTATCGAATGTAAATTTCATTTTATCCCCCATTTATACTTATTATTATATATATTTTAAAATAAGTATTAGTTGTAATAGTGCTTGTGGAAATCTGGAAAACTATTTTAATTCCTTATAATAAAAGAATTTATTTTAATAAAAACTATAGTAATTTTAACTTTTACTTTTCCACATTTCAACAGTTTATATTTTTTATGCACAAGTTTGTACAAGTTTTCCACATAATTATATCATATTATTAACAAGTTTTAAAAGATTATTTTTTTATTTTTTATAATCTTTTATTGCTCTTTTTAGCATTTCTATTGTTGTATGAACAGTTGGATCTGAAATTAATAATTCTTCAACTTTTTGGCACGAATACATAACTGTTGTATGATCTCTTCCTCCAAACTCTATCCCAATTTCAGTTGTTGAATATTCAAGTAATTCTTTAGAAATATACATAGCAAATTGTCTTGGAATTGCAATATTTTTATTGCGTTTTTTGCATTTCAAATCAGAAACTGAAAGACCATATTTATCTGCAACTACTTTTTGTATAATTTCTATCGAAATATTTCCTTGTTTAGGAGAACTAAATGTATCTCTTAAAAGATGTTGTGCTTTTTCAAGAGTAATTTCTTCTTCCATAAGTTCTGCAAATGCTTTTAATTTTGTAAGAGCTGCTTCTAAATCACGAACATTACTGCAAACATTTTTAGCAATAAGTTCTATAACTTCTAATTTTACATTTATTTTTTCTGTTTCTGCTTTTTTTTGTAAAATTGCTAAACGAGTTTCATATTGAGGGGCTTGTAAATCAACTGAAAGTCCACGACCAAATCTTGAAACTAATCGTTCATTCATATCTTTTAATTCAGTAACTGGACGGTCGCAAGTAAAAACTAACTGTTTGTTACTGTTATATAAAGCTTCAAATGTATTGAAAAGTTCTTCTTGAGTTTCTTTTTTACCCATAAGGAAGTGAATATCATCAAGTAGAAGAACATCTGCATTTCGATATTTGTTTTTAAATTTATTTACGCTATTTGTATTGATAGACTGAATAAATTCATTTGTAAAAGTTTCTGCAGTTACATAAATAATATTATTATTAGTATTTTGATAAATCATATTACCAATAGATTCCATAAGGTGAGTTTTACCAAGTCCAACTCCACCATAAATCAACATTGGATTATAAGCTTTTCCAGGATTTTTTGATACAGCTAAAGAAGCGTTATAAGCAAAAGAGTTATTATCACCTTTTACAAAATTTTCAAAAGTATATCTTTCGTTTAATTGAGGATGCTTTTTTATTTCAATTTTTTGTGGTTGAATTTTTTCAACTGGATTATTATCTGATTCCTTAATTTGAGTAGGAGGATTATTTTTAATTATAAGTTCTATTTTTATATTATATCCAGAAAGTTCTTGTATTTTGGATTCAATTAATTTTATATAACCAAATGATATTATTTTATCTTTTACAAGATTTGAAGGTACAGATGCAATAATTTTTAATTCTTTAGATTCAACATATTTTATATTAAACCAGAGTATAAATTCATTGATTTTGCCTTCATTTTCAAATTCTTGTTCTATTTGGGAAAGTGCTTCGTTAAAAAAAATGTTATAATTAAAAGATTCCATAAAGGCTATTATAAACCTCCTTTACTTTTTTTAGCAATACAGATATACTAAAATTCGCAAAATTTTCACTATATATATAGTTTTTATTTTGAATAAAAAAATTCACTTTTTAGCAATTCTTAGCTTAAAAAAATAGGAAAAAAAATGAGTACAGCTTATTCAGCAGGTAATATTCAAGTTCTTAAAGGATTAGAAGCCGTTAGAAAAAGACCTGGTATGTATATCGGTTCTACAGGTCCAAGTGGTTTACATCACTTAGTTTATGAAGTTGTAGACAACTCTATAGACGAAGCAATGGCAGGTCATTGTAAAGAAATTCTTGTTGTTCTTGAAAAAAATGATGTTGTTCGTGTTGAAGATGATGGTCGCGGTATTCCAGTTGATATTCACCCTACAGAAGGCGTAAGTGCTTTGGAACTTGTTTTAACTCGTCTACATGCTGGTGGTAAATTCGATAAAGGTTCATATAAAGTTTCTGGTGGTTTGCACGGTGTAGGTGTTTCTTGTGTAAACGCTTTATCAGATTGGATGGAAGCCACAATTTGTCGTGATGGACATATTTATCAGCAAAAATATGAACGAGGAGTTCCTAAATCAAAAGTTGAAGTAGTTGGCGATACAGATAAACATGGAACTACAATTCGTTGGAAAGCTGATAAAACTATTTTTACAGAAACAACAACTTATAATTTTGACACATTAAAAGATCGTCTTAGAGAATTGGCCTTTTTGAATAAGGGAATCGTAATTGTTTTTCGTGATGAAAGGTTAGAAAATCCAAAAGAAGAAGTTTTACAGTTCGAAGGTGGTATCAATCAGTTTGTTCAAATGATTGATGAAGGAAAAACAATAGTTCCTCAAGAACCAATTTACATAAACGAAGAAAGAGATGATGTTATCACAGAAATTTCAATGCATTATAACAATTCGTTTAATGAATATATTCGAACTTATGTAAACGATATTAACACTCGAGATGGTGGTACTCACCTTGAAGGATTTAAATCTGCTCTCACATTTGTTTTAAATAAATGTCTTGATAATAACGAAAAACTTAAAAAACAATTTGAAAAAGACACAGGTGATAAAAATAAAAAGCCAGATGATAAAGGCGAAAAACTTATGGGTGAAGATGTTCGCTCAGGTTTAACTTGTGTAATTTCTATGAAAGTTCCAGAACCTGAATTTGTTGGACAAACAAAAGACAAATTAGGAAATACAGAAGTTGGAACAATCGTAAATCAAATTGTAAAAGAAAAATTAACTTTATATTTTGAACAAAATCCACAAATTGCTGAAATCATTTTGAAAAAAGCAATGGATGAAGCTCGTGCCAGAATTGCTGCCCGAAAAGCAAAAGACAATATGCGTAAAAAAACAATGTCTGATGGTTTTGGGCTTCCAGAAAAACTTTCTGATTGTTCACTAAAAAATCCTGAAATTTGTGAAGTATACATTGTCGAAGGAGATTCTGCTGGTGGTTCAGCTAAGTCAGGACGAGATCCAAAAATACAAGCAATTCTTCCACTTTGGGGAAAAATGCTTAATGTAGAAAAAGTTCGTCCAGAAAAAGTTATGAATAACGATAAACTTACACCAGTTATTGCTTCTTTAGGTACAGGTATTGGAAAAGATTTTAACATCGAAAAATTGCGCTATCATAAAATTATCATTATGGCCGATGCTGATGTTGACGGTAGCCATATTAGAACTTTGCTTTTAACTTTCTTTTTTAGATATATGCCTCAACTTATTGAAAACGGACATATTTATCTTGCTATGCCACCTTTGTATAAAGTTCAAGCAAAAGGAAAGGGAAAAGAACCAATTTATTGTTATTCCGATGCAGAACGAGATGCTGTTCTTGAATCACTAGGTGAAGAACGAGATAAAGCTGATATTCAGCGATACAAAGGTCTTGGTGAAATGGACGGTAAACAACTTTGGGAAACAACAATGGATCCTACAACAAGAAAAATGCGAGTTGTTACAATTCCAGATGCAATAGAAGCTGATAGAATTTTTAGTGTTTGTATGGGTGAAGAAGTTGAACCTAGACGAAACTTTATCGAAGCAAATTCAAGTTACGCAAACTTGGATATTTAAAATTGATTTTTAAGGAAATACGATATGGAAGAAATTAAAACACCAGAAGGTGGAACAGTTATAAAAATTCCAATTGAGGATGAAGTAAAACAAGCCTACATTGACTATTCAATGTCTGTTATTGTTCAGCGCGCATTACCTGATGTTCGTGACGGATTAAAACCTGTTCACAGAAGAATTATGTATGCAATGAACTCTCTTGGACTTGCTTCAGGTGGAAAACCAAAAAAATGTGCTACTATCGTTGGTGAAGTTTTGGGAAAATATCACCCACATGGTGACTCATCTGTTTATGATGCACTCGTTCGTCTTGGACAAGATTTTGCACAACGATATACAACTGTAACTCCACAAGGTAACTTCGGTTCAATCGCAGGTGACCCTCCTGCAGCTTACCGTTATACTGAAGCAAAAATGTCAAAAATCACAGAAGAAATGGTTTCTGACATAAATAAAGATACAGTTGATATGGTTCCAAACTTTGATGATGAACACGAAGAACCATCTGTACTTCCTGCAAATTTTCCATTTTTGTTATGTAACGGAACAACAGGTATCGCTGTTGGTATGGCAACAAATATGCCAAGTCATAACTTACGAGAAGTTGCTAGTGCAATTTGTGCTTATATCGATGATCCAGAAATTTCAATCGATAAATTGATGTATCACATCAAAGGTCCAGACTTTCCAACTGGTGGAATTATCTACGGAACAGCTGGAATTAAAAAAGCATACACAACTGGACGAGGTAAAGTTACAATTCGTTCTAAATTCACAATTGAAACTGATAAATCTGGAAGAGAATCTATCGTATTTACAGAAGTTCCTTACGGAATAAATACAACAAATATCATTCGTAGAATTAAAGAACTTATCCGAGATAAACTTATCGAAGGTGTTGTAAACGCAAACGATGAATCTTCAGATAGAACTGGAATGCGTCTTGTTGTTGACCTAAAAAAAGGTGCAGTAACAAAATTTGTTTTAAATCAACTTTTTGCAAAAACTGATTTACAATCAAACTTTGGTATCATCAATTTGGCTCTTGTTCCTCAGGATAAAGAAGGAAAACCACGCTATGATGAACCGGGTGTTTATACATTAAAATCTCAGTATTTAAAACCAGAAGTTTTAACTTTAAAACAACTTATTGCACATTTTGTAAATCACAGAGACGAAGTTATTACTCGCCGAACAATTCATGATTTAAAAATTGCAAAACATAGAATGCATATTTTGGAAGCACTTATTATTGCTATCAATAATATTGATGAAGTTATCAAAATTATCAAAGAAAGCGAAAACACAGAAACTGCAAAAATCGCCTTGGAAAAACGCTTTAATTTTGATGATGAACAATCACAAGCAATCGTTGATATGCAACTTAAGCGACTTACTCATATGCAAATTGAAGACCTCCAAGCTGAAATTAGAAAACTTCAAGCTTTGATAGATTATCTTCAAGACTTGCTTGATAATCACGATAAAATTCTTAACCTTATTAAAGATGAAATTTCTGAAATCGCTAAAAAATATGGTGATGATAGACGAACAGATATCGTTCCAAGTGAAGTTGAAGAAATCAATATTGAAGACTTAATCAAAAAAGAAGAAGTTGTAGTTTTAATTTCTAATCTTGGATATATCAAACGAATGCCACTTTCTGCCTACAAATCTCAGGGTAGGGGAGGAAAAGGTTCTTCAAGCACAAAACTTGTAGACGATGATTTTATCAATCAAATATTTATTGCTTCAACACATGCTTATGTAACTTTCATCACAAATGAAGGTAGAGCATATTGGATTAAAATTCATGAAATTCCAGAAGCAACAAAAAATTCTCGTGGTTCACACATCAAAGGATTGCTTTCACTTTCTCCAAATGAAGAAATTACTACAGTTGCCACAATGGAAGATTTTAGAGATGATTCTTATCTTGTTATGGCTACTGCAAACGGAACAATTAAGAAAATTGCAAGTTCTGAACTTCAAAATGCAAAAACACGAGGAGTTCTTGCTATCCGCTTAAAAGATGGAGATAAACTTGTTTCTGCAATTTTAACAACTGGAAATGATGAACTTCTTTTAATTACCCGTAGAGGAAAAGCTCTTCGTTATTCAGAAGAAAAAGTGCGCGTAATGGGAAGATCTTCTAGTGGATTAAAAGGAATTAAACTTGCAACAAATGATGAACTTGTAGCCGCTTTAAGAATAGAAAAAAATTCTAAAATGATAATTATTACAGAATCTGGTTACGGAAAGCGTGTTGAGTTTGATAACTTTGCTCCACACGGACGAGGAACTGGAGGAATGAAAGTTTACAATATCTCAGAAAAATCTGGCGAAATTGTTGGAGCAATTACAATTGCTGATGAAGATGATATTGTTTGTATCACAAGCCAAGGAAAAACTTTGCGCTTAAAATCTAAGAAAATTCCAATTCGTTCAAGAACTGCAGGTGGAATCCACATGTTCAAAATTGATAGTCCTGATATGGTTATCGGTTTGGACAAGATTGCTAAAAACAACGAAGAAAAAGAAGAAGTTGTTGAAGAAGACGATACTCCAATGGAATTTGAAACAGACGAAAGTTCATCAATTAGCGAAGAAGATGATATTGTTGATGATGATGCAGGAGAGGATGAAGAAGATTAAAAATCTCCAAAATCTCAATGCTTGACAAAAATTTGATATTTGTATAGCGTTTAAGTATATTCATTTTTTTAGAGGAGTTATAAAATGAACAAAAAAATTATTGCTTTACTTTTAGTTGTTGCTCTTGCTTCAACAGGTGCTGTTTTTGCTAAAACTGGTCTTGGTATTCAAGGTGGATACACAGTAGGTGGTTTTGGTGGTGCAGCTTTAACTTTTAAAGTTGATTCTTTACCATGTGTTTTTGCAGCTGATTTCTATCTTGGAAATTCTTTTGGTTTAGGATTAACAGCTGATTGGTGGATCCAAAATCCAAAAATCGAAGGAACATGGGGATGGTACTATGGTGTTGGTTTAGCAGGTACTATTCATTTAGGAGACATCTTTGCTTTAGCAGTTGGTCCTAGAGCTCTTGTTGGAACAAATGTTTTCTTTATTGATAACTTCTTGGAATTCTATGTACAAGCTGCATGGCAACCAATTTTATCAATTGTACCTGACTTTGGATTCGGATGGAAATCTTTCCCTATCAATGCAGGATTTAGATTCTGGTTCTAATCTAGAATTAACCTAGTTAATTACAAGGCTGATTAAGATTTTTCTTAGTCAGCTTTTTTTTTCGACAAATGATTTTTAAAAGATTAATTATTTTTATTATTTTATAATTTTTATAATAAAAAACCTTAATAAACTTCTATTTATTTTATAGGATATTATAAATAAAATTTATATTGACAATATTTATAAAAATGTCATTATAAAATAATGTTTCACGTGAAACATT
>JAZRJV010000006.1:0-9071 GCA_045645985.1 Treponemataceae bacterium
GTTTTTCCTTCTTTGTGTTCCTGAATCATTTTTACGATTTGTTCTTCTGTAAATCTTTTCTTCATTTTTCTACCTTCTTCCTTAGTTTATCAGTAGAAAAACTCTCCTTTCAAGTGGTATAATTTTTGGGGGATAGACCATCATCATCGTCTAAAATTTCCCAACAACTTGCAGGAAGATAACCAGTGCCAAACTCAAGTTTTTTTCCATCTACAAGATAAAAATAAGCTGTGAATTCTATATCTTCATAACCGTTATTTTCTACAAAATTTTCGATACTATATGAAAGTTTATTCATCTTTTGCCCCTCGATATTATCAAAAAAAAGAGACTTGTTTCTGAGGAAAAGATAGCGACATCCAAGGACTCAAGATAAAAATATCTTTTTTCAAGAAAGCGCCCAGTTCCTCGCCCAAAACAAACCACAAAAATCGGGCAGGACACAACAAGTGCAATCTCTACGCCCAATTCATTTTAATTCTACAAGTTTTGCACAATTTGTCATTAAACTAGTGGTTTAAATTTTATATTTCTCCAAAAAAGTGTTTTCAATTTTATCTGCAACTTTTATAATTTTTTCTACACTTATTTTAGAAATATTTTCTTGTGAAATATGCCAACTCATATATTTCGTAGGATCTTTTTCTAAATTCCATCGCGAACAAACGACATAACTAACAACTTCAGCTTCTAGTTCTCGAATACTTGAAGAAACATTTCTAGCTTTTATGTGAATTTTTTCAAGTTTTTCGCCTTCTTTTTTTTCACTATTCGGATTCTTCTTTATAAGATATTTTTCTCCAAGATGACCCAAAAAATTATGAGCCAATTCATGAATCAAAGTTGCAAAAGCTTCTTCTGGTGTAAATTCATCAGAAATTGAAATTTTCACAGAATTATTCGAATAATCGTTAGTTTCTCCGCCTTTGTTAAATCTAAAATATTTAAATTCCACAGAAATATTATATTCAGCAAGATTTCGAATAATTTCTTTTAATAAGACTTCTGGTAAATTTCCATTAACTTTGAAAAATCCACCTCTTAATCCATTTTTGATAAAATCATCTGGAGATTCTTTTCCTTCAGTTTCATATAAATCATAAACTAAAGCCGCAGGACCAAATGGAACAATTATAACATAAGGTCTCGCATCTGGTTTTACAACTCTTTTAAATTGATTTTTCCAATATCCTGGAGTTCCAAAATATTTTACATTTTTATTTTGCCAATAAACCAACATTGCATTGTAATGGGAATAATGTAAAACTTTCCCAATAAAGTTAAAAAATGAAAAAAACTCAGATGTATCTCTAAATCTTAAACTTCGTTGGAATAATTCGTCGATTGAATTTGCATCTTGTTCTCTGTTAGAAATTTCATTCATATATTAAAATACCTTCTATTGCTTCATCAAAAAGTTCGCTTAAGACCATTAAATTTTCTAATGACGGTAAACTTCTTCCTTTTTGCCAATTATAAACAGCTTGAACACTTTCAAATTCCATAAATTCAGAAAGCGATTTTACCGACATCCCTTTTTTTTCTCGTAACATTTTAATATTATTTCCTGTTGATTTTAAATTAATCACAGGATGACGAACTAATGTTTCTTTTTCAATAAATTTTTTCATTACACTTCTCCTTAAAATTGCATTTACAAAGAAAACTCTAACTTAAATTTAAGTTTTAAAGGTTACTTTGAAAGTAACAATTTTAAATAGGGTTAAATTCCCTCTAATAAGTGAAAATCTAAATTATTTACAATTTCCTATCGGTTTTATATTATTATCTAATAAACTCTTATTTAAATCATCAAAATTATATTCTTTATTCTCAACATAGAATTTGACAATTCTGTGATATTCACTTTCAGAAAAAGCAAGACCTGCAAGTCTTAGCATTTCTGTGGATTCTTCCATATTTAATTTCAAACTAAAAATAAATTGAACGCAAGTTTCAAAAGAAGGCTTGTAATCATAAATTGTAATTACATTGTGATATGTTTTTCGAGTCATCAAAACAGGCTTGTATATATCTGCAGGATTTACTATGTTTAAATCGTTTTTCTTCTTCAAAATAAAATCACAAAATTTAGGATTTTTTGAACCTTCTTCTAAATATTTTTTTAAACTTTCTTCTAATGCTTTTTTCTCTTTTTTTAACTCTTTTATTTCTTTGTTTATGTATGTTTTTGAAGATTCATCAGGTAAGCCGTAAGACATTCCTCCGAATAGGTTATCTTGTTCTGATAAAACTTTTTGTATTTTTTTATCTAAAATTTCTATTGATGCACGAATTATATCTTCAATTGAATCTTTTTCAAAAATCCAATCATCTTCCGAAACATCTGCTTCATAAAATTCATATTTGGCTTTAATCAAATCTAAGGTTCTTTTATATTTTTTCTCTTTTTTTGGGTCAAATTCTGTCATAAATCAATTCCTTTCAAATTCATTATACATCAAAAAAACTTTTTTTAAACTAAATTGTTTTGGTTTCTTGTTTAAATACACTGAAGAAAAGAGGAATTGTTATTTTATGAGACCGTAGAAAAAACGAGTTTTTTGCAGAACTAAACAAAATCTTCTTTGTTCATCACAACAGGGAAACTATCGTATTGGCGACAACCCGGAGTCGGAATCATTGCGGAGCGTTTAATAACATTGTTGCCAGTCTTCGTTTTGTGGCAAGAATCGTTTAGCATAAATTCTGCAATATATTCTTGAAAATTGGGATTTTCAACTTGATTATAAACTTCATCTATAAATTTTTGAGGATTGAATTTTAGGCAACTTTTTTTCACCAAAGTGTGATATCCGCCGTTTGTTTTGATAATCGCAAAGTTCCCTTTCCCAAAAAGTTCCTGCCCTACTTTGTGCAAAATCTGGTAACATTCTTCAAAAACTTCAACACTTCGATATTCAGATTTTATATCCATATCAAAATCAAGCCAAATTCTTCGGCTTGTGTGAGCTGCGTGACAACTTTTCATATGTTCAAAAACTTTTGGCATTTTTACAAGATGATCTTGCACACCAATTTTTGAACCACGCAAAATCGCCGAAGTTAGATTTTTTCGCTCATTATTGTAATGTTCAAAAGTATCTTCTATACAATCAATTTCATTCGAAGGATTTATCACAGAATAAACAGTCATAGCATGTTCTGGATACGGGAAACCTGCAGTTGTCAAAAGTAAGCGCTTATCGCAGTTGTATCTGTAAAAGGCTTGACGATAAATATCAAAATTCCACTCTTGTTTTAATCCCCCACAACAATGTATAAATTCTTCTCTCATCATTTCACCACGAGAACCAATTTTTGTAACTTCCCGTTCTTCATCGGTTAGCTTTTTTCCACGACAAGCTAAAAGTATCATATAAGATTCATATTCAAGTGGCTTTTCGATTATGTGGTCGAAAAACCATTTTAGCTCATTTTCGTCCAAAACCATATTGTAATATTCAGGCACATTTTTATCCTTTTTGCAAAATTCCATTTTCGCCACCTCTACCCTATCTCGCATTTCTTCCGAAGAATGACTGTCCACGCCAATTACAGTTTTTATCTTTTTATCAGAACTTTGATTGTGATTTTCTACCAAAGCCCAAAATTCCTTCCAAAATATTTTTTTGTGTAGCTTTATGTAAGAACCAATATTGATTTCAAGCGAAATGTCTTTTTCCAAGGCTGCATTTATCAGTTCTTTCGAAAGATTTTCCATTTCGGAAGTCCATTCTTTGCATCGCTTAAAACATCTATCAGGATGAGCAACGCAATCAAAAAGTCCGGTTTTCACGCCCTCTATCATTGCAGAAAAACAGCCCAAATGTTCTCTAGCTTTTCTAAAATCAGAGTCTTTATCGAAGCTGAAATCATTTTCGCCACATTGATAAAAGTGCTGTCCTAAAATCAAAATATCAACTTTGGGATTTTCCCTAAGTGATTTATAAAAGTCAAAATATTTTGGCAAATATTCCACTTCAAAACCGATTTTTACTTCAATTTGATTTTGATACTTTTCCTTCAATGCAGAAAGAGTTTCCAAATATTCCCCAATTTCTTCAATTTCCATCCGATTTCTAAAAGGATTTTCTGGAAACGGAACATGGTCTGTAAAAACGATTTTCTTCGCCCCAAGCGAAATTGCACATTGAATCAATTTTTCGTCACTTTCATCTGAGGCGTGTTTGCATCTGTAAGTATGAACATGAAATATTTCTTGCATAAATTTCTTTTACTCCAGTTTGCTATTTTTATCAATAATAAAATCTTCTTTTATCAAGCCCGAAAACGCATTTTACTTGATTACAACCCCTGCACCAAAAAGCGGAATATACTTACTTGTTTTTCGATTGTCGTAGCCCCAACTTGTGTGCCAGTGTCCGAAAAACCATTTTTCATAAGTCAAAAGCGAATCGACTTTATTGTTAAAGCGAACAGTTTTATCTTCTTCATATAATGCTCGATATTTTGGATCATCACAGCTTGATTCGATACACGCAATTCCGTCGATAGAACCGGTATGCGAAAGAATATAATCCACATGATTTCCATTTTTTTCGCAATATTCTGAAATCCGAGAAAGACAAGCATTTTCTTCTTCATCTGACCAAAGTTCTTGCTCCCAAAGACTGACATTTAATTTTCGCCATTCTTTGTCCTGACTTTCCGCTCCACCTAAAACTAAAAAATCCTTTCCTTCAATGTTATAAAAATATCCGCGCTTTAAGTAAAAAATATTTTTGCTCACCTTCAAAACTTTGCCGCCAAACATTTCAACTTCAGGAAGTTTTTCTATCATATTGTAATTTTCATGATTTCCCATAACCGCCAAAATTTTGAAAGGCTTTTCATTTAACCATCGCAACAAATATTTGTCACCCTTATCTGTGGGATGAATGCCATCTTCATCAACTGGACAATCATACCAAGGAAGCCCAAAATCCCCAAGAATTATGGCGTTGGTAATTTCTTCGTGACAAGCCTCTTGCCAAGAACAATAATTTCTCATCTTTTTGACAGAAAGATGATTCATATCAAATGTGTTGTGTAAATCACCTGTAATGTAAATCATATATTCAGTATAGTTTTAAAAAACACATCCGTCATTAAACTTCTTGTTTAATTTTTTGAGGTAACAGTTCTCTTAAAAAAATGAGAACAAATTCACGCCTCAGAATTTACAAAACTACACTCCCCTACCCTTCCAAAATTTTTTTGAAAATTCGATAATTCGAATCATCTCGAGGAGAACAATAAACTGCAAACTCAATTGTTTCAAAAGCAAACTTGTATTTTTCAATTAGATTTTTGTACGCTTTTGCCACGATTTCAGGTTTATTTCTAAATGCGCCACACCCAAAAGCACCAAGAATTACAACTTGATTTTTTTCGGCAAGAGCCACATCCAAAATTTTTGCGCCTCGTTTTTCGTGTAAAAGTTGCAATTCATTATCACTAATTGAAACAGAAACATTTCCATCTCCAGAATTATGAATATTGCTTGGTTTTTCCCGAAGATTTGGAGCGGCACAAGTAATCACATTTACAGTTTGCCAATTTTCTTCTTTCATAAGCTTTGGATAAGATGTATCAGTTTTGAAAATTACAACTTCTGGCGTATAAATGATGTCGTCATTGTGTAACGGATTTTGTTGTTTTATGTGAGACAAATAAAATCCATTTTTCATTTTTTCTTCTGTCAAATTGAAATACAAAGTTGAACACCGACACAAACATTCTTCTTGGGCAAAAGAACCATATACAACTCCCCCACCAGGATTTGTGGCCGAAGCAAAATTTAAAACTGCAACATTTTTTTCTGGATAATTCATCGCAGCTTCAAAAGTTCGATTTGGTGTAACCAAAATCTTTGCAAGATTTTCGTAAACTTTTTTTTCGCAAAAAATTTCTTCATTTTCTAAAATCAATTTTTGATTTTCATTTGATTTTGAAATTGCACTTTGCAAATTTGGATTTGTTTTACAAAGATTTTCAGTATCTTTAAAATTCTGAATATTGTCTTCTCGGGTAACAGTTCTCTTAAAAAAAGGCATCACATTCTCCATATTGAATAAAAATTAAAATTCCACGCAGGAAATTCATTACATCAAAATTCTATCTAAACGACTCAATCAAAAGACGATAGAATAAATTTTTTTTCAAAAATTAATAATTTTATTATAGAGCCAAATTTCATTTTTTTCATTAAACCTTTGGTTTAAATTTTTGTAAATTGAAAAAGTGATGAAAAAAAATTTTCTACAAATCAAAAAATATGAATCATTTTTAAGGCAAATTTGTCTATTTTTTATAAAAAAATGAAAACTTCAAAAATACGCAAAAAGGCCCTATTTTGAGGCCTTTTTACTTCAGTCGATATATTTGTCGATTTTTTATTTTGGACGCATCCTGAGCAATCTGGTGAGGTCTTTATAAAACTACTATTTTTTATAACATTTCTAATATTTTATAGTAGATTTATATTATTTTTTACACTATTTTCTATACTACTTTTTAATACATATTTTCTACTATATCTACTATTTTCTATAATGTATATTAGATATGCAATATTTTTTAGTTGACAATTTCTAATAAAAAATGATATAATTCTACTATCGTAAAAAAACAACATTTTTTGGGAGGGAATTTTGAAAAAAATAGTTGTTGCAATTCAAAAAGGTGGAGTAGGGAAGACTACCGTAAGTGTTTCTTTAGCAGCGCAATTAGCGATGGAAGGAAAGAAAGTTTTATTGATAGACGCTGATAGCCAGGGAAACAGCACAAGCAACTTAATCGAAAGTTTTGAGTACGATTTAGGCGAAGTTCTCTTTGGAAAAGTTGAAGTAGAAAAAGCAATTATTCCAACCACAGTACCAAATTTATATTTGATTCCAACTCTTGCAATTTCAGACGGTGACACAAATGATTTGAAATTGTATCGTTCAATGCAAGCAACTCGCGAACCATTTATCTTCGTTGACCTTGTAAATGTCATCGAACAACTCGGATTCGATTACTGTATTTTTGACACATCTCCAGCATTTGAAGCCTTTGAAGAAAACATCCTTGCTGCAGTTGATGAAATTGTAGTTGTTGTTAAAGCCGACGGATATTCACAAGACGGTCTTCAAATTTTCAGAAACAACTTGAAAGATTGTCAAAAACGAAAACGCATCAATCCAGTTTTCAAAACTATCGTACTTAACGAAGTAAACAAATCTTACAAATTAGCAAACGAAATTATCGAAGCTCTAAAAAATACAGATTTCAATATCGTTGAAATTCCTCAGGACCAAAATTTCAAATCTGCAACAATTTTTAGAAAAACAATTCAACAACAAGGTGCAAAACAAAACACCTTGGATGCCTTCAAAAAGCTTGCAGACTTGATTAAATAAGGGGAATTAAATGGCGATTGCAACAAAAATAAAAACTAACACACCAGTAAAATCATCTTTTTTGCCTGAAGATTTTCAAAATCAGATTGCAAACAATTTGACAACTGTTAATAACCCAGAAGAAAAAATAGAAACTCCAGCAACAGAAGATATTCAGCCAGAAACTTCTACAAAAAGTGAAGCAAAAGGCAAATACAATGATGTTGCAAACTTACATTTTTCAAGAGGAAAAAAAGCTGAATTTAAAGCATTTTTTTCAGCAAATGAAGTTACATTAGTTCAAGGTGTTGAAAACGCTGTAAACTACATTATGAAAGAAGTAAAAGCTGGTAGACTAAAAGTGTCTCGTAACGGAATTGAAAAAGTAGGAGAGTAGGGATAGTTTAAGAGAACTGTTACCTAAAAAATTATGGGACGAAAAAAAATATCAGAAACAACGGAACTCAGTGTAGTTGACAATACAATAAATGATATGTTTGCATTGGAAGAAGCACGACAAGAAAAAAAACAAATCGGATACATTCCAAGTTTTTTTACAACTGCTTCTTTGCCATTCAAAAATATTCACAAAAATATCTTTGTAAGAAAAGGAAGTCACGGAGTTACATTGACTTTATCTTCTCCAAAAAATGTTCCTTACGGACGCTACGGAAGATTGCTTCTTTCAATTCTTACAACACACGCAGTTATTTCTCAAAACAAAAATAATCCATTGATGATTGAATACGCTTCTATGGCAGATTTGTTAAGAGAGTTGCAACTTCCAAAACAAAGAGGAAAGGACATTAAAGAACAGTTAGAATGTTTTTCAAGTGCGGCCTTTTCATTTGACCAAGAAATCAGAGAATCTAAAGCTGGATATTTATTTAAAGATTTGTACAAAGATGGTCAATATCCAAAAAGTGATGTTATCGTTACAACAAAATCTACAGGAAATATTCGGTTTACAACTGGTGTTCAATATCAAGAAATTGATGATGGTTCTGAAGTAAAAAAAATCGGGCGATTTAAAATTTTACTTTCTCCAGAATTTTGTTCATTTTGTGTTCAACACGCAGTTCCAATTGATTACGAAGTTTACAAAAATATCGATAGTCCAATTGGAAAAGACTTGTATGCTTGGTTAGTTTTTAGAAACAACGGATTAAAAGATTCAACATTTATTCCTCGTCATAAACTTGTTGAACAATTTATTCCTGTTGAAGAAGGAAAAGATAGCAATCTTGTAAATGTAAATTATGCTCGAATTGTTGAACTTTTAAAAGAAATTAAAGAAAAACATTATCCAGAAGTTAGAATTGATTTTTCAACTGATGGTTCTGGAATTACTTTGTTTAAAAGTCCAACTCCTGTTCTTAAAGATGATCCAAGATATGCTTTGATAACTACAGATATTTAAGGTAACAGAAGTACTAAACAATTCTGAGTTGTCCACATATTCTATTTACTATTACTAGATTATTTATATTATTTGTTATTATTAGTATATATAGAAGATTTAAGAAAAGTGTGACTCTTTTTAAGAGAACTGTTATTACCAAGTTTTTAGTAAAAGTTTAATTCCTTGTAATATAAAGAATTAACAAGGAATAAGGTTTTAGCAGAAGTGTGACTTGAAAATAGAGTTTTCCACAGAAAATTGAAGTCGGAGGCCAAGCGGTCTTA
>JAZRJV010000007.1:0-3723 GCA_045645985.1 Treponemataceae bacterium
GAGTTAGACCAAATTTGATCATTAACAACACCACTTGGTTTTTGTGTAGCTAAAATTAAGTGTACCCCTAAACTACGTCCAATACGCGCAGTCGAAATTAATTGATCCATAAAATCTTGACGGGGGGGGGTAATTCCCTTATACTGAAATTTGAACTGACACCAAATTTTAGGAATGTTTAGCATTGGAGGGTTTTATGAAATCAAAGATTTTTATTTTTACAACTTTAATTTTAGTTGTATTTTTATTTGTAATTACAAGTTGCGATAATTTTCTAAACGCCAAAAATAAGACAACAATTAACATCAATTTGGATTTGTCAAAAATCCTAAAAACTTCTAGAAATGAAACAACTACAATTCCTACAGACTATATCTTAAAAGTTTTTGCCTATAATGCAGCCACTTATAAACCTGAGGATGAAATTCAAAATCTTCCGTTATTAACGCAAACTGAAAACAAAGTTGACATAAACGGAAATGTAAAAGCAAGTTTAGATATTGAAATTGGCTTAAATGTAATTTTTGTTGCAAAACTCTACCAAGGAAAATCCGAAAAACCTCTTTACGCTGGAAAAAGTGAAGTTATAAAAATCAAAGCAACTGATAACAAAGTACATTTGGTGTTGAGTAAGACTATTGCTGATGTTGGGCTTGATGTTGATATTAATACAGCATATACAGTAGAGCATTATCAAGAAAATTTGGAAGATGATGGATATACACTTTTTTACAGCGAAACAGGTGATGCATCTATAAATAGTGTAAATATCACTGCTAAAAATTACGAAGGTTTTTATGTAAAATCATTTGATGAACAAATAAATTCTCTTGATAATTCAACAATAATAAAAATTTATTACGCAAGATATGTGTATGCTGTATCATTTGACACAAACGGTGGAAGTCCTACAGATATAGTTACTCAATATGTAAAATATGGAGGGAAAGCAAGTGTTCCTGAAACAGTTCCTACACTTGCAAGTTATGTTTTTTCTGGTTGGACTGAAGGTTTTGATAACGGAACTATATTGAGTAATTCACTTTTCGATTTTAATTCTGAAGTTACAAGAAACGTAAATTTGTATGCAAAATGGTGGAATAGTTCAAGTTTTGTTTATGTAAAAGGTGCAACTATCCAAGGTGCAATTGAAGCAGAAGGCTACACAGATAGTGAAATTTTCAAAGAAGGCACAAATGTTTCTATCCAAAATTTTTACATGAGCGACCACGAAGTTACACAAGGTGAATATATCGCAATTATGGGTTCATGGCCTGATGAATCTAAGAAATCTTCAACTATGGCTGGTATTGGATATAATTATCCAGCATATTATATAAATTGGTTTGATACTCTAGTTTATTGTAATAAGCGAAGTATTGCTGAAAATTTAACACCTTGTTATTCAATAAATGGAAGTACAGATCCTAATGCTTGGGGCGAAGTTCCTAAAACAAATTCTGATGCAAACTTTTCTGATTGGTTTAATGCAACTTGTGATTTCCAAGCAAATGGATATCGTTTACCAACAGAAGCAGAATGGGAATACGCTGCTCGTGGTGGTAATGGACTTATTGATACCCAAAATCAATACGCTGGAAGTGATAATATTAATGATGTTGCTTGGTGGGATACTAATTCTGAAAAAACAACACATGAAGTAAAAACAAAACTTCCAAATACATTAGATTTATACGATATGTCTGGTAATGTGTATGAATGGTGTTGGGATATTTTAACAGATATTGATAGGCGCCGACGTGGTGGTTCTTGGAAATTAACGAATATAACAAATCTTTCAGTATCATGTAGACATTCTTGTTATACGGCAGGACGATATGATGATATCGGTTTCCGTGTAGTTCGTACAGCAACAGAACAATCCAAAGGCGATGTTTATTCTCAAGGAATCTCTCTTAACGGTAAAATCTACGATAAGACAAGCGAAGTTGTAATTATTCCAGCAGGAACTGTAGCACAAATTGCAATGACAGACGACAGTAGTTGGAATATTTATTATGAAGGTGAAGATGCAAATTATAAAGGAGTTTTCTTGAAAGACAGAAAAGTTCAGTTAAGTCCTTTTGCAATGAGTCAGTATGAAGTAACACAAGAATTGTATAAAACTGTTATGAATATATCTTCTCAATCAGAAGAAAAGAAATTCAATCCACAAAATGGTTTAACTTGGTATGCTGCAGTATATTTCTGTAATGAACTTACAAAACTAACAATGGGAGAAGATTCTTGTGTTTATGCAATTACAGAAATTGAGAGAAATGATTCTGGTTCAATTATAAATGCTGCAGTAACTTTTGATTTAAATAAAACGGGTTACAGATTACCAACAGAAGCCGAATGGGAATTTGCCGCTCGAGGAGGCGACCCAACAAGTGTAGTTTGGAAATATGCTTATGCAGGGATACAAACAACAAAATCTGATTTTACAAACGATGAAAACGATGGTGAATTAGAAAAATATGCTTTGTATGGTGGTGCTGCTGATGGTAGTACAATAACATGGATAAGTGATGTAGGTTTAAAATTACCTAATACATTGGGATTATTTGATATGAGTGGAAATGATTATGAATGGTGCTATGATTGGTTCAATGATGATGTACGATGTAATGATTCTTTTTATATAAATAGTAATGGTTATATTGTAAATCCTGCTGGTCCATCTACAGGGACAAATCATATTAGACGTGGAGGATGTTGGCATTCTTTTGCTAAGTATACGTCAGTTTCTTCTAGATTTGAATCACCAGATACTTCTTCATTCCGTCTAGTTCGTACACTAAAATAATTTTACAGCCCAGTAATTTTTTGCTGGGCTTTTTTTATGTTGCCACAGGTCTTGGAAAAGTCTAACGACTTTTCTGGGGGGGGGATGATAATGTTTTCTCGGAATATTTAATTGTGTGGCGTGAAAGATTTGTTTTACTCGAAATCGTGGTTGGGTGTAAGACTGAAAATTTATCTAAAAAAGTGAAAAAATTTTTTCAAATTTTTATTCAAAATTCATTTTTCTCTCAATAATAATTGTAGGTAGGAAAAAAAGTTTTCTTACAAAAAATTATTTTATCGAGGTGTTAAATGTACTTCAAAAAATTTGAAGACTTAACTTTTGCAGATCACTACATTTTTGAAAAGGTTTTGCAAAATCAAGAAATTTGCCAGGAACTTTTGGAACGACTTTTGAAAATCAAAATCGACCATATCGAGTATCTAGAAATTGAAAAAACAATCAGTCCATACTACGAAACTAAAGGCGTTCGATTAGATGTCTATGTAAAAGACAGCGACAAAGTTTTCGATATCGAACTTCAAAATGCTCTTGATGATGACCTCCCTTTAAGAACGCGTTTTTATCAGTCAATGATTGACACTGACAACTTGTTAAAAGGTCAAGATTATTCTGAACTTCCTAGTAGTTTTATCATTTTTATTTGCAAATACGACCCTTTCAATTTAAACTTACCAATTTATACTTTTAAAAATCGTTGTGAAGAAAATTATTCTCTATCGTTAAACGATAAAACAATAAAGATAATGTACAATTCAACAGCTTATAAACAAGAAAAAGATATGGAAATTTCTGCATTTTTAGAGTATATTTGTAATCAGAAAACTGTTGACGATTTTACTTCAAAAATTGATTCTTTCGTTCGAAAAATAAAACAACAAGAAGTCAACAGAAAGGAGTATCAAACAATGAAC
>JAZRJV010000008.1:0-18626 GCA_045645985.1 Treponemataceae bacterium
CAAGTTTTGAATTTATTTCTTCAGGAATGAAGTTTTAAAAATATAAATTTTAAGGCAGATATATTTTATGGAAAATCGTCTTTATGGAATAAGAGGTGCAATTTGTACGCAAGATACAGTTGAAGATATGATAAAAAATACTTCGCTTTTGTATTCATCAATGCTTGAAAAAAATAATATTAAAGAATCAGATATTGTTTCTATTCAATTTACAACAACTCCAGATTTAACTAAATTGAATCCAGCTGCCGCTTTAAGAAGAGCAGGTTATGCTTCGGATGTTCCATTATTTTGTTCTTTAGAACCTGTTTTTGAAAATAGCTTAAAAAATGTTATTCGCTGTTTGATTTTGGCTTATTCAAAAGAAAGGGGGAAAAGCGTTTATTTAAACGGAGCAGAAGTTCTTAGACCAGATTTAGCAAAATAAGTTTTTGTAAAATCTAATTTTAATAAAAAAATAAATATAAAAAAAAGTTAAAAAAAATAAAAAAGTCTATTGACATTTTTTGTGATAAAATATATAGTCTAATTGTTCGTTAGATATGCCAACTTAGCTCAGCTGGCCAGAGCACGTGATTTGTAATCTCGGGGTCTAGGGTTCGAATCCCTAAGTTGGCTTTACAAACCTTTGAAAAAAGGTTTTTTTTATCTAATATGGGCAGGTTCCCGAGCGGTCAAAGGGGGCAGACTGTAAATCTGTTGGCTCAGCCTTCGAAGGTCCGAATCCTTCTCTGCCCAAAAAGGTGTTGAAAATTGCTTCAACACCTTTTTTTTTACTCGTAATTTTTTAGAGGTAAATTATGTCACAACCATTTTATGTTGATGGATTGAATTTTTCTTGTAAACGATGTTCTCGTTGTTGTACAAAAGAAAGTGGCTATGTTTATCTTTCCGAAAAAGATTTATCAAATCTCTTATCTTGTTTAAATATTTCAAAAGAAGATTTTATTGAAATTTATTGTCGTTGGGTTCCTTATTATGATGGAAGTGAAGTTTTGTGTTTAAAGGAAAAACCTAACTATGATTGTATTTTGTGGAAAAATGGATGTAAAGCTTATGAAGGTCGTCCTGTTCAATGTAGAACTTATCCATTTTGGTCTTTTCTCTTAAAAGATAGAAAAACATGGGATGATGAATGTGCAACTTGTCCTGGTATAAATTCTGGTGAATTTCATGATTTTGCTGAAATAAAAAAAGCAAAAACTGAATATGAATTAAACTTACCGATTAAAAAAAATGAATTTTACGGGGAGTAGGTTATGAATTTGAAATTTTGGGGTGTGCGTGGTTCAATTCCATCTCCATTGTCTTCTCAAAAACTTATGTCAAAAATTCAGGCTATTGTTCAGCAAATTTCTGTATCTGATTTACAGTCTATAGATTCAAGAGAAAGATTTATTTCCCAGCTTCCTAAATGGCTTACTTCTACAGTTGGAGGAAATTCACCTTGTGTTGAATTAAGAATTTCTGATGATGAAGTTTTTATTTTTGATGCAGGTTCTGGGATTCGCGAACTTGGAAAAGTTTTAATAGACAATAAAATTTATAAAATTCATATTTTTTTATCACATTTTCATTGGGATCATATTCAAGGTTTACCTTTTTTTGATCCAATTTATAATCCAAATTTTGAAATTCATTTTTATTCTACAAAATCGGATATGCAAAAACTTCTAACGGAGCAAATGACTTCTCCTTTTTTTCCTGTAGAATTTTCAAATATTTCTAAAAATTTTCATTTTCATTGTGTTCAAGAAGGTGAAGAGTTTTCTATTTCAAATTATAAAATAAATACAAAAAATATGTTTCATCCAAATGGATGTGTTGCTTATTCTGTGGAAAGTCCTAATGGAAAAAAAATAATTTATGCTACAGATTCTGAATTAAAATCATCTGATTTTGAGCAAACAGAAAAAAATAAAACTTTTTTTTCAAATGTGGATGTTTTAATTATGGATTCTCAGTACACAGTTGAAGAAGCTTCTGGAAAAGAAAATTGGGGGCATTCTACTTTTTGTTATGCAATAGATTTTGCTTCAAATTGGTCTGTAAAGAAAATTTATTTATTTCATCATGAGCCAAAATTTGATGATAAAAAAATTTATACTGTTTTGGATTCTGCTAGATGGTATGCAAATTCTGTAAAGAATAAAATTCAAGTTGAACTTGCTGTAGAAGGTTTGGAAGAAGAGTTTTAGTTTTGGAGGTCTGTGTTGGATAATTCACTTGATGAAAATTTTGTGTATTCTTTAACTTTGGAGCAAGCAAAAGAACTTTGTTATCACATCAGAAAAAATAATATTTGTTTATCAGAAGAATTGAGTATTTTTTATTTAAAGTTACAAAATTTTGTATATAATTCAATGACTATAGATGAAGCGGAGAAGTTTTTTAATGAAAATTAAACTAAAATCTATTTTTATTTGCATATTTATTTTATTGGTTGCATTTTGTGTTTGCGGTGCAGTTGTTTTTACAAATTTATTATCACCAATTTGTAAAGATAAAACTGATGCAAATTTTAAAGAATTTACAGTAAAAATTCCTCGTGGTGTTGGTTTGAAATCTGTTGGTCAAGATTTATACGAAAATAAAATGATAAAATCATCTCTTGTTTTTTATGTTTATTCTCGATTTTCAAAACCAAAAATAAAAGCTGGCGTTTACAATATTGATAATTCGCTTTCTGTAAAAGAAATTATTTCAGTTATCGAAACTGGTAAGCAAGCTCAAATCGTCGTTTCTATTCCAGAAGGTTTAACAATGCGCCGGATTGGTGAAGTTTTGGAAAGTAAAGATGTTGTTTCTAAAGACGAATTTTTGGTTGCTTGTAAAAATCCAGATTTGTTAAAAAAATATAATCTTGAAAATATTGAAAGTTTTGAAGGGTTTTTGTTTCCTGATACATATTATTTTACTCCTTCTATGAATGCAGATGATGTTGTGTCTTTTATGGTTGATAATTTTTTTAATAAAATTTCTACGATAAAAGATTTTGAAGGTTTAACAACAGAAAAATTGTATTATGTTTTGCGTTTGGCTTCTATTGTTGAACGAGAATATCGTGTAAAAGAAGAAGCTCCTTTGATTGCAAGTGTTTTTTCAAATAGATTACGCAGAACAATCGGTTTGTATTCTTGTGCCACAGTTGAATATATTATTACAGAAATTCAAGGTCGTCCGCATCCAGATGTTATCACATATAAAGATTTGAAAATCGAAAGTCCTTATAATACTTATGTTCATGCAGGTTTGCCTCCAACACCAATTTCAAATCCTGGAATGGTTGCTTTGAGTGCGGCTGTAAATCCTCCAAAAACATCGTATTATTTTTTCAGACTTGTAGATGCTCAAAAAGGAACTCATTATTTTTCATCAGATTTTGATGAACATACCGAAATGGGTAAAACTCTTTCTACAAAAAAGGCAGCGGGTTTATAATGGCAAAAATTTCTTCTTCTACAATAGATGAAGTGAATGCTAGAACTGATATAATTTCTCTCATTGGTGAATATACTCGGCTTGAACGCCGCGGAAGTGATTGGTGGGGATGTTGTCCTTTTCACAATGAAAAAACTCCTTCGTTTCATGTTGTTCCAGATAAAAAAATGTATCATTGTTTTGGTTGTGGGCAAGGTGGAAGTGCTATCAATTTTGTAATGGAAATTGAAAAACTTGGATTTATGGATGCTGTTATTCAACTTGCCAAAAAAGCGGGAATTGAAGTTGTTTACGAAGGAAATTCAGTTGTTCAAGAAAATCCATTGGAAAAAAAGAAAGATGAAATTTTTGATTTGTATTCTAGAACTTCCGGAACTTTTCATTATTTTTTAACAGAAACTGAAATGGGAAAATTTGCTCTTGATTATCTTTATTCAAGAGGCGTTACAAAAGAAATTATCGAGAAATTTCAGTTGGGATATTCTCCTGCCGATAGAACTTGGCTAAAAAATTTTTTGCGTAAAAAAAATTATTCCAACGAATTTTTAAATGAATCTGGTTTGTTTTCAAAAAAATATCCCGATATTGCTTTTTTTTCAGATAGGTTGATGTTTCCAATTTTTAACAGAAAAAATCAAGTTGTGGCCTTTGGTGGAAGACTTTTACATGGTGAAGGTCCTAAGTATCTTAATAGTGGAGAAATGATTCAGTATAAAAAGGGTGAAACTCTTTATGCTTTTAATTTTGCAAAAGAATCAATCCGTAGAGAAAAATCTGTAATTTTTTGCGAAGGTTACATGGATGTAATTGCTTATCATCAAGCAGGAATTACAAACGCGGTTGCACCTTTAGGAACAGCCCTTACAGAAGATCAAGTTAGGATAATTTCATCTTTTGTGGATACGGTTTATCTTTCTATGGATTCTGATGAAGCGGGACAAAAAGCTACATATAAAGCGATTTTGCTTTGCAGAAAATTAGATTTATCTGTAAAGATTATCAAATTGGAAGGTGGAAAAGATCCGTCTGAGATTTTAAATAAATTTGGTGCAGAATCGTTGACAAATGCGATAAACAACGCTATAATCGATTCGGACTTTTTATTATCGGTTCTTGCTGCTAAGTATAATATAGGAACTCCTGACGGTAAAACTCAAGCATCTCTTGCCTTTTTTCCTTATGTTGACGCATTAACTTCCGATATTCAAAAAGACTCTTGTCTGGAAAAATTATGTCAGACATACAATTTAAAACCTGAAGCCGTAAAAGCTGACTTCATAAATCGGGATAAAGCAAGAAATAGACTACAAACTTCATCTATAAATAACAATAATAACGCAAAGAATACAGGTACAATCGTGTTGAATGCCGAATCGAAGGCTGTTTTAGCTGTTGTTGCTAATGTTGATTATTTTTCAATGATGAGAAATAGTTTGTCGGTTGATGATTTTGAAGATGCTTTGGCAAAGGATATGTTTATTGCTCTTGAAGAGTGTTATAGAGAAGGCACAATGAGTTATGATGCTTTTCTTTCAAAATGTACTGATGAGCGAGTTAAATCGATTGTAACAAAAACTGTTACATCTGGAGAATATTCAATAAACTCTCAACAGACTATTGAAGATTGTATTTGGCTTATTAAAAAGAATAGTTTAGAACGAAAGCGAGATAGATTGCTAAATCAAATTCGTCAGTGCCAAGGAAATACCTTAGAAGAGCAACAAAAATTAGAACTATTGCTCAATGAAAAAATGAGTATAGATTTAGAACTTAGAAATCGTAACAAAAGGACGCCATTGGATGACAGATAACGAACTAGATTCTTCTATTTCAAAACTTGTTGATTATGCAAAAGACAAAAAACAAATAACTTGGGATGAGTTAAATGAACTTTTAACTCCTGATATCATCAAAGATGCAGAAAAAATGTCTAAGATTTATAACGCACTTCAGGAACATAGTATTCTTTTTGTTGAAGACGACGGAATGGATGATGAAGATGACGATGAAATGCTAGATGATGATGTTGAGGATGATGATTCTGTAGATGATACTGTAAATGGTGATGATTTTGAACAAAAAAGATTGATTTATAGTGATAAGAGTTCTACAACTGATGATCCTATCAAACTTTACCTTAGAGAAATTGGTAAAGAACATCTTTTAACAGCTGAGCAAGAAATTGAACTTTCAAAAAAGATGGAAGATGGCGAAAATATCATAAAAGATGTTATTAAACACTCTGGAATGATGATTCCTGAATTTTATGCAGTTGCACAAAAAGCATTTTCCAGAATTGATTTAAATGAAGCAGGAAGACCTCGAAAAGAGATAAATGAAGAAATGGCAGAACGCCGTCGCTTAAGAACTTACTATAGCGATGTTTTGAAACAAGTTTTGCCAGAAATGAAGCAGTATATGCTATTGAAAAAACAGTTGTATGAAGCAGATTCTTCACGAAATATTTTTGAAAATGAAGAGTTGATTCAGTTAAGAGCTAAAATATTGCCAGAACTTCAAAAAATGGATATTCAATCAGAAGAAATTGAAAAATTTTCTGGTAAGTTTATTGATGCAACTAAAAAAATTGATGAATATAAGCATCGTCAAGAACGCAAAGCAAAAGAGTTAAGAATAACAGATTCTTCTGAATTGCGAAGTCTTGGTAGAAGAATTGCAATTAAATCTGAATGTGTAAAACTAGAAGCTGAACTTGGTTTGACTGCTGATGAAATTAGAGATATTTACACACAAATTCAAAAAATTGACAGAAAATTGCGCCGACTTGAGTATGAATTTGAAAATAATGTTCAAGATATTCTCGATATGACAAAAGAAATTCAACGCGGTAGAAGCATGATGGAAGTTGCGAAAAATCGTCTTATCAATGCTAACTTGCGTCTTGTTGTTTCTATTGCTAAAAAATATACAAATCGAGGATTGCAATTTTTTGATTTGGTTCAAGAAGGAAATATCGGTCTTATCAAGGCAGTTGAAAAATTTGAATATCGCAAGGGGTATAAATTTTCAACTTATGCAACTTGGTGGATTCGTCAAGCAATTACTCGTTCAATTTCTGACCAAGCAAGAACAATTCGTGTTCCTGTTCATATGATAGAACAAATCAATAAAGTTGTAAGAGAATCTCGTCAGTTAATGCAAAAACTTGGTCGTGAGCCAACAGATGATGAGATTGCCGAACAATTAGGATGGGTTGTTTCTAAAGTAAAAACGGTAAAAAATGTTGCTCGTGAGCCAATCTCACTTGAAACACCAATCGGTGAAGAAGAAGATTCTTTGCTTGGAGATTTTATCGAGGATAAAGATGTTGAAAATCCAGCAAATCTTACTGCTTATTCTTTGTTGCAAGAGCAAGTGCATTCTGTTTTATCAACTTTGCCAGCTAGAGAACAAGAAGTATTGAAGATGAGATTTGGTTTGGATGATGGATATTCCTTGACATTGGAAGAAGTTGGTCTTTATTTTGATGTTACTCGTGAGCGTATTCGTCAAATCGAAGCAAAAGCTTTGCGTAGATTAAGACATCCAAGACGCTCAGGTGGATTGCGTGATTATATAGACATTTAATCTACAATAGTATAAAATATAGGTGATTGTAATATTCTGGGGAATGTGCAATCACTTTTCCTAAAAATTGTATACAACAAAGAGGTTGATGATATGTTAGACGTATTTGATAGACTAAAAAAATTGCAAGATGTTCTTGCAAAAAAGTATGATTTACAAGCTGTAATTGACGAAGCTCCAAAAAAATTATCATCACAGGAAGAGCTCCTTGCACGCTTAAAGAAAGAATACATCGAAAAAAATGCAATTTATGAAGAAGTTCGTAAAAAAATTGCTCATCTTAAAGTAGAATTGGCAGATGTTGATGCAGCAAGAGAGAGAAGTGAAAAAGGAATGGATTCTGTTTCTACTCACAGAGAATATGAAGCTCTTGATAAAGAAATTCGTGACGCTACTGAAAAAGAACAAACAATTCGTGCCGAACTAAAAAAAGAAGAAAAATATCTTGCTGAATTAGATAATAGTCTTAAAGATGAAGAAGTTTTAATTCAAAGACAAGAAGAAGAATTGAATACAGGAAAAACTTCTTTGCAGAATGAAATTGATAGATTTACTGCAGAGTTGAATGAATTAACAACAGAAGAAGATGGTTTAGTTTCAGGAATTGATCCAGAAATTATCTTCAAGTTTCAAAGAATTATTAAAAGTAAACATAGCAAAGGTATCGTAGCTGTAAAAGGTAATGTTTGTGATGGTTGTCATATGATTTTACCTGGACAATTTGCTAATGAAGTTAGAAATGGAGATAAGATTGTTTTCTGTCCATATTGTAGCCGTATTCTCTTTTATGAAGAAGTTACAGGTGAAGAAGAACAATACTTCCAGATGGATGCTGGTAGCCTAGCTGACCTCGATGATGATTTTGGTGAAGAGGAAGAAGAGGATGAAGATGGCTACGATGACAGTGATTCAATGAAAGAATTGGATTTTTAATTTAGAAATTTTCAGGAGAGAAATGACCGCTGGTTTTTAGTTACCCTAAAAACCAGAGGAAAGTCCGGGCTCCTTCGGAAAAAATGCCGGCTAATGACCGGGCAGAATAGAAGAGATTTTATTCTGACAGATAGTGCAGCAGAAAATAAACCGCCTTTGCAAAAAGGTAAGGGTGAAAAGGTAGGGTAAGAGCCTACCGCATTTTTGGTAACAAAAATGGCAGTGTAAACCTCATTTGGAGCAAGGTCAAGCAGTAATCTTATTCCGATAGATGATTACGGGTAGATCGCTACAGGTGTTCAGTAATGAACATTGCAGATAGATGGTCATTATGTAAGTTTTTACATAGACAGAACTCGGCTTATATTCTCTTCTGTTTTTTATTTTTTGGATGGTTATGAAAAACATAAAGTATGATAACAATGGTGTAGCAAAAAGAAAATCTAAAATTCTCGCAACTATATGTGTTATTATTTTTGTATTAGTTTTGCTCACACTTTTGGTTTATGTTTTTGTCAGAGTTTTTTCAGGTTCAAAAAATGATGTTCCAACCACAAATAAATTATATTCCCTTTGGAAAGAAGGGGATTATCAAAATGTTTATGACAGTTCAGCTGTAATACTTGAACATAATCCAATGAATATAACCGCAAATATTTTTCATGGTTATAGTTCGTTTTTCTTAGCACTTTCACAAACTGATATAAGTATTTCTCAGAGTTTATTAGATGAATCTATAAATAATTTGCGAATTTCATTGTATTATGCAGATGAAGATTCTTTGCCACAGATTTATTACATGTTGGGAAAAGCATATTTTCAAAAAAATACAATTTCTTCATATCATTACTATTCAGATTTAGCAGTAGAATTTTTAGAAATGGCCAGGAGTGCTGGATATAATTCGTTAGATATTCCTGAATATCTTGGTTTGTGTTATGCAGATTTAGGAATGACTGAAAAAAGTTTAGCTTCATTTACAGAAGCTCTGTTAGAAAGAGAATCTGATGTTTTATTATTAGCAATCGCGCAACAATATTATAAAAATTTACAAAATGATATTGCTAAACAGTATTTATTTAGGGTAAATTATGAAAGTGAAGATGATGATTTAGTTCTTAGCAGTAAACTTTTGCTTGCAGATATATATTTTGCTGAAGGTAATTATACTGATGCACAAAAAGAATACGAGGCTATTCTTGTAAAAGATAGTTCCGTAGCTGATGCATATTATGGTCTTGGCAATATTTATGAAAAATTAGGAGATACTGCTAAGGCTCGCTCTGAATGGCGAAAAACTTTAAAAGTTCAAATTAATCATTCTGGAGCAATTAGTAAATTAGGTTTATAAATGATGCAGTTATAAATGCATTAATAGTTCTTTGGGAGGGCTAAAATGGGATTATTTGATAGGTTTTCAACTGATGTTGGTATCGATTTAGGTACATGTAACACATTAATTTATGTAAAAGGAAAGGGAATTGTAATCAATGAACCTTCTGTTGTTGCAGTAGAAAGAGGTACAAAGCGTGTTGTTGCTGTAGGTGCAGAAGCTAAACGCATGTTATATAAAACACCTGGTGATATTCAAGCAATTCGACCATTAGCAGATGGTGTTATTGCTGATATGGATAGCACTGAAAAAATGATTAGATATTTTATTTCAAAAATTGTTCCAAAACACAGACTTTTTAGTTCTGTAAGAATGAAGATTGGAATTCCATCTTGTATCACAGAAGTTGAAAAACGCGCTGTTCAAGAAGCAGCCTTGAAAGCTGGAGCTAAAGAAGTTGGAGTTATTGAAGAATCTTTGGCTGCTGCTATTGGTGCTCAAATTCCAATTCATGAACCAGCAGGTCATATGGTATGTGATATTGGTGGTGGTACAACTGAAGTTTCTGTAATTTCTCTTAATGGTATGGTAGTAACTAATGCTATCAGACTTGGTGGCGATGAATTTGATGAAGCAATTATTAAACATGTTCGTAATGTTCATAACTTGGTAATTGGTCAACAAACTGCAGAAAGATTAAAGATTGAAATCGGTAATGCTACACCAGAAAAAAATATTGAAACAATGGAAATTAAGGGAACAGATGCAATTACAGGTCTTCCAAGAAGATTGTCAATCGATTCTGTAGAGGTACGAGAAGCTCTAAAAGATCCAATTACTCAAATTGTTGATGAAATTAAACATACATTAGCACAAACTCCACCAGAATTAGCAGCTGATATTTTTACACATGGTATTGTTATGGCCGGTGGTGGTTCTTTATTAAAAGGTTTGCCAAAACTTATTTCAAAGGAAACTGGTGTTCCTGTTATTTTGGTTGAATCTCCATTAGAATGTATCGCTGTTGGTGCTGGTCAAGCATTTGAAGTATTTAGTGATATGACTTCTGATAGAAGTATTTACGATAGCATTAACTCATAAATTTTATGGTAAAAGAAAAATCTACTGTTTCTTTTAAGTATTCTCTTATAGTTTTTCTAGGCTTGGTTTTAGTTTCTGGAATAATATTAGCGTTATCTTCTGGTGGCTTTATTATTAGCGTAAAAGAAGTAGGTTTTTCTATTTTTTCTACAGGTCAGAAAGGTGTAAATGCTGTTATTTCTAGTGTTGGAAATGGTGTTTCTGCTGTAAAAGAATTGGCAGAGTTGAAAGAATCTTATAATCAACTTGTTCAGCAACTTGAAGATTATGAATATCTGCAAAGAAACAATGCCGAAATCAGAAAAGAAAATGAACGCTTAAGAGAACAACTAGATATTTCTAAGAGTATTGTAAATAAAAATTATGTAGCTCAGATAATTGGTAGAGATCCAGATAGTCTTTATTCTGTAATTACTGTTAATAAGGGCAGTAGAAATGGTATCAGAAAAAATATGCCAGTTATTGCAGTTCAGAATGGAGATGTAGGATTAGTTGGAAAAGTTGTAACAGTTGGGCCTTTTACAAGCCAAATAATGCCAATATATGATTTTCAATGTAATATTTCAGCTAGAATTCAGCATACTAGAGATATTGGTTTAGTTGTAGGGCAGGGAAATGCTGATGTTCCTTTACAGATGCAATATATTAAAAAACGAGTATTGAATGAACTTCAGTATGGCGATGTTATTGTTACATCTGGTGAAAATGAAAATTATATAAAAGATATCCCAATTGGAAGTATTAGTAAAATTAAAACTGTTGATTATGATAGTTCGTTAATTATTGAAATTTCACCTATTATAGATTTTGCTAGATTAGAAAATGTTATGATAGTTGATATGAAAACAGAGCAGGAGTAGGTTATGTTAAAATCTTTCTTTTCAACAATTTTAACAATGTTTTGTTTTCTCATTCTTGAAACTGCAGTAATTTCAAATTTGACATTTTTGCCGGCAATTCCTGATTTTTTGCTTATAATTACATTATTTGTTGCTTTGAATAATGGTTCATTATTAGCTGAAAGTACGGGGTTTGTTTCTGGTATCATGTTAGATTTTTTAAGTGCATCGCCACTTGGATTGAATGCTCTTTTAAGAACTATTCTTGGTTTTATTGCTGGTTTTTTTCATGATGTTTTAAATGCTACAAGTGTATTGTTGCAAATAATTTACGGAGCAGTTGCAACTGTATTAAAAGCGATAATAGTTTATTTAATTTCTTTATTTTTTACAGGCGTTGTTTCTTATTCATTATTTTCTCAGATTTTTTTGACTGAAGTTTTATTAAATGCTTTATTTACACCAATTATTTTTAAGTTTTTATCTTTGTTTTCTGAGTTTATAATTGTTAGACCGGAGTCAAGACTTTAATGTTAACTTTACAATCAAATGATTTTAGAAACAAAGAAGGTAGTTCAGAGTCAAAAAAAAGAAAACTTTTCTTTTTAACAATTATTGTAGTTGTTAGTTTTGTGTTGTATGCATATCGATTGTTTTCTATGCAGGTAATTTCAGGGTCAAGTTATCGTAAGCAATCTCAGGAGATTTCACAGCGCACAAAGGTTTTACCTGCAAAACGCGGTGAAATATACGACAGAAATGTTACTTTGCCAATCGTTGTTAACACAGACTCGTTTGCTATTGACATTATCCCTGGGGAAATTCCTGCTGAAAAATATGACACAGTTGCGTTAAAATTGGCTTCAATGTTAGGAATTGACAAAACCTTAATTGATAAAAAAGTTCCTGCATCTCTAAGGCGTTCTTATAGTTCTATAGAATTAAAGTCTAATGTTACCTTTGAACAAGTAGCTAATATTGCTGAAAATTTGAATGATTTACCAGGAATTTCTTGGCGTCTAAAACCGATGCGAACTTATGTGGAAACAATAGGTTCTTTGTCTCATATTGTTGGTTATGTAGGCGATATTACTAAAGAAGAATTAAAAGTTTTATATAATCAAGGTTATTCTAACACAAGTATTATTGGTAAAACTGGTATTGAAAAACAATATGATATGATTTTACAAGGAAAATCAGGTCTTGAATCAAGAACAGTTGATGTTAGAGGTAGATATTTATCAGAAGAACCTACAATTCAAACTCCAGAAATGGGAAAAAATCTTGTTCTAACAATAGATACTGATATTCAAACACTTGCAGAAAAAGCTCTTGGTGAAAGAATTGGGGCTGCAGTTGTGTTAAAACCTTCTTCTGGTGAAATTTTAGCCATGGTTTCTTATCCATATTTTGATGCTAATATTTTTAATAGAGAAGATGGTTCTTCTTTGTATTCAAAATTACTCAATGATCCGCAAAAGCCTTTGTTGAATAGAGCAGTAAACGCTGCTTATTCTCCTGCGTCAACTTTCAAAGTGATAATGTCTACAGCATTACTTGCAGAAGAAACTTTTTCTCCATTAAAAACAATAGATTGTTCTGGTAGAATTGAATATGGTGACAGAACATTTAAGTGTCATATTGGTGTTCCTGGCCATGGTTACATGGATTTAAAGAATGGATTAGCTCAATCTTGTAATGTTTATTATTGGACAATAGGTCGAGACCACTTAGGTGTAGATAAAATTGCATCTTACGCTAAAGAATTTGGATATGGTCAATCATTTGATATTGATTTACCTGGTCAATCTGAAGGATTTGTTCCTACATCTCAATGGAAAGAGCGTCGTTATCATGAAAAATGGCTTGGAGGAGACACAATGAATATGTCCATTGGGCAAGGTTATACACTTGTTACTCCAATGCATGTTGCCGATATGATGGCGATGATTGTTAATGAAGGAAAGATTTATAAACCTCACTTTTTGAAAGAAATTAGAGATCCTGTTACAAATGAAGTGATTGAAACAATTAAACCTGAAGTTATTTTTTCTAGCAATATTTCTCCATCGGTATGGAAACAAGTAAAAGAAGATTTACGATATACAGTTACTGACGGTTCTGCACAGTTTCCTTTGAAAAATAAGGTTGTAAAACTTGCCGGTAAAACTGGAACTGCTGAGGTTGCTCAATATAAAAATTCTTGGCACTCATGGTTTGTATGTTATGGTCCTTATGATGCGCCACCTGAGGAAGCAGTTGTTGTTTGTGTTTTAGTTGAAGCCGCAAATCAATGGGAATGGTGGGCTCCGTATGCTTCAAATATTATTATGCAAGGAATTTTTGCAAATCAAACTTATGATGAAGCAATAGATTCTCTTGGATTTAGATATTTATCAAGACCAGTTGGTCGTCAAGAATAGTGTAGGGGAAGGCAACATGAAAATTCGATTTTTTTCATTATTTGATTATGTTTTGTTTGGTTGCGTTTTAGCATTGACGATAATTGGAATCTTTTTTATTTATTCCTCTGGGGTAAACTCTCAAAAAGTGCTTGTTTCTAATGAGTATGTAAAGCAAATTTTTTGGGGCGTATCTGGAATTGTTCTTTTGATTATAGTTTCTTTGATTGATTATCGTAAAGTAAAACGAATAATTCCTTGGTTGTATTTAGCGCTTGTTGTTATTTTGATTTATACAAGACTTTTTGGTAGATATGTAAATGGTGCAAAAAGTTGGATTGGTATCGGTGGATTTGGAGTTCAGCCTTCAGAATTTGGAAAAATAATCTTTTTGCTATTTTTAGCATGGTATTTAGAAAAATCTGAAAATACAGAACCTAAAAAACGCTTTATAATTTCATTATTTATTATGTTAGTTCCTATGGGATTGATTTTATTACAACCTGACTTAGGAACTGCAACTGTTTATATTCCAATGTTTTTGATTATGTGTTATATGTCTGGAATACCGTTGCGATTTATAATGATGTTTTTTGCTACTGGTGTTTTAACAGTCGTTATAACAGTTCTTCCTATATGGGAATCAGAAATTGTACAACGAGATATAGCATTTCTTAATTTGATTACAGAACCAAAATTACGATTTTTTATCATCGCTGTTTCAAGTGCAATTACTGTTTTAAGTTTGCTTGGCTCAATATTTTTTAAGAAAAAATATTATTATTGGATGTCTTATGTTTTTGCAATCATAACTTTTTCTTTGGTTGCTTCAATCGGAGCAGGGAAGGTTTTAAAAGATTATCAGATAAAACGATTGATTGTATTTTTGGATCCACAAACTGACCCATTAGGTTCTGGATGGAATATTATTCAGTCTAAAATTGCTATTGGTTCTGGAAATATTTTTGGTCAAGGATTTTTGCAAGGAACTCAAAGTCATTACCGATTTTTGCCACAACAAAGTACCGACTTTATCTTTAGTATTTTATCTGAAGAACTTGGATTTTTTGGCGGTTTATTAGTTTTTGTACTTTATTTGTTAATTATTCTTAGAGGATTTTCTATTATTAAAAGCACCACTGATGTATTCGGAAGTTATATTGCAAGTGGCGCTTGTGCAATGTTCTTTTATCATTTTATCGTAAATGTTGGAATGGTTATGGGAATTATGCCAATAACAGGTATTCCGTTGTTATTTCTTTCTTACGGTGGTTCTTCATTGTGGACAGCCATGATTTCTATTGGACTTCTAGAATCAGTAAGATTACGCCGATTAGACTTTCATTAGGATTTAATTTGAATTCGTATTAGGATGCTTTTTCTAAAAAATGTTGAATAGAAAAGATTTTTTTTAGAGGAAAGTGTGTAGGTGACTAAATATTGTTACTTGAATAAAAGATGTTGTATTTAGGTAGACAGAATATACATTATCAGCAGTAAAAAGGATTTTACAATTTAGTATGAATAGTACCAAAACTAACCTATTTTTAAGCAATTTAAAGTGTTATTTTGATGGATTTTAGTAAGAATTTATGCAAAAAAAATCCCTTATACTTAAAAAATTCGATTTTAAAAGTATAAAGGAATTTATAGAAAAATTATTTTTTGATTACTTTTGGAATGTAAAGAACTAAAAGTAAAAGTACAAAAATTACTGCGCTAATTCTGTGTGCAATACTCAACATTGGAACATTTTGGAATTTCATAATTAATCCACCAGTTACAATTGCTACAAAATATGCAATACGCATGATAACTTCTAACGCTGGAATTTTCCAAGATTTAGTATTTTTTACTGTTAACAAAATCATCAATACTAAACCAATTACTGATACAACAATGTGTGGTACAATACCTGTAAATCGTAATAAGAAAAGTAAAACACTTACGATAACCATTGAAATTAAAAAAATTAAATTCTTTTCATAAAAATTTCCTTGTAAATTTATTTATTTTATTGCCAACGCTTCTTCTTTTGTTGCTTGATGCCAGAATTGACTTCTTCCAAATGGACCAAGTTCACCACGCATTTCTAAAGTATCTTTGGAATATTTTTTTCCATCTGCTTTATGAAATGTGATTTTGCATTTGTATCTGCTACCATTTTCTGGATCAATGATGAATCCATTTTCCCATTGTCCTGGATTTTTTTGAGTTAGTCCCCAAATCCAAGTTGTACCAACAACTTTTACAGTATTTACATCAACACCATTTTGAAAGTTATCGTAGGACTTCCCTTTTCCACCAGCAGTTTCATTTGCAGTTACATCTGCAGCGGCAAGAATTCTTCCGTTTAGCAAACCATTTTCTTGCCAAATTTCCCATCCAGCTGTTTGTTGTCCTGTTTTTTCATCAACGCTAATCCAAAAACCTTCAACAGCATCAGTTGCAAAAACAAAGGCGCTAATAAAAGCCACTATAAAAAAACATAATAAATATTTTTTCATAAATTTTCCTTATAAATTAGAATTTTGTTTGTATAAATATTGTAATTTATTGATATTAAAAAAACAACTTAAAATTTTATGTCAGAATAAAAAAAATTAGGAAAAATTATATGATTTTGTATAGTAAATTTGAACTATTTAATTAGGTATTTTTTCTATCGACTTTTGAGAATTTAAATGGTAAAATATACTTATGAAAACATTTTATGAAATTTTGAATATTTTTAGCAAAAGCGTGAAAATTTTCGCTTTTACTTTTGTTGTTTGTGGTACTATGTTGATGTTTGTCAGTTGTGGGGAAACTCCAAATGACGAACCTGAACAATACTGCGAAGGTGTTCAAAACGAAAACCACGACCACTGTAAAGAACCAGGTTGCGTGCTTGATGAACACACTGGCGACCACGATTATTGTAAAGAAAATGATTGCGACGGGTCGAACCACATGGATAAAACCCACCCCACAATCGACCAATGCGGTTATTGCGAAGACGGTGATAATACTTGCGTTGATGGTAGCGAATGTTACGCCGGCGGCAAGGTAATTTCATTGGGCGAAAATTATCAAGTCTTTGATGCCATGAATGGAACGCGTTTTGATACTGATACTGATCAATCTACTATTGACAGTCTTAATACTTATAAAACAAGATACGAAAAATATGTTAATGGATTGATTAATAGTTTCAGTGATGAATTTAAAACCAAATATAAAATTGATAACATCAATTTTAGAACATTTGAATATAGCACAAACAACGGAAATCTTGTTGACCCACAATATGCAATTTTTGATAGAGAAATTGAACAACTTAACGATGTTTGTGCGCCGGCCATTGAAGAAATCACAAAAAATATTTGCATTTCGGGGAATGACGAATATTACAAGGAACTTGACAAAACGATGTTTAAATTATACTTTGAAGCAATAGATGAAGTGGTTTATAACTATGCTAATAGTGGTACTAATACTTATACCGAAAAAAAAGAGAATATTCAATATCGTATTGACTATCTTAATAACGTTGCTGGAACTGATTATAATATTTATCAAGAAGATGGCACAATTCACCCAGAAGCATTACAACGATTTGATCAAATGATTACAAAAGCGGCAGATAGACTTAACATTAATGTTAATGAATTACGAAAATTTGTTAATCTTTCTTTCATGCCAACTACTCTTAAAGGCAAGCATGATTGTATAGAGACAAAAATCGATCATACTTATTATAAAGATGGTACTAACACTGCTTGTCCTACCAGTGAAATGGTTAATACAATTGAGAATGATGTTAAAGTCGGCGATATGGTGGCACAAACCAAATTAAACAAATCAATTTTCAATCAAAACTACGGTCGCGAATTGTGTTAAGCGATTAAACAACATTTAAAAAGGCGTTCCATCGACGCCTTTTTTGTTGTGTGTATTACCACCGCCCTGTGCGGTTAAAAGCCTACTGCTTTACCACTGGTATAATTCGCACCGGTCGCCGGGTCTTGCAAGCCTTCGTATTTGCTCCAAAAGTCAGAAGATAAATAAGTAACATGCCATTGGTTAAAAATATCCTATTCCACTGTCCTATTGTAAGTCCATTCTGAAATGCCAAAAATCAAATTATCTTGAGTTTTTACATAAAATTTGTTGTCTATAAAATACACAGAAAAATTTGATGTTGTATCGTTACCAAGTGATAAAATTACTTGAGTTATGGGTTTTGAATTGTTTATTTTTTCTGACAAATTAAGTTGAACATCATCGCTTCTAAGTAACAAAATTTGATTAAGTTTTTTGTAAAATTTATCTTCTGAATTTTTGTTTAATTTGTCGTAGATAATTGTATGATTTTTTACAAAATCTTTTATGATAATCTGTTGTATTTTAGAATAATTTTGAGATAAATTTTGCGGAAAAAAATCTTTTCGGATAAAAAATGCTACATCTGGATTTATGTATTCAGTATAGATATTTTCGACTTGGAAAATTTCATCATTTTTTAAGTTCAAAATATCAATTTTTGTGTTTGTAAAATCTGTTTCTCCAAAAAAAATTGAAGAAATATTTTCTTTATTAGAGAAATTTTCTAAAGATGTATAAAAAAGTAGACAGTTATTGTAGTTACTGCTGATTATTTTTTGAAAATACTGGGATTTTTCTTTTTTACTGTATGATTTTTTATACAGTTTAATAACTTTTATGAAGTTTTTTAACATGTCTTCAATTTTATTTGTGTCTGCTGGGTATTTATTTTCATTGATTTTTACAAACCAATTCTCGTTAATTTTTACCAAGTTAAATTTATTTTCAAATTCAATAGTTTGTATTTGGGATAAGTATTTTGGATTTACCAATGCTGATGTGATATATTTGTTTGAACTATCCTTATATTTTAAATTTGTAATTCCTACAAAAAACAATATAATCAGTATAATTAAAAAAAACATCAAAAATATATTTTTTTTTATCATTTTCTACCCTTTT
>JAZRJV010000009.1:0-14347 GCA_045645985.1 Treponemataceae bacterium
TCGCTTTAATGTTGAAAACAAAATTCCTGAGGCACTTACAGTCGCAATCAAGCAATCGATAAAACAAGGCTTTCTTTCAGAATATCTTAGCCGAAAATCCACGGAGGTTGAAAACATGTTACTAACAGAATACGATTACGACACGGACATCGCTGTTCAACGACAAGAAGCCTACGAAGACGGTGTAGAACAAGGTATTTCTCAAGGTTCTCAACAAGCAAAAATCGAAACTGCTAGAAATATGTTTTTGAAGAATATCCCCATAGATATTATTGCAGAATGTACAGGTCTTTCCATAGAAGAGGTTTCTAAATTAACAACAAACTAGATTTTTCCTACTCTAAAAAAATCTTACGAAAAAATGAAATGGCATAAAAAAAGCTGTTCAGTTACTGAACAGCCTGTGCCAAATATGGCTATATATAATCGGAACTCTGCTTTGCAAAGGAAATGGACAATTCCAAATCCACAAGTCCCGTAAAAAAAGGCTATCTAGAATAAACTAGATAGCCTTAGAGGCGCCAATCAGAATCGAACTGATGAATAGCGGTTTTGCAGACCGGTCCCTTACCACTTGGGCATGGCGCCATTTGATAATTAACTATATCAATTATTCAAAACTTTGTCTAGTATTAAAGTAAAAAACTGTGTATACTAATAGTGATGTTTGAACAAAATCCAAGAATTACATCCATTGCAGAGGGCGAAAACGGACTTTTTTGTCTTTATTGGTCTCACTTAATGGAAGCCGATAAATATTCAGTTTCTCAAAAAATTCCTTCCGTATCTGGCATTTACGAACTTTATTACGAGGATGACGAAAAAAAACTAAATCTTTTAACAGTTGCTCCAGCTTGGTTTGGAGGTTTGCGTTCTCAACTTAGAGAAGATATCGAAAGTGATGACAGAAAAACTGATACTTTAAGACAGATTTTAGAAAACAATAAACTTTATTGCCGATACGCTTGTTGTACAGTTAGGGATGATATTCAAGATACTTTGTGGTATCTTTCGCAACTTTATTTTGGAGAAAAAAATCCCACTCATCCGTCTGGGCGATACAAAAAAATCTATGTAAAAGAATTTGCTCCGGATAATGTTCACTGGGTTTAGTTTTAGGGAAAAAAATGAAAGATTACGATTTAATTATTATCGGTTCAGGTCCTGCGGGACTTAGTTCTGCCCAATATTCAGCAAGAAGCAACTTATCAACTTTGGTAATTGATTCCCCTCTTCCAAATTCCCAGTTGATGAATATTTGGGAACTAGAAAATTATCCAGGGATTTTTCCAGCCGTAAACGGATTTGATTTTCTTACAACAATGCAAAATCAAGCAAAAAGTTTTGGCGCAGAAATTCAAAATCATCAAATTGATAAAATCGAAAAAGATGAAACTTCACAAAAATTTATAATTTCTTGCCAAGATGAAAAGTTTTCTTGCAAAGCGATTGTAGTTGCAACTGGCGCAAAACACAGAAAACTAGAAATCCCTGGCGAAGAAGAATTTGCAGGAAAAGGCGTTTCTTATTGTGCAACTTGCGACGGGCCTTTTTTCAAAAATAAAACAGTTGTGGTTGTTGGCGGTGGAGATTCGGCTTGTAGCGAGGCAGAATATCTATCTTCAATTTGCGAAAAAGTAATAATGATTCACCGAAAATCTAGTTTTAGAGCGCAAAAATCTTTAGCAAATAGAGTTTTATCAAATTCCAAAATTCAAGTGATTTTTAATTCAGTTGTAAATTCAATAGAAGGAAATTTGAAAGTTGAATCTGTAACTGTTCAAAACTTGAACGATAATTCGGTACAAAAAATTCAGACTGATGGAATTTTTATTTTTGCAGGAATGATTCCACAAACTGAACTTTTTGAAAATCTCGAAAAAGACCAGCAAGGTTATATCGTGACAGACGAAAAAATGCAAACAAGCCAAAAAGGAATTTTTTGCGCAGGTGATGTTCGCTCAAAATCTTTTAGGCAAATTGTAACCGCAACTTCCGACGGGGCCATTGCAAGTCACAGCGCGTCCGAATATATAAAAGAGTTAAACAACGAGGTTTATTTATAAATGAAATTTTTTAGATTTGTATCAACTTTGATTTTTACATTTTGTTTTTTTATTTTTTCAGCTCAAACAATTTTTGCAAACACAAAAGTTCAAATTCCACAAGATGCAGATTTCTGGAGTGATTTTCCACACGAAGATTTAGCAAATTTTCTTGTAGAAAATATGAACAACGATGAACTTTTAGCACAAATTTTGATGTTTGGTTGGGCAGGAGCAGAACCTTCAGAACTTTTGATGCAATGGATAAAATTGCGTTCCCTCGGAAGCGTAAAAGTTTACGGTTGGAGCACAAACAATGTAAAAGATGTTGCAAAATCTGTAATTCAAGTACAAGAACAGTCATTAAAAGGACGATTCAAAATTCCACTTTATGTTGCAACTGACCAAGAAGGTGGATGGATTCGCCACATAAAAGGAAGAACAAGCGATACTCCCGGAAATTTGGCTATTGGTGCCTCAAATTTAGCCTCCGATGCATATTTTTCTGGATATTATATCGCAAAAGAACTAAAAGCCATGGGTATAAATATGAATTTTGCCCCAACAGTTGATATTTACACAAATTTGAAATCTAGCGTAATTGGGCCACGCGCTTTTAGTTCCGAGCCACTTGAAACTGGAATTTTGGGCGCATCTTATTCAAAAGGTGTAATTGATGCGGGAGTTATTCCAACTGCAAAACATTTTCCAGGACACGGGGATACTAGCGACGATTCTCACGGGCATCTTCCAGAAATTCAAATTGATTTGAAAACTTTACAAAACAGAGAACTTTTGCCATTTAAGTTTTTGATAAAAGAAAAAATTCCAGCGATTATGTCAGGACATTTGAGTTTTCCAAAAATCACAAAGGACGGAGAACCTGCAACTTTATCAAAATATTTTTTAACAAAAATGTTGCGCCAGGATTTAGGCTACGAAGGTTTGATTATCACAGATGATATGATGATGAACGGAGCAACTCTTTACGCAGGAAGTCTTTCTAAAGCGGTACGAATGGCAATCGAAGCGGGAAACGATATTGTAATTTCTTCCACTACAGCAAATTTGTACGATTCACTTTGGACAACAAATATTTCGTTGATGGAACGCTCTCCAGAATTTAAGCAAACTGTAAAAAATGCGGCTCGACGAGTTATTCTTTCAAAATTGAAATATTTTAAAGGCGAAAATTTTGTTCCAATTTATCCAGATTTAGAAAATATCGAATCACTTATTCCAGACCCAGATGGTACAAAATTTTTCTTAAATCAGGCTTGTAAATCCATAACAGCGTACAACAAACCAGGAAATTCTTATAAAATCCAAAATCCAGATGGACAAAAGATTTTAATTGCAGGTCAATATCAAGATTTTTTGAACGAAGGAATAAAACGATTTCCAAATGCAAAAACTCTTAGATACAATTACAACATGGGACCAAATGAAACTGCTTGGACAGGCGACAAAATCTATGCAGAAGGTTTAAATTACGATACAATAATTATTGGATGTGCAAATGATAAAGCAGCAAATGTTGCAAAAAAAGTAAATCAACTTACAGAAAAAGGAAAAAATGTTATAATCGTTTCGATTATGTCGCCTGTATATTTTATGCAAGAAGATTGGCAAAGTTCAATTTTGCTTTGTTACAGTTATTCTCCTTTTTCCTTTCAAGCTTCTTTTGCAGTTTTGGCAGGAGATTTTGAACCAGCAGGAATTTTTCCTTTGTCAGCACAATAAATTAGGAATAAAAATATGAATTTGACCAAATATAAATTTATCCCTCTTTCTCAAGAAAATATAAAATCTGCTGTTGAGTTTTTACTTCCACAAGAAGAAAGTTGCGTTACTCTTATCAGCCGAATTATAGACGAAATGCCAAACGAACTTTTTTCCTATTACATTTTGTGTAAAACTTCCAATGAAAATTCAGAATATAAAATTCGTGGTGTAATTATGATTTCAAAAGGCGGATTGATTCAACATCATTTTGAAAATCCAACTGAACTTGAAAATTCAATCGACTTTCAGAATCAATTAAAAATCCTTCTTGAAAATAAAAATCTTTATTGCATTATGGGTGATAAAAACGGAAGCAAACTTTTGATAAAAACAATCAGTAAAATTTTTAACAATAAACTTCCTTACGAAAATCGAGAATATTTGCTTTTAAAATATCATCCAGAATATTTGCCAGATTTTCCAGATGAAAAAACTCCAGAATTTAGTGAACTTGTGCATTGTGATATTTCAAATTTAGAAGATTTGTACGAAATTCAAAAAAATTACGACATTGTAGAAGTTTTACCTCCGGGAAAAGAATTTAGTGAATTAAATTGCAAAACTTTACTACGCAAAAATCTTGAAACTCAAATTATTTATGCAATAAAAAAAGGTGATAAATTTGTTGCAAAAGCTGGAAGTAACGCCATTGGAAAAAATTTTATCCAACTTGGTGGGGTTTTTACAGACGAAAATTATCGAGGGCAAGGTTTTGCACAAGTTTTGATAAAAGAACTTTGTAAAACAATTCGCAATATGAACAAAGAACCTGTACTTTTTGTACAAGTAAAAAATGAAAGTGCAAAACGCGCTTATAGAAAAGTTGGTTTTGTTTATCAAAGCGACTACACAATTTGTTATTATAATTAATTTTTTATTAAGGATTTATATATGAATGAAAAAAAATTTTTAGAGTTTGTTGATGTAAATTTTACATATCCACCAATTGAAGAATATGACGAAAATGGAGAAGTGTTTGTTCAAGAATCAAAACCTGTTTTTGACCACTTTACAGCAGAACTTCCTAAAGGTTTTGTAAGTTTAGTTGGACCAAACGCAAGTGGAAAATCAACTTTGATGATGCTTGCTTCTGGTCGACTTTGTCCAACTTCAGGAATGATTAAACTTTTTGAAACTGACACAAGAGAATTTTTTCCCATAATCAGAATTACAAAAACTGAAGAAGGCGAAACTCAAGAAATTGCCCAACCAAGACGCACAGAAGAAGAAAAAAATATTCTTGCATCCGTTATTTATCAAAACATGGAATTTGAAACTTCAGAAAAAGTTGAAGAACTTTTAAAACAAGTTTTTGAAAATGGTGAATTTAACGGAAAATCTCCAGCAGAATTTGGTAACGAAAATATTTTTGAAAAAGTAACTGAAGTTTTTGAACTTTCTGAAATTTTAGATCGTTCAATTTCTGGAATTTCAAAAGGTGAACTTCAAAGAACACTTTTGGCATTTTCAGTTTTGTATGGTTCAAAATCAATTTTTATGGACGAACCTCTTTTTGCAATGGAATATTATCAAAAAGAAAAAGCACTTTCTTTCCTTGTTGATTACAGCAAAAAAATGGATGTAAGTATTTATATTTCAATGCACGAAATTGAACTTTCCAAAAAATTTGCTCCACTTGTTTTGCTTTTTTATCCAGACAGAAATATGGATTTAGGAACACCAGAGGAAGTTTTAACAGATGAAGCGCTAGAAAAAGCCTACGGAGTTCCAGCAAGTCAATTACGCAACACAGAACGACTTACTCGCTCACAAATGATTGAAGCAAATCGTGTTGAAAAAGAAATGGAAGAAAAATTAAAAGAAGTTTTAGATAAATAATAAAACTTGATTTAGTGAAATGTTAAAATAAATTTAACATTTCACTATTTACAACAAACTAAATTTCCGTTGGATAAAATCACTTGGGATGAACCGTCTTTGAAAAATGCCACAATCGTTGGATTTTTTACAAGACAGTCCAAGTGAATTAAAGCGTTGGCATCTCCATCGTAATTTTGTCCAATGGCAAAATGGCAAGTTCTAAAAGCCTTTTCGTCCTCCAGCATATTCCCTGTAATTTTTGCCTTTGGATTTAATCCGATTCCCAACTCACCGATGTTACGAGCATTTCGTTTTAAAACTTCACCTGTACCGGCTGGAATTTTTCCTTCTTTTTCTCGCTGAATTGCAGAATTTTCAGCTTCGGTAATACAGGACAATAATTTTTCAGCTTCAGAATGTTTTTGTGGTGGTAAATCTGGATTTTGCCCTTGTGAATAAACTTTTGTGATAAAGCCATTTTCAATTTCTAAGCAAACAGGATTTTTTACCAACATATCTTTTGAAGTTAAAGAAATTGAACCATCAAAAACGATTTTTCCTTCAGTTTTGCCAACCACAGGAGAAATGTAAACTTCACCAGCAGGAATATTTCCGCCAGAACCATTTTGTGTAAAATCGCCGTCGTCAGAAAAAGCCGTTCTTGTAGAAATATCAACTTTTACATCAGTTCCGCCAGGAGAAGTAACTTTCACATATTCAGCCTGTGTTAAAATTTCAGACAAGACTTCACAACGCTTTTTCATCAACTGATAATCTACATTGGCAGTTCTACAAAACATATCAACAGTTAAACCCGGAGTCCAGATTGCACGGATTTGTTTTGTGCCTTCTCGCAAATAATTAAAAATGCTAGAAAATTCTCTGCCGTCTTGTGTTTTGTAAGGATTGATACACGCTTTTTCATCTTTTCCCAATTTATTGTGAGAAATTGAAAGCACCACATCAGGCACAGCTTCCAAAGCAGAAATGACAGATTTATCAGCGTAATCTAAAAGAGTTTTTACAGGCTGAATAACTATCGTAGGAAAAGCGTGTAACTTTAGACAAGCCTTGTAAAAATCAAGACTGATCTTTTCAACCTGAGTTTTATCGTTTGTGATAATGAGAACTCGCTGCCCTTTTTTTACAGCCAAAACTTCTTTTAACACTAAAAGGGCAGTTTTATTCAATTTGGAAGCAAACATCAATTAAAAATCCTATTGAATTACAAAATAATCATCAACATATGTATTTGAAGGAGTTGTATAATTAAAAGTAAATTCACCAGATTTTACACCAAAACTGTGAATTGAAATTCCAAAAGGACGAAGATCCAAACTTTGATTTACTCCAAAATAATATGGACCAAAATTTGTTTTAGTATTTCCATTTTGATCTTTATATGAGAATTTATAATCAAACAAACAAATTGGTTTTAGAGTATAAGTATAATTTCCAATAGTACGAGTATTACTTCGATAAAAATGTTTAATTCCAGCGTTTTCAGCTGCTACAAGTGAAGTATCATCAAATGCTTCAGGATAACACAAAGCTCTTGCAAACTCAAATAACAAATTACCTTTAGATATATTGATACCATTTACTTCGTTAATTGCTTCAATAATTGAATCTAAATCAACAGCTTCATTCTCCATCATAGATTTTACAAGTTTTGCGCCACCGTAATTTCTTGTAACAAAGGCACCAAAAGCATAAGCATGTGCATAAGAATTTATAGTATTAGAGTCATTAAACCATTCTTCTGCACCATTAAAAGCATATCCATAATTGAATTGAGGTAATCTTGCACGAGGACTATCTTTATCTTCTATTCCGATATAAGATTGCAATAAATCCTCACAAACCATAGAAAGCATTTCGTTGTACCAAGTTGATGGAGATTCCCCAGTGTAAATATCTTTGTTTACATAATTCAACATGTGCTGAAACTCATGAGCCAAAGTTGAATAAGTCATTTCTGTAAAAGCATCTAAAAAGTGAGCATCGATATAAAAAATTTCAGTTTCATTAGAACGAAGTCCTTTAGTTTTTGTAACACTATCCTTGTAAAAATCCTTCATCCAGAAATATCCTAAAATACCTGAATTTTGATTAGAAGAATAATCACCAAAAATATCACAAATTAAAATTGAAATTTTTTCTTCTGGTGGAACAAAATCTGATTCTTCTATACCATAAGTATTCTCGTATACTGTTTTATAAGTATCGCCAAAAATTGTTGTTTCTGGACCATAAATATCATCAAACTTTTGAGCAACTGCCTTAGCTTGATATTTAGTAATTTTGTTATCGTTTTCTAAAGTTGAATTAGTTGAAGAAACATCACTTGCAACCCAAACATAACAATAATCACCTTCTGCAATTAAAGTAGCTGATTTTTGAGAAAATTTTCCATTTTCGTCATCGATCCAGAATTTTTTTGTATCATTTTCAGAATGTTCAACAAAATCAACAGAACTTCGGCTTTGACCAGAACGACTATATCTTGCGTTTGCAAATCCCATAGTTTTAGTATCAAATAAGTTCTGTTTACTTGGCATATGGTCTAAACGAATTACAGAAGAACTATTTTGAAATTCTGGAGTAAATTCAGCACTTCTTGAAATTTTCTTTCCTAAAATACTGTATTTAGCATAATTTTTTTGTGAATTATCAACAAAATTTCCAACTCTTGTTACACCACCAGTAGAATTTTTAGGAACAGTAGTTTTATCACTATTAACTTTTATCAAAAAAACCTCTGTATCGTCAGACACTTCATCCAAAGAATATGAAGATTTTTTTGAAGAAGGTCCTTCTTCCACATGGAATTTATAGTTAGGAGTTCCTTTTCGTTTTACATTCATTGCATAAGTTGTAGAAGTAGAATTTTCATCCATACCAAAAATCCAAACATAATAAAGACCATTTTTAGTTGCTACATTTCTTAAAACTGTACTAATTGTGCCAGAACTAGATGTCAATATTTCGTCGCTTTCATTTTCTTCCATGTTGGAACTTAATCCGTAGTAACAGATATAACCAGTTGCCCTAGGAACAGCATTCCAACTTAAACTTAAATTATTGTTAGTAAAAGACATAGTTACTTCGGTAGGAGCACCAACAAGTGTTGTAGCACTAACACTTTCAGAAGGATCACTTTCGCTAGAAATTTTGTAAGATGTAACTCTAAAATAGTATGTTGTGCTAGATTCAAAACCACTAATTTCTACAGCATTATTGTCTTGAACATCTAATCCTGCTACATCACCTTGAAAACTAGCATCTATTGAAATATATAAAATATATCCAGAAGCTGAACTTTGAGCATCCCAAGAAAGTTTAACAGAATCAGAAGAAACTCCATCTACTTTTAAGTTCTGAGGAGTTTCTGAAGTAAATATTGAACTAAGCCCTGGACATCCAGTAAATGTAAAAATTATTGTACAAAATAAAATTACCAAAACAGATTTCAATGTAAATAAACCATTTTTTTTCATATAAAAATACCTCACTTAATAAATACTATAAGCATTTTAATTTTACAGTATGAATTTATTGCTGTCAATTCATAAAATTGATTTCAAAAAATCCTTTCAAAATTGTGATATAAAAGCCAGATTTATAGACAGAAAAATCTTGCTAAGATATAATTTCAAAGTATGAATATTGTCTTATTTGAAGAATCTGAAATCAATTTACCTCTCTCTACAAATGATAACCGAGGAAAACACATAACTCAAATTTTGCACAAAAAAGAAGGTGAATTTTTTGACGCAGGAATTATCGGTGGAAAAGCGGGAAAAGCAAAAATCACAAAAATTGATGAAACTGAAATTTCCTTTGATTTTATAGAAGAAACTGACGGAAAACCACTTTATCCACTTTCAATGATTATTGGATTTCCGCGCCCAATTCAACTTAAACGACTTTTTAGGGATATGGCAGGTTTAGGAACTGAAGAAATTTATCTTACCGGAACTGAACTTGGCGAAAAATCTTACATGCAATCAAACATTGTGGAAAAAGGAACAGCCTTTGAATTACTCCGAGATGGAAGTGTTCAAGCAAAAAGTACACATATTCCAAAATTGAGCCTTTATCAAAATTTATCTGAATGCGTTGAAAATATTTTGAAAACTCATTATTCTAAAAAAGTGATTTTGATTGCCTTGGATAATGTTCAAAGCAAAATTTCACTTACTGAATTTTTAGACAAATTTGATAACAACCTTTCTGAATACAAAATCTTTGCCGCAATCGGAAGCGAACGAGGTTGGACAGACAAGGAACGAAATTTACTTGTTCAAAATGGATTTACTTTGTGTAGCATGGGAACAAGAGTTTTACGCACAGAAACAGCAAGCACAGTTTCAGCATCAATCATCCTTTCAAAAATGGGAGTTTTATCATGAACAATGACCAAATAAAAGAAATCTTACTTTCAATAGAAGAAACTGATATCGATTTTACAGTTACAATGAGTGGAAAAGAAAGCAAAAAAGTGAATGGACTTTACAAACCAGAAAGCCACGAAATTATTTTGCACAATTTGAATTTTAAATCTGATAACCAACTGATTTACACAGCAATTCACGAATACACACATCACTTGGTAACTGTGGAACAAGAAAAAATGTCAAAGGGACTTTGTCCAAAAAATTCTCGTTGCCACACAAACGAATTTTGGGCTAAGTTTCACAGTTTGTTGGAAGTTGCCGAAAAAAAAGGTTTGTATGTAATCGGTTTAGAAGATGCTCCGGAACTTGCACAACTTACAGACGAAATCAAAAAAAATTATCTTGAACAAAACGGAAAATTGATGATTGAGTTTGGAAAACTTTTAGCCAAGGCACATCAATTATGTCAGGACGCAAATATTCGCTACGAAGATTATATCGACAGAGTTTTGCAACTTCCTCGTTCGGCAGCAAAAACAATTACAAAAATCAGCGTTTCAAATATCGACCCAAAAATCGGGTTTGAAAATATGAAAATTGTGGCAGCCGCAACTCCAGCAAAAAGAGCCGAAGTTCAACAAAATATTGAAGAAGGCAAAAGTCCTGATACAGTTCGTTCCTTAATGAAAAAGAAGGCAAAAGAAATTGACGAAAAAACTCGTCTTGAAAAGGAGAAAAGTCGCCTTGAAAAAACTATCAGTCAACTTACAACACGACTTGAACTTATCGAAGAAAGCCTTGCATCTTTGTAAAAATTTTTGCAAAAATAAATTTTTCATTTTTTCACTTTTTCTTTTGATAATAAATTTTGACAGTTTGTCTTTGTTCGCAGAATCTCCTTCTATGCCTACGATGCCAAGTATGCCTACAATTTCAAGTCCTTCTGTAAAAACAAAGCCTACTGTACAAAATAACAAACAAACTTCAAATACAAAATCAAATGAAAGTGTAAATTCTCAAAACCAAAATCCTTCTGTAAGCGCAGCTTCTCTATTGCAGATGTCATCATCAAATCCATTAGGTTCAATTACAGACTTAAATTCGATTTTGTCAAATCTTTCAACTGAAAAAACAACTGAAGCAGATTTATCATCTTTATCAACATTGTCTTCAACTTTGTTAAATTCTTCTTCATTAACTTCCACAAATAATTCTGTTGCAACAAATACAATTTTAACTCAAATTTTACAACGGTTAGAACAATTACAAGCACAAGTTGATAAAATAAATTCACAACCTCAACAAGTATCAGAAAAAAATTTACAAAATAAAAATGAAGTCCAAACGAATACAACTCAACAACAAATTTCAGAAAGTAAAAATAATCAAAATAAAATTTTAAGATTTAAAATAAATAATTATGAACTAACAAAATCTTTTACAACTTTATTTTTTTCAGAAAAAGAAAAGGACGGAAGTTTTTTGCTAACGGGCGATAGAGTTTATAATCTCTACGGAAAACAAATGAGCGAAACTTTTTATATGCTTTTTAAAAATGAAAATGGCAACAACTTTGAAGTCGCTGTTGCCTTGAATCAAAATGACGAAAATCAAAATTCATTTTTATATAAATTTGCAAAAGATTCCCCATACAAATCACAACGCACAGGAAATCTATTTTTTATCAATTCAAATAAAAACGATTTGAAAATCGATATCTTAATTGAAAACTAAAATCAATCAATTGTGCCGAAAAAATTGTTATATCACAAAAATTCGGCACAATATTCTTAATCAAAACTAAATTTTAGTCTTCCATTTTTTTGAAAGCTTCAAATTCAGCAATCATTTGAGAATCTTTATTTTTATCACAAAGACTTACAACAACTGTAACGATTAAACATAAAATGAATGCAGGTAAAATTTCGTAAACTCCAAAAATTGGATTTACTGAAGCAGGAATATTATGCCATGCAACAACTGTTACACCACCAGTAATCAATCCTGCGATTGCACCTTTTGCAGTTGCACCTTTCCAGAACAATGCTAAAAGAATGAGTGGTCCAAAAGTTGCACCAAATCCTGCCCAAGCGTAACTAACTAATCCAAAGATAGAACTGTTTTCATCCAAAGAAAGAACAAATGCGATTGCGGCAATAATGAAAACTGCAATTCGGCTGATACTTAAAACTTCTTTTACAGAAGCATCTTTTTTGATTAAGCCTTTGAAAATATCCTGACTGAAAGCTGAAGAAGCAACCAAAAGTTGTGAGTCTGCTGTACTCATTGCAGCTGCCAAAATTGCACACAAGAAAAGTCCACCGATAAATGCAGGGAACATTTTTTGAATTGTTGCACTAAATACTGTTTCTGCAGCACTTGGTGAAAGAATTTGTGGCAAATAAACTGTTCCTAAAGAACCAACAATCAATGTTCCGATAAAAGCAATTACAACCCAAACAGTTGCAATTCTTCTAGAAAGAGCAACATCTTTGTTTGAACGAATTCCCATAAAGCGAACCAAAATATGTGGCATTCCAAAATATCCTAATCCCCAAGCGAGAGCTGAAATAATTGACATTACACCGTAGTTTTGATTTGCAAGATATTTAACTTGCATTGCTTCACCAAATTCACCGTTGATTGCTCTTTGGCTAAATTGAGCTACACTTTCAGCAGCGTTAGCTGGTCCACCTAAAACACAAACCATTACGATTGCAGCAACGATACAAGCAACGAACATTAATGAACCTTGAACAAAGTCTGTTGCACAAACAGCTAAATATCCACCAAGAACTGTGTAAAGAAGAATTACTATTGTACCAAGAACCAAACCAACATGATATGGTAAACCAAATACGCTATTAAAAAGTTTAGCACATGCAACAAAACCACTGGCTGTATAAATTGTAAAGAATACAATGATAAAAATTACAGAAACAGTTGATAAAACTTTTGATTTATCTTTAAAACGATTTGTTAAAAATTCTGGAATTGTAATTGCGTCCCCAAAAGCAATAGTACATTTGCGTAAAGGTTTTGCAACAATTAACCAGTTAAGATAAGTACCGATTACCAAACCTAATGCTGTCCAGAAAGCTTCTTTCATACCACCAAGATATGCAAGACCAGGTAATCCCATCAAAAGCCAACCTGACATATCAGATGCTTCTGCACTCAAAGCAGTCATCCAAGGACCAACCTTTCGACCACCTAAGAAAAAATCACTTGAAGAATTGTTCTTTTTTGCATACATTACACCAATCATAATCATAAAACTTAAATAGATTACGAAGGCAAGAATATGCGAAATCATTGTTGAACTCACTTAAAACTCCTTAAAAAAATTGTGAAGAAAATTTCACTTTTCTACTATTATATCAGTGTAAAAAAGTACAGTCAACCTTTTCTGTTACTTTATTTAGAAACAAGAAAGCAAAAAATTGATATAAGCTAGATATTTTTTAACATAATCTAAATACAATTCTTCAATATAAAACTGAAAATTTAACAAATCATATTTATTGATAAAATCATTTTTATACAGTTCTTCGTAAGATTTAGCAACTTCTTTTTCTTGCAAAAATATTTGGTAAGAATTTTCAACTTGAGCAAGATAATATGCTAAATCTTTCTTGCGCCTATCAATTTCATTTTTTCTTCTTTCAGATAAAGAATTAAGATTTATTTCAAATCGTTTTTTTTCATTTTCAAAAATTCTTTTATTCGTGTAAACAGCATCGTATTCCATCAAAGAAAATTTCATGGATAAACTAAGATTTATTTTGCAAGAATCAACAGTACCCCAATAATATGAAAAACTTTCCAACATTGAAGAATTTTCTTGCGAATAACTTTTGTTTTTTCCTAAAGGAGTAGTCGTTAAAGATAAACTCAGATTTGGGAAACTATTTGTATAAGACTTTATTGCATTTATCCATTGTTGCTGTAATTGATAAAACTCAAAATCGTATTCACGAAAATTTAAGCAAGAATTATTTTCTAAAGATTTGCAATATATCATCCATTGAGACAAATCGAATTTCATATTTGAAATATCACAACCAAAATTTTCCAAATTATTTTTTATTAAATTTATTTCTTGAATTTCATTATTCATTGAATTTTTTAATTCGATGATTTGCTTTTTTACAGAAATAATTTCTGAAAAAGAAACTTGCCCAGAAGAAAATAAACTTTCAATATCTTTTTGGTAATTAGACAACATCATTTCTTTCTTTTGATAAAACTCAATTCTAGATAAATGATATAAATAATTTCCAAAATATTCAGTTA
>JAZRJV010000010.1:0-2933 GCA_045645985.1 Treponemataceae bacterium
CTGCTTTTTCTGTAACAAAACCAACGAACGCATCCCAAATAGCGGGGCCATTATCTCTAATCCATGTGAATGTATTTTTGATAGCTTCCCAAATTTTTGTAAGTGCTAGACCAATCTGTTCTTTCATAATGTTCCATACATTAATCGTTGTTTCCTTGATCGTATCCCATGCACCAGAAAAGTCTCCGTCTAAGATTTGGAAGAATGCTTGTAAAATACCAAGTACCAATTCGATTCCAATACTAACGATAGATTTAATACCGTTCCAAGCTATTTCGAAAACTGTTTTGATGTTTTCCCAAACTGTTGAAAAATATGAAGTGATTGTTCCACCCCATTTTTCCCAAAAGGCTTTTAATCCTTCGAATGCTTTTTGGGCACCTTCTTTTAATACTTCAAATGTTTGAACTGCGTTGCCCCATGCTCTAGAAAAAATATCCGATATTTGACCACCATATTTTTCCCAGAATGAAACGATATAATCTTTTACTTTTCCGCATACCTCGACTACTCCCTCTACGATTCCAATCCATGCGTTGCCTAAGAAACTTGTTGCAGTTTCCCATGCACCCGGTAACCAATCAATAAATTTTTTAATATAAGGTGTAACAAAATCGATTGCGGTTTTTACTGCAGTCTTAACGGTTTCCCAAGCACCATTTACTGCGTTTCTAAATGTTTCAGAGTGATTATAAGCATAAACAAGTCCCGCAACTAATGCACCAATGGCCGTCACTACTAGACCAATTGGTGAAACTATTGCACCGATTGCAGTTCCGATTGCACCAAACCCTGCACTTAATACTGGCCATAACATTACTAACGTTCCAATAGGAATTAGCAAACTTCCTAAAACTGTCAATAGTCCTGCAACTACTGCAACAACTAAACCTATTTTTGCAACCAATTCTTCATTTTCGCTCACCCAGTTTTTAATCGGTGTCGCAACTTCATTGATTTTTTGTATAAAGGGTAGGATTGCATCCTGTACACAAGCTAAAATGGAATTTTTTGTTTCTGACATATTCTGTTCCATGAGATTCCATTGACTTGAAAAACCTTCCGCTTCTTTTTTAGCACGACCAGTCGTTGCCTCAGTTTGTTTCATGATATATTCTAATGCAACTAATTGTTGTTCGGCATAGGAAAGTTTTTTCCAATCAACATTCATTAACTGTTCAATAGAATTAACATTCATATTGAACCCCAACGCATCTGAATTTTCAAAATTTCCAAGTAACATTTTTTGAATACGGTCGACAACATCGTTGATATCTAAATCGTACATTGCAGATAAATCCATTGCTCTTGCGAATATTTCCGTTAAATTAATTTTTTCTGTAAGATTTTGACGCTCAAAAAACGAGGCTAATTCCGTTGCAACACCCTTTCCTTGAGCCTCCGTAAAACCAAAACTAAGAGATGTTTTTCCTAATTCTGTAACTGTGTCTTGAACTTTTTTTGGTAGTTGTTTAAGTAAAAATTCTTGTGTTTCTAATTCTGCAGTAAATTCTTTTGATTCTTTCAAACCATCAATAAACCCACTTAAAATTTGTGAACCAAACGCCTGCATTGAATACCCTGCACTTTGAATCGAACCACCTATCGAAGCAAAGTCTATATTTCTTAGCGTATTTCTTAAACCAGAAAATCTTCCCTCTGCCTCTTTTGCTTCTGACGATGCACTTTCAAGACTATTTTCAAATCCTTTTATGTCCGATTTTGTTTCATCAAATTCGTTGCCTAAAGATTCTAGTTTATTTTCCAATCCTTTAATATTTGACTCCGTAGTACCTAGTTGAGCCTCTGTTAATTTAAATTCATTTTTTAAATCTTTTAGTTTTGTTTCTGTTTTTTCGATTTTGTTTGTTAATTTAACAAAATCATCTGAACCGGCATCTAATCCTTCAATTTGTTTTTTATATTGTTTTAATTCATTTTCACAATCATTAATTTGTTGTTCTTGAAGTTTCATTTTTTTGGTTAACAATTCTGCTTTTTCTTGTGCGGTATCTAATTGTTTCGCAAAATTATTACCTTTGCCTAGCTCATTATATAATTTATTTGTTTGTTTTAAATCAGAGTTAATGCTTTTAAGTTGCTTCTGCAACTCACTATCATCAATACCAACAGTAACCTTAACATCTGACATTTCTAATCACCTCCTTTAAAGGTTATTTTCTTGCTCCCATCTTGCAAGTGTTTCAGGAGAAACACCATAAAATTCAGTTTCTCCTTTTAATGTGTTTTGTTTGTTTCTGTTGGCATGATTGTATTGCTCTTTATTTGCTTTTTCAAATTGTTGAATGAGATTAACTATGTCTGATAATGACATGTCTAAAAATGCTTTTCTATCATACTTCATAATATGACACATACAATATTCAAGATGATACCAATCTATCTTGCCATCATTCTTTACTTTCCCTTTTTATTATCTGATTTAATTGTATTACTTGTCATTGCTTCTCCTAACGCAGTCATTAAAACATCCGCATTTGCTAAAATATCAATATTTTTATTTAAATATTTAACACCTACTGGTCTATCTTTGCCCGGTAAATGTAATGCACTACCTAATAAAATGATAATTGAAGTCATTGACTGAGTTTTTTCAACTTTTTCTAACTCTAAAATAAATGAAGATTCTCTTTTAGTCATATCGTAAAATTCTTGTTCGAAGTGGATCATTTCCATTGCTCCTACATAAACTTCGAATTCTACTTCGTTTCCATTAAAATCATTAACAACAACATTTTCAATTTTTTTCATATTTATCACCTTTCATATTAAAGACTTTTATAATAGCTTTCAACTTCTGATTTTAATTCTTTTTTAATTTTATTTTTCTCTGAACGAATTGCTTTGGGTAACCACATATAACTAATTCCATTACGTGGATCAAAACAACTTAACCAACCCCAACCCCAACC
>JAZRJV010000011.1:0-2323 GCA_045645985.1 Treponemataceae bacterium
TTTTGACCACAAATTTGCCCACTTATAGAAATTTTACAGATATTTTTTCTTTCTATTTTTCAGGGCGAATTTCGTGCTTAAAACCTTGTTCAAAAACCAATTGAGAAAGCTGCTTAAACAAGCTCTGGAAAATAAATTAACAGGTGACTCGAATCTCTGGTTCAAGTCACCTGCTATTCTTTGTTTACTGCGGTATAATTTTTGTTCAGTTTTTTAACTGAAATCATTCTAAATTTTATATCTAAAACATCTTGAACAAATTGATAATATCGTTTATCATAATTTGGGTAGTGCAATTTTTTATATTTTAATATATAATATTTATTTGGTGATATATATGATGGAAAATATTTCGACTGAACGAATTTTGAATAGATTAGATGAGCTTTTAAGCAGAAATGATTATGCATCTGCAGAGGAACATATTTTATATTGGATTGGAGAAGCAGAACGTATTTATGATAACCGAACAAAATTACTTCTTTTGAATGAGTTGGCAGGTCTTTATCGTAAACTTGCAAAAGAAAAGGAAGCGTTGAAAACTGTTGAAACTTTACTTAATTTGGTTACCGATATGAAAATAGAAAATAATATAGGTGCTGCTACAACTTACATTAATTGTGCTACAGTATTTAAAGCATTTTCTAAAGCAGAAGAAGCTTTACCACTCTTTAATAAAGCACAGCATATATATGAAACCGAACTTGAAGTTGACGACGAGCGCTTTGGAGCTCTTTATAACAATATGGCTCTTGCTTTAGTCGATTTAAAAAGATTTGATGAAGCATTCGAGTTATATGAAAAAGCACTTTCTGTAATGAACAAATCAGATAACGGTCTTTTAGAAGTTGCTATAACTTATTTAAATATAGCAAGCTTAAAAGAAGTTGAATTGGGAATCGAGAACAGTACCGAAATTATTAATGATTATTTACAAAAAGCTATGAAGCTTTTGGATGAACATGAAACAAGAGATGGTTACTATGCTTTCGTTTGTGAAAAATGTGCTTCTGTATTCGATTATTATGGCCACTTTATTTACTATCAAGATTTATTAGAAAGGGCACGAGAAATATATGAAAGGTCTTGAACTTGCCGAAAAATTTTATTATGAATATGGCGAAAAGATGCTTAATGATAACTTTTCACATATAAAAAATCATATCGCAGTTGGTCTCGTCGGTAGTGGTTCAGAATGTTTTGGATTCGATGATGAAATCTCTCGTGATCACGACTTCGAACCAGGTTTTTGTATTTTCATACCAGATGAACCTATTATTTCTTCAAAAGATAAATTTGAACTTGAACGAGCATATTCAAATCTACCCAAGGAGTTTGATGGTTTTAAAAGAAATAATATAAATCCTGTCGGTGGTAATCGTCATGGTGTGATCAGAATTTCCGATTTTATTGAAAGCAAAACAGGAGATAAGAGTGGTAATATATCAACTAAAGATTGGTTCTTCATTTCAGAGCAATTTCTTTTAGAAGCAACTAACGGTAAGCTTTTTTATGATAATCTGGGTCTTATTACAGAAATTCGTGAAAAACTCAAATATCTTCCTGAAGATGTAAGATTAAAAAAACTTGCTGGTAATATTTTGGTAATGGCACAAGCCGGTCAATATAATTATAAAAGATGTGTTTCAAGAGAAGAAACCGCAGCTGCTCAATTAGCTGTTTTTGAATTTGTAAATGCTACATTAAAAGTAATTTTTTTATTAAATAAAAGATATATCCCTTATTACAAATGGAGTTTCCATGCATTAAATGACCTACCCCAATTATCTCAATTTTATTATGAACTCGAATATCTTATTTCAAGTTCAAATATCGAAAAGGAAGCAAAACTTAAAGAAGAAATTATCGAGAAAATTTCTGCATCGATAATCGAGGAATTAAAAAATCAAGCCCTTACAAAATCATCTTCTTGTAATCTTGAGACTCATGCATACTCGGTAAATGATAAAATAGACGATTCTGAAATCAGAAATCTCAATATCATGTATGCGGTTTAAATAGATAATGAGCAACCTATTATGTAGTTTTAATTCAACGACCACACGCTCCGGCACATTTGGAATAAAAATCGCATTTTTTCAGAATAAAAAAGAGTGTTAGTTTAAAAGCCAAAACTAACACTCTCTTTTCAATTTTGAAGACCAAAGCACAGCAAAAATTCATGAATTTTAGGTAGCTTTTCAAGCGACAAAAGGGACTGATTTAGTCAGTTCCTTTTCTTTGTTTGTTACGGTGTAAATTTTGTTCACCTTAAAACACCACAATTGATACATTTTTATTGTAGCAATTCATTTTGTGTGGT
>JAZRJV010000012.1:0-61672 GCA_045645985.1 Treponemataceae bacterium
GAATACATCTGCACCTTTTTGTGCTTCAGCTGAAGCATTTTTGTTGATACATAGGTAGTTTTCTGTTCCGATACATAGACCGAAGTTTTCTTCACCGTCGATACCTGTATAGATAGGTAGGAATTTGATATCTTCAGCTGCAACTTTGTTTCCAACTACACCTAGGATTTGACCAGCTGCCCAGTTACCGTTTTGAACCATTGCACATTGACCAAGAGCAAATTCTGCCATTGATTCGTCAACTGTTTTTGAACCTAAAAGTGTTTTAGCTGTCAAAGAGTTGTTTGTGTAAAGATCCATGATATTTTTCATGTTTTTACCATATTTGAATTCGATTGTATCTTTTGTAAGACCTGTTGCAAGTGGACTAGCATTTGCATCTGCATCTAAGAATTCTTTGTAAAGAGGAACATTAACTGTGTGTGTTTGCCATCTCCATTGGTTACCTGCTGACATAGATGTTGAAGCAAATACACCTTCAATTCCGAGAGCAGCTTTTTTAGCTTGCATATCTTCTACAACTGCTTTCAATGTATCAAAGTTTTTGATTTCATCCATTGATTTTACTTTTGCACCATCAAGAGCAAAATATTTGTTCATGATTGCGTTGTTATAGATGATTCCATAACCTTCTACAGCGTAAGGAATAGCAGCAACTTTGTCATCAAGTTTAAGAGCCATTGATTTGTCACCAAGGATTTTGTAGAAATCTGTTGATGTTAAATCAGCAACTACATTTTTTTGGTTATTAAGACCAACTGGACCGTTTACTTGGAAAATAACAGGAGGTTCTGATTTTGCAACTTCACTGTTAAATGTTTGTTCGTATGTTCCTGATGCAGCTGTTACAACTTTCAATTTGTATCCAGGATTTGCAGCTTCGAATGCTGGAACAACTTCGTTTTCATAGATTTCAGCAACTTCTGGTTTGAAGTTCAAGAAATACACTGTTGTTGCGTCGTCTTTTGAACAACCAACAAATAAAGTTCCCATTGCTAACAAGAGAACCAAAATGCTTAAAGCTTTTTTCATAAGAAAATATCTCCTTTGTAGTGCTACTCCTCCGTAACACTCATTCTTATATCATAAATCCAGTTTTTTCAGTTGTCAACAAAAAAATTATTTTACCTAGTTTTAATATCCTGGACGAACATAAACATTTTTATTTTCTGGATCGATAGCTGCGTTGTAAACCTTTTCTTTCCATTCTTCTTGTGGAATATCCTCGATAGAAACAGAAAAATGTTCTGCTCCTCGTTTTAGTTCTTCACTTGCAGTTTTTACCAAAGCATCAGCAAGTTTTTGTTTTGTTTCATCATCCCTTCCAGGATACATCTGAATTGTAATATGTGGCATAAATTCTCCTATTGGAAGTTCGCGAATAAAACTTCAGTTTTTGAACGAACTTCCAAGTCGCAATTTCGCAACAAAGTGAGAAATTGCAATAAATCTACAAGTTTGCAACGCAAACTTAATTTGAAAAGTGAAGCACTATTTGTGCGTAACTTTTCATAATTTCTCCCTTTAAAATTGTAAGATTTTTTTTCGTAGTTATTTTACACAAAAATAAAAAAAAACTGCCGCAACTAATTTTTTGAAGGGCAGTTTTATTTTTTTAGAACTCAGCTTGTTTTGGAGCTCTTGGGAATGGGATTACATCACGCAAGTTTCCAAGACCAGTAACATAACGAAGCAATCGTTCAAAACCAAGCCCAAAGCCAGAGTGAGGAACTGTACCGAATTTTCTAAGTTCCAAGTACCACCAGTAATCTTCTGGTTTCATTCCAAGTTCTTTGATACGATTTACTAATTTGTCGTAATCTGCTTCGCGTTCTGAACCACCGATAAGTTCTCCAATTCCAGGAACAAGAACATCTACTGCACGAACTGTTTTTCCATCAGGATTTTGCTTCATATAGAAAGCCTTAATTTCTTTTGGATAGTCGTAAACCATAACAGGTTTTTTGTAAACTTCTTCTGTTAAATATCGTTCATGTTCAGTTTGTAAGTCGCAACCCCAGTAAGCTTTAAATTCAAACTTGTCGTTGTTCTTTTCAAGTTCAGCAACTGCGTCTGTATAACTTACACGAGCAAAATCTGAATTTGCAACATGAGTTAATGTGTCGATTAAGCCTTTTTGTACTCTTTCGTCAAAGAATTTCATGTCATCAGCACATTTTGTTAATGCCCAAGTTAAAAGATAACGAACAAAATCTTCTGCCAAGTCCATGTTGTCTTCAAGTTCAAAGAATGCCATTTCTGGTTCAATCATCCAGAACTCTGCTAAGTGACGAGGTGTATTTGAATTTTCTGCTCTAAATGTAGGTCCAAAAGTATAAACTCTTGAAAGTGCAGTTGCATAAGTTTCTGCTTGAAGTTGTCCTGAAACTGTAAGACTTGCTTTTTTTCCAAAGAAATCTTTGCTGTAATCAACTAAGTTTGCAGCTTTTTCTTCAGCCATTCCTTTTGCACCTGCTTTTACTCCACTTGCAGCAATTTTTTCTAAATCAAGTGTTGTAACTTGGAACATTTCTCCAGCACCTTCACAGTCGCTTGTTGTGATAATTGGCGCATTGAAATATTGGAATCCTCTTTCGTTAAAGAAAGTGTGAACAGCATAAGCCATTTGGCTACGCATACGAGCGGCGGCTCCAATAATATTTGTTCGTGGACGAAGGTGTCCAATTTCACGCAAAAATTCGATTGTGTGTCCTTTTTTCTGCAAAGGATAAGAATCTACAGGTGCTTCACCTAAAACTTCAAGATTTTCAAGAGAAACTTCAACTGCTTGTCCTGATGCAGGAGAAGGAATGAGTTTTCCAATTGCTTTTACAGAAGCACCAGTTGTTACTTTTTTCAACTGTTCTTCGATATTATTTTTATTTGGATTATTTGAATCTCTGTCAAAAGTTAACTGAATGGATGCAAAGCATGAACCATCATTTACCTGAATAAAACATAGATTTTTTGAATCACGTTTTGTGCGTACCCAACCTAAAATTTGAACTTCGTGTCCGTCGGGATTTGATACTAAAATGTCTTTAATTAAAATAGCTTTCATAAGTTTGATAATACAACTTTTTTAATAAATTGTAAATAATATGAAAATTTTGTGAATGTATATATTTTATACCTACTTGACTGTTGTAGGGGAAAAAATGTTATTATTGAAGTGTTTTTATAAAAAAACAAATTTTAAAAGGATAAAATCAGTTATAAACTGAATTTTTATAATTTTTCGTATGAAGTACAAATACAACAAAGTTTTATTGGTCTTATTTTTTGCAATTTTTTTTACGCTAAAAACTTTTTCTTTAGAAATTCAAAAAAATGATTTTAGATTTTTTCTTGCAACCACAAATGATAAATTTTCTTATGGAATTTCAGAAAACAAAGATGACCAATTAACAGCTTCAAATGAAATTCATATAATTTTTCCATATTTATTTTTAGATATAAATCTGAATGGAATTACAAATCGTGGATTTAAAACTGATTTGTTAGATTTTTCTACATTTGAAAGTGGTCGTTATGATGAAATAATTGCAAAAACAGGTACAACTCTAAATCTATTGAAAATTTCTGATTTTGAAATTGATTTTGTTCCAGAAATTGGTTTTTGTCTTTTAGGCAATTTCGGGATGGAATTTGAGCAAAACTTAAATCATAAATCTGGCACAATCGATGCTGTAAATCTTGATTATGAAACTTTTGAAAAACCTTTTGTTCCTTTAGCAAATGCAAAATTCGTTTTTTCTTATAATCCAATAGATTTTATCAAAACGCAAATTTCATTTTCTTCAAACAATATTTTTTCTTATTCTACAGAACAAAATTTTGTTTTAAATGCAGTTTTTGGAAAGAAAAGCATATTCAACATTTTTGCAGGCTACACATGGAATCAAAATCAAAATTCATCTTCTACATTAAAATCCTATAAAGATGTTACAAATGGATTTAATTACGGATTTAATTTAGATACAGGTCTTGTAAAATTTGATTTTATCAATTATGCAAAAACAAAATATGGATTGGGCGCAATCAATGTGGATTTTATGAACTTTTCAAAACATAACTGGCAAAAATCTGATGTTCACTTTCTTACTGGCTTAACTTATTTTATGAATACTGAATTTTTAGAAAATCAAATTCAAGTAGATTTTGTTCATAATTTTTCTTTTTATTTTAACAATAAATTTGTTTCAGGTTTTAAATCAAATAAAATAAATCCATCTGAATATAGGCACGAAAGAGATTATGTGATAAATACCTTTGGAGTAAAATACGAGCAACCTCTTGTTTTTATAAAAAATTGGATTACGCCATATATTGAATTAGGAACAGGAACAGCTTATTTTAAAGTGCAAAAACTTGCAAATCATATTCCAACTTCAACTTATGATTCTTACGAATACGATTCAAAAGTTTTTTGGCAAATGGAAGCAAATATCGGATTGGATATTATTCCTGAGGGCAAATTAAATTTTGGAAATTCATCTTACCAAGTTACAGTTTTTGTAGGAACTACTTTTATTCCTGATTATGAAAACGCAACTAAACAAATACAAAAAGACACATATCGAGCAGAAAATTGGTCGTTAAAACCTTTTGAATTTAGATATGGTTTTGCAGTTCACTTTGGATTAGATTTTTAATTTTTTATCAAAAATCTTCAATTAACACATGGTTCATCTCAAACTATTGCAAAAAATTATATAAATTTGTATACTTATAAAACAAAATAATATAATGTTGAATAAATATACAAAAGGAGCGAATATTGTCCGATAATTTTGAAAACTCATTTTTAGAAAATCTTACAAATTTAGCAAAAAATAATGATCCTATCGATCAAAATCTCTATCAAAAATTTGATGTACGCCGTGGTTTGCGTTATGCTGATGGTCGAGGTGTTTTAGTTGGTCTTACTCGCGTAGGTGATGTTGTTGGCTATGATGTTGTTGACGGACAAAAAATTGCAATTCCTGGAAAACTTATTTATCGTGGTTACGATATTGAAGATTTGATTAAAGATGCAGAAAGTACAGATCAATTTGGATATGAACAAACTGTATATTTGTTGCTTTTTGGTGAACTTCCTACACAAAGTCAACTTAATGAATTTAGAGATTTCTTAGGTTCAAAAAGAGTTCTTCCTGAAAACTTTACAGAAGATATGATTATGAAAGCTCCTTCTTCTGATATTATGAATAAATTGGCTCGTGGTGTTTTAGCAAGTTATTCTTACGACAAAAATCCAGAAGATGTTTCTATCGAAAATAATCTTCGTCAATGTATCGAATTGATTGCTCGTTTTTCAACTTTGACAGCTTATGCATATCAAGCAAAACGCCGTTACTACGACGGAAAAAGTATGTATATCCACAATCCAAAGCCAGAACTTTCAACTGCAGAAAATCTTTTGCGACTTATTCGTCCAAACAAGGAATATTCTAAACTTGAAGCTGAAATTTTGGACTTATCTTTGATTCTTCATGCTGAACACGGAGGAGGAAACAACTCTTCACTTTCTGTTCATGTTATTTCTTCAGCTGATACTGATACATATTCTGCAATTGCAGCTGCTGTTGGTTCTCTAAAAGGTCGTCGCCATGGTGGTGCTAACAAGCAAGTTATGGATATGATGGATAACATCAAAGAAAATGTAAAAGATTGGTCAAATGAATCAGAAATAAAAGATTATCTACGCAAAATTATTCGTAAAGAAGCTTTTGACAAAAAAGGTTTGATTTACGGGCAAGGTCATGCAGTTTACACAATTTCTGACCCTCGTGCAATTTTGCTTAGAGATAAAGCAGAAGCCTTGGCAAAAGAAACAGGTTGTATGGAAGAATTTAATCTTTATCGTACAATCGAAAGACTTGCACCTACAGTTTTTGCAGAAGAAAAAAATTCTGATAAGCAAATTTGTACAAATGTGGATTTCTATTCAGGTTTTGTTTACACAATGCTTAATATTCCACGAGAACTTTTTACACCGATTTTTGCTATTTCTCGAATTGCTGGTTGGTCAGCACACCGTATCGAAGAAATTGTTTCTGGTGGAAGAATCTATCGTCCTGCTTATAAAAATGTACTTGAAAGACGAGATTATATTCCTATCGAAAAACGCTAAACTTTAAGCGAGGTCGAAATATGAAAAAAGAACGACTAGATAAGGTACTTTCTCATCATGGTTTTGGTTCTAGAAAAGATGCTAAAAAGTTGCTTCATTCTGGTAGGGTAAAAATCAATGGTAAAGTTTGTACTCTTGCGGATGTTTCTATCGACCTTGAAAAAGACATACTTTCTATTGATGATGAAATTTTGCGCCTTCGTCGTCATGTTTATTTGATGATGAATAAATGTGCCGATGTTGTTTGCTCAAATAAAGACGGTATTCACAGTACAGTTTTTGATTTAGTTCCAGCTGAACACAAAGATTCTCATTTGGAAGGGGAACTACATTGTATCGGGCGATTAGACATCGACACAGAAGGTTTGTTGCTTTTAACAACTGACGGAAGTTTAACTCACAGATTGATTTCTCCAAAAAATCGTATACCAAAAACTTATCATGTAAAATTAGAAAAAGGTTTGGATACAAGAGAACAAAATCGATATTCCCAACTTTTCAAAGATGGACTTTTTGTTCCTGCCGAAGGAAACGAAAGTGAATTTACTGCTCTTCCTGCGGAATTAGTTTGGCCATCAGAAGAAAACGGAAATTATCTTACAGAAAATGGACCGGAATCTTCAGAAGTTTTGATTACGATTTTTGAAGGAAAATATCATCAAGTTAAAAGAATGTTTGCAGCCTGTGGTAATAAAGTTATTGGATTAAAACGCCTTTCCATCGGAAATTTATATCTTGATTCTGGCCTTGCTCTAGGTGAATGTCGTGAACTTACTCAAGAAGAATTAAATCTTTTAAAGTAAGTTTCTATCCAAAATTTTCAAAATAAATTGATAAAATGCCTCATATTTAACTTGATGGGGAATTTGTAATATAATCAAATAAATTATGATTACTAACACTTTATTTTTATTCTAAAGGAATCCAATATGATAAAAGTTGAAAATTTATCAAAAATTTTTAAATCTTCAAAGAAATTTCCTGGTTTTTTTGGTTCTATAAAAGGACTTTTTACTCGAGAATATATTGAAAAAGTTGCTGTAAACGATATTTCTTTTGAAATTGCTTCTGGTGATATTGTTGGATATATCGGTTCAAATGGAGCCGGAAAATCAACAACAATTAAAATTATGACAGGAATTTTAACGCCAACTTCTGGGCAAGTTTTAGTTGATGGAGTTGAGCCTTACAAAAATCGTCAGTTGAATGCAAAAAAAATCGGAGTTGTTTTTGGTCAAAGAACACAACTTTGGTGGGATTTGCCTTTGAACGAATCATTTTCACTTTTGAAAGATATTTATGAAGTTCCAGAAGAAGATTACAAAGAACGGATGGAATTTTTTACAAATGTTCTTGGCTTAGATGAATTTATTATGCAACCAGTTAGAACTCTTTCACTTGGGCAAAGAATGAAGGCAGATTTGGCAGCGTCTTTGTTACACAATCCAAAAATTTTGTTTCTTGATGAACCAACTATCGGACTTGATGTTGTGGTAAAAGAAAAGGTGCGAGAAGCAATTAAAGAAATTCACGCAAAATATGGAACTACAATTATTTTAACAACTCACGATTTACAAGATATTGAAGAACTTTGCACAAGAATCATCATTATTGATGAAGGTCGCTTAGTTTACACAGGAAATCGTGAAGACTTGCTAGAAAAGTTTGGAAGCAAAACAATTTTGAATGTAAGATTTTCTCAGCAAGAAAAAATTGATGAAAATTCTGTAAAAAAACTTTTCTTAGAAGATAAAACTTTGTGTAAAAAAGGTAATTTAGAATTTTCTTTTGCAGATGGAGTTTATTCAATTGGATTTAGCAAAAAAGAATTTTCTTCTTCAGAAATTTTGAAAAAGATTTTGCAAGAATATCAAATTGAAGATTTTTCAGTTCACGCAACTTCAATTGAAGATATTGTAAAAATGATTTACAACGATGCTTCAGCTAAAAGAGTAGAGTAGGTGAAAATGAAAACTCGATGGTATTCTTTAAAATTATATACCCCTTTTACAAAAAATATTTTTCAGCAATATCTTGCTTATAGGTCTAACTTTTTTATGTATTTGTTAGGCGCTTTTATGCGAGTTTTCTGTTTGATTTTTTTGTGGAAGGCAATTTTTGTTGGAAGTGGCAAAGAAATTCTTAACGGATTTACTTTTCCTGTGATGGTAAGTTATTTAATTCTTTCAACTTGTATTACAGAATGTATCGGTGGAAGCGTTGTAAATTTAGTTCACTCAGAAGTAAAAAAAGGCACGATTGCAATGCAGTTGATAAAGCCAATTTCTTACAGATTACGACTTTATTTTTCTTCCCTTGGGGATTCTCTTTATGTTTTTGTTTTTTTGATGATTCCAGGATTTATCGGAATAATTATTATAAATGCAATTTATGGCTCTTTGTCGGTTTTTTCTCCATTGAATATTTTGTTCTTTGTAATTTCATTTGGATTTTCAATAATGATAAATCTTTCTCTTTCCTTTGTTTTGGGAATGGTTACTTTTATTACAACAAATATGTGGGGAATTTTGCAAATTTATCAAGCTGTTTTTAGATTGCTTTCTGGCGCTTTGATACCTCTTTCATTTTTTCCTCCTGTGTTTGAAAAGATTTTAACTTATTTGCCATTTTCATCTTTAGTTTCTGCTCCAGCAAATATTCTTTTAGGCGTGATGGATATAGAAGAAACTTTGAAAGTTCTTGTTGTGCAATTTGTTTGGTTGATTTTGCTTTTCTTGCTTACAAATGTTGTTTGGAAAAAAGTTGTTCATCGTTTGGTTGTAAATGGAGGCTAAATTATGAGAATACGAAAACTTACAAAATTATATTTTAAATATGTTGCTCAATATCTAAAATCTTTGATGGCTTACCGATTGGATTTTTTTACGGGGCTTATTGGTTTTTCATTTTTGCAGATTACTGGTGTAATTTTTATTACTTTGGTTTTTAATTCAATTCCGTCTTTGCAAGGTTGGAATTTTTACGAAATTTTGTTTATCTACGGATTTGCTCAACTACCTCGTGGTTTGGACCATATTTTTACAGATAATTTATGGTTGATTTCAAGTTGGCTTATTGCTGATGGAGACTTTGACAGATATTTGCTTAGACCAATAAATCCGCTTTTTCAGGTGATTGCAGAGCGATTTCAGATGGACGGATTTGGCGAATTTGTAATTGGCGTGATTTTAGTTGTAATTGCTTCTATAAATCTTTCTATAGATTACACTTTTGACAAGTTTGCAGTTTTGATAATCACTTCAATTTCTGGTGCTTTAATTATTACAAGTTTGAAAATGATAATTGCTTCTATTGCTTTCTGGACAAAGCGTTCTGGCGGATTATTGCAAACTGTTTATAGTTTTAACGAATTTTGCTATTATCCAGTAACAATTTACAATAAGGCCTTGCAATTTGTTTTAACATTTATTTTACCTTTTGCCTTAACTTCTTATTTTCCTGCAACATATATTTTAGGAAAACAAAATTTAATTTGGGCTTTGGCAGTTCCTGTAGGAGTTTCAATTCTTTTTATATTGTTTTCTTACAGATTATGGTGTTCTGGAATAAATCACTACGAAAGTGCCGGAAGTTGATATTTTTTTGTTGATGATTTTCACTTTTGTGTGTAATATTAACTTATGGATATTTATTATTTAATTTTAGTTGTACCTGCTTTGATTTTGAGTTTTATCGCTCAGGGAATGGTGCAAAGAACTTTTAAAAAATATTCTTCAAAAAAGATTGAAAGAAATATTACTGGTGCTCAAGCGGCAAATTATTTGCTTCAAAAAAATGATGTTACTGGAGTTACAGTAAAACCGATTTCTGGTTCTTTAACTGATAATTTTAATCCAACTGATATGACTTTGAATCTTTCAGAGCCTGTTTACAATGTAAGTTCAATCGCAGCGGTTGGAGTTGCTGCTCACGAAACAGGTCATGCAATTCAACATAACAAAGGATATCTTCCTATAAAATTTAGAAGTATGTTAGTTCCTGTTGCAAATTTAGGTTCTACAGCAGGGCCTTTACTTGCAATTTTAGGATTATCCTTGAGTTTTTCATTTTTAATTGATATTGGACTAATTTTATTCTTTGGTTCTGTTTTGTTCTATCTTGTAACTTTGCCAGTTGAATTTAATGCATCTTCTCGAGCATTAAAAACTCTAAAAGAAGCTGGAGTTATGAATAAAGAGGAATTGAAAGGCGTAAAAAAAGTTTTAGGGGCAGCTGCCATGACTTATGTTGCATCTGCTCTTGTTTCTTTAGGTAACTTTATAAGATTCTTTTTGTTGACAAAACGCAGAGACTAAAAATATTTTGCAAAATATTAATTGATACCAGAAATAACTTTGGGAAAATAATTTTATTTACAAGATTAGACCAAAAAGGCTCTCGCCCAAAATTGCCCCAGTCCCTGCTAGTTCCTCACTTCGTTCGTCAATGCAGGGCTGTTTCAATTTTTGGCTACGCCTTTTTGCACTAATTGTGTATATGAAGTATTTTGCAAAGTTATTTCTGCACACAATGTGGTTTTGCAAACTGTTTTTAGTTTGGGTAGAAAGAAAATGCTCTCGACCTAAATTGCCACTAGCTCGCTAGTGCTGCGCTTCGCTTGCAAGGCTTTGCTATGTCAATTTCGGTCTACGCATTTTTTACATAATGTATTTATGCAAATTTTATATCAAGTTCTGCACACAATGTGGTTTTGCAAACTGTTTTTAGTTTGGGTAGAAAGAAAATGCTCTCGACCTAAATTGCCACTAGCTCGCTAGTGCTGCGCTTCGCTTGCAAGGCTTTAAGTAAGCCTTCGGCTTACAATCAAGTTTTGTTTCACAAAACTTGCGGCTAAATTTATTTTTTGCTACGCATTTTTTACATAATGTATTTATGCAAATTTTATATCAAGTTCTGCACGCAATGTGGTTTTGCAAATTGTTTTATAGTTTGGGTAGAAATATAAGCTGTTTGCGAGATGAACTGAATATTTCTACGCCTTTTTGCTCTAATTGTGTATATAAAGGATTTTTTAACTTATTTTACACAAAATAGAACGCTTAAAAATGTTTACAAAAAAAATTGTAGAGCAAAAAAATAAAATGTGATTTTTAGCGACTAGCGAAGCGTCAAGCTGAAAATCGTATTTTATTTTTTTGCAGGTGCAAACAGTTTTCGTAAATATTTTTAAGATGTTTTATCACTCATATTGACTGTTATTCTTATCTGTTCTATTATATACATTAGCAATTTGTGTATTGTCGATTTTCGATGATTAAGGATTTTTCATGAAGAAGTTTTTTTCAGTTTTAATATTATGTTTGATTTTTTCAACTGTTGCTTTTGCACAAAATGAAATTCAAACAGCACAGATGTTTTTTCAATCTATTTCAGAATATTACGGAACAATTACTGACTACGAAGCTGATGTTGATATTACTGCTGGTAAAAGTCAAATGAAAGGCAAAGTTTCTTTCAAGAGACCTGATATGTTGAGAATTGATTTTTCTGAGCCTGAATCACAAGTTATCGTTTTTAACGGTGAACGCCTAGTAATTTATCTTCCAAAGGCAGATGCTATTTTAAGTCAAACAGTAAGTTCTGATTCTGAAGCAGGCGGCGCAAATCTTGCAACTCCTCAAGGATTATCTTTGATGAATCGTTATTATTCAATCGGATACGAAAATTCTCCAAACGCAGAACCTTTAGACGCAGATAATCCAAAAAGTGAAAAAGTAATCAAACTTATTTTGTCTCGCAAAAATAGTTCAGAAGGATTTAGATATATTCGTTTAGCAATTTCTCCAAAAACTAAATTGATAAGACGAGTTCAAGCAACTTCTGCAAATACAGAAGAAGATTTTATTTTTAATTTTTCAAATTATACATTAAATAATAGCATTCCTGATACCCGTTTTTTATACGACACACCATCAGATGCAAATACTTATGATAACTTTTTGTTTTCAGAATAATAGGAATAGGAACAAATAATGGAAAGTTTTGGTCAAATTTTATTAACAACACGAGAAAAACTAGGAATTGATATCAATAAAGCAGAGAGAGAAACAAGTATCTCTAAAGAATATATTGCTGCACTAGAAGAAGAAAATATTTCTATTTTTCCTGGAGAACCTTATCTCGTAGGTTTTTTAAGAAATTACTCAGAATATTTAGGTCTTGATGCAAAATATATGATTTCACTTTATAAAGCAAAGATGATTCAAGAAGCTCCAATTCCAGAAGGCTTGTTGAAGGCTGATCCACCTAAATTCTTAAAACCGCTAATAATTTCTCTTGCAAGTGCCTTAGTTGTTGCAGGTATTGTTGTTGTATGTTTATTTACTTTCAAAAAAGAGCCTGAATCAGCAAATGAAATTTTAGTTGAGTCAAAAAAAGGTGCAGAATATCAATTAACTGCAATGCCAATTCAAAAACGCATTTACAAAGATGATACTTTGAAGGTTGTTCTCAATAATGAAACTGTTGAGATGACAGTTGCTGGTACAAAAAATTTCTTATCTTTGAATACTCCAGTTGGATTGCAAATTATCGAACTTGGCGAAGAAATCGAACTTAATGTTGACGGAAAAGATAAAAACGATATCGTAGTTTTCCTTTCTGATATTTCTAAAAATGATGAACAAAAAGGTGCTGAAGTTAGAATGTTCACACTTGATCCAAATCAAGTTGCAAGTGCAGAACCTGCTGTAAATGTTGGTGAAATTCAGCATGCTTCAGAAATTGAACAAAAACAAACTTCTAATCAAATTGTTTTATTTGAAGGAAATCGTGCTTATCCATTTACTATCGATGCAACTTTCCGCGGTGCTTGTTTGTTCCGATACGCACCAGACCGCAAAGATTCTGTAGAAGATTATTTTACAACTGGCGATAGATTTGTTACAACTGTAAATAATACAATTCGTGTTTGGATGTCTAATGCAAATGCTCTAAAACTTCAAGTAATTGGTGATGGACGAACAGAAAGTATCGAAGTTGGTCGCCCTGGACAAGTTTTAGTTCAAGATATCAAATGGATTAAAGACTACGACGGCAAATACAAGTTGGTGGTTTTAGAAGTTGACTAAAAAAACTGATTTACAAAAAAAATTCTTTCTTGACCAGCATGGTTGCGCAAAAAATCAAGTTGATGGTGAACTTATCATTGCTGAACTTGAAAAAAACGGTTGGTCAAGAACAGATGACGCTGAAAATGCTTCATTGATAATTATCAATTCTTGTGGTTTTATCGAAAGTGCAAAAAAAGAGGCCTTGGATTCTGTTTTTACTACAAGAAATATGTTTCCAGATAAAAAAATTATTTTAGCAGGTTGCCTTGCAGAACGCTATGCCGAAAGTTTATCTCAAACCTTGCAAGAAGTAGATGGAATTTTTGGAAACGGAAAAATCGATGAAATTGCTTCTTTTGTAAACGATGTTTTTGAAAACTCATCAACTGATTCTGAAAAATTCCCAGAAGTTAAAGTTTTTGCTCAAAATGGCGTTTGCGACGGAAATCGTACAGAACTTTTGAATTTGCCTGGTTCTGCTTATGTAAAAATCACAGAAGGTTGCAATAATCATTGTAGTTTTTGCGCAATTCCTCTTATTCGCGGAGAATTGCGAAGTCGTTCTGTTTCAAAAATAATCGAAGAGATAAAATCTCTTTTAAATCGTGGAATTTTTGAAATCAATCTTATCGGGCAAGATTTAGCGTCCTACGGAAAAGGCAAAAACGAAGATTTAGAAGTAAAATCTCAATTTGAAAGCGAAAAAAGTCCTTTGTCAACTTTACTTTCTGAAATTACAAAACTAACAGGAGAATTTTGGATTCGTCTTTTGTATATTCATCCTGATAATTTTCCACAAGATATTTTGCCGATTATTGCCCAAGATAAACGAATTTTGCCTTATTTTGATATTCCTTTCCAAAGTGGCGATGATAAAATCATCAAAGATATGAACCGAAAGGGAAGTGCAGAAAAATATATTCAGCTTGTAGAAAAAATCCGAAGTTCGCAAAAAAATAGTTTTTATTCTGATGTTGCTTTACGAACAACTTTTTTGTGTGGCTTCCCTGGCGAAACTGACGAAAATGCAAAAAACACAGTTGAGTTTCTAAAAAATATCCAAAGTGATTGGTCTGGATGTTTTGCTTACAGTCAGGAAGATGATACTGTTGCTGGAGAAATGAAAAAGCAAGTTTCTGCAAAAAAAAGTAAAGTTCGTTGCGATGTTTTAACCGAATTACAAACTCAAATAACTCAAGAAAAACTAAAACGACATGTTGGCAAAACTTATTCTATTTTAATTGAAGAAATTATTCCAACTGATGAAGAAGAAGGCGGAATTGCAATCGGTCGTGCTTGGTTTCAGGCTCCAGAAGTTGATGGCGCAACTGTAATTTACTACGATTTAGACGACGAAAAAGAATGTCAGCAAATTCAAGTTGGAAAAGTTGTGAATGTAAAAATTCAAGGCGTAAGTGCAGTTGATGTTTACGGAGTTTTAGTTTAATTATGGACGCTTTTGAATATCTTTCAGTTTTGAACAAAGAGCAACGAGAAGCAGTTGTTCATTCTGGCTCTCCACTTTTGATTTTGGCAGGAGCTGGTTCTGGAAAAACTCGTGTAATCACCACAAAAATTGCCTACATGATTTCTGAACTTGGAGTAAATCCTTATTCAATTTTGGCTGTAACTTTTACAAAAAAAGCTGCCAATGAAATGCAAGAAAGGGCAGTTTTGTTAGAGCCTCAAGCGGTAAAATCTCAAATTAGAACTTTTCACTCTTTTGGTTCATGGTTTTTGCGCCGTTATGCCGAAGAAGCAGGTCTTGATAATAATTTTACAGTTTACGATGATGACGATATGGTTAGTCTTTTGTTAAAAGAATTTCCAGAAATGAATCGTCAACAAGCAGGTGGCGTTGCGCATAAAATTTCAAGAGCAAAAGATTATTGTTTGCTTCCAGAAGATGAAGATAAATTTTTTATTTATAACTTAGATTTAACAAAAGAAGTTTACGAGCGTTATCAAAAACGACTTCGCCAAACTGGAAATGTGGATTTTGGCGATTTGATTATGCTTCCTGTGCTTTTGTTGAGAAGTGATGAAAAAATTCGTTCGGATATTCATTCTAGGTTCAAAGTTGTAATGGTAGACGAATATCAAGATTCTAATGTGGCCCAGTTTGCTTTGCTTGAACAACTTGCAGGTCCAGAAACTTACATTTGTGTTGTTGGGGATGATGACCAGTCAATTTATAAATTTCGTGGCGCCGAAGTTGAAAATATTTTAACTTTTCAAGACCATTTTGCTGGAACTCAAATTATCAAACTTGAAACAAATTATCGTTCTGTTCCGCCAGTTTTGGCTTTGGCAAATTCTGTAATCAAAAATAACAAAAATCGTCTTGGAAAAAATTTAGTTCCCTTTAGAAGTGGCGAAAAAAAAGCAGTTCTTTCATTTTTATCAAATCAAGATGATGAAGTTGAGTATGTTTGTAATTTGATTCAAAAATCTCATCGCGAAGGTGTGCCTTACGCTGACTGGGCTGTTTTGTATCGAACAAATGCTCAATCTCTTGGTTTTGAAACAGAATTTTTGCATAAAAAAATTCCATACAGCGTAGTTGGAACTTTGAAATTCTATCAGCGCGAAGAAATTAAAGATGCCCTTTCATTTTTGTCTTTTCTTGCAAATCCAAAAGATGAAGTTGCTTTTTCACGAATTGTAAATAAACCTTCTCGTGGAATTGGGGAAGTGCGCCAAGAAAAAATCCTTGAAACTTACAAAAATAACGCAAATTCAACTTTGCTAGAAAAATATTCTTTGGTCGACGCTTGTTTGGACACAGTTTCTTCCTTTCCTGCAAAGGCAAAAACTGGATTAAATTCCTTTATTCAAGTTGTGCAAAATCTTCAAACTTTGTTGCAAGAAAATTCTACAAATGGTGAAGATAAATCTTTGGTGGAACAATTAGCCGAAGTATCGCTAAAATCTGATTCTTCAAGTTTACAAAGTGATTTAGAAACTCAAGTTGTATCCGACAGTTTTAAAAGTACAAAACGACTTTCTGAACTTGTGGAAAAAATGATAAAAGATTCTGGTTTTCAGGAATATTACGAAAATCAAGATGAAATTTCTCATACTCAAAAAGTAAATAACTTACAAGAATTGATAAATAGTGCAAGTTTGTACAGTTTATCATTTCAAGGATTATCTGACTTTTTAGACCATATCGAACTTGATAGAACTTTGGAATTAGCAGACGAAGAAGAAGAAAATCCAGACAGAGTGACTTTGATTACCGTTCATAACACAAAAGGTTTGGAATTTCCTCGAGTTGTGCTTACTGGAATGGAAAATGGACTTTTCCCACGTGGCGATAAAGACGAAGACGAAATCGAAGAAGAACGCCGTCTTTTTTATGTTGGAATTACTCGTGCAAAAGACGAATTGTATTTCACTTCTTGTGGTTTTAGAAGAATGTATGGTCATACTGAAATTTCTCAGCCTAGTTCATTTTTGCTTGAACTTGATAGAAAAAATGTTGTTTTTAACGGAAATGTTCCTATCGCCTTTCGAAGTGAAAAATCTTCAGTTGGAAAATCTTTTAATCAAAGTACAATGGAAGGTCGTTGGAAGCGAGGCGTAAAAATTTATCATGATGATTACGGTTACGGATATATCATGGCAACTGACGATTCTGGAGACGAATATTTAATTTCTGTTCAGTTTGAATCTGGAACGGTAAAACGATTTATGCCAAGATATCAATCAAATCGGTTAACAATTATAAATGATTGATTTTTTCATATTTTCATAGATTTATTGAACAATTACAAAAAATACGCTAATATGAAAGCATGAGTACTCAAACAAAAAAAATTGATGAACAAACATTAGATGCATTATTGTATCTTTCAAGACTTTCTCCTGAATCAACAAATTTGGAAGTTTTACGCTCTCAAGTTGACCAAATTGTTGGTTATTTTGATTTGTTATCAGAATATGATGATAGCGAAAATCCATACGATGCTTATCCTTCAACAAAAGCAGAAAATTTACGAGAAGACGAAATTGTAAACGGTTTAGCAATTTCTGATGTAAAAAAAGTTTCTGAAGAATTTATGGACGGATATTTTAGAGTTCCAAAAGTTCTTGGAGAAGGGGCTTAAAATGATAAACGAACTTTCTATAAATGAAGTTTTGGACGGACTTTCTTCTGGAAAATTTACTTGTTCAGAACTTGTAAAAAAGACAATTGATACTTTTGAAAATGATAAAAATTCTTCAATTCCGCTAAATGCTTTTTTGGAAATGTATGATGATTCTCTTGCTTTAGCTCAAAAAGTTGATGAACTTTACACAAAAGCTCGTGCAGAAGGCGAAGATTCTATAAAAAAATTATTGCAAGAAAAACCTCTTTTAGGTGTGCCTTTTGCAGTAAAAGATAATATTTCTGTAAAAGGAAAAAAACTTACTTGTTCAAGTAATATTTTAAAAGGATATGTTGCTCCATACAACGCAACTGTAACACAACGCTTAGTTGATGCAGGTGCAATTCCACTTGGAAGATGTAACATGGATGAGTTTGCCATGGGTTCTTCTACTGAATATTCAGTTTACGGTGCTACTCGAAATCCTATCAATCGTGAATATGTTTCTGGCGGTTCTTCAGGTGGTTCAACTGCTGCCGTTGCTGCAAATCAAGCAACTTTCGGCCTTGGAACAGAAACTGGTGGTTCTGTTCGTTTGCCAGCTTCTTATTGTGGTGTTTACGGATTAAAACCAACTTATGGGGTACTTAGTCGCTGGGGAGTTGTTGCTTACGGAAGTTCACTTGACCAAGTAGGACTTATTGCACACACACCAAAAGATATTGCACTTCCTTTATCAGTTTTATCTGGTGTAGATTTTTACGATGATACTTCTTGCGATTTACCAAATTCCGAAGAATTAAAAAATCTTCAAGGTTTAACAGATGAAGAATTTAAGAAATTAAAAATTGCTGTTCCTCGTCAGTTTGAACAAGCAAAAGGTCTTGATAAAGATGTTGCAAAAGTTTTTGAAGATACAAAATCTTGGTTTGCTTCAAAAGGTGCAAGTATCGAAGTTGTAGATTTACCAATTTTAGATGCCTCTATTGCAAGTTACTATATTATTGCTTTGTCAGAAGCGGCTTCAAACTTAAGCCGTTTTGATGGAATCCGCTACGGAAATCGTCAAGACCCAGGTCAAGGTTACGATGAACTTTACACAAAAACTCGTAGCGAAGGATTTGGTCCAGAAGTAAAACGCCGAATCGTTATCGGAAACTATGTTCTTTCTGAACAAATGTCTGGAAAATGCTACAAAACTGGAATGAGTGTTCGTGCAAGAATCCAAAAAGAAATTGCAAAACTTTTTGAAACTTACGATTTGATTTTGTGTCCAACTTGTCCAACTCCAGCCTTCAAACTTGGTCAAAAAGTTGACGACCCAATGGAAATGTACTTGTCAGACCTTTTTACAACTTTTGTAAATCTTTCTCGCGTTCCATCAATTTCAGTTCCTGCAGGATATACAAATCCAACTGATAATTCTACAAAACTTCCTATCGGGATTCAATTTGTAGGAAAAATGTTTAGCGAATCTTTCATTATGAAAATTGCTCAAAGTTGGGAAGAAGATCACGCTTTGTGTGGATATCCAATTCGTGATGGAAAAAATGCTTTTTCTGGAGAAAATAAATGAGTATAGATAAATATAAAATCGTAATTGGTTGCGAAATTCACTGTCAGCTTACAACAAAAACAAAAGCTTTCTGTGCTTGTGAAAATCGCTACGGTGGAATGCCTGATTCTCGTGTTTGTCCAGTTTGTTTAGGACTTCCTGGTGCTATGCCACGAATTAGCAAAGGTTATGTTGAAAAAGGTGCAATCGCAGGTCTTGCTTTGAATTGTAAAATTGCAAACTTTACAAAATTTGATAGAAAACACTATTTCTATCCAGACTTAACAAAAGGATATCAAATTACTCAGTACGATATTCCTCTTTGTTCAGACGGATTTATCGATTTACCTTATGTTCACTTGCCAGAAAATCAGCGACCAGGTGGCGAAAATTATGTTGGTACAGATTTTACAGGTAAATCTAACGATGTTGACGGAAAATACAAACGAATCCGAATTGAGCGCATTCACTTGGAAGAAGATGTTGGAAAAAGTTTGCACTTAGAAGGTGCTCACAGTTATATCGATTACAATCGTTCTGGAACTCCGCTTATCGAAATTGTTACAAAACCAGATATGTCATCTCCAGACGAAGCTGCTCTTTTTATGCAAACTGCTCAAGAAATTTTGCGTTATGTTCAAGTTACAAACGGAAATCTTGAAGAAGGAAATATGAGATGTGATGCAAATATCAACCTTACAATTTGGGAAGATGGAAAAGAATATCACACTCCAATTTCTGAAATTAAAAACTTAAACTCATTTAGAGCAATTAAAGATGCTTGTTATTACGAAGTTCAGCGACAACTTGAAGAATTTAAAACTGATAGAAAAGAATTTAATCCTGGTTTTAAAAATACAATGGGTTGGGATGAAGTAAATGGAAAAACAGTTGTTCAGAGAACAAAAAATTCATTTATCGATTATCGATTTGTTGTTGAACCTGATATTAAACCTTTTGCAGTTTCAGAAGAATTTATCGAAAATGCTCGTGTTCAAGTTGGTGAACTTCCTGAAGCAAAACGCGTTAGATTCAAAACTCAATTTGGTTTATCAGATTTTGATGTAGAAACTTTAACTTCATCAAGAGATTTGTCTTTGTGGTTTGAAGAAGCCGCAAGTCAGTCAAAAGATGTAAAAAAAGTTGCAAACTGGATTTTGGCTGAAGTTTTGGCAATTCTTAACGAAAAAAATATTCCGATTACAGAATTTCATCTTACTCCAAAACATATTGCTCAACTTGCAGATTCTGTTAGCGATGATAAAATCACAAGTAAACAAGCAAAAGATGTTTTTGCAACAATGCTTGAAACTTCAAAATATCCAGAAGAAATTATTGCAGAACTTGGCTTAACTCAAGTTACAGACAACGATGCGATTTTGACTTTTGTAAAAGAAGTTGTACAAGAAAATCCAAAAGCAGTTGAAGATTTTAAGAACGGAAAAACAAATGTTGTTGGTTGGTTAATGGGACAGGTTATGAAAAAATCTGGCGGAAAAGCAAATCCAAAAACAGCAACTGAACTTTTGAAACAGATTCTTTCAGAGGTATAAAAGAAAATGTTTGATAAAAACTGGTTCGCAGATGAAATAACTTCTAGATATGGTTATGTAAAAAGAGCCAGAGGTTGTTTTTTGTACACAGAAAAACAAGTTCGCCTAACCGATATGTTCCAAGAAGCAGGAAGAGCAATTATCGGTTGGGGCGGAGGTAAGGCTCGTTTAGAGTTTAAAAATGCTTTGGAACGAGGTGTTACTGGAAGTTTTAGAACAAAATACAGTAATCAACTGGTAAAGGCTGTAAATCAGCTTTTGCCAGAATATCCAAATGTTCGCTGGTACAATAGTAAAGATTCTTTGTATCGAGCAGTTTCTACTTATTTTAACATGGAATTTGTTGAACCTTTGGCAGAATCTCCTGTGTTAGCAAATCTTTCTGATGTGCAAGTTTCTCGTTGGATGAGAGCAAATAGAATTTCTCGTTGGCGACCTTGGCTTGAAGATGCTTGGTTTTCATCATTCGAAACAGTTCCTTATGTTTTGCAAGAATCAGTTTCTGTTCCTCAAACCGCAGTTGTAGTTTGTCCTCCATTTCCTTGGTCGGTAACTTCATTTGTTGTTGCATATAGTTCAGAAAATGAAGACAGGATTGTTCCTTCAGATTTTGCGCCACCTCCATTACTAGCGGCTTTAACTCGTTCATTTTACGATTTGTACGCAGAATTGCCTTTACGAAGCGAAAAAGACTGGCGATTTTATGATGATGTTCTTTTGCGATATTTTGAACGCCGCGGACCTTATTTAATTCCAAAAGTTCCAAAAGAAAAATATGAAGAATTTTTCTTGCATTGTTTAGACCAACATATCGTGATTTCTCCTTCATATACTTATCCTTCAATTATTCCTTACGGGGCAGATGTTGGAGTTTTCAATTTGTTAAAGAAAAATCCTTTTGAGTGGGAATAGGCTAGGCTATATTTATGTTGAATGATGCTCAATTACTTTTACATATAATAAAACTTGTTCTTGGTGGATTTTCAACTCTTTTTGCGATTTTGCTGTTTTCAAAAACCAGGGATTTGCCTTTTGTTGCTTTGATAATTGCAACCATGGGAATGTATGCTGGAATTGTTTACGATGCACTTATTCAGTTTGGGATTGTGTTAAATCAAAATTTTTTAATTTTTGGCATTCCATTTTTCACTCTGTTTTTTACTGTTGTTCCGGCCTTGTTTTTTTTAATCGCTCTTTTGTTGCTTTACTTAAAATATGCTAGATAACTGGAGATAATATGAACGAAAATAATAATAGATTAAATGCTTATATGAAAGCTTCTGGATTATTAAAAACTACAGAAGATGCTCCAAAAGAAAATTTAGATTCTCAAACTAGAATAAATCTTCCATCAAATGTTCGGTTAGAAAAAAATGAAAATGTTAATCCTGAAAAAGATTCGATTTATCGCCGAGTTGCAAAATTTTTGCTTTTAATTGGAATTGATGAAGCGGCTAAAATTATTCCTCATTTATCACCTGAACAAACTGAAAAAATCATTCCAGAAATTGCTTCGATTCGTAGTGTTGATCCAGATGAAGCAAATGTAATTTTAGCCGAGTTTGAAAATCTTGTTCAGCGTTCTCGGGAAGATGGTGGAGTAACAACTGCAAAAACGATTTTGGTAAAAGCCTTTGGTGAAGAACGGGCAAATGAAATGCTCCAAAAAACAGTTCCTTTCCCAAACGGAAAACCTTTTGATTATATGCAAGAAATGGAAGGGGAGAGAGTTTTCTTTTTGCTAAAAGAAGAAAGTTCTGCTGTTCAAGCTTTGGTTTTGTCTCAGTTAAAACCAAAAGTTGCCGCAGATGTTATCAATAAAATGGAACTTTCTGCAAAAACTGAAGTTGTGCGTCGTTTGGCAACTTTGAAAAAAATCGATCCAGAAGTTTTGCGCCGAGTTGACCAAGCTATGCAAGAAAAAGTGAAAAACGCAAATACTTCAAAATCTGATTCGATTGACGGTCGCGGTGCTTTGGCAGATATTCTTAAAAAAATGTCACCTGATAGCGAAAAAAATATTCTTTCAATGCTTTCTGATACCGACCCAGATTTAGGCGTGGATTTACGACAGCGATTATTTACAGTTGATGATGTAATCAACTGCGACGATAGAGTTATGCAAGAAAAACTTCATCAAATGTCCGAAACTGAAATTGCTTATTTGGTTGCAGGAAAATCCCAAGAATTTAGAGATAAGATTTTCAAAAACATCTCTAAAGGTCGAGGTGACATTGTTCTTGAAGAAGAAAATCTACATAAACCAATGCTCAAAAAAGATTGCGAAACTATTACTGCTGAATTTTTTAGTTATCTACGCAGAAAATGGGAAAGTGGAGAACTAAGAATTATCGGTCGCGACGACGAACAGTATGTGTAATAGTTAGTTTTTTTTCTGTACTGATTGATTATTTGCAAGATTCTTATATTACGGGTGGGAAAGGGATATAGTTTTGGGGAAAGTAAATACCATAAAATGCCTTTGACAATTTCACTTTTACCTAATCTCCGCCCATTCTATGCCACTTGCCCAAAACAAAGCAAGAAACAATGCGTAAATGCAAAATTGTAGCCAACGCGTAGACGGAAAATGACACAGTGAAGTCTTGCAAGCGTAAGCGCAGCACTAACGAACTGGGGTATTTTTCGTCGAAAGCGTTGGCTGAAAATTCTTCATTTACAAAATTTCATCTTGCTTTATTTTCTGTACTGTCTTGACTTTTTTCTCTCAAAAACCTATAATCTACCTTGCTATATTATAACAAAAGTCTTTGATATATCCCCGTTTTGTATCAAAGGCAATGTGAAAAAATTTTTTAGAGGTGTAAAATGTACGCACTTATTGAGTATAAGGGTAAACAGTACAAAGCTGAAAAAGACGCTCTTATTCAAGTTGATAAAATTGATGCAGAAAAAGGACAAGCACTCGAAATCGATACTGTTGTTCTTGTAAGTGATGGTGATAAAGTAAATGTAGGTGCTCCTTATGTTAAAGGTGCTGTGGTAAAAGCTGTAGTTGAAGAATCATTCAAAGACAAAAAAGTAATCGTTCTTAAATACAAGAGCAAAAAAGATTACCGCAGAACAATCGGTCATAGACAACAGTACACAAATATTCGTGTAACTGATATTGTTTTAGCATAATTTTATGGTTCAGGTTCTGCTAGAATGCTCTTCTGAAGGGCTTTTGCAGACTTGTACAGCTGAAGGTCATGCAGGTTATGCTCCAAAAGGACATGATATTGTGTGTGCAGCTTTAAGTTGTTTGCTAAGAACAGTTTTAGCGCAACTTGAAAAAAGCAAAACTTTGGTTGTAAAAATGCAAATTCAAGACAGAGGAATGCTCGCGTTTTCTGTTGAAGAATTTGATAAAAATGATGAGTTTTTATTGAAATATGCATCAGATTTTTTGAAAACTGGCATAAGTCAGTTAGTTGAAGAGTTTCCAGAGCATATTTCGTTGCGAGTTGATAAGTAATTTTTTGCGGAGGCATTAAAATGGGACGAAAAAAAGGTGGTAGCGGTGCTAAAAACGGCCGTGATTCAAACCCAAAATATCTTGGAGTAAAAGCATTCGGTGGTGAATTTGTTACTGCTGGTTCTATTCTTGTTCGTCAACGTGGAACAAAAATTCATCCAGGAAACAATGTTGGAAAAGGTAAAGATGATACACTTTTCGCAACAGAAACTGGAAACGTTGTATATCATGAAAGAAAAGGAAGAAAACTTGCTTCAATTCAACCTGTTGAAGGTTAATTAGCAGTTGTGCTTTTAATTTAACTTTATAAACATTTTGTTGATAAAGTTTGTCTGAATCCCGGAGCTTCATGCCTATTGGCTTATTTGCTTCGGGTTTTTTTTTTGTGAGGTTAAAAATTGATTCATTTTGCAGATGAAGCATTGATAGAAGTTCGCTCAGGTAAAGGTGGAAACGGTTGTATCGCCTTCCGTCGTGAAAAATATGTGCCAAACGGTGGTCCAAACGGTGGCGACGGTGGTCGTGGTGGCGATGTAATCTTTTGTGTAAAAAAGAATTTGCGTACTCTTTCTCATTTGCGCCACAAACAAGTTTTCAAAGCTAAAAACGGTTCTGACGGAGAAGGTTCAAATCGTTACGGTCGTGATGGTGAAGATGTTTATGTACCAGTTCCACCGGGAACAACAATTCGTGATGCAGAAACTGGCGAACTTATCTGTGAATTTACAACAGAAAGCGAAAACGAAACTTACAAATTTTTGATTGGCGGAAAAGGCGGTTGGGGAAATACTCACTTCAAAAGTTCAACTAATCAAGCACCCAAATATGCTCACGAGGGAAAGCCTGGCGAAACTTGTATGTTGCGTGTTGAATTGAGCATTATGGCTGATGTTGGATTGGTTGGTTTTCCAAATGCCGGAAAATCATCTTTGCTTGATTATTTTACCAATGCTCGTCCAAAAATTGCACCATATCCATTTACAACTAAAATTCCAAATCTTGGAGTTTTGCATGTAAACGATGAAAGAGATATCATTATTGCTGATATTCCAGGAATTATTGAAGGTGCTTCAGAAGGGGCTGGACTTGGGATTCGCTTTTTGAAACATATTGCTAGAACATCTTGTTTGATTTTTGTAATCGATGCTTCTGACGAAAACTATCTTGAAGCTTTTGATACACTTTTGCAAGAATTAAAAACTTTCTCTGAGCCTTTAGCCGAAAAACAACGCATCATTCTTTGTAATAAAATTGATGTTGAAGGCGCTTACGAAAGGGCAGAAGAAATTAAAGCAAAATTGCAAGAAAAAAATCCTAACGAAAAAGTTTTGTTTATGTCAGTTTACGAACGAAAAGGTTTGAAAAATGTAGAACAAGCAATTATTTCGTTGGTTGAAGAAATGGAAGCAGGAAATTCTCGGTTTGAAAATCTTTCTGGCGAAACAGCTCTTAATCGCGCTGGAAAAACAAAAGTTAGCGACTTTTTGAAAGATAAAGCTAATTGCACAACTGATACAGATCAGTATCCGGGTTCTGAATTATGAAATTAGCAATTTTAGGAGGAACATTTAATCCCGTTCACATTGGACATCTTATGTTAGCCGAAGATGTTAGAAAGGAATTTGGCTATGATAAAATTCTTTTTATTCCGGCTTGTGTTCCTCCGCATAAAGCTTATAACGCTTGTGTTTCCGATGCTGATAGATTGGAAATGTTACGATTGGCAACTAAAGATAATCCGTATTTTGAAGTTGACGATTGCGAACTTAAGCGAAAAGGAATTTCTTACACAATCGACACAATTTACGATTTAGAATCTCGCTATCAAGAAAAAATCGAAGGTAAAATCGGTTTAATTATTGGGGACGATTTACTTGCTGGATTTGATTCTTGGCATCTTGCAGAAACTTTGGCTTTGCGAGTTAGATTGATTGTTGGGCGCAGAAATTCATCAGTTTTGCCCTTGGAAAGTTCTTTCCCATATTCGCCATTGTCAAATTCAATTTTGCCAATTTCAAGTTCGGATATTCGTAATCGAATTAAAAATAATAAAAGTTGGCGATATCTAGTTCCTGATTCAGTTTTTCAGTATATTAACGATAGGAATCTTTATGAATAAAGAAAATCAAATTTTACTGGAAAAATTAAAAAAATATCTTTCTGTTAGTGTTTGTCAATCAAGATTCGAGCATTCAATTAGAACTGCGCAAACTGCAAAAGAATTGAGTCTTCGTTTTGGAGAAGATGCTGAACTTGGCGAAATTGCAGGTGTTGCACACGATATTTGCAAAGAAATGAAATCGGATTTATTGTTGAATCTTGTTCATAGTTCAGATTACGAAATTTCACAGATTGAAAAAGATAAACCTTCGCTTTTGCATGGAAAGGCGTCAAGTGTACTTTTGAAAAATGAATTTGATGTTACAAACGATGATTTATTGGAAGCGGTTGCAAATCATACTTTTGGAAAACCTAATATGTGTAATTTAGCAAAAATTTTGTATGTTGCCGATAAAATCGAGCCTGGTCGTCCTCAAGTAAATCAAAGTTATCTTGAAAAATTAGAAAAAATGTCGTTAAATGAACTTGTAAAATATATTTTAGAAGAGAATATTTCTTATTTGAATAAAAAAGGAAAATCGGTTTCTGAAATTTCATATAAATTTTTAGACAGCGTAAAAGGATGTTAATATGGGGAAAAATTCTAAAAGTCAAAGTTCAGCATTATTTTTGATTTTGATATTTGCAGTTTTAGCAATTTCAGCTTTTGTTATATTTTTTTCATTAAGAACAGATCCTATTGAAGAAGTTCTTAAAAATGACCAGTTGTTAAAAATTCTATTTGTTTTGTCAGATGAAGATGAAGTTATTTCTACGGATGTAATTCTATATTATCCTGTAACTCAAAAAACTGCCATGTTTGATATTCCCGGAAGAACTGGTGCTATTTATTCTTCTGTTGGAAGGGTTGATAGAATTGACTCTGTTTATTTGGAAAAAGGGATTCAATCTTATAAACAAGAAATTGAAAAATTGCTTGATACAACAATTCCTTTTACTTTGGAAGTTGATTTAGAGCAGTTTTCACAATTAACAGATTTGCTTGGAGGCCTAAGGATTTTTATTCCTTCACCTGTTGATATAAAAACTGAAGATGAATATTATTTGTTGCCTTCTGGAGCTGTAACTTTAGATGGGGATAAAATAAAAACTTATATAAAATATCGTGAACCTGAAGAAACAGAAAATGACATTCAAGAGAGAATGCAAAATACTGTTCTTGGCTTTTTGAATGCACTTAATCAACAGAAAGAATTAGTTTTAGGTGATAGAACTTTTGATTATTTTAACAAACTGATGAAAATAAATATGGATAAGGATGGTTTGAAGAGACTTTTATCTGAAATTTCAAATATTGATTCAGAACGACTTGCTCCTCAAACAATTACAGGTTCTGTTCGCGATGTTGACGGAAAACAATTATTGTTTCCGTATTATGACGGTCAGCTTATAAAAGATGCTTGTAAACAAAGTATGTCTGCTTTGGTTGCTTCTACAAGTATGGTTTATGATAGAACTTATGTTCTAGAAATTCAAAATGGAACAACTGTTCAAGGTTTAGCAAAGAATACTTCAGCATTGTTGCAAAGTATTGGATATGATGTTCTTACAACAACAAATGCCGATAGTAATGACTACGCAAAAACAGTTATTATTGACCACATTAATAATCCACAGGTTGCTTCATCTTTAGGTGACTTTATTATGTGCGATAATATAATTGTTGAAGAAGTTCAAAGTGAAGATGCTAGTTTGGATGCAAATTTATTGGTAGACTTTACTATTATTCTTGGAAAAGACTTTGATGGTCGTTATGTTAGAGATTAAATAAGGTAGGATGATGAAAATGAAAACTGCAAAAGAAAAAGCTTTAGAAATTGCACAATTAATGATTGATTTCAAAGGTGAAGATGTTACTGTAATTGATGTTTCAAAACTAAACAGTTGGACAGATTATTTTGTCATTGTAACAATAAATAGTTCAACTCATTGGAAAGGTTTGTATAAACAAGTAAAAGATTATGTAAAAGCAAACGATTTGGAAATTCATGTTCCAAACAGAAAAACTCCAGATGGTGATGATTGGAACCTAATTGATGTTGGAAATATCGTTGTGCATTTAATGTCTCAAGAAGCTAGAGATTTTTACGATTTGGAAAAACTTTGGCATGCTGGAGAAAAGCTTTTATAATTTTACTTTGTAAAAATTCCTTTAAAAAAAAGAAAACCACCTTGTGAACGGAAATTAACTTCAAACTCACTTGGTGGTTTTTGTTTTTGGTAATTAAATTTTATTCATCATCAAAAACATCGTAATCAAAGTCGTCGTCTTCGTCATCATCGTAACCAAAATCGTCGTCTTCGTCGTCGTAATCATCGATGTCATCTTCGAAATCTTCGTCCATGTATTCATCATCGTCGAAGTCATCGAGTGAATCATCGTCATCAAAATCATCATCAAAATCATCATTATACGCATAGCTAAAACCGTAATTAGCTAATGTTGTTTCGTCTAATAATTCTTTTTCAGCGAACATACGATACTTCCTTAATATTAAGCGTCTTATGTTATTACAATAAATCAGAGTCTATATTTGTGTCAATTAGTTAGAAGAAAAAAAAATAGAGATTTTTGATAAAAAAAATGTATATTTTTTAAATAAATTTAATAAAGTGTTTGACAAAAGTTTAAATTTCTGTATAATTAAGAATATCTATGTTAGATGTAGTGCGTGAATGTGCACCGGCTAAAATTAATTTACATCTTAAGGTAATGCCTAAAAGGTCGGATGGATATCACCCTATTGAGAGTATTTTTCAAACTGTACCATTATATGATGATATTTTGGTTAAGTGTTCGGGAGAGAGTTTAGGTTGTGTTGTTAATTGTGATGCGATGCAACTTCCTGATGATAATACACTAACAAAGACATACAACTTATTCAGTCAACTTACTGGTATATCGGTTGGAGTTCAAGTAGAGCTCACAAAGAGAATTCCCTCTGGTGCTGGTTTAGGTGGTGGTTCTTCTGATGCTGCGTATTTTTTACGAGCATTAAATAAGATGTTTGATTATCCGTTAAATCGGAGTCAGATGGAAGAAATTGCTACTTCAGTTGGAAGTGATGTGTTGTTTTTCTTGTCTGATGGTGCTGCCATTGTGACAGGTCGTGGTGAAGTGGTAAATCCAATTCTTCCACGAAATGATTTATGTTTTGTTATTGTGTATCCTGATGTACATTGTTCAACTGTTGAGTCTTATCGGCTCGTAGATGAATATATGATGTTGGGAAAAGCAGATGTAGGACCAACTTTACAGGAACTTGAAGAAGTTTATCGTAAGCCTGTTTCAGAATGGGATTTTATGAATACTTTTACAAAATCTGTTGCTACAAAGTTCCCTATAATTTCTGAGGTTATGAATGATCTCAAGGTTTTAGGTGCTGATTTTGTGCAAATGAGTGGTTCTGGCTCAACTGTTTTTGGTGTGTTTTCAGATTTTAATCTTGGAGAAAATGCCTACACGAACCTAAAAGTAAGATGGAATAAGTGTTTTTGCTTAGTTCCTAGTTTTAGCAAGGTGCAAAGTTTGTAACTTGTGTAGTTATTGTTGAGGTTTGTGGCTTATGCAGATTACAGAAATTCGCATCCGAAAGGTTGCAGCTGAAGGAAAGTTGAAAGCTTATGTAACAGTTACTTTTGATAACTGTTTTGTAGTGCACAACGTAAAAATTATTGAAGGTAAAACTGGTTTATTCATCGCAATGCCAAGTCGAAAGACAAGCGGTGGTGAATATAAGGATGTTGCCCATCCTATTAGTCCTGAATTTCGTACAGAATTGCAAGATAAAATTCTTGCTGAATATGAAGCAGGGCATATAGAAGAAGCATCTGCAGACGATTAAGTCTGAACAGTTTTTCTATATTTTGGGTCGTCGTCAAGTGGTAAGACAACGGCTTTTGGTGCCGTCATTCCGCAGGTTCGAATCCTGCCGACCCAGTTAATTCGGTTATAAACCGTAAATAGTCAAGGGCAGTTTTGTTCTTGACTAATTTTTTTTATGGGAAACTCTGGCGTGATGAACGATGGGGTTTATGCTAATCTCTTATTGTGTTTTATTTTAGCAGGAGTTTTCCTTTAATTATTTTTAAGGAGTTGTTAAAATGGAACAATTATTATTAAAAGCAACTAAAAGAACAGAAACAGGTAAAGGTGCTGCAAAACGCTTAAGAGAAACAGGTAATTTACCAGCTGTTATGTATAATCACCAAGGTGAAGCTACAATGCTTTCTGTTGATGAAGTTGAATTTACAAAAGTTTGGAAACAAGCAACAAAAACAACAATCATTTGTCTTGAAGTTGATGGAACAAAATATCAAGCATTCATCAAAGATACAGAATATGATATTATTTCTAACCGCAACTTACATGTTGACTTCCATGTAATCGAAGATACACAAAAACTTAGAGCAACTATCAAAGTTCAAACAACAGGAACTCCAGTTGGTGTTCGTGAAGGTGGTGTTCTCATGACTACTGGTGTTGCTGTTAAAGTTGAATGTTTGCCAAAAGATTTGCCAGCTAGAATCGTTGCTGACATCGACCCAATCAAAATCGGTGAAACATTCTATGTTAAAGATCTTAAACTTGATAGTGGAGTTAAAGTTCTTACAAATCCTGATGCTGTTGTTGTTTCAGTTCGTTCTGGAAAATAATTCGCATCGTGCTTAATAAATACTGCTTAGAATGGTTTTGTGGTTTTACTATAAGGTCGTTTTAAGCAGTTTTTTTTTGAATTATGTCAGTATTTGTGGATGAATTTGAACAAAAATTTGAAAACTCAATTTCAGAACTTTCAGAAGTAAAAACAATTTTGCTTGCTGTTTCTGGAGGCTCTGATTCTATGGCGATGTTGTCATCTTGTATAAATCTTATCGAAAATCCACTTTATTCAGAAAAATACAAAAAACTAAAATTAAAAGTTGTGACAATCAATCATCGGATTAGATGCGAAGAAGAAAGTTTTGGGGATTGTCTTTTTGTAAAAAATTTTTGTGATTTGCATAATATTCCTTGTTTTATTGAAAATGCAAAAGATAATGAAATTGAAAATCTTTCGGCACAAAGAGGAATGGGAACTGAAGAAGCAGCGAGATTTTTTAGATATGATATTTTTGAAAAATTAGCTGTTCAAGAAAATGCTGATTGTATTTTTTTAGCTCATAACAAAGACGACCAATTAGAAACGCTTATTCAGCGATTTTTTCAAGGTTCATTTGCTGCTTCATCATTGGGGATTCCAAAAAAACGAAGTAATTTTTTTCGTCCAATGATGGATTTTTCAAAAAAAGAAATTGTGCAATATTTATCCGAAAAAAATATTCAATTTAGAACTGATAAAACTAATTTTGAAAATGATTATCTTAGAAATAAAATTCGAAATCTTGTAATTCCTTGTGTGGAAAATATTTTTGGTGGTTGGGAGTCTGCCTTATTAAAAGGTGTGCAAAAAAAATCCGTAGATGAAGATTTTTTTGATTCGGAGTGTAAGAAATATTCTTGGAATTTCGCTGAAAATCAAGCAAGTATGCAAAAAGAACTTTTTGAAAATTTGCATAAAGCAATAAAAATTAGATTAGTTTATCAATGTTTAACTAAAATAAAGGCAAATCATCGGATTCCTTACGAAATCATCGAAACTTTTTGTGATGGAAATAATATTTCTTCTGGTGGCGTAAATTTTTGTTATACAAAAGATAAAGTTTTAATAAATAATAAAAAAAATAGTAGTACAGACTCGCATTTTTTTGCTATAATAGAAGAATCAGGAATGTTTCCTAAAGAATTTTTCATAAATAATGGATTTTTATGTTTTTCAAAAGAGCCTTTTGAAAATACGGTTGAAGGTGAATTTGTTAAAAAAATAAAAATTCCTTGTTGTGTTGAATTAAAAAACAACGATTTTGTTTTTGAGGAAATTCCTTGTGAATATCAAGAAACTATTTTTGTTAAAATAAAAGGATTTTGTGATGGCGAATGTGAATAATAATTCTCCTAAGGGAAAATTTGGATATTATATTTTTTTCATTTTTTTGATTTTGTCTTTAGCTTTTTTAATTCTTGAAACTAGCAATGGTGGTGAAGAAAGTATTTCTTATTCTGAATTTTTAACAAAGGTTACAGAAAAAAATATTACTGAAGTTTACATTACTGATAATCAAGAAATTTCAGGATATTTTACCAGTTCAAATAATCGTGGCGTAAAATTTACTACAGTAATTCCTTATTTTGATTCATCATTGATTGATTTTTTAGAAAAGAATGAAGTTACTGTTGTTGGCGAAAAAACTTCTGCTGGTTTTATGGATTATCTACAAAGTTTTTTGCCTTGGATAATGTTTATTTTCTTGTTTCTTTTTATTGCAAGACAAAATGCGGCTCAAAACAATCGTGGATTTCAATTTGGAAAAAGTCCAGCTCGTTTATTTGAAGCAAAAGCTAATTCTATAACTTTTAAAGATGTTGCAGGTCAGAATGAAGCAAAGGAAGAATTAGCCGAAGTTGTAGATTACTTAAAAAATCCAGATAAATATACTTCTATGGGAGCAAAAATTCCAAAAGGCGTACTTTTAGTTGGAAATCCTGGAACAGGAAAAACTCTCTTGGCTCGCGCTGTTGCAGGGGAGTCTGGAGTTCCATTCCTTCATATTTCTGGAAGTGATTTTGTAGAAATGTTTGTTGGTGTTGGTGCAAGTCGTGTTAGAGATTTGTTTGCGCAAGGTAGAAAATTATCTCCATGTATCATTTTTATTGATGAAATTGATGCAGTTGGTCGTGCTAGAGGTGCTGGTCTTGGTGGTGGTCATGATGAAAGGGAGCAAACTCTAAATCAGCTTTTGGTTGAAATGGACGGGTTTGAAAATAAATCTGGAATTATTGTTTTAGCCGCAACTAACCGACCAGATGTTTTGGATGCGGCTCTTCTTCGTCCTGGCCGATTTGACAGACAAGTAACGGTAAATTTGCCTGATATTAAGGAACGGGAAGCAATCCTAAAAGTTCATGCAGAAAAAATTAAAACTGATGAATCGGTTGATTTGTCAAAATTAGCTCGTGGAACTCCAGGAATGAGTGGGGCAGATTTGGCAAATATCTTGAATGAATCAGCTTTGTTTGCTTCAAGAAAAAATTTAAAAGCGGTAACTTCTGTAGAAATCGAAGAAGCTCGAGATAAAATTTTGATGGGAACTGCTCGTAATAGTGTTGTAATGCCAGAAAACGAAAAATTGATGACAGCTTATCACGAAGCAGGTCATGCTCTTCAGTATTATTTTTTGAAAAATGCAGATCCTTTACACAAAGTTACTGTAATTCCTCGTGGGCGTGCTTTAGGTGTTACAATCGGGCTTCCAGAAGAAGATACTTATTGTCATACTCGAGAATGGTTACTTGATAGATTAGTAATTTTTTATGGTGGATATACTGCCGAACAAATTGTTTATGGTACAACTACAACTGGAACTTCTAACGATATTCAACGCGCTACTGATATTGCACGAAAAATGGTTTGCGAATGGGGAATGTCCGAAAATGTAGGTGCTGTTTCATTTGGTCAAGAAGATGAGCCAATTTTTATGGGGCGCGATATTGCTCGTCATAAAAGTTTTTCTGAAGATACTTCTAGAAAAATTGATGAAGCTGTTAAAGAAATTCTTGATAATGCCAAAAAACAAGCTTATGAAAATATAAATAATCACAGAAATCTTTTAGATACTCTTGCAAAAGCTCTCGTTGAGAACGAAACTTTAAGTGATGAGGAAATTAGAGCATTACCAGGTTTTGAGGAACTTTAATTTTTATGAATATTAAATTAAATAAGAAAATTTTTTTTGTAATCTTATTTGTAGTTTCTGTAAGTTTGATATTTGCAGAAAATTTATCAAGTTCTCAATTAGCTAATAGGCGAACTGCTATTCGATGTGCTGAAGTTGCAAAAAGTTTTTTGATGGAAGATAATTTTTCCCAAGCCTTTTCGCAAGCAGAATTAGGTCTTGCTTACGATGAAACAATTTCAGACTTGTGGTATATCAAGGCTGTCGTTGCAAAACTTCAAGATAATCCAATAGCAGAAATTCTTGAATTTTCACAAAAAGCTTTTTCTTATGCAGATTGGACTCATTTTTCAGAAGATTTAGGAATAATTCTTTATGCTGAAATGTTAATAAATACAGGAAACAATGAATTTGCTTACGAAGTTTTAGAAAATCGAAAAGATATTTATTCTAGAGATGCTGAATATTTAAGAGCCTTGTCTTGTTATCTTTTAGGTGATGTTGTAAAAGCAAGAAATATTATTGCAAGTGCAGTAAATGTTTTTCCAGAAGATGAAAGATTTCCAAAATTGTTCTATAAAAGCGAATATTACGCAAGTGTTTTTTTAGATAAAAAAATTGATGATGGAGCATTGTCAGTTGCAGCTAAATTAAATTCAAAACTTTCTTTATGGACAAAAAAATGTAATGAACTTCTTTTTTATGCACATTTTTTTGAACAAAATCAAGATTTAGCAAAAAGAATGATGGCTCAATATTTTTCAGAATTTGCTTTGATACCAGAGTCGATTCCTACTGCAATCGAACAAAATATTTTATCTCAAGAGAATGCAAGAATTAAGTTTGAAAATTTTTGTGAAAATGGAATTGATGAAAAATTGTTTAGAAAAATAATTTCATCTTTTACAGACGAAAAACAAAAAATTTTGCTTGTATCTTTTTTATCAAAATTTTCTGGAATTGTAACTTATGATGTTAACAATGATTTTATTATTGATATGAAAGTTACATATGATTCTGGGCGACCAAGTTTTATTCAACAAGATTTTGACCAAGATGAAATAATTGATTGCGAAATAACTTGTGATTTTGGCACTCCTTCAATTCTCTATAATTATAAAGATAATTTAGAAGTTTCTTACGGAACTTATCCCTATATCGATTCTGTAAAAATATATGACGATACAAATTATTTTCTTGTAAAAAATGTTTTTGCTTGGTCAAATATTGATTTTGTTGCAGAAAAATTATGTATGGATTATAACTTTTATTTTGTAAAACCGATTTCTACTGAACAAAAAATAAATGTTAGTTCACTTTTTTCAAATTCTTATAGAATTTCTTCGCAGATTGTAAAAGATGACGATGTTTATCAAAAAAGATTTGTTTTATCAAATGGATTGCCAATTCAAGCAACATATTCAAAAAATGGGATTCCTTATGCAAACGCAATTTTTGAAGGCGGCCATATTTTATATCGAAGCGTAGATAAAAATAACGATGGAATTTACGAAGTAACAGAATTTTATCAGTTTGATTCTTTTAATTACAAAAATTTTATTTCTGAAAATGAAAGAATCGAACTTTATTCTGAATTATTTGGAAAGATTGATGCTCTTGAAGGTTTGTATATTTCTAAAATCAGTATTGATGATAATTCTGATGAAATTCCTGAATGCGTTGAAGAATTTTTACTTTCTGGAAATAAAACTTCATGGTTTGATAAAGATGGAAATTTTTCTGTATCTTATGAAAAAATAATTGATGCTGAAAATTTAGATAAAATTATTGAAAAATCTGTTTTTGTAAATCCAATTAGCAAAAAAAATATCATAGTTGAATTTGAAAATAATATTCCTCTAAAATTATTTGATGAAACAAACGAATACGATATTTTACAAAATGATACAACTCCAATTTTTTGGATGAATTTAATCCCAGAGGATAAATTATCTATTTTAGTTTATGATTTTTTTGAAAAAAATGATGAGCAAGGTAAAGTTTATATTTTAGAATTTCCTGAATTTCCAAATATAAGAGTTTTAGCAATTAAGATTGGGGAAAATTTCTTTGCAGAGAGTTTTGAATATGAAAAAGAACCTTTTTAAATTTTATTTATTTTGTATTTTTTTTGTTTGCCTATTCTCTTGTGCAACAAATAAAAATTCTGATGTGCAAATTGAAAAAAAAGAATATTCTACACAAGATTTTATCAAAAATAAAATTTCACAAATTGATGAAGTTGCCAAAACTGATAGTCTAAAAGCGTTTTGGTATTCATATTTATTATATGAAGAATTTAAAACTGAAAATTCTGCAAAAGATTATTTTGAAAAAAATTTACAAAACTCAATAGAAAATTTACAAAAATTATATGAGGAACAAAAATGGTTAGATTTTTGTAAAAATTTTGATGCTATAAATAAAATTTTGTCAAAGTGCAATATTGAATCACTAACCAAAAATTTTGAAAGTTATTCTTTTAACGAAAAATATATTTTTGCTCAAAATAACATAATTTCACTTTATAAAGATTATTTGCTTCCGCCAAATGAAAAATCTTCAGATAAGATTTCAAAAATGATAGATGGAACTGTTACAATTTGGATTGACTTAGGCGTAAAAATTGAAGCAGGAAAAGCTTTTTCAAACAAAGCAATCGGTTCTGGATTTTTTATTGATAAGCGCGGATATTTAATTACAAATTATCATGTCATTTCAAGTCAGGTCGATCCAGAATACGAAGGAATTAGTCGGCTTTACATAAAATTAAGTAACGATACCGAAACAAGAATCCCTGCAAAAGTTGTAGGATACGATGAATCTTTGGATTTAGCCTTATTGAAAACAGAAGTTTCTCCAGAATATGTTTTTGCATTGGGCAGTTCTTCTTCTCTTGAAATCGGTGAAAAAATTTTTGCCATTGGTTCACCAGTTGGACTTGAAAGAACTTTGACATCTGGTATCGTTTCTGCAGAAGGACGAAAACTTTTTTCTATCGGAACTGTTATGCAAATTGATGCAGCAGTAAACAACGGAAATTCAGGTGGTCCTATTATTGATGAATTTGGAAATGTTCAAGCGATTGTTTTTGCTGGGATGTTGCAATTTCAAGGTTTGAATTTTGCAATTCCTGTTGAATATCTAAAAATAATTTTGCCTCAACTTTATAACGGTGGAAAAATTTTGCATTCATTTGTTGGCGTTTATGGTAAAACTGCAAAAGATAAAGGTGTTGAAGTTTTGTGGATGCAAAAATCAAGTCCTGCAAAATATGCTGGGATAAAAGAAGGTGATATTATCACAGCAGTAAATGGAAAAAAAGTTTTATCTTTGGAAGAATTGCATCTTAGACAAATTCCAATTTTACCTAATTCAATTATAGAATACACAATTTTGGATAAGTCAGGTGAAGAAAAAAATGTTTTTGTTTTAACAGATGTTAGATCCAAATATCCAGGTCGAGATTTTTACAAAAAAGATTCTATGCCAGATATGATGTATCCTTTGTTCGGGATGAAATTAAAAAATGTTTCTTCTGGCATTGGAAGCAAATATATTGTAGAGTCTATTGTGAAGGGAAGTATTGCAGATGAATCTGGATTTACAGAATTGGATCCTGTAAAAATTTATAAAACTTATCTTTCTGCTGAAAAAGATATTTTGTTTGCAGAAATTTATTCAAAAAAGAGATCTAATGGTTACTTAGATGTATCCTTAGTTTTAGCAACTCCACTAGACAGTGAAAACTTTTTTTAATACAATAGAGAAATGGCAGATTTAAATCAGATTAGAAACTTTTGTATTGTTGCACACATTGATCATGGAAAATCAACTCTTTCAGATAGATTGATTCAAAAAGCAAAAATTATTGATGATAGACAATTCCAAAATCAAATTTTGGATTCCATGGATATTGAACGAGAACGAGGAATTACTATAAAAAGTCAGGCTGTTACAATTCCGTATCAAGCCAAAGATGGAAAACTTTACGAATTAAACTTTGTTGATACACCAGGGCATGTTGACTTTTCTTACGAGGTTTCTCGTGCTATTGCTTCTTGTGAAGGTGCTTTGCTTTTAATTGATGCAGCACAAGGCGTTGAATCTCAAACTTTGTCAAATATGTATTTGGCTCTTGAACAAGATTTGGAGATTATTCCTGTTGTAAATAAAATTGACTTACCTGCAGCTGATATTCCTGCAGTAAAATATCAAATTGAACACGATTTAGGTTTAGATGCAGAAGATGCAATTTTAGTTTCTGCAAAACAAGGAACTGGAATTGATGAACTTTTTGAAGCAATCGTAAATAGAATCCCAGCTCCAAAGCCAGCCTCAAGTGATAAAACTAAAGCGTTGATTTTTGATTGCCACTACGATCCATATCGTGGAGTTATTGTTCATGTTAGACTTTTTGGTGGAAAAATCAAACCTGGTCAAACTGTTCGTTTTATGAGTTCCAATACTGATTATAAAGTTGATAGCGTTGGAATTTTCAAAATTAAACTTGAAGATAAATCTGAACTTTCTTGTGGTGATGTAGGTTACATTATTGCAGGTGTAAAAACTGTTTCTGATGTAAAAGTTGGTGATACCGTAACTCTTGCAGACGATCCTGCCGAAGAGCCATTACCTGGATTTAAAGATGTTAAGCCTGTAGTTTTCTCTTCAATCTATCCAATTGATTCAAATGATTATGAAGAATTGCGTGATAGCATGGAAAAATTATGTTTGAATGATGCAAGTATCACTTACGAAAAAGACTCTTCAATCGCATTAGGTCACGGGTTTAGATGTGGATTTTTAGGTTTGCTTCATCTTGAGGTTATTCAAGAACGCTTGGAACGAGACTTTAATCAAGCGGTAATTTTTACAGCGCCTTCTGTTCGTTACAGCATCACTTTAACAAGTGGTGAAGAAAAATTCATTGATAATCCAGCGGACTATCCTGAGGTTGCAAAAATTGCTTCTGCTAGAGAGCCTTACATTAAAGCAAATATTATTACTCCTGCAACTTATCTTGGTAGCATTATGTCTTTGTGTACTGAAAAACGAGGTGTGCAAACAAATATGCAGTACCTTGACCAAAAACGCGTTGAAATAATTTATGAAATGCCTCTTGCCGAAGTTCTTTTTGATTTTTACGATAGATTAAAAAGTTACAGTCGTGGTTACGCTTCTTTTGATTATGAAGTTATTGGTTATCGCGAAACTGATTTGGTAAAAATTGATATTCTCATTAACGGAAAGATGGTTGATGCTTTATCTCAATTGTGTTTTAAAGGAAATGCTTACGATAAAGCAAGAAATGTTTGTGCACAGTTGAAAGATGAAATTACTCGTCAGCAATTTAAGATTGCAATTCAAGGTGCAATCGGAAGTCAGATTATTGCTCGAGAAACTGTTAGTGCTTTACGAAAAGATGTTCTTGCAAAATGTTACGGTGGTGATATTACTCGTAAACGAAAACTTCTTGAAAAACAAAAAGAAGGTAAAAAGCGAATGAAGATGGTTGGCGATGTTGAACTTCCACAATCAGCCTTCTTGGCAGTTTTAAAAACTAAAGAAGAATAAAAAAATTATTTTTCAAATTGATTTAAACTTCTATTTAATATTTTTAAGAAAAAATCAATTTCGTTTCTAACTCTTTTTAAGAATGATGTATCTGTTTTTGCTCCGTTGTTTCCATCTGGAAAGTGCAAAAACAGATAATCATGTAAATCTATTTGTTCTTTTATTTTTTCAATACTTTCATTTCCTGTTGATAAATTTTCTTTAAGTTTATTTAATGAATCAATTTCATTTAAAAGATAATTTTTTATATCAAGTTTGTTTTCAACTGATTGATAAAAATTTTTATTATCAAAATGTTTATCGATATTTTTGTTTTCTAATTTGTTTATTATTTCATTTGGTTTTATAGTTTGTATTTTATGTGAATTTAGTTCTAAACAATTAAAAATACTTACATCAGAAATATTGTAAAAATTTTTTGCATCGTAAAATAATTCAATAAATTGATTTGCGTAATTTAATAAAGCCTTATCTGTAAAAATATTTTTTTCATTTAAATTAAATTTTGTTGTACCAATTTTATAGGCAGGTAAAACATTTATGCTGGAGTTTATTCTATTGGAATTTATTTTTTTTGTAAAACTTGCTGGTGCATCTTTACAATGTGTGTTATCAAGTGTAAATGCAAAATCTAATCCTGTGAAGAAAATAGGAGAGTGGGATTTTCTTAAGTTTATTGCAAGTTGAATTGCATATAATCCAACAGAGCCTAATGGAATAAATTTTTTTATTGGAAGATTTAATTTTAAAATCGTATCTAAAAAATTTGCATTGCAATATTCTGTAAAAATAAACGAAATATTTTTTTTATGATAATTATTTATATTTGGTCGTGAAGTTAAATCTGAAATAAGTAAGTATGGAATATTTTTTGTTCCGATAAACGCTTTTTCGTTTGCAAGTTGGCTTTCAACTGCAACAACTATGTCGGGGGTTATTCCGTAATTTAATAATGGTTTTAATGCGCTATCTACACAGATAATGAAAAAATCATTTAAAGAAATTTTTGCACTTTCAAAATCTTTAATTGTTTTATCAAGAGAAGTTCCAGCGCCAAAAACTATAATTGGTTTTTCAATAGAATTAAAAATTATGTTTTTTGAATTTGAAATTTTGGGTAAATTTAAGAAAATATTTTTTGAATATAATTTTCCAAGTTTGGTTAGCGTAATTCTGTTTTTCCAAAATTGAGAAATATAATTTGTAAAATAAGAAAAAATATTTTGATAGAAAATTTCGTATTCGTTGATTATTGCACTAAGATTGATTTTTATTGCTCTTTTGCAACATCTGATTTTATTTGTAAAATTTTTATTATTGAATAAAGATAAAATATCATTTTGTGTTTGTAAATTTAAATAAATAAAATTTGAAATTTCATTTTGAACTTTATTGAAATTTGATTCTGCACATTCGATAGAAAAATCGTATAAATTTTTATCATGTTCGATTGCTAATATGAATGAATTTTCAGATAATTTATTTATCAGTAAATTTATTCCGTAAAACAAAACTGGAGAATTTACGATTACTAAAGTTCCTTCTGGAATTGTTAATTCAGAAATTAGTTTTTCTATAGTGGCTTGTGGATTGTATTTTGAATATAAAAATTTGTTTTTGTAGGATACTGAAAAACCTTGCTTGGCTTGTACCAAACAAGGTTTTTCGTTTGTTAAGTTACTCAATTTTATTAGTTTTCTGTAAAGTATCTATTGTATGTTTTTTCAAAATCATTTTTTAATTTTTTGCTATCATAGACATTGTCCATGATTGTTGTTTGATCTGCCATTGCAGCATTTTCTACATAAGTAGATTTTTCGATTGCTTCTGCAGATGATTTTGAATTTGTAACTTTAAGAACTGCAATATTTGAACCTAAAACAATTGGTTTTGAAATTTCATTTGTATTAAGAGCAAATAAAGTTTTTAAGAAATCTTCATTTTGATATGCAGATGCAATTTGAGAAACTGATGTGTTTGCTGTTCTAATTAAAGATGTATTTGCATAGTTCAATACATAATCTGCAACTGTTTCTTTTTGTAAATCAAATTTTGAACAAGCTTTATCAAAAGAACTGCTTTTTGCTGTTGCAACAAAACTATCTGCTTCTGCTTTATAGTAATCTTCGATTCTGCCCATTTCGTTTGATTTCATGTATGCAAGAACATCATTGATTGTGCTAGAATTTTTTGTGTCAGTTGGTTCAGAAACTGCAACACATTTATAAATTGTGTAACCTGTTCCTGTTTTGATAACATCACTTAAAGAATCAACTTTCAAAGCTTTTAATTTTGCAAAATCCTCTTCTGATGCTAAAGTTGCTTTGATTTGATATTCGTATTTGTTTTTCAATTCGCCTTCTGAAGTTGTGTAGTAATTCTTTGAATATTCTGTTAATGCATCTTCAAAAGTGATTTCAGAATTTTTAATTTGTGAAAGAATTTTTTTTGCAACTGATTCAGATTCAACAGAGATTGCATTGAAAAAATATTTGTTGAATAAATCTGTATTTTCGTTTGCAAATTCAACTGCTTTAGCTGATGGATAATTATTTGTATCAAAGAAAACAATGTCAAAAGATTTTGCTGTGTTATTCATTTTGTTGATGAATGCAAGTTCTGCATCTGAAACTTTTAAACCAAATGCAATATCTGCATATTGTTGATTCATCTTCATTACATCATCAGAGAAGTAGTCCAAAATAAATCTTGTGTAAATTAAATCATCTGAAATTTGATTTCTAAGATTATTTTTTTCGCTATCTGGTGTGTTTCTATAAAGTTTATCTGAGTATTTTCCGTTTTCTGAAAAATAAGGAATCATTGCTCTGTCAACTTTATTTTCAGAAAGTGTGTATCCTGTAGAATTTGCGTAGTCGATAAATGCTAATCTACTGATGCTTTCCATAAAAGCATTGTACAAATAGTATTGATAAACATAGTCAGAAATTTCTTGATTGCTTTGTTTTGCATTTTCTAAGTAAACTTGCAATCTATTTACAAAATATGTTCCTTGTTCGTATTTTACTTGTTCTCCATCCCAAGAACCAAAAACTGGAACTCCTCCGTTACCTGCTTGAGCCATACCTGGAATGAATACGAAAGTAATTGCTGCTAAAATAAGAATTGCAATAGAACCAACGCTTAAAAGGACTTTTTTTACAGATTTTTTTTCCTTTTGAACTTCGTCTTTAGTTTTCATTTTTAACCTCTTTAATATATGTAAAAATTACAATATATATGTAAAATCTTAATATATAATTATACCATGATACAATATGCATGTCAATTATGTTACTTTTTGTAATAATTTTAATATTTTTTTTATTTTTTTTTGTTTTTCATATTGACACTTTTTTTAGTTTTTTGTATAGTTAAAACATCAAGGGGGCGTAGCGAAGCTGGTTATCGCGTCGGCCTGTCAAGCCGAAGATCGCGGGTTCAAGCCCCGTCGCTCCCGATAAAGACTGACTTAAATGGTCAGTCTTTTTTTTTGGAATTTTTTTTTATTTTGGTTTTATTGATCTATGCAAACTTCTGATTTTTTTATAGATAAAGAAAATTTGTCACTTCCTTTTTTTCTGACAAAGAATGTTGAATCAATTTTAGAGAAACTAGAACTTAATAATTTAGATTCAAGTGGAATACAAAATCAGATATTTCCATCGCAAGAAGAAAACTCCTATGCCGCTTTTGAAACAGAAGATCCTTTAGGCGCAAAAAATTATCAGATAACATCTAACTTTGTTCATCAATATAAAAATCGTGGATTGATTTTAATTACTTCAAATTGTTTTTCATATTGCAGATATTGTTTTAGAAAAGATTATGTTGGTTGTAACGATGTTTCAATTTCAGATAATCAACTTGATGAAATTTGTTTGTACTTAAAACAAAATCCACAAATAAAAGAAGTTTTGTTTTCAGGCGGCGATCCTCTTGTTTTAACAGACGAACGATTAGATTTTATCATAAGCAAAATAAAATCCGTAAATTCAAAAATGATAATACGAATTTGTACTCGTGCTTTATTTTTTAATCCAAAAAGAATTACAGATTCTTTGCTTTCAATCTTAAAAAAATATTCTGGAATTTGGTTTATTCCTCATATAAATCATCCTTATGAAATTCATAGTGAATTTTCAAAATTTACAGTTGATGCAATTTATAAATTACGCAATTCTGGAATCCCTATTCAGAGTCAGACTGTTTTATTAAAAAATGTAAACGATAAATTAGAAACTCTTGTAGAATTATTTAATTCGCTTGTTGAACTTGGAATTAAACCTGGATATCTTTTTCAATGTGATTTAGCAAGAGGAACTTCCCATTTTAGAGTTCCTTTGGATGAAGCTTGTAAATTATATTCCGCTTTGAAAGAAGAATTGTCTGGATTGTCTTTGCCAAAATTTTCTGTTGATTTACCAGGTGGTGGAGGTAAATTTAATTTAGATGGTTTAAATCCAATTTCTTGTAAAATTACACAAGATGAAAAATTTTATTATTTTGAAAAAGAAAATACTGTTTACAAATATCCTAAAAACTAAAATTATTTTTTCTTGATTGCAACTAAAGTTAAGTCGTCAGTTTGCTCTTCTTCTTTTATTGAAGTGTAAATAATATATTCATTTCTCAAATCAGGATTTGGATGTTCAATTTTTGCATTACAAATTGTGTCATATTTGTTAAAATGATGTTCTAAGAATTTATCAATTTTTTTATCAACTAATCCATGGTCAAATTTTGAGGTACTCTGATATAATCTAAAAATTTTTTCAACACAAACTAATGCCATGACAACATCTTCTGGCGTACCTTCTAAAGTTGAAAAATCAAAAATTAAATTTAAGTTTTTATTTTCAATAGGATTTTGTTTTTTTTCTAAAACATATTTTTCTTTTGCAAAAACAGCTTTGATAATTTTTTTAATTCGTTCTTTGCCAAATTCTTCACTTGAAATTCCGTTTGTATCATTTTTATCTTCCATGATTTTATTGCTATTTGGGAAAAATTTTAGAATTTCATTTTCTTGATTTCTAAAAAATCGTTTTGATTCTTCAATTCCATCTGTGTATAAAAACAAAACATCATTTTTGTCTAAGTGAACTTTTACAGTTGGATATCCTCCGTTTTTCTCTATTGATGATGACGAAAAAGTTCCCGCCGCAGGAGTTGAGGGGAGTGTAATTTTTTTCTGTTTATTTTCAGAGGAATCAAAAATATGGATAACATTATCACCTGCATTACAAAAATAAATATCGCCTTGTTGTGTATCAAAAATGCCAAGCGTGAATGCAGCAAATTTTCCTTTTAAGTTTCTTGCTTCAAGATGATTATTGATTTTGTAAACAAGTTTTTGTAAGTTGATTCCATTTTTTTCGTATGACCAATCGCTAAAATAATCACAAAACAAAGCAGAAACTTCTGCCATAATCAGCGCTGCAGGTGCACCTTTTCCTGAAACATCACACTTAATTAAAGCAAAATATCTTTCATCTAAATTCTTGAAATCAAAAAAATCTCCAGAAACACCTTTTGCACCTTCGTAGTATCCAAAAAACTGAACATTTTCGGTTTCAATGTGCCCAACAGAAAGTTTTATTTTATTAACATCATCGATTGTGTCCAATGGCAAAAATGCTCGCTGAACTTCTTTTCCACCAAGCAACATTGATTCGTAAACTGATGCTTGCGCAATACTTTCTGTCATTTCATTTATGTTTGTACTTAAGATTCCAATTTCATCTTTTGTATTTATAAAAATTTTTCTATCAAATAATTCTGCTTTATTTTCTGTTTCTTTAATCATATCTACATGTTTATGTAAATCTTTTATCGGCTTTACAATGTAGAACGATAAAATTAGAGAAACTATAGTACCGATTAAAATTACGATTCCCGAAAGAATTAATGTTGAAACAAAAACTTTTTTTTGCGTTTCATTTAGAGATTGAATCAAATTTTCAGTGTTTGCTTCTACTAAAATTAGACCTTTTACAAAATCATCATTTATCCTTTGTGAAAAAATAATCGGTTGGTAAAATAAATATTTTGTATTTTCTCTATCAATATTTTTATTATTGTATGGTGGAATTGAACCTGAATTTTCGATTGCAAATTGATGTAACTCAAAATTCAATTTTGTGTTCAACTCTTTTATCAATATAAACAAATTTTCTTTTTTCTCATAATTTTCTGGAGTTGAATCTTCAGGAATTTTTCTGTATTCACTTATAAGTTCAATTATTTGATCTGAATTCTTTTTTACTTTATCCCTAACATTTTGATTTAATCGCAAGGTTTGTTTAGCAACTGATTGTATTTCAGATGAAGCAATTCTTGATTTTCCATAAACTAATTCAGGAGTATCAATTTTTTGTAAAATATTTTCATCGTTTGTTGCCCAAACATAGTCAATATGAGATTTTTGTCCGTCTTCAGCAAAACTTAAAATTGTAACATTTTCAGCTTCAGGTAAAGTGTCTGATTGTTCAGTTAAAAGATATAGTTCAATGGTATTTTGTGTTGGAAGGTGTACTTTTGTTCCGTTTGTTATACTATCCATCAAAACTGTGATTCGTCTTTGCAATCCACTTGCTAAGGTTTCTTCTTGATTATCCAAAATGATAAAACTTAATGGTACCGAAATTAAAATGATAACCAAAAGTACCAAAGTAACAGTTACCATCATCAATTTTGTTGTAAGACCAAATTTTATTTTTTCTTTTTGAGATTTTTTTATAGTGTTTTTTGAGAACTCATAATTGCCTATGGTTATAGAATTGATTTGCTTTTTTATCATAATTCTATCTTTTATAGAATTAGATAGGGCATAAATTGAAATAATTAACACTAATGTAACAAAAATAAAAAGTACAGCTAAAAGGATTTCTCTGATATAGACAACACTAACACTACTTGCAAATATTGGAAGTGAAATTAAAATGAGAAGAAAAATAATGCAAAATAGAAATTTAGATTTTAAAAATTTCTCCATAAAACTATATAACTATTTTATAGAGATTTTGGAGAAAAGTCTATTTCTTTTTAGCAAAAACCTTGTAATTTATCCAAGGGAAAAGATTGTGTTCTCGTTCCAGCCGAGTGAGCCATTCTGTACTGATACTATTTGAGCCTAAAGAATCATACACAGTTGAAAATTCATTTATCATTTTGATAAATTGCTCTTTTGCGTAATCTGGATAAACTTTATCATGAATCATCGCTGGCCAGTCGCTAGCTTGCGATAATAAAATTTCTTTTGCAGCGAGATTTAGTGTTCGTGCTTTTAGACCTGTATCGTCTGTAAATCTTACTGCTAAATCAATCATTCGTTGTGTATTTTTTCGCATATAACGAATTAACCAATCGTTACTGCTGTCTAAAAGATTTTCGCCAAAACCAATACCGTTTGAAGCACTTGATAATGGTTCTACTTTTTGCAACGAAAATTGTTCTTTTGCAATATCGCAACAATTTTCAATTTTAATATCATCTTGTAAAGCAGCTTGTCTAAAAATCTGTTCTAACCAATCAATACCTTCAAACCAAACATTTCCTAAAAGTTCTGGTTCGATTGTGCAAACTAAAGAACAATTTTTCCCGTCGGTTAATTTTTCTGCTTCTTCTAATTTTTTTATTTTTCTTTCAAGAAAATCTTTTGCATCTAATTTTATTTGTTCTGCAGCGTCTTCTAAATTATAAATTTTTTCATTTGAAGAATTAGACCAATATTTAAAAACTGTTGCACATCTTGAATTTGACTCATCAAGGAATCCTTCTAAGTCTGATAAGTCAGAATCAAATCCGATATCTTTTTGTTGATTGCGATATACTTCTTTTATCATATATCCATTTTTTCCACAAATTTCACTTGTTGTGTCTAAATCTCTTGCAAAAAAAGCAAATGAATTAGAAGCTCTTACTGGTGAAAAAATTCCCATTTCTGGTGTTGGATTTCCAAATAAAAGTCCTTGAGGTTCCAAAATTGTGTAATTCAATCCGTAAGATTTAAGATTTTTTTCGAAACCTTGTGAATATCCAAAATGAGGAAGAAAAAATCCCTCTGGTGCAATTCCAAAATGATGTTTATGTGATAAAAGCCCAATTTCAATTTGAGCATTGATTGCTTCGTCTAAATCTGCTATGTGTGGCAAAAATCCAAAAGTTGCACTTGTTGCAAATAATTCCAAATTTCCTCTTTTTGCGTAGTAAGAAAATTTAGATAAAATATCTTGATTAAAAGTTTCGATAAAGTCTCTTTTATCGCGTTTTACTGTTTTTAGATAATGTTTTGCAAGATTATATTTTTCTGAATCTGCAGGATAACGATTAAGTTCTTGTTCACCTAGAAAAATTAACTTATCAAGCCATTCAATATATTTTTGTTGTAAGACAGGATCGCTTAATTGTGCACAAAGAGTAGGGGTTATTGTCATTCCCATTTTGAAAGAAACACCATCAGATTCCAAGTTTGCAAACATATTTAATAATGGTAAGTAAATTTGAGATATTGACAAAAATAAAATTTGATTTTTAGAAACATTTTCTGATTCTAAATGCTTAAAATAACCTTTATGTGCTACAAAATGGAGTACAAGAGATTTTCTTGACATATTATTTCCTCTTAATCCTAGGTAAAAGACTGTCTATGATTTTCATAGTGCGATTTTAATAATTCTTGCATCCCTGAAAGTTTTAATATTGGAGATATTGGCATTTCTAGAGATTTTAAACTTATAACAGGAGCGCCTTCTGGAATAGCAATTCTTCTTGATGTTGTAAGTTTTCTTGGTTCTAAATTTGTAAATTCTGCAATTAAGTCTATTGAAAAACAATTTTTGCTTGCTGGTAAAAAAATATATTGAGCTCGGTCTTCTGTAGAAATAGAAAGTTCACAAAAATCTTCGATTTTTTCTGAAGTCATTGTTTCCCAAAAATTCACTTTTAGAATCAATTTTGAAAAATCATCTGCATCAATTACATCTTGCAAATCTGAAGAACTTATATCCCAAAATACATAAGCCCAAGCAGGATTTCTTAAAACTACATCAATTTGGCTTTCATTATATGTGAATGGAAGTTCTGTTGTTGTTTCAACTGAGTCTTCGTTTGTTTCAAAGTCATCAATACTCGCTTCGTTCAATTCATCTGCAATTTCTAAAATTTCAGAGATAATGAATCTTCGATTTAATTGCTCAGGGATGTCTAAATCATATTCTTCTGCCAATTCAATTAAATCAGCTGTTGAGAGAGTTTCTAAATATGACAATGAAATTGGGATATTTTCCATAATACGCTATGATGTACATTATCTTGAGTTTTGTCAATGGCTTAAATCTAGTTTTTCTAGTGCTTGTAAAAAATATTCAGGGTAAGGAATTTCGATTTTTCCATCTGGTGCAATATTTTTTTTGTCTTCTGGAGAATTTACAACTAGAATTTTTGCCAAAAGCATCATCTTTTTTATTCCAAGTTCTTTTTTTATCAATTTGTTTAGTTTGAAATCTCCGTATTTGTCATCTGCAAGAATTGGAGTTTTGTTTTGCGCTAGATGTTTTCTTATCTGGTGCATTCTCCCTGTTTCTAAAGTTAATTCAAGTAATGAAAAATTAAATTTTTCTGAAGGATTTTCTTGTAAACATAAATTTTCAATGCTAGAAATGACCTTATAAAAAGTAACTGCTCTTTTTTCTACGCCTTTATCAATTAACGATATATCAAATTTTCCAGAAGTTTTTTCAAATTTTCCAAAGCAAATTGCGTGATATTGTTTTTTCACTTTTTTTGAGCCTATCAAATTTGTCCATTTTGTAGCAGCGCTTGGACTTTTGGCTGTAACTAAAATGCCTGCTGTTTCTTTATCTAATCGATGAACAGGATAAATTTTTTCTCCTGTTTGGATGGCAAGTTCTGTGTCAACGCTAGTTTTTACATCTTTTCCACCTTGAACTGCAAGTCCAGAAGGTTTATTTATTATGCGAATTTCATCATTTTCAAATAATATTTGTAATTGATTCATTCGATAATTATATTGGAGATATGATTATGTGTAAACTATGTAAGATAAAATCAGTTGTTTGCAAAAATAAGTTTTTTTTGCTAGTTTTTTTGCTTTTTTCAATTTTTAATTTTTCAATTAGTGCCGAATATCTTTCAAGTGAAGAATTTGGATACACCATTGATTTTCCTGATGGATTTTATGTTGCAGAATCAAATTCTACAGGATATTTTTTACAAAGCGATTTTATTCCAATCGAAATTATTATAAATGTTTACGAAGATTCTCGTTTTTCTTCTTCAAGTGAATGTCTTGAATTTTGTTCAGATAAATTGCAAGGAAATATTGAAATTGAAAATTTTACTTGGCGAAACAGACAAACTTCTTTAGGCTCAATGAATTTTTATTTCAATAATGTTTTGTGCGATGCTTGGGCTTTAGCTGTTCCAATTCCCGAAAAAAATAAAATTTTTTCAATTATCGCTTATACAGCACAAGAATCAGACGGAATTTTTAAAAAAATGATTCTTTCAATTTTAGATAGTGTGTGCATCGATAGAGGAAGTTTTTTTGAACCAGGTGCTATTACAACTTTTGCATTCCCAAAAACTGAAGCTCAAATTCATCAATTCAATTTTGACGGAAAATCTTATCAAGTTTCTTTTGATAAATCGGATGCAGAAGCAAATGCTTATCTTGTAGAACGAGAATATCAAATTTTAGAAATGTATGCACAAACTGATTTTTGGCTTTCTGCTTGGAACCGATATTATCGTTTAATTTATCGGGATGGATATGGAAGAATAAAAAAATCCTGTTTTGCTTTTTGCTCAAATCTTTTTATGGATTGTATGGAAAGTGAAAATCCGCAAGTTGCTTTTGCTCAAAAAATTTTGCAGTTTGTACAAGAAAAAGAGTATGGAAGAAATACCGAATCTTCAGATTTTACAGATTTGTGTAGCACTTTTTTAGGAAAAAAATCAGATTGTGATAGTCGTTCTTTGTTGGTTGCAATTTTACTCAAACAAATGAATATAAATTCAACATTATTTGTTTCGCCTGAATATTCGCATGCGATTGTAGGTGCTGTTTTAGATAAATCTGGTGCAAAAATTGATGTGGCTGGAAATTCTTATTTGCTTGGAGAAACCACTGCAAAAGTTGATTTTGGTCTAATCGCGCAAAATTACAACGACACAAATAAATGGATAAATATTTACTTACCTGAATAAAAAAAAAGAGTTGCCGTTTTTGGCAACTCATCTTACTTTTCATGAAAGATTATAAATTATTTTGTTAACAATTCGTAAGCTTCCATTGGAGTTTGTGCATTTAACAAACCTTCTCTAAGTTCTTTATCTTTTAACTTTGAACTAATGAAAGATAATGTCTGTAAATAATAAGCGTGTTGGTTGTAAGATGCAGCAATCATCACAAGAAGTTTTACAGGAGTGTCATCGATTGCTTGAAAATCAATAATATCATTTTTACAAATTCCAACACTCATTACTAAGTCAGTTACAGAAGAAAGTCTTACATGTGGAATTGCAATTCCGCGTCCGATTGCTGTTGACATCAATTCTTCGCGTTTTAAAATTTCTACTGAAAGTTCTGAACCATTTTTTACTTGTGGAGCTGTAGCAAGATTGTTTGCTAATTCAACAATCGCATCTCTTTTTGTAGAATGATTTAAAAATACAATTCTATCTGGTGATAAGATATTTTTCACTTGAATTTGTAATTGTTGTGAAGCAGGTTTTGAGCCTGACGATAATCTTTCGTTTACCCACTTTTCAATTTCTGTTTTTTTGAATCGCCAAACAGTTCCAATTTTTCCAGATGGAATTTCACCTTTTTGAGCCCAATCGTAAACAGTTCTTTCTGAAACTCTTAAATATTTTGCAACTTCTTCAATGGTGAGAATATCGTCTTCCATTATTTTCTCCTATAAACTCTTCCTAGCATACTTATACATCATTTATGTACTTCTATGCACTATTTTGCATTGTTTACGCTTTTATGTCAATAGTTGCGAATGAAAATATTGATTTCAATTTTTTTTGAGTTATTTTGCTAATTCGTGAAGCGAATCTTCTGGATATAATTTAGAAATTGTTGTTTCTATGTGATTTTCCCATGAATTTCCGTAAATTATTGGAAAATCTGCCGAAACAAATTCTGAAATTACTTGTCTACACATTCCACAAGGCGGGACAGGATAATCTGCTTTTGGCGTTGCGATTGCAAGTGCTTTGAAATTTCGTTTTCCTTGAGCAATGGCCGAAAAAATTGCAGTTCGTTCGGCACAATTTGTTGCTCCGTAAGAACGATTTTCAACATTTACGCCCAAAATCACGCTATCATCCTCTAAAAGTAGGGCAGCACCAACTGGAAATTCTGAATAAACGCACCAAGCATTTTTTGAGGCTTCTAAAGCTTTTTCAAATAAATTTTTGTAATCCATATAAAAATCCTTTCCTAAAATCCTTATCTTGACATCTCTTTTTCTATATTATACCATATCATTTATGAAAAACAAGAAAAATGTTATTGCACTTATTTGGGGTGCATTGGCTATTGTAATAATTTATGCATTTATTGCTTTTAGATTAACAAAATCTGAAATTCAATTTTTAACAAAATGGACTTTTTCCCTTGATGAAACAACTCTGCCTAGCGAAAGCGAACAATTAGTTAGTTTTAGATTGGGAAATACTTTAGGATATTTTTCTCCAGCAGGGAATTTTGCTTATAAATATGAAATTCCTTTGCTAAAAACTGGAAAATTTGCAAACGCCTCAATTTCCTCAGATTATTGGACTATTTTTGATAACGAAAATCCTAATTTTACTATCTGTAAGCCTGATGGTTCAAAGTTAGTAAAAATTGCAGCACAAGGAAATCCTTTTCTTCAAGAAAATCGACTTTTTTTGTTTACTAAAGGTGGTTCTTCGTTTATTCACTATGATTTGCAAGGAAAAGAATTGTGGCGTTCAGAAGGTTATGTTCCAATAATCAGTTTTTCTTCTTCCGCAGAAGGAACAGTTGTTGGTTATGCCGACGGAGAAATTCGTTGCTTAACAAATTCTGGCGACTTAGCTTTTTCAATGTATCCAGGTGGAAGTTCTTATCCTGTTGTTTTGGGAGTTGATATTTCCGATTCAGGAGAATATGTTGCTTGCGTTTCTGGAATTGATGCACAACGCTTCGTTTTAATTCGTAGAAATGGAAATCAGCAAAAAGTTGTTTTTCATGAATACTTAGACGGAAATGTAAAAGAAAATGTAAATGTTTATTTTACTCAAGATTCAAACTATGTTTATTATAATTTTGAAAATTCCCTTGGAATTGTGGATTGTAAAAAACTTACTTCAAAGCATTTATCTGTAAAAGGAAAAGTTCTTAAAATTTCAGAAATTCCATCTGAAAATGTGGCTTTTGTTCTTTCAAAACAAGGTGAAGATTGTACAATTACTATTATCGAAGGAATGTCAAATATTTTAGGAACTTATGAATATAAAGCAAATAACACTTTTATCTCTGCACAAGATGATAAATTGTTTATCGGCGCAGATGATAAAATTTCATGTATTCAAGTTGTAAAACAGTAGGATTTTAAGAGGCTTTATTGTGAAATATTATGTAAAATTTTCAAAAAAACTTATTTTTTCAGTTGTATTACTTTTTTCATTTTCTTTCTTGGTAGCTTTTGATTGGCCTGTTGTTGTTTCAGGTTCAACAGTAAATTCTCAAATAAAAACTAACTTTGCCGAAAATCGTGGAGAATCTTTTGCAAACGGTTTTGTTTTTTCAACTTCTGAAGAAATAAAAGCAAGTGATGATGGAGCTGTTTTAGTTCACATAAATCCAGAAAATAATTATTACGAAAATTTTACTTCAACTTTGGGAAATGCTTTAATTATGGCACACAAAGATAATATGATTTCTGTTTATTCTGGATTTGAAGAAATTTCAACAGATTGTTTAACAGGCGATGTTGAAAAAGGAACAGTTTTAGGTTCTGTAAATAAAAAATCTGAAGTAGAAGATTCTGTGGAAAATACAAATCCCAATGCAAAAGAAATTCCTTTGCCAAAAAAAGATTTTGAATTTCAAATTATCGATACAAAAAATACAGTTGTAATAAATCCATTTTTGCTTTTATCAAAATTAGAAAAAACATCTCCAGTTTTTCCGGGAAAAATTTTTGTTGTAAATAAAAAAGGAACAGAAATCAACCTAGAAGAAAGAAAAAGTTTTGCTTCTGGGATTTATTCAATTTACAGAGAATATTCTGCTGGACGAATGCCACTAAAAACTTCAGTTTTTGTAAATGGCGAAGAAACTTCTACAATAAATTTTGATACAATTCTTTACAAAAATTCTAGAATTTGCGTTTCTGGAAAAGATTTTTATCCTATAGAAAAAATTTATCCAAATAACAGTCGTCAATTTTTGGGTGAAATTGAAATTAAAAGAGGAAAAAATCTTATCACAGTTGTTGTTACCGACAGTTTAGGAATTGAACGAAGAATTGCTCACACAATAGAAGCGTGGTAATTTTTCTTTGTAAAAATTTTTGTAATTCCTTAAAATGCTTTCTCGATAATTCCGCCACCAACAGTTACTCCGTTGATGTAAACTACCGCAGATTGTCCAGGCGCGATTGCTCGTTGCTTTTCTTCAAAAGTGATTTTGTAACTTCCTTCTGGATAATCTTCTCCAGCTTTTTCAATTAAGGCAATTACAGGTTTTGAAGCAAGTCGAATTTTTACCAATCCTTTAAATGCTTTTTCTGGAGCAAAATTTCCTGCCCAAACCCAATTTGTTGCAATTAAACCATCTGCCAAAAGTCCATCGTTTTCTGATAAAACTACAGTATTATTTTCTTTGTTGATTTCTTTTACATACAAAGGATTTTTTGCACTTACGCCTAAACCTCGTCGCTGCCCGATTGTGTAAAATTCAATTCCTCGGTGTTTTCCTAAAACTTTTCCATTTTCATCTGTGATGTTTCCTGGAATTGATTCTACATCTGCAAAGATTTTTTCAAAAATTTCTGGCGGAACAAAATCTTGGCTTTCACTTTTTTCTGCCGCTTGTAAATTTCGTTTTCTTGCTTCTTCGTAAACTTCTTTTTTTGTCATTTTACTCAAAGGGAAACGCACTTTTTCTAAAATTTTTGATGGAATGCGATTCAAAAAGTAGGCTTGGTCTTTTGTTCCATCTTCTGCTTGGCTTATAAAAATCGGAAATTGATTTACTTCACTTGAAGTTGTAGAATTTTCTTCTCCGTCTTCTGTTTTTAGAATTTCATTTATTGGAGAATTGCATTTTACCAATTTTGCATAATGTCCTGTGCAAAAATAATCAAACTTTATTCCCAGTTTTTCAGCACCTTGTAACAAAGCTCCAAATTTTACAGTTGGATTACACATTATACAAGGATTTGGCGTTCTTCCGTTTCTGTATTCTGATTTAAAATATTCTAAAACATTTTTTTTGTATTCATCTTTTACAGAAATAACATGATATTCGATGTCGTTTTCGGCACAAAATTTTTTGCAAGTTTCAATATCGATTTTTTCATCTGGTCCGTAACAAGAATGACGCAATCCATCAGGTGAAGGTTCGATAGGCAAATCATTATCCCAAGTTGACATTGTAACTCCGATAACTTTACAACCTTGTTCTTTCAAAAGCATTGTTACCAAAGTTGAGTCAACTCCGCCAGACATTCCGATTAAAACTGTATCATTTTTTTGTGGCTGATTTAATTCTGTAAAAGTAAATTCTTGCATAATTTAACTATACAATTTTATGTTGCTATTCTCAAGATGTTTTGTTATAATTTCAGTCATGGAATACGAAAAAAATGAACAAATAAATAATGAAGGCGTTTATGTGCCTCAGTTGGATATTGAATATCCAGAAGCTCCAGATAAACGAGTTTTATCTGTAGTGCCAGAATGCGAAGTTGTCCTTGATGAAAATTATCCTTATCTTGATAAAAGTTTTAAATTCAATTTTATGATGAATTTACAATATCTTGGAATTTTTGTTTTGGTTTTTATTCTCAATCCTCTAAAATATGGATTAAAAATAAAAGGAAAGAAAAACTTAAAACCTTACAAGAAAATTTTGAAAGAGAAGGGAGCAATCACTGTTTCAAATCATGTTTATCGTTGGGACTTTCTTGGAGTTTTGCAAGCTGTAAAATATCGCAAAATGTATTTTCCAACTTTGCATGATAATGTAATTGGTTCTGATAGATTTATGGTTCGATACGCAGGTGGGATTCCTTTGCCAGAAAGTTTTAGTGCGATGAAAAAATTTAACGAAGCCTTAGACGAAGTTGTTGCAAAAGGGCATTGGTTACATGTATTTCCTGAAAGTTGCCGTTGGGATTATTACCAACCAATTAGACCTTTTAAAAGAGGGGCTTTTACATTTGCACAAAAATACGATAGACCTGTGATTCCAATGGCTTATTCTTATAGAGAACCAAAAGGCTTAGAAAAACTTTTTACAGGTGGAAAACCTTGTTTTACATTGAATATTGGAACACCAATTTTTCCTGATAATACTCTTTCAAGAAAAGAGTGTGTTGCTAAATTGCGTTCCGAATGTCATAAAGCGATGGTTGAACTTGCTGGAATTAAGCAAAATTGCTGGGCTCCAGAAGGCGACTAAAAAAATAAAAAAAATCCTGAATTTTCAAAAATATTGAAAGTTCAGGATTTTTTTTATCAAATTTAGAAAAAATTTAGTCTTCTAAAGGTTCCATTCCTTCTAAAACCCAAGTTGCAAAATCTTCCCAGGACCAAACTGGATGATTTGGCATTTTTACCTTTGTTTTATGAGTTTCAATTTGGATAAATTCCATATTAGTTTGTCTTGCACCATCTCCGTCAGTATCGTCTCTGTCTCCAACAACAAGACAATTTTCTGGTTTTACTTCTAAGTGTTCTGCAATTTCTAAAAATGGACGAGTTGCAGGTTTTTGACTTCCAAAATCTTCTGCTGAATAAATCCCACTAATTGTACTGATTGTTTCATCAGAAAAATCTAAAGCTCTGATTCTTTGTTTTACTCTAGGATAGTCAGAAAAAACTGCAATTTTTATTCCTCTTTTGTGTAATTCTGCAAAAACTTCAGCTAATTTTGGGCGTTTTGAATAATATCTATTAAGCAAAAAGCACATTGTTCCCATGTAACGATTTGAATACCAGTTTAATGCGTCTTCTTGTTTAAAATTAAGTATTTTAGACATTCTTCTAGAATACTCAGCTTTGTATGCGTCTGGTGTTCCAAAATCACATCCTTTTAATTTTTTACGAACATCTCTATCAGCCTTGATTCTAAAAAAATCGGTAGGAAGTGACCAAATTAGTCTAAGTGGCATCCACTTGAAATTATACAAAGTTCCATCTAGGTCAAAAATTACAACTTTTACATCTGAAAACATAAATTAATTCCTAAAGATTAAGTAAAAAGGCTGCTTAAACCTAAACAGCCTTTATATTTTTATTTATTTTTTTATCAAATCTTTGAACATTGCATGGCGTCGTTCATCTTGCATAAGAAGATTCAATTTGAACTGACCATCTCTTGAACCTTGATCGATACAACGAGCTTTAAATGTTTCAAAAGATTCTTTTTGCATTACAAATGAAACTGGTTCTTTCAAGCGGAAAGAATCTCTTTTTGCTTCGTATTCAATGTTGATTTCTTTTAGTTTTTTATCAACAATTTTTGAAAATTCATCTGCTTGTTTTTGAAGTTCATCAAGTGGTTTATCGTTATCTGCAAATTCATAGTATAAGTTATAAACTGAATTTTCTACATCAGCAAATCCTACAAAGAATCTTACTTCAATTCCTGTGTCTTTTTCTGTTTGTTTTACAGCTTCAATGAATTGTTTTTCGTGAAGTTTTTCACCTGTCATTGAAATAATTCCGTTAATTTTTTGGATAAATTGAATTGTAGGAATTTTTCCAAAGAAACCAGTTACTTCAACTAAGTCGTTCATGTTATAGCGATAAAGTCCTGCGTAAGTTGTTACAAAAATTGAATATCGTTTGCCTTTTTCAAGTTCATGAAGTTGTAAGAATTTTGGATTAGGATTGTCCAAATCATCTGCGCTAATAAATTCAAAATAGTGCATGTGTGGGAACAATACTGTATCATCTTGACCATTAAGAACAAGACCTGCACGACATTCTGAAGCAAAGTAACCAAATTCTTGGTGGTTCATGTGTTCTGGGAAAGAATCCTTGAATTTATCCATGTAAACATGTGTGTTTCCACATTTCCAAGTTGTTAAAACTTGAATATTTGGCCAGTAGTGTTTTGGTAAAATTACTGGATATTTTTCTTTTAATGCTCTAAGTTCTGCAGCACGAGCTGGGTTTGGTTTGAAAGATGCTTCAATTACAGCTCTGATTTCTGGTTCGATGTTTAAGTCTTTGCTTAAAGTTCCGTTTTCAATATCAGTAACATAAGAATCAAAGAATTCATTTACATTGTTTTGCATTTCTACGATTGTAGATGGGTTTGCTGTTACAAGAAGGTGAACATCTTGTTCGATACCTGTTCTCATGATTGTATAGTAACGAGCTTTATAATCTTTGATTGCAAAAACTTCATTATTTTCTGCGTAAAGTCCTTTGATAAATTCAGGACAGTCACGACGAGTAACACCAGAAACTGAACCGTAAACTGTTCCGTCTGGAGCATTTCCTTCGATAGCTTTTCCTACGATAGAAGTACATTTGTTTTCAAAAACTTTTGGTCTGTGCATTTGGAAAGAGTGAAGCCAAAGTTTTGTCATTTTACTATAAACATTTGAGTAATATTCATTTGTAATAGGAATCCATTTTGGTTCTTTTGTTGTTCCTGAAGTTGTAGCATACATCATTGGTTTTCCAGGGAAAAGAATATTTTCTTCACCTTGTTTGTGGCGTTCAATCATTGGGCGTAAATCTTCGTAATCTGTTGCTGGTACATTTTTTTGCCAAAGAGCAAATAATTCATCTGCATTTTTTGCTTTCAAAATTTCTGCATAGTTGTGTTGTTTTCCCCATTCAGAATCCTTTGCATATTCCAAAATTCCACGCAAAGTTTTTTCTGTTGTTTTCTTACAGTTCTTTGAAGCTTTTTTTACTTTGTTGTATTGAATTTTTCCAACAAGTCCTAAAGCTAATTTAATTTTTAGAGAACCTTTTAGTTTAGCCATAAAATACCATCCTTAATGTAAACACTTAGATTTTTTATTTTCTAAAAAGTGAGTGAAAATTATTTTCAGCACACAACTAGAAAACATTTTGACATTTTCATATTAAAATGTCATTTTATAATTCCTATTGTATTCTTCTTATGCTGAAATGTCAATACGACATTTTTGTATATTTTTGTCAATGATTTTAGAGTTTTTTTATTAAATTGACATTTTACAAACAACTTTCTATTATAAACTTATGAACAATTTATTAGAACTTTCAAACGAACAAATTATTTCTTCACTTTCTAAAATGATTTTATCCGCTTCTGGTTGGCGAACTGTTTTTGCTCTTTCTGGAGAAGAACAAGATTCTACAGATAAAATTTCTGTAGATTTTTCAGGAATTTCACTTTTGATTGGAAAATCATTTTGTTCTTGGTTTTCAAAAGAATTTCCGCAAATTGAAAAACCTCGAATCGCTTTAGCTTGTGACACTCGTCCAACTGGAAAAACTATCGCTGATTTCGTTTTGCGCTCTGTAATTTCTTGCGGATTTGATATTCGCTATGTTGGAGTTGCTTCTGCACCTGAAGTTATGGCTTATGCTCGAAAACTTGACGGATTTATCTATATTTCTGCAAGTCATAATCCCATCGGGCATAACGGAATTAAATTCGGTTTGAACGATGGTGGAGTAATTGACGGCGAAAAATCAAAAGTTCTAATTGAAAGTTTTAAATCTCTTTGTAATCAAGATGATGCAAGTGAAATTGCAAAAAAACTTTTTTCATCTTGTAACGAAGATTTGCTAAAAAAAGTTTACCAAGAATCTGAATTTTACAAAAAAGAATGTTTGCAAAGTTATACTGAATTTTTTTCTGAAATTACAGCCGCTTCAACTGATAAAAATATTCAAAATCAAATTTTTTCTTCTATAAAAAAATCTATGCAAGAAAATCCAATTTCAGTTGCTTGTGATTTAAACGGAAGTGCAAGATGTCTTTCTATTGATTCATCAATTTTTGAACAAAATCAAATTCCATTTTTTACTATAAATGATAAAGCCTTTGAAATTGCCCACGAAATTATCCCTGAGCCAGAAAATCTAGTTTACTGCGCCGATTTTATGAAAAAACTTCACGACGAAGGAAATTCAACTGTAAAATTAGGTTATATGCCAGATTGTGATGGCGACAGAGGAAATATCGTTTATTGGAGTGACGAAAATCAACCAAAAATTTTAAAAGCACAAGAAGTTTTTTCACTTTCAGTTTTATCTGAACTTGCTTTTATGGATTATTTGGCAGATAAATTTCCGCAATTTCAAACTGAAAAAAAAGCAATTTCTGTAAACGATCCAACTTCCATGCGAATCGAAGAAATTGCAGCTTGTTTTGGTGCAAAAGTTTGTAGAGCCGAAGTAGGCGAGGCAAATGTTGTAAATCTTGCAAGAATTTTACGACAAGAAGGCTATCAGGTAAGAATTTTAGGTGAAGGTTCTAACGGTGGCACAATTACAAATCCAGCCGCAGTTCGAGATCCAATCAACACAATTTTTGCCTTGTTAAAATTACTTTGCATAAAAGACGAAGTTTTACCAAACGGAAAAGTTGTTTTAGGTTTATTCCATCGCTGGTGCAAATATTCAGGAAATGAATCTTCATATAAAGAAGATTTTTCTCTTGATGATGTTTTTGCAACTTTACCAAAATATGTTACAACTGGAGTTTCAGAATCTCGCGCGATTTTGCATATAAAAACTTCAGACCATAGCGAATTAAAAGCAAAATATCAGAAAAATTTTGAAAATTTTTGGCAAGAAAAAAAATCTTATCTTTTGGAACGCTACGGAATTTATTCTTATCAAGCGGTTTGTAACAATGGAACAAAACAAACTAATAATTTAACTGATTTTTCTGTTTCTGCAAAAGGTGGATTAAAAATTATCTTCTATAATGAAGAAAAAAATCCAATTTCATTTATCTGGATGCGGGGAAGTGGAACAGAAAGTGCCTTTAGAGTTATGTGCGATGTAAAAGTTCTTGAAAATTCAGAATCATCTATTGGTGATGCAATCAGTTTTGAAAAAGAACTTTTAGAATTTCACTCAGATTTGATAAAACTTTCTGACAAATAATATAATGAAAATTTTTAGTGCATTGTCAAAAAAAATAAAATATGCTAACATAAAACAAATTTACTGTTTAAGAGGTTTCAGATGGGAGTTCGCGGAGAATTATATACAACACAAGTTGTTTTAGACAACAGAACATATTTTTTTAATGTAAAAGAAAACCGCACCGGTGATGTCTTTTTGCAGGTTGTAGAAAGTAAAAGCAAAAATGGTGAAGATTTTGACCGTCACGCAATCGTAATTTTTGCAGAGGAAATGCAAAAGTTTTGCAAAGGTTTTGAAAATTCATTAGCATTTATAGAAAAGAATCAAAAAGAACAAAAAAAGAAAGCTGCCGAAAAAAAAGCAAGTAAAGCTGCAAAATCTGGTGAATCTTCTGGTCGCAAAATAATGAAAAAGAAATCTTCAGAAGATAATAAAAAAACTGAAGATGCCGGAGTTAAGCGTACAGGAAAAGTACATGTTGTTTCAAAAAGAACAACAAAAGAATAGTTTGTAAAATTTTTACGGAGGGATTTTATGGCATTCATAGATAAAGTTAAAGATTTTATGGATAAGAGTGTTGAAGTTTCAAAAACTGCCTTAACAAAAGCAGGTGAAGCTGTTCAAGATTTTGGTGATAAAAGTGTTACAAAGATTGAAATAAAAAAGCTTGAATCAAAACAAGAAAAACTTTTCTGTGAGTTAGGTTCATTTGTTTATAATAAGTTTTATACTGAAAATATTGATAATATGTCGTCTTCTGATGAGTCAATTCAGTCAATAATTTCAAAAATAAACGAAGTTAAAAGCCAAATTGCTTCAAAAAATGAAGAATTAGAAAAAAAAGACGAAAAATAACAAAAAAAATAAAAAAAAAGTGAAAAAAATAAAAAAAAGCTGTTGACAAAAAAAAGTGAAATATGATAGAGTAATCAGCGTCGCCGATAAACACTAAGTAGTGAATATCGCAGAT
>JAZRJV010000013.1:0-4658 GCA_045645985.1 Treponemataceae bacterium
ATCCCAATGCAAGATATTTTTGCAATCGGTAGCGAAGGAAGAATGAATGTTCCTTCAACAACTGGTGGAATCAACTGGCAATGGAGAATGACTCCAGAAATGTTTAGCGCAGAAAAGGCTTTATGGCTTAAAGAAATGAGCGTTCTTTACGGAAGAAATAAAGCATAATTTTTGTAAAACAAACATTTTATAATTACAAAGAGCTGTCTTTTTAGATGGCTCTTTTTTTATTTTAAATATTTTCAAAAACTTTTGCCTTCTTATATATTTTTCAAAACCACAAAAAAAATGGCGACTCAAAATTGAGCCGCCAAATAAATTTATGTAAAAATTAGATTATTTTACACGAACTACTGTACAAGTTAAACCGTCTACAGTAATAGAAGTATCTGCAACACTTACACCTTTTGGAGAAGCGATTGCTTTGCTTCCTGCATTTACGCTATCAGCAAGAACTTCTGCATTTGCCATTGATGCGCCAACATTTACAGTTGCACTATCTTTTGTTCCGTTCATAACAACAAAGTATGTGTAACCGTCAGCTTTAAGTGAATAAGCAATTACATTATCCAAGCCAGCTGTTGCTTCTTCAAGAATTGCTGAATTTGCTTCAACTGCTTCTCTTGTTCCAATTCGGAATGCAGATGTATTTTTACGCATTTCGATAAGACCTTTTGTATAGTCAAGAAGGCCTTGATAATCAGCGTCTAATTTCCATACAACTTGGTTGATATTATCAGAAGCATCGTAACTGTTTCTTACAAAGCGACCTGTTAATTCAGTTGTAGCATTTAGTTTTGGTTTTGAACGACCTCTTTCTTGTCCAGCATGGAAGAATCCTACACCTTGAACTGTAGCTGTAATGAAGTTACCCATCTTAATTCGTTTGATACCTTCAGCTTTTTCTTCAGGGATTGTTTCATCAAGTGGTGTGTTGTTAAAAATGTTATCGTGAAGAGTTAAACCATCGTGACAAACAAGATATTGAACGCTATCACCTGGATCATCTGCACGGTAATTTCTCTTTGGAATACCAAGAATATTTGATACCAAGTAAGAAGGAGCTGTTGTTTTTCCTGTGATAAATCCTTTTCCACCTTCGTTAAATCCACCAGCTTTTACAGCATCGCGAAGTTCGTCGTTGAAAACTGAAATACTGTCTGTTTTTGAAACTTGTTTTTGTTCCATACCGAATGTTCCAGATGGACCATTGTACATTGACCAACCTTCACCTACAAATAATGTATCTTTGTTGATTTTTGCACATTCTTCGTATGCTTTGAACATAGTTTCTGTATCGATAAGACCCATCAAGTCAAAACGGAAACCGTCAACTTTGTATTCTTTTACCCAGTAGCTTGTTGATTCAACGATAAGACGACGAGCCATTGCTCTAGTTGATGCAACATCATTTCCACAACCAGATTTTGATGTGAATTTTCCGTTTGCTGTTCTGAAATAGTAACCAGGAACGATATCTTCCATAAGAGCTGTGTTAGCCATGTGGTTGTAAACTACATCAAGAAGAATACCTAATCCGTGAGCGTGAGCTGCATCTACAAGTTCTCTTAATTCACTTACGCGTGAGTAAGGATTTGTAGCATCTGAAGAATACCAACCTTCTGGTGTGAAGTAGTTGTGTGGATCGTATCCCCAGTTGTAGTTGTTATTATTTGCTGTTCCGTTTGCTTCGTATTTACGATTTGTTTCATCTGTATAATAGAAGTTAAGAACTGGCATAATTTGAAGGTGTGTAACTCCAAGTTCTTTCAAATAAGGAAGTTTTTCGATAAATGCTTTGTAAGAACCTTTTGAGTTTTTAACTCCAGAATCTGGGCTGACTGTAAAGTCACGAACAGAAACTTCGTAAATAATTGCATCTTCTCTTTGTGCAAGTTTTACATAGTCATTGCTCATTTTTCCAGCTTTTGCACTGTTAATATCTACAACAGCAGCGCGTCCACTCCCACCTTCGTTGCGGTAAGCAGCCATAGATTTTGCATAAGGGTCTAATACTTTGTTTGTTCCACGACTGTTTGTTACAGAATAATCATAGAACCAACCATTGATATTATCAGTTGTAGTTGCTGTCCAAACACCAGTTGCAGCATCCAAAGTCATTGTAACAGTTTTTGTAGGATCGTTTAATCCATCTTTGTTGTAAAGATTAAGAACTACATCTGAACTTGTAGGAGCCCAAAGAACGAAAGAACCTTTGTTTGTTGAAGCATCGTATGTACAACCAAGTTTTACATCACTACCTGGAATTGTTTTTTCTGCTGCTTTCCATGCAAATTCTGAAGAATCTACTTGGAATGCTGATTCAAATACAGGATGAGAAATTTCGATTGGATAGTTTACATTGATATTTTCTGCAAGTGTAACACGAATACGAGTTGCAAAGTTGTTTTCGCGAGTTCTATCTGCGTTTACAACATCTTTAACTTCGTATGTTTTACCTGATTTTGGTTCTGTAACAACAAATCCTGATGTACCAGGTGTTAAATCCAATCCATAACCATCGCTAAGACGAGCTACGATTGTATCTTCTGCTTCAAGACGAGCTGAAACGAATCTTGGTTTGTATTCACCAACATTGTATGTTTGTTGATCGCCAGAGAAAATTACACATGTGTTAGAAACTGATTGATCCCAAATACGATCATCTCCACAGTCTTTGTCCCAACCATCATCTTTACGAACGATAAGACCAGTTTTTCCTTCTGCATCGATAAAAGTTGTTCCACCTGTTGTAGAACCATCTTTTTTGAATCTCATGTAAGCAATACCATCTTTTACTTCAAATTTTTGTGAGTAATCCCAAGCTTTGCTTCCATCACCATCTTTAACTGCCCAAATCCACAAAGCCCATGGCTCATAGTCTTTGTCTGGACGAACATAGAATACAACGAATTCATCTTCGCCAATTCCCATGCTATCTTTTAATTCAATAACCTTTGCTAATTCAGGTTTTGCATCTGACTTCCAGTAGCCAGGTTCAACTGATGTTGCGCTTCCTCCAGCTGCATTACTTGTTCCTACACAACCTGTGAAAAATGCAAGGAGTAATGCAATAGCAACAACGCTAAAAGAACGATTCATGTTCCCTCCTAAAAATTTTTGTAGAAATTATAAATATTTCTACCCAAGAATAACTGCATAATTATATCATATTTTTTAAAAAAAAGATATGTATTTTATGTGTATCGATTAAAAAAATGAAATTAAAATTGTAAACACTTTGTAAACAGATTTTAGGCAAAATTTTTATAAGAACAATTTTTTTTTGTTTCTGCATCAAGGAGAATTGATAAACTTTCGCATAATTCATTTTGAACATTCAAAACATCATTAAACATAGAAGGATTCCATGTTGTATAGCGTTCAGTCATACTTCCAAGACCAGAAGAATGCCCCATAATCGTTTTGATTTTTCTGTCTGAAATATCTTTTTCAGTTAAATATGTGTTAAAAAAGTGTCGCAAAGAATGAAAAGAAAGTTTTTGTTCCTTGTGAATTTTTAATTTTGTAAAATATCTTAAAAAACTACTTTGAATAGTTGAATTTGCAAAAACACCCCCCGTTCCGTTGTCAAATAAAAATCCAGAAGATGATTTTGACAAAAGATTTTCTAAAAGAATGCTTAATTTTTTAGGAATTGTAACATAGCGCGAAGTTCGAGTTTTAGGAGAAGTAATTTCGCCAAAAACTGTGTGTTGCTGACTTACATCAATAAAATTTTTGTAAATATTTTTTCGTTCCAAGCCCAAAACTTCGCCCAAACGCAAACCAGTTAAAGCTGAAATATAACTTGCAATCAAAGTATGTGGTTGAGATTTTAAGTTGTCCAAAACTTTTACCAATTCAAACAAAGTGAAGGCTCTACGAGTTTTAGAACTTACCCCTTTTATTCTTACAAATTCCATAGGATTTCGATTGATAATTCTTTCTTCCACCGCAGAATTCAAAATGATATTCAAAACTCCAGAATTTACTTTTATCGAAGATTCGTACATTCCTTTTGAATTTTTAAGTTCACAAATCCATTGCCGAATAACATTTGGCGTAATTCTAGAAATTTTATATTCGCCAAGAAATGGCAAAATATTATTTTTTAGCGAATATTCATAATTTGAAATCGTATTTTTTGACAAACCTTTATCCTGATTAGTTTTTACCCAAATTCCATCCGTAGAAAAGAAATTTTTTGAAAAAGATTTGATAGTAACATCAGATTTATCAAGTCGTCCCGAAGAAAGCAAAGTTTCGCAATATTTTATTGCTTCATTTTTTTTGCGTTTTCCTGTTGAATGAGGAACAGAACGACTTCCATCTGTTTTTCTAACATAAAAATAATACATTTTTTTACCAGTTTTAAGTTTTCGGCAAGATAAATAATAATTTCGGTACTCCATAGTAAGATTTCCTTCCTTAAAAAATATTGATAATAGCATTTATTTTATTTTGTAAACATTTTGTCAACATTTTTAAAATCAATATTTCTATTTCTTTAAAATACTTATAATTAAAAATATTTTAACCTTGATGGCACAAATGTAGAAATCGTTTTTACATTTAAAGACGACAGTGCTACAGAAATGAGCCTTATCGGTGACTTCTGTGGATGGGTTGAACCAGGAACACCAATGGCAAAAAAT
>JAZRJV010000014.1:0-19027 GCA_045645985.1 Treponemataceae bacterium
ATCTGAAATATATTTTTGTATTGAGGAAATAACTTCCATTCAAGAACGTGAAAATAATTCTGAAATAAATGATGTTTATAAACTAATAAAAGCTGAATTTATTAATCAAATAAAAACATTTTATGATTTTAAATGGCTATACACTAATGATTCTCAAATATTTAGAATTTCTTTCTGTAAAGCAATAAGTTATTTTTCTTTTTTACATGAAGCAAAAGCATTTTTGTCTATTTTTAATATTGCCATAACAAAGTTGATTGTTTTTGATGATAGCAATTTTGAGGCAGTATTGGAGTTATTTATTAAAATGTACTCTGATGGTTATGAAGAATCTGTTTTTCAAAACAATGAAACGCATTCGTTATTACTTCAAATAATGAAAAAGTATAAATTTGAAATACCTTATTGTTATGATTATTTGTTTATAAAAAAACAAATGAATCTATTAGCTAAAGCATTAAAAAAGAATGGAATTGATAATGATGTAGTAAAATATTGGTTAGAAAATGATATTTAAATATAAATATTTCAATTTCCAATAAATGATATTCTTTTTATCGTTTTCTGCAAAAGAGAAAAAACATTGAAGAAGAAAAAGTTCTTCTTCAATGTTGATAAGTTAAATTATAATGTAAATGTATACATTAATACCTCTCTGAAAATCTTCTTAATATTTCTTCTAATTTTACTTCATCACTTGGATTTTCAGAAAAGAAAAAACTTAAATTTGTATCGGATTTAAATCTTTCATATAAATCTGAGCAAAACATTTCTGCTTTTTGACTATTTCTTACTGAACGAACATTGTTGTTTCCATTCTCGTCATGTCCATTTCTTCGAATATCAAAGCAATAAATTGCATTTGGGTTATCAGGCTCCAATCTTCTTGCAATCAATCTTTCTTCAGTTCTTGGTTTATTTTTTGTTATTTCTTTTGGTAAAACTGTTGAAAAGAAATCTGCAAAATTAATAAATAAATCTCTGTAATTTCCATTACCTTTAATATTAAAAAAATTACAAAATTCAGAAACACTTTTAAATTTTACTTCCTGAAAATCTGCGTATGCTTTAATACATTCATCAGTATTGTTTTTGTGAATAAAGTCGAGTTTTAGTTTTGCATTATCTGAAGGTTTCTTTTCATTAGTATCATATAATGTAAAAAGACAATAGCAAGGAATTGTATTATATGTGAATTGAAAAGCATCAATAACCCAATTTTTCTTTTCCATATCTGACAATAGAGATGGAAGCGTGTAAAATCGAATATTCATAATCTGTTTCGCCTTTTAAAGAAGCAGCGAAAAACTTTTGAATTTTTCACTGCTTCTTTTAATTTAACAATTAGTTAAAGCTTTGTTTGCAGAAACTAAAGTAACTCCGGCTTTTATAGAATATTCACCGGTTCGATTATTACAAACCCTGCATAGCGGAATTATCCATTCTCCAGATTCGTTAGAATTGATTACATGAGCTCCAACTTCTGCATAATTGTTACAATCGACTGCACTGCATGTTAAAGGCCATGATTCTTTGCTGTTTTTTATCCAATGGTCTTTCCAACTTCCACATTTACAATTTCGTTCACTTGTTCCATTTTTATTTTTCCATCCTATACAAGTTAATCCCATGTTTTCCTCCATTAATCTATCTTTCCTTATTTGATTGTGACAAAACAGAACCTGCTAAACTCTTTGTTTTGTCGCTATATTTAGGACTTTGCAAAACTTTTGATGCTAAAACTTCAACTTTACTTCCAGTTTGTTTTCCCTTTTGTACTTGGGATAATGCTGATCCTGCCAGAGTTTTAGCTGTTTTAGATGAATTTTCATCTAAAAGTGTTTGACTAGCTAATGATGACACTTGTTCAGATGTTACCTTTTTATTTGTGCTCATGGGCACCTCCTGATGGTTTTAGTTGTAATGTTTTTACAATTGTTTATTTTGTATTTACTAATCTTAACTGATTAGTTGGTGTTGAAATTGATTTTCAACGCTTTTTTACCTCCTAATTTTAAATTACTAAAACAAATTAAAATCGGCAATAAAAATCGTAAATAAAATGTGAAAAAATCACAAAATATCTGTGAATATTGATTTTTTTTTTATTTACCAATATATTAATAGTAACAAATTATTATTTTTAGCTCCAAAAGGAGATGTTCTATGTTAAGCCGATTTACAGTTGGTAATTTTTGTTCGTTTGATAAAAATCAAACATTATCTCTTATAGCAGGTTCAATTCAAAATCATAAAGAACGTTTATACCAAACAAATGATTTTAAATTATTGAAATTTGCTTCAATTTATGGTGCAAATGCGGCGGGTAAATCTAATTTTATTAAAGCAATGGATTATGCTCAAACTGCTATTATTGTGGGTGTAGAAAATGAATATTTTGAAGAAAGAAAAGATAATTATTTTCGTTTAAATCCTGAGAATAAAGCAAAACCTTCGTATTTTGAATTTGAAATTTGTATAGATAAAAGCATTTATGCTTATGGTTTTGAAATGATAATAAATCAAAAACGTATAACAGAAGAATGGCTTGTAAAACTTAACAAAAACAAAGATGAAATTATTTTTTCAAGAAATTCTAATACCGGAAGTGTCTATTTTAATAATGATTATCTCAATGATGAAACTAAATCTCGAATGGCTGTATATCTTGAAGATTTCCAAAAGGTGACTAATAAAACTTTTTTATCAGAAATAATTTCCAATAAAGCAGAACTTTACAAAAATAATGAAAAACTTCAAATATTAAAAGATGTACATAAATGGGTATTTTCGTTAAATATTTCATATCCAAATACATCAATTACAGGATATGATTGTTTTTCTGAAGAAAACATTAACGAATTGATAAATGCTATAGAAATATTTAAAACAGGTATATCTAGAGTTATTCCAACTGTTATTTCTAAAGAACAAGCTTTAGATAAAATTAGACCAGAATTTAGAAAAGAAGTTGAAGAAGCAATTCAAAGAACTTATCCTAAAGATAGTACAGAAAGTATTGTGAATGCTGAAGCTTGTGGTTTTAGATTTAATATTAATGGACGATTAATTTTTGTTACTTTTAAAGATAGAGAACCAGTTTTTACAGAAATTACTTTTGAACATTTTGGAATAAAAGATGTTCATTTTTCCCTTGCAGAAGAATCTAATGGAACTCAACGCTTATTAGATTTACTTTCTATATTGTTTACTCAAAAAGAAAATTCTGTTTTTATAATTGATGAAATAGATCAAAGTCTTCATCCTCAACTTACAAGAAAATTTATTGAAAATTTTTTACATTATGCAAAGAAAAAAAATATTCAACTTATAATATCAACACATGAAAGTCATTTACTTAACTTGGATTTAGTAAGACAAGATGAAATTTTCTTTGTTGAATCAACACCAACTGGTGATAGTGTCTTATATCCATTTGACAGATTTAAGGAACGCTTTGATAAAAAAATTGAAAAAGCATATTTGGATGGTCGTTATGGTGGTGTACCAATTTTTGATTCTATATTTTTCCCAAAAGATGATGTTGAATAAATTTAAAGTGGAGGATTAATGAGAGTAAGTCAGCCTTATGGTGAACGATACATAGAAAAGGAGTTTTCTCAAGAACCAAAAATTCGATATTTTATTGCTTGTGAAGGAGAAAAAACTGAATATCGATATTTTAAGGGAATAATTGAATTTCGCACTGAAATAGGAATAAATCCTCTAGTAGAAATTATTCCTATTCGCCATGAAAAAGATACAAGTAGTAATCCATTAAAAATTTTTCAAGATGCTAAAAAAGCAATAAAAAAAGCTTCAAACTTTTTAGATGGGGATAAACTTTGCATTATAGTTGATAGAGATAAACAAAGTTTTACAGATTTACAATATGATGTACTTCTTAAAGCAGAAAAAAACGGTGAAATAAAATTTTGCATCACAAATCCTTGTTTTGAATTTTGGCTTCTTTTACATTTTTCTGATTGTACTGAATATGACAAATTGTTTTTGGTTAATAATGAAAAAGTTGGGAATAGAACTTATATAGAAAAATGTCTTATGGAAAAACTTGGTGGAAGTTATAGTAAAACTCGGTTAAAATTTCAAGACAATTATAAAGATAAAATAAAATTTGCTATAGAAAATTCTAAAAAATATTCATTGATAACAGAAGAGCTTAAAGAAAAAATTGGAACAACAATAGGTTTACTAATTGAAGAAATGATAGATAAAAACTAAAAATACACAAATAAAAGAAAATATGCTAGAATATAGGGAATATTAGATTTTGATTATGAGGAATTTTCCCTATGCCACAAACACTGCAAGACCTTCGTACAAAAGAAAAAAACTTTGAAGAATATATTGAATCATACTTTTTATCTAATGATGGTGGATATACAAAAGGTTATGATGTTTTTGATACACAATATGGAATTTATAAAAATACACTTATTAATTTTATAAAAGAAACTCAAAGTAAAGAATGGAAGCGTTTTGAAAATCAAAATCCTGGAAATACAGAAGATGCTTTTTGTAAAAAGTTCAATGATGCAGTAATTGCAGATGGAATGCTTCATGTTCTTCGTCATGGATTTAAACATCGTGGTATCCAATTTAAGGTTTGTTATTTCAAACCGGAATCTACATTAAACCAACTTTCAGCAGAACTGTATGCTAAAAATAAAATCGAATGTTATAGACAATGGTTTTATTCTGCAACTTGTTCAAAATCTGTAGATATGGTTCTTACTGTAAACGGTATTCCTCTTGTTGCGTTGGAACTTAAAAATCAACTTACGGGGCAAAGTGTAACAAATGCAAAACTTCAATGGCAAAATGACCGTGATAATAGGGAAATAGTTTTTCAATTTAATCGTCGAGTTTTGGTTTATTTTTGTGTAGATTTGTTTGATGTTTATATGACAACCAAACTAAACGGAAAATCAACTTTCTTTTTGCCTTTTAATCAAGGTTCAAATGGTGCCGGACAAGATGGGGGAAAAGGTAATCCAAATACTACAGATAGCGATTTTATAACAAGTTATCTTTGGGAAGATGTTCTTCAAAAAGATAGTATGATGGATATTTTTCAAAAGTTCCTTCATTTACAAATTCAAGAAGAAAAAATCTACAAAGATGATGGCGAAATTGAATTAAAAGAAAAACAAACGCTTATTTTTCCTCGATTTCATCAACTTCATGTTGTTAGAAAACTCATTCAAGATGTAAAAGAAAATGGCAGTGGCAAAAATTATTTAATTCAACATAGTGCAGGTTCCGGAAAATCAAATTCTATTGCATGGACTGCATATCGATTGGCTTCTTTGCATGATGAAAATAATAATGCAGTATTTAGCAGTGTTGTTGTTGTTACAGACCGTACAGTTTTGGATGCACAATTACAAGATACAATCAGTAGTTTTGACCATACACTTGGTGCGGTAACTACAATCGATGAAAAAAAGAATTCAAAAGATTTGCGAGATGCTTTAAATAACGGTGACAGAATCATTGTAACAACTTTACAAAAGTTCCCTGTGATTTATGAAGAAGTTGATAAGGTAAAAGGTAGAAATTTTGCGGTTATTGTAGATGAAGCACATTCTTCACAAACCGGTTCTGCGGCTTTAAAATTAAAAACAGCTCTAGCAGATACAGAAGATGCTTTACTTGAATATGCAGAAATTGAAGGTAAAGCCGAAGATGAAATCGATAAAGATGATAAGCTATTAAAGGAGATGATTGCTCACGGAAAGCATAACAATCTTTCATTTTTTGCATTTACAGCAACTCCAAAAGATAAAACTCTAGAAATGTTTGGAACTCGCCATGCTGACGGAAGTTATCATCCTTTTCATATTTACAGTATGCGACAGGCTATTGAAGAAGGTTTTATTCATGATGTTCTAAAAAATTATATGACTTATGAAACTTGTTATAAAATTGCAAAGAATTTTCCTGATAATCCGGATTTACCTTCTAGCAAGGCAACAAAGGTAATCCTAAAATATGCACAGTTGCATCCGACAAACATAAGCCAAAAATCAGAAATCATTATTGAAACTTACATGAACACTACTAAAAATAAGATTGGTGGTCGTGGAAAAATGATGGTTGTTACAGCAAGTCGTCTTGCTGCTGTTAGATATTTTCATGAGTTAAAACGACTTATTAAACTAAAAGGCTATGATGATGCAATGGATATTTTAGTTGCATTTAGTGGAGTTGTAAAAGATGAAGATGTTGAATATTCTGAACCAAGTTTGAATGTTAGAAAAAATGGAACTCACATAAGTGAATCTCAAACAAAAGAAGAATTTCATCACAATTTTAATATTTTAATTGTTGCTGAAAAATATCAAACTGGATTTGATGAACCATTACTACATACAATGATTGTTGATAAAAAACTTCGCGGAATAAAAGCTGTTCAGACATTAAGTCGATTAAACAGAACTTGTAGTGGAAAAGAAGATACTTTTGTTTTAGATTTTGTAAATACTCAAGAAGATATATTTGAATCATTCCAGCCATTCTATCAAGAAACATATTTACAAGAAGAAGTAAATGCAGACTTGCTTTATAGTACGCAAAAAACTCTTAGAGAATATAAAATTTACAGTAATGCTGATGTTGAGAACTTTGTAGAAACTTACAAGAATCTTTCCGGAAAAGATAAGAATGCTTTAGGAAAATTGAGTAAAGTTCTAAAACCTTTTGCAGATGCTTATAATCAAAAAACTTCAAATGAAAAATATCAATTTAGACGAGAATTGCGAAAACTTGTTCGCTATTATGATTTTGTAAGCCAAGTTACAAGAATGTTCGATAAAGATTTACATAAGGAATATATTTTCTGTAAATATCTAAGCAAACTTCTTCCTGCGGAAGTTGAATGGATGATTAATATTGAACAATTATTAAGTCTTGAATATTACAAACTACGGGAGACTTTTAAAGGTTCTATCAATTTAAAAGCTGACGAAAAAGGTGTTTACGAACCTGCAACAGAAGCTGGTGGAAGTTCAAAAAATCCTAAATCTTCTTTAGATGAAATCATTGAAAAAATTAATGAACGATACAAGGGTGATTTTAATGAAGCTGATAAGGTAGTAATTGGTGCATTTCAATCAAAATTAATGAAAAATAACTCTTTAATAGAACAAGCAAAGGCATATACTAACAATAAAGAAATGTTTACCCAGAGTATTTTCCCTGATGCTTTTGGTAATATAGCAATGGAGTGTTATACTGAAAGCCAAGAATCTTATGGAAGTATATTGCACGAATCAAACAAAGAAAAATACAATGCTATAATGTATGGTTTGTGTGATTGGTTTATAAAAGAAGTGATGAACAAAAAAGTACACTATAAGATTGAAGAAAATTTTGGTTCAAAATTAGTTGCAGATTCTTCTAGTTTATAATGAAATAGAGTATATTATGATGAAAAATCCACCACCCACAAACACGCATTGTTAAAGTAACGAACTTGACAACTTGACAAGTTTAAATTACACTTAACTTATGATACAAGCTACAGTTGGAGATTTTAAGGCTCGATTTTCTGATTTTTTAGATTCTGTTCTTCAAGGTGAAGAAATTGAAATTCTATACGGAAGAGCAAAAAAGCCAGTTGCAAAAGTTTCTAAAATTTTAGAAAAAGAAAAAAGACAGATAGGTACTCTAGATGGAATTTCAACTTTTTCTGAAGTTGATGATGGCAAAATCACAATGGAAGAATTTTTGGGAATTTAGGCGGATAAAATGAAATATCTATTAGATACACATACATTTATTTGGTCTGTCATGGATTCCAAAAAATTATCTGAAAAAGTAAGAACTATCATTGAAGATTCTGACAATGAAATTTTTATTAGTGGAATTAGTTTTTGGGAAATAGCAATAAAAACTCAACTAGGAAAAATGAAGTTTGAAAATTTTAATATTTTGCATTTACCTAATATTGCAACTCAATATGGATTTTCTGTTTTTACACCAACATCTTATGATTATGTCACCTTTTCAGAACTTCCTATTGTAGAAAATCATAAAGATCCTTTTGATAGAATGTTAATTCACACAGCATTACGCAATAATTTGATTTTACTTTCCAAAGATTCTTGCTTTGATAAATATATTGATTACGGACTCCAACTATTGTGGTAAACTTATCATAGCAAAATCCCAAAAATCAGTGTACAAATCCCTTAATTTTCTTTGCATATTTGTTCTAGGCAAATTACATTTTAAATATGGGTTCTCATGGAATAAATGTAAGCGGGACAGAAAAATCAACAAGTGATTTAATGTTAAATACGCCGATTCCTAAGCTTGTAGTAAAAATGGCAATTCCTACAGTTTTTTCTACGATAGTGCTTTCTATTTACGGAATGGCAGATTTATTTTTTGTTTCTAGACTTGGCCCTAATGCAAGTGCGGCAGTTGGTATTGTTTTTTCAATTTTGACGATGGTTCAAGCTGTCGCTTCTATGCTAGGAATAGGGGCGGGAAATATAATTTCTAGAAGTTTAGGTGCAGGTGATTCTTCCAAGGCCGATATTGTTGCGTCTGTTACTTTCTTTTTTTCAATCGGTATTGGAACTATTTTAATGATATTTGGAATAGTTTTCAAAACCGAATTGATGAAATTTCTTGGAGCAACTTCTACGATTCTTCCTTATGCACAAGATTTTGCACATTATATTTTGATTGCGTCTCCTATTATGTGTAGTTCTTTTGTTTTGAACATTATGCTTAGGTCGCAAGGTAAACCAAGGCTTTCTATGATTGGTTTATCTATTGGTGGTGTGCTAAATATCATTCTTGAGCCTATTCTTATCTTTGAACTAAAGTTAGGGATTGCAGGTGCGGCGATTGCAACTTTAATAAGTCAAATTGTAAGTTTTATTATTCTTCTTTGCATGTATCTTTGCGGTAAGAATCTTGCCAAAATCAGAATTAAGCTTTTGGGTGCTAATGGAGTTAAAGTTTTATCTTCAGTTTGTTCAAATGGTGCTCCGTCTTTATTGAGACAAGGTTTAGTTGTTGTTGCAAATGTTTTATTAAATATTCACGCAAGTAAATTTGGTGTAGAAGCCATTGCAGGAATTTCAATTACAAATCGTATTTTTTTATTAGTTGTTTCTGTAATGTTTGGTTTTGGTCAAGGTTTTCAGCCTGTGGCAGGTTTTTGTTTAGGTGCTAATCGTTTTGATAGAGTGAAAAGGGCTTTTTTCTTTACGCTTTTTATCAGTATTGTTGTGGAATTTATTTTTGCGTTTTTGCTTTACATTTTTGATGCTAACATCGTGAAATTTTTTCAAAAAGACAAGCAGGTAATAAAAATTGGTATTCAAGCGATTCATTATTTTGCGCTTTCTTTGCCTTTACTTCCTTTTATTGTTTGTACAAATATGCTTTATCAAGTTACAGGAAAAAATAAGCAAAGTTTGTTTCTTGCAAGTTGTAGACAGGGAATATTTTTTATTCCATTGATTTTTACTTTTCCGTATTTTTTTGGTCTTACGGGGCTTATGTTATGTCAACCTATTGCAAACACACTTTCTGCTCTAGTTGCAATTCCTTTTTTAGTGTGGTTTATGAAAAATAATTCCTATAAAAAAGAATAATTTTTATTGTGCAAATTTGTTGATGTGTTTTACAAAGAAGTCCATATTGCAACCTACAAACATGGCACAATATGCTGTAACGATTCCTGCAAATACTAAGTAAAATGATAAGCTAAGTTGAGAATTATTTGCACCTTCTGTAATTCCAAAGAATAACATTGCAATAATCATAACGATTCCGCTTACAATCCAACGAGTTAATGATAAAGGTTGCATTTCTTTTACTTGGTATTCAGGATTGATTGATTTCATTATTGCTGTAACACTTGGATCGTAAGAATCTACTGTTTTATTCATTGATGCTTTGCATGCTTGGTCTGCTAAAGTAAGATTTCGTACGATTGTTCGGCACTCTTTGCAAAGAAGTAAGTGTATAGTCAACGATAGTGGAAGTCTATCATTCTTATCTAGTTTGAGAAACTCATCCATGTAAAATTCACATTTTTTGTTTTTAGTGTTCATAATAATCTGTATCCTTTATTTATTCTGTTACCATTTCTTGTAACTTGTCTTTTAATATTTTCTTTGCTCTAAAGATATGTGATTTTATTGTGTTTACGGGAAGGTCTACAACTTCGCTAATTTCATTGTAGGTCATATCGTAAAAGAAATACATATCTAAACAAATTCCGTACCGTTCTGGCAATTCTTTTATCGCTTCTCTTACAGCCAGCATTGTTGCTTTTTTTAATTCGTTTTGTTCTGGCGTAAGTCCTGAATCTTCAATATCAAAATCATCTGATAAAGATGTGTATTCTTTGCGCCTATTTACTGAATTAACTGCTGTGTTGTAAGCAATTCTCATAAGCCATGTAGAAAAAAGAGAATCTCCTCTGAATGTAGAAAGTTTTGTATATACCTTGATAAAAACTTCTTGCACAAAATCGTCGGTATCTGTTTCATTTTTGAAAAATCCCATTCCAAAAACATGAACACGATGTTTATAATGCATTACAAGTTTTGCAAAAGCTGAAGTATCTCCATCTAAAATATTTTTTATGATGATTGAATCTCGTTTTGCAATTATTTCATGCTCTAAACTACGATTTTTTTCAGGTATAGTTGAATCTTCTTTAGAGTTCAGAATCCATACCTACTTAACAAGATTTTTTTTCGTTTGAACTTGGGTACAATTTGTAAAATACAAGTAACATAAGCCCCAAAATTCCAGGGATAAGTCCGCCTAAAAGTGGGTAAGACAATCCTTCTAACATTCCTAATAAGATTGTTAATACAGCTCCAACTCCTGTAAGCAAAAGTCCTGTAAGTAATGAAAATAACTTTAGGTTTAAATTTACAGGTTTGTAAGTGCCAGTTTTAATCATCATAGTAATATGTTTGTGTCTCCAAAGTAGATAGAAGAAAACAACTACTCCTCCGATTACAATTCCTACGATTGGAATTATGGCAATTATAACTTGTGCTGCATGTGAATCCATTGTGGTAAACCTCCGTTCTATTTATATAGACACAAAATTTATTTTTTAGTTGCAGTTATTCTAAAAATATATATTCTTCAAAATAGATTGATTCAATCTTTCCCATAGAAAGTTCATCATTGATTAGTGTGAGAATTTGAGTTTTTATATTTTCTTCACCTAATGAAAAAAGTTCTTCTTGTGTTTTTTGTGTAAAGTATTGCAAGATGATTGATTTTATCTTGCGTTGTTTTTGGCAAAGTTCTTCGTATAAAAATGAATTTTCTGTTTTATATGATAAAAATGGCAAAACTACAATAGGAATTTGTGGATTATCGCAAGTATAAGTTCTTAATCTTCCAAAATCAGAAAAAAGTGAATATTCAATGTTTTTTTGAATTTCTGCAGGATTATCTATTTTTCGATATTTGTTTGGGTTTGATTTATTTAAAAAATAAAAAATTGATGTAGCAATAATTACCAAAAGTATTGTTGTTGCTAAAATGATAAGAATAAAATTTAACTTGTTCAAAAACTTATTTTCCATAGAGTAAATTTTACCAATCATCAATTTTAGTTTCAAGTATCATTTTAAAATACCGATAAATATCTGTAAGAATAAAAATATTTTATTGGGGATTTTGTGAGTTCTGCAAAAAAAGTTATTATAAGTTTAATTATTAGTATTCTCATCTTTTCTGTTGTTGCATTTATTTCTTTTGCTGAGCTTTTTAGTGTTTTTGAAACTCGATTTTATCAGCCTGCTGTTATCAAGGGAATGGAAAAAAGATTAAAAAATATTTCTGCTTGTTTAGATGAATATACTGTAATTCAGGCAAAAGAGTTTTCTCAGTTTGTTGATTTATCTTGCATAAAAACTGTTTCTCTTCTTGAACAATCAGAAAGTGATATAAAAGACAGAGAAAAATTTTCTTCGGAATTGGTTTTAAGAAATGCTGGTTTGCAAGGTGTTAGAATAATCGATTCTAATGGAAAAAAGATTTTGTATAGCACATTCAAAACTGATAATTCTGAATACAACAAAAATCCTGAACTTCCTTACGAAGCGATTAAGGCAAACGACAATCCAGAAAACAAAAGTAAAGCAAAAATTGTTTTTGACAACAGCAACGAACGAATTTTGTACAGTATTCCTTTTTACGATGTTTACGATTTATATCGCGGGTCAGCAATTTTTTATGTCGCAGGAATTGATTTTAATCGCTATTTACTTGCCAAGCAGATTTTGTCTGTTTCTGAGCAAGCAAAATTAGTTGCTACAGTTTTCTCTGATTCAACAAAACAATACAAGGGTTTTGTTTTAGGCTTACCTTCTGTTTCTTCAGATGTTTTGGTTAGTAAAATATCTGATTTGTGGTTACAAAATAGTTTTGACACTCAAAAGATTTTACATTCACAAGATTATAACTGGTTTGTAATTTCTGATAATTCAGGAAAAACTGGAATAATTTCCCTTGTTTTTAAAGATGATATTTTAATTTTTAATACTGGAATCAAAGTTTTATTTTTGTTAAGCGTTTTTATCACTTTATTTTTAATCATCCTTTTGATTTTTAATCTTAAACAAGACGATGAAGCAATTATCAAAGATAAAATTAAGCGATTTAAGATTGCTTTAATTAACGAGTATCTTGTAGGTTCTGGTGAAGAAGACTGGAATGAAGTTTCTAAATTTCTCACAGTTCGAAAACATCAAATAAATCACGATGTGAAAAAATATCTTGGTAAAAAAGGTGAAAAACATAAAATTTTAGTTGAAAACCTTTTAGAAAATACTTGGGCTGATATTGAAAAAATAATCATTTCTAACGAAAAATCTGAAGAAGATTTTGATGATTATGATTTGCTTGAACAAAACTATGAAACTTTAGAAGATGCACAAGAAAACTCTTCAAATGTAATTGATTTATCTTTGAAACAAGAATCCGAAGTTCTTTCTGAAGTTGAAGAATCAGAAGAAATTGACGAAATTGTAGAAATCGAATCGATAAACGAAGTTGCAGAATTAGAACCCGCAGAATTAGAGCCTATTGAAAATTCAAAAAAATCTGATGATTCACAAGAATTTGGTAATTTCTTTCATTTTAACAAAGATAACACAAGTTCTATCGCAGATTTGAATTTTGAAGTTCAACAGCCTGATTTTGCAATTTTGGACGAAGAAAATTCTCTAAATGATGATTTAGATGACATTGAATTATTTGAAGAAACAAAGCAAATTGAACAAATTGACCAAGTGGAAGAACTCGAAGAACTTGAAGATTTAGAACCAGTTTCTGAATTTGAAAATACTGAAGAAATTTACGAGCATGAAGTTTTACAAGATATTGAGAATAATCCAGAAATAGAAAATTCTTCTGAAGATGAAATTTTTCCAGAAGCAGACTTAGAAGAACTAAATTCAATTCAAATTTTTTCTCTTGTTTCTAATTCTAGTTTGAGTTTTTATTCAGCTTCAAATTTAGAAGAATTAGAAAGCGTAGAAAGTTTATCTAAAATTCAAAATGAAAAATCTATCGTAGAGAGTGAAACAGGATTGTTTTTTATTTCTAAAACTATTGATACTAGAAATGTTAAAATAGACCAAAATTTTCAAAATTTAGTTGATTCAGTTTTACAAAATACTATATAATGTCATTATGACACATATCGCAGAACACAAAGTCCGCTCTTACGAGTGCGACGCATATAATCATGTAAACAATTCCGTATATTTAAACTATCTTGAATACGGAAGAATGGAATTTCTTAACGCTATCGGTTTTGATTTTAAAGGCGTAACTGAAGCAGGATTTTATCTTTATGTAACTCATATTGATATTTATTACAAAGCTTCTGCAGTTTTAAATGATAAATTGCTAATTGAAATTACACCTACAAAAATGAAAACTATCACAGGGGAATTTAAGCAAACTATCAAAAAAGAAGATGGAACAGTTTGCGCAGAGGCTACAGTTACTTGGGCTTGTGTTTCAAAAGAAGGTCGTCCTTCAAAACTTCCAGCTGAATTTATGGTTCCAGGTCTTATTCCTGACCAAGTAGCAAATTCGTAATATCGCTAAGTTCAATTCCTAGATTTTTAGCAAATTCTCTTGCTTTAATTGCACCTTGAATTACATCCAAAGGTTGATGAGCATCAGAGTTTGCTATAATCCTTGCTCCTTTTTCTTTTGCCAAAAGCCAAAATTCATCAAATGGATATTGATATCGGATTCCATTTTCGGTTTTCATCATTGGTTTTTGCATTCCCTGTCCGTTTACTTCTAAGGGAAGTTTATTTTCGATTGCACAATCAATTATTGCACCAAAACAACTTTTGGCTTCATCTTCCCAAGTTTTCCATCCTGCCATCGCTAAATCTGGATGTGCCACAAAAGAAAATAATCCAGTTTGCATTGCTTCTATCATAGAATCTGTGTAGATGTGCAAAAGTTTTTTATCGCCAAATTGCGGGGCGTAAACAAAGTTTCCTTCATGTTCTACCCAATGTGGACCAAATGCAAGATAATCAACTTTTAGTTCATCAAGTAAAAAATCTTTGTACCAAGATTTGTATCGAGTAGACCATTCACACTCAAATCCTGCTAAAACAGGAAAATCATATTTTTCAGAAAGTTCGCGTATTTTTTCTACATAACCGTAGGATTCTTCTTTTGTCATTCGGATTTCTGGCCAGTTATCAATGTTATCTTTTGGAAGCGGACAATGGTCAGAAAATCCAAGTGCTTTACAGCCATCTTTTTTTGCTTGTTCAAGATAATCTAAAATATCGCCAGTTGCGTGTTTGCATAAATAAGTGTGTGTGTGAAAATTTGAAATCATAAATTCATTTTACTAAGAGAAAATTTTATTTTCAAGAACTTTATTTTTATGATGGGTGCAAATTGAAATCTTAAAATAAAATCATCTTCCATTTTTACAAAAAAACGATTAAAATAGAAAATATAGGTGTTTAGATAGGTGGTTTTTCGATGAATATTACTTTAGAAAAATTAAAAAAAAGTTACACTACGCCAGATAGAATTGTTCAGGCTGTAAAAGAAGTAAGTTTGAATATTCCTTCAAATAAGATTTTTGGAATTATCGGTAAAAGTGGGGCGGGGAAATCTTCTTTGGTTCGGCTTATCAGTTTGCTAGAAACTCCAGATTCTGGTGAAGTTTTATATGATGACAAAAGAGTTGATAATCTTTCAAAAAATGATTTAATTTTGCAACGCCGTAAAATCGGAATGATTTTTCAAAACTTTGCGCTTTTTTCTTCTCGAACTGCAGGTGAAAATATTGCGTATCCAATGGAAATTTGTGGTTGCGCAAAAGATAAAATTGAAAATCGTGTTAATGAACTTTTAGAAATTGTAGGGCTATCTGATAAAAAAAATGCTCCAGTTAGCACTTTGTCTGGTGGACAAAAACAGAGAATCGCTATTGCTCGAGCGTTGGCAAATAATCCTGATGTGCTTTTCTGTGATGAAGCAACAAGTGCGCTTGACCCACAAACAACAAAATCAATTTTATCTCTTATTCGTGACATCCAAAAAAAGATGAATCTTACAGTTGTAATGATTACTCATCAAATGGAAGTTGTTCGAGATGCTTGTGATTATGTTGCTGTTTTGGACGATGGTCTAGTTGTGGAACAAGGTAATGTTTTAGATATTTTTACTCATCCAAAGTCTAGCGTAACAAAAGATTTTCTTTCTCATCTTTCTTCTGAAAGTCAAGATGAAATTTCTTCTTCAAAAAATGATAATTCTGATGTGCAAAGTGAAAAATTTGTGCGTTGGTCAAATGATGGAGGCGCATACATTTTGCGTTTCAAAGATAATTTAACTGGAAAACCAATTTTAAGCCGACTTGCTCAAGAACTTTCTATGGATTTTAATATTCGTGCAGGTGGTATTCAGCATTTGAACGATTTTGAAGTTGGAACAATGCTTGTGGATTTTTACGGTGATGAAGAAAAAATAACAGAAGCAATAAAATATCTTGAAAACCATGGCGTAATCGTAGAAAAAGATGATTCAAAAGGAGTGAAAAACTAAATATGATAAATTGGTCAGAACTTTTTACACTTACAGGAAATGCAACTTTGCAGACTCTTGCAATGGTTGGCGCTTCTACAGTTTTTTCAATGATTTTAGGTTTGCCTTTGGGAATTTTGCTTTGCATAACAGATCCAATTACAGGAATCACGCCCAAACCGATTCTTTACCAAGTGATAACTAGAATCGTAAATGTTTTGCGTTCTTTTCCTTTTATCATTTTGATTATTTTGTTATTTCCACTTTCAAGATTGATTTTAGGAACTTCTATCGGAACTGCGGCAACTATCGTGCCTTTATCAATCGCGGCAGCTCCTTTTGTTGCAAGAATTATCGAAACTGCATTAAAAGAAGTTGATCCACTTGTTATTCAGGCTGCAAAATCTATGGGTTCTACAAATTCACAGATTATTTTCAAAGTGCTTTTGCCAGAAGCAATGCCTTCTTTGGTTTCTGGTGTTACTTTAACAATTATCAACTTGATTGGATATTCTGCCATGGCTGGTGCTGTTGGTGGTGGCGGACTAGGAGATTTGGCAATTCGTTATGGTTACCAAAGATTTAACACCCCAATTTTGATTGCGTCTGTTATCGTAATTCTTGTTTTGGTAGAAGTTATTCAATTTATCGGTACTAAAATTACAAGTACCTTGATGAAGAAAAGATAATTTTATAGAATATTTTAAATTTATTTCAGGAGGAAATTAAATTGAAGAATAAAATTTTATTTGTGGTTTTAGCTTTGGCTATGTTATGTTTTGCTGGTTGTGCAAAAAAAGATGCTAGTGTTTTAACAGTAGGCGCAACTCCAGAACCTCACGCAGAAATGTTAAAGTTAGTTGTAGACAATCTTGCAGAAGATGGAATTACTCTCAAAGTTATTGAATTTACAGATTATGTAACTCCAAATGAAGCTTTGGAAGGCGGACAAATTGATGCAAACTTCTTTCAACATCTTCCATACATGGATTCTTTCAATTCTGAAAGAGGTTACAATCTTGTAAACGCTGGCGGAATCCACATTGAACCAGTTGCTCTTTACTCAAAAAAAGTTTCATCACTTGCTGAACTAAAAGATGGTGCAACAATCGCAATTCCAAATGACCCAACAAATGAAGGAAGAGCTTTATTGCTTCTTCAATCTGCTGGTTTAATCAAACTTGATGAAAAAGCTGGAATTACAGCAACTCCTCAGAACATCACAGAAAATCCTAAAAACATTAAATTTCACGAAATTGAAGCTGCATCTTTGCCAAGAGTTTTGTTAGATGTAGATGCTGCTGTTATCAACGGAAACTACGCAATTCCAGCTGGACTTAGTGCAAGTACAGACGGTCTTATCGTGGAAGGTGCTGATTCTCCTTATGTAAATATTATTGCAGTAAAATCAGGAAACGAAAATGCTGAAAAAATTACTGCTTTAGTAAAAGCTTTACAAACTGAAGAAATTGCAGAATTTATCGCACAAAAATATCCTAACGGTGAAGTTGTAAAAGTATTTTAATTAAACTTACTTCATTCTTAAAAATAAAAAGACTATCTAATGAAGTGCACCCCTAAAGTTGGACAAATAAAGTTCAATTTTAGGAGGTGCATTTTTTATGTCTAAATACTCAGAAGAGTATAAGTTAAGAGTTGTAAAAGCTTACATATCAGGAGAAGGTGGAACTGAAAGAGTTGCCAAAAAGTATAAAGTCGCAAGAACTATTCTTAAACAATGGGTTGCACAATATGAATTGACAGGAAGTTTTACAAAACCAACACGCCATTTTAGTGGAGAATTTAAGCTAAAAGTGTTAAACTATCAGCAAGAGCATCATCTTTCAGATCTGCAAACAGCTTTGATTTTTGGGATAACAAATCAAGGGACAATCTGTGCATGGCGAAAGAAGTATATTACCGGTGGTACAGAAGCTCTGTTTCAGAAACAAGGCAGGCGTTCAAAAATGCCAAAGAAAAGTTTAATACCGAACAAACCAAGAGAAGAATGGACGAAAGATGAAGAACTGGCATATCTTCGCATGGAGAATGAATACCTAAAAAAATTAACAGCCTTAATTCAGGAAGACAAACAACGGGAAAAAGACTCAAAGAACAAAAAATCAGAGTCATCAAAGAATTAAGGCAGAATTACTCCGTTGCAGATATGACAAAACTTACAGGTTTGCCAAGAAGTTCATTTTACTACTCAGAATCGCATCCGAAACAGGATAAGCACAAAGAAGAACGTGAACTTGTCCAGCAGATTTATCATGCCAATAAAGGGCGATATGGGTACAGAAGAATTACTCTAGAATTCAGAAACAGAGGTTTTTCAACTAACCACAAAGTAATTCAGAAACTGATGCATGAAGAACATATTGTGTGTAAGGTTCGTCAGTATAAATACAATTCGTATAAAGGTCAGATAGGCAAAGTAGCTCCTAATCTTTTGCAGCGAGATTTCAGTACAACAAAATCCAATGAGAAATGGGTTACTGATGTTACTCAGTTTAATCTGTTTGGCACAAAGCTTTATCTTTCTCCAATTTTGGATTTGCATGACCAGTCACTAATCAGCTGGAATCTTTCAGAAAGTCCGAATTATGCCCAGACTGTTGATATGCTTGAAAAGGCATTTGCACAAATTCCTGATGGGACAAATCTGATTCTTCATTCTGATCAGGGTTGGCAGTACCAGATGTATGATTATCAGAGGCGTTTGAAAGAAAAAGGAATCCGACAGAGCATGTCCAGAAAAGGGAATTGTCTTGATAATTCTGTAATGGAAAATTTCTTTGGTTTATTAAAATCTGAGCTTTTGTATTTACAGGAGTTTGAGTCTGTTGAACATTTCAAAAAGGAATTGATTGAATACTTGTCTTGGTACAACGAAAAAAGAATTAAAGTAAAATTAAAAGGACTGACC
>JAZRJV010000015.1:0-19240 GCA_045645985.1 Treponemataceae bacterium
TAGCACAGAAAATAAAAGCATAATTTTATCAGTAATTTTTACAATTATAATATTTAGCATTTTTTTCTGTGCTAGTATTTTTTTTGAAAAAAAATATTTCATCAATAAAACTGAAACACAAATGGGAAAAGGAAATTATCTAAAAGTAAATTTAAATCAAAACAACAATGATAATTTAGATAAACAAAAAACAAAACAAACAAATCAAGAAAATAAAAAAACGCAAGAAGATAAAAAAGAAAATTTAAAAACTAACAATGATTATAATAAAACTTCAAGAACAATAACTACAGAAAGTAAAATTCAAAATAATTTTTATCAAGAAAACGAAAAACAAATTTTTGATGAAAAACAATATCCTCAGAATGAAAAATCATCAAGTGAAAATAATTTTGAAGAATCAAATTCGGGAATTGGAATTTTTCAATTTCATTCAGTTGGAACTGCTAAAAATATTACAGAAGATATAATCGATAAAAAAATTACACAAAATTTATTTTATCCAGAAAAAGCAAAACGCAGAGGAATTGAAGGCGAAATAAAAATAAAAATAGAAATTTCAAAAGATGGCGAACTGATTTCTTACCAAATTATTTCTAAAAAAAATAATTTAATTTTAGAAGAAGCTTCTATTCAAACATTACAAAAAATTTTTCCAATCGAAGAATTGAAAATTAAAAACGCAGAAGAAAATTTTTCAACTATAATTACATTACTTTATAAACTTAATTGAATTATTTTTAATAAGAACTTTGCAATTATATTTTTGTGCATTCAAATAAAAATATTTTAAATCTTGAGAATACTCACTTAACAAATCATCTGGATGATAATTTAAATTAAGTTTTGTTCCTTCGCCATCAGCATATGAACGAGTTAAAGCACCATTTAATTCAATAATGTTTTTTACCAAAGTAAAATATTTTTCAAAATTCTTTTGCTTCAATATTTTATTCATAAATTCAATTTGTAATTTTTCAATTTCTTTTTGCTTACAAATATTTTTTTCTAATAAATTTTTCTCTGATAAAAAATCTACAAACTTCTCGAAAAAGATTGATGGTTTTAATTTTAATAAATGCAAAACAGAATTAAACCAACTAACTGCCCTACCTTGAGAATAAAACAAATTACAAGCATAAGAAATCTTTTTAGATTTTACTAAATCACTTTTTGAAAATGTATCACTTTCGATAACATGATAAGGCGTTGATTTTTCATAATTCAAATTTAATTTTTCTGCATCATCATACAAAGTAGTTCCTGGCAAAACTGATAAGCAAAACAATTCAATATGATTTGGATAAAGTGAAATTGCAAAATCAATACTATTTTTAAAACCTTCGTAATTATCTTTTGGCAAACCGTAAATTAAATCAAAACCAAATACGATTCCATAATTATTTAGAATAGAAATTTTTTTGATAAAATCTTTTTTATTAAAATTACGATTTACAGTTTTCAAAACTTCTTCAGAAGCACTTTGCAAACCAATTTGTAACGAACAATTTATTTTTGAAAATGCTTTTGCAAGTTCATCGCTAATAAATTCTGCCCTACACTCAAAATGAAAAAATATTTTTTTTGCTTTTTGCCTAATATAATCTAAAAGTTTTATTGCTCGATTTTTATCAACATTATATGTTGGATCAAGTACGAAAATTTGTTTAATATCATTTTTTACAAACAAATCTAATTCATCTTTTATTCTATCAAAAGAAAAATATTCAACTTTTTTATCACCTTTTGATTCGTAACAATAAGAACATTTAAAAGGACAACCTCTTGCAAGCTCCCATAAAGCGCCATCATATTTTTTGGGATTTAAAGTTTTATCAAGATAAGGAGAAGTTAAATTTTCTAAAAGTTCTCTTTTCCCATACAAAATTTTTTCTTGAATAATATTTCCATTAAATAAATTTCTAATAAGATTTTTTGTAACAACTTCACCTTCACCAGAAATTACATAATCAAACATTTTAAAATTATTAGGATTTGCTGTAACTTCTGGTCCTCCAGCGATACAAATAATATTTGAATTTATTTTCTTTAGTTCACTTACAACTTCTAATAATAAATTTTTATTCCAAACAAAAATTGAAAAACAATAAATTGCACTATCAAAACTCAACAACTCATTTGTAATTTTTTCAACAGACAAATTTTGTTCAAGATTAAAATCTACAAGATTTACTTTTAAGTCGGGAAATTCTACAGATAAATTTTTTATTGAGGATGCAACACAGGCAACACCAAGAGGCAAGGCTTGAGGAGATTCTTCAACAAGAATTGTACAAAGTGTTACCGAATGATTATTCATTTTCATCTAAAGAAAATAATTCTTTAAAGTAAGGCAAATCTAAAATCCAATCGCAGAAAACATGCCATTCAGAAAGTTTATGATTTCTTCTTGAGTAATACATTGAAATTGCGTTTTCGTAATTTAAAGTTACAGTTCGTTTTTGATTGTAGCTTTCTGGCAAAAGTTGAATAATACTATACCAAGCATCTTTATTAGAAGCTTTGTCAGAAATAAATTCTTGTCGTAAATTTTCTAGAACTTTTAAAATTTCTTGCATACATTCTTTTGCACTATCAACCATTTTGTCTGTACTAAAATCAGAAAGTTCAAAAGGCTTTGAGTGAATTTTGTGCATTGTACTTGTTGAGTTTGCAACTGTCCCAACTTTATATGTATCAAATTCTTTCCACCAATAAATTGGAGCAGTAATATCTACGCTGATAAAAATTTGACGAACAAATTTTCGATGGTCAGAACCAGCTTTACAAAGTTTTCTTCCCAAAGATAAATCATTTGGACCAAAAACAAAATTTCCATCTGCATCAAAAGTGCTATCAAGTTTATCCCAACTATTCATAGGATTTCTTGCGCCTCTAATTGCATTTTCAAAATTCATAACTGATGTATTTTCTAGTTTAATCATCTTAACCACCAAAAAAATTCTTTTTTATCATTATATATTGAAATTTGATTTTGTACTAGAGTTTTACCGCCTTAAACTCACTTTTTTCTATTGACAAAAAAATTTTTATCGTTACCATTTTGTATGGTGATATTTATGATAAAAAAAATTCTTCAACTTTTTATAATTTTATTTACAGTTTCTCTTTTTTTAATTGGATGCACAAAAGAAAACACTCTTGATGAAAATACAATTTCAATTGTAGCAACAAATTTTCCTTCTTACGATTTTGCTCGTTCAATAGTTACAAAAGTTGATGAAAATTTTATAGCACCAACAAATAACTTTACAAATGTAAATATAAAACTTTTAATCAAGCCTGGAATGGAAACTCATTCTTTTGATCCAACTCCTAAAGATATTATTGATATTCAAAATGCTGATATTTTTATTTACATAGGCGGACATTCTGAAACTTGGGTTGAAAAAATTTTAGCAACATCAAATAAACTTCCCAAAAAAATTCTTAAACTAAAAGATGTTGTAGAAATTTCACATAATCATGAACATGATGAAATTGAGCACAATCACAACGAACACGAAGAAGACGAACACTTTTGGACAGATAGTAAAAACGCTATAAAAATGATAAGTAGTATTCTTGAAAATATAATTGAAGTTGATAATGAAAAAACAAAGGGAAAATTTATTGATGAATACAAATCAAATGCAAACTCTTACATAAATCAAATTCAGCAATTAAGTTTACAAATAAAAAATACTGTAGAAAATTCTTCAAACAAATTATTGATTTTTGGAGATCGATTTCCTTTTACATATTTTGCAAATGAATACGGATTAGAATACATTTCCGCTTTTGATGGATGTAGTTCTGCTGTGGAAGTAAAAACTTCTAAACTTGCCGAATTAATTGATACAGCAAAAGAAAAAAATGCAAAGGCAATTTTCAAAATAGAAATGAGCAACGGAAAAATTGCACAAACAATCGCTGATGCAACTGGAGCAAAAATTTTAGAATTACACAGTTGCCAAAATGTAACTAAAGATGATTTTAATCGAGGAATAACATATGCTTATACGATGAAATCAAATCTTGATGCACTAAAAATCGGTTTGTAAAAATAAATTACAAATCAGCTTTTAAGATTATATCTTTTGCTAATAAAAATTCTTCTTTTACATAATCGAACAATCCGACTGCCTTAACTTTGTCGCCAGTTCTTATTTCTTTCAGCATAACGCAAGTGGCATTGTAAACAGAATTTACACCTAAATTTCCAGCAAGACCTTTTAATGAATGAACATTTAATTCTATTTCCAAATAATCTAAATTTGCAACAGCTTCTTCTAACTTTAGATAAGAATCTTCTTGTGTAAATAACTTGATGTATTTATCATACAAATCGGTCTTACCTGCAAATCGTTCAATGGCTCCGTCAACATCAAAATTGTGATTTTTTAACAACTCATAATTCATAGATAAAATTATATATCAACTTGTACTACTTAGCAAGTAATGATATTATAAGTTTATGCAGAAAAATTCACCTATTCAACTTTCAAAATCAACTTTTTGTCTTTTAGGACACACAAACATAGGAGTTATCGAAAATAATGACGAACTCATCTTAATTGATTCTGGATTAAATTCGGAAGATGCATCCAAAATTGATGAAGTTCTAAAAAATTCCTTTAATAAAAAAATTGGCACAATTATAAATACTCATTCTAACGCAGACCATGCTGGCGGGAATAATTATTTTTCCAATAAATATAACTGCAAAATTTTTGCAACAAAAAAAGAAGCGGCTTTTTTAGAAAATCCTTATCTTGAAAGTGCTTTAATGTGGGGAGCTCATCCTTTTGACAAAATTAGAACTAAATATTTTGAATGTGAAAAATCTACAGCAACAAATCTTGCAAATGAAAATTCAGAGATTAAACTTAATAATGAACTAACAATAGAATTTATAAGTTTACCAGGACACTTTATAGATATGATTGGAGTTTTAGTTACAGACCAAAACACAAAAACAGTTTTTCTAGGTGATTCAATTTTTGGAGCCCAGATGATTTCAAAATATAATATTTGCTATATGATAAATGTTACAGATTTTAAAAATACGCTAGATAAAATTTCAAATATAAAATCAGATTTTTATATTCCAAGTCATAGCACAATAGTTACTTCACAAGAAGAATTGAAGCGACTTTCAATAATGAATAAAAATGAAATTGAAAAAATACAAAATTTTTTATTGGAACTTTGCAAATCACAAATGCAAAATGATGACATTCTAGCAAAAGTTTTTGAAACATATCACATCAGAACAACACCAAGTCAACTTGTTTTAATTGGTAGCACAATAAAAAATCACTTAACAGATTTATACATAAATAATAAAATTGAAATGATTTGCAATGATGGAAGAATGTATTGGAAAACAAAATAAATATTTCATAAAAATCTTTTGTTGCTATTGACATTGGTTGATTATAAAACTATTCTTTAATAGAGGTGTTTTATGAAATATACAAAAACAATTAAAACAATAATCGGAGTTATATGTATAATAACTATTGCAATAGCACTATTATTTTGGACTTTCAATAAAAATAAAGAAGAAAACAGTTGGTTTGCAGTTTTTGTTCCGGGCGTTGTTGCAAATAGTCCTGTTTATTCAATGCTTGTAGAAGGTGTTACACAAGCTGTTCTTGATTACAATGAAAACAATAATACAAATTACAAACTAGAAGTTGTTGAAGCAGGAACAAATCAAGCTGAATGGGGAGCAAAACTTACAGGCTTGGCCGCAATGAAAAAATTTGATGTCATATTTTCTTCAAATCCATCAATTCCAGATTTAGCAGTACCAATTACAGAAATTTATCCAGAACAAAAATTTATCATTCTTGATTCTTTCTATGAAGGTAATCCAAATATTGCAACAGTAAGATTTAATCAAAGAGAACAAGCTTATCTTGCAGGATACGCCGCAGGACTTGCAACAACATCAAAAGATTCTCAAATGAAATTTTCAAATCCACAAAAAAAGATTGCTTTAATTTCTGCACAAGAATATCCAGTTATGAATGAAATTATTTTGCCAGGATTTATCGAAGGAGCAAAAGCTGTAGACAATGACATCGAAGTAATATTCAAAATTGTTGGTAACTGGTACGATGCAAACAAAGGCGCAGAAATTGCTCGTTCATTATACAACGAAGGAGTTGATGTAATTTTGCCAATTTGTGGAGGAGCATCTCAAGGTGTAATTGCAACAGCAAAAGAATTAGGATTCTACATAAGTTGGTTTGATGACAACGGATTTTCCAAAGCACCTGGTTATGTAATTTCAAGTTCTGCAATGGAACAAGAAAAAATGGCATACGAAGTTGCAACAAAATATTTTGAAGGCAAAATTGAATTTGGCACAGCAACAACAGTTGATATAAAAGATGGTTATATCACTTTGATTACAGATGATGCAAACTTTGAAAATCATTTTTCAGAGTCATACAAAGAAAATTTAAAAGATGAATACAACAAAATAAAAGAAGGCGTGATTATTTTAGAATCACCAGAAGTTTAAAATAAAATGCAATCATTAAAAATAGAAAATATAAAAAAAAGATATACAAAAAAAAATGTTCTCAATGATGTTAGTTTAGAATTTACAACTGGTTCCATTTTCGCAATACTCGGTGAAAATGGAGCTGGGAAATCTACACTTGTGTCTATACTTTCTGGAAACAAAAAAGCAACAGAAGGTCAGATTATTATTAACGAAAAAATTTTTGAAAAAGGTTTTAATTCAGTAAAGCAAGCAAATGAATACAAAATTAGAATCACACATCAGCATCCCACAATAAACGATGTACTTACAGTTTATGAATATTGCTTAATTTCAAATTCCAGAAAAAATATTAAAGAAAAAATAAAAAAAATTTTTGAACAGTGGAATTTTTATATTGATATAAATAAAAAAGGTAGACACTTAAACGCTTCAGAAAAATTTTATACAGAATTATTATCAGCTTTAATTTCAAATCCAAACTTTTTAATTCTTGATGAACCGACAGTTTTTTTAACTTTAAAGCAACGACAAAATTTATATGAAGCAATTAAAAAAAATTCCAACTTAAAAGAAAATAAATTATGTGTAATTTTGATAACTCATAACATTGATGAAGCAAAAGAATTATGTGATAAAATTATTTATTTAAAAAAAGGGAACATCACAAATAATTTTAATTTTGAAAATCATATAACTTTGGAAATTGAAAAAAACAAAAATCAAAATTTCAAAATTTTTAAAATTGAAAATTTAAATTGTGATTCAAAATACTTACCACATCTATTTAACATAAATTTATTTATAAATAAAAATTCTATTACAACAATAATTGGAAAGCGTGAAGATGGAATTGAAACTTTAGAAGAAATAATTTGCGGTATAAAAGAAATTAAATTTTCAGGAAAAGTTTTTATTCACAACAACGGATTTGAAAAAAAAATTAATTCATACAAATTAAGAAAACTTCCTGTCGGAATAATTCCATCTAACAGAATTACACGAGGAGCAAACCAAGAATTAACAATAGAAGAATTTTTATTTCCGTTTAGTAAAGAAGATACATTTTCAATTATTAAAAATGCAAATATAAATTGTAAGTATACTGACAAAATAAAAATTTTATCTGGAGGAATGTTACAAAGATTAATTTTAGAACGCGAACTTTTTTTGCATTCCGAAATTTTATTTTTATTTGAACCCGACCAAGGACTTGATTCACTTGCAAGATATAATTTATCAAAAAAATTACTTGAAGCAAATTCAAAAGGAACAACGATAATAATTTTTACATCCTCTGGAGAAAATGAATTGTTAAAAATTTCTGATTCTATTTATAAATTAGAAGGGGGAAAAATTTCAAAATGAAAAATATTTACAAAGCATTCATAGTAAGTTTTTTAAGTTCCTTTGTTATCGTTTTTTTTCAATCAAAAAACATTGATAATTTTTTTCAATTTTTTTCTATGCCATTATCCTCAACATATTTTATTGGAATGATGTTAGATAAATTTTCTTTATTGCTAATTTCTTGCGTTGGATGTTTCATTGCATTAACAACAAAAAATATAAACCTCGGTGGACAAGGACAAATTTATCTTGGAGGATTTATCACTGCATTGATTTTAGCAAATGTTCCACAAGCAAAAATTTTAACTCCAGTTTTTTTTGTACTCACTTTTATTTTAGTTTTTTTAGTTGGAGCAATAATTTGTTTTATCAGTTCATATTTAAAACAAAAAAAAGGAATAAATGAATTACTAACAACATTTATTATTTCATCTTTCATAATTCAAATTTTAGATTTTTTAATTTCAAATCCATTAAAAGATAAATCAACAAATCTTTTAGCAATGAAAAACATTTTAAAAGAATTTAGATTTATTCATTTAAATAATTTTGGTACAGTCAACTTTACTTTTTTTATTTCTATAATTTTTGCAATACTTTGCTTTTTATTTTTTGCAAAAACTATTTTAGGAAAAAAAATTTTATTAACAGGCAAAGCTTATGAATTTTCAAAATTCAGAGGATACAATGTTAATGCCTACAATTATTTTACATTGATGATTTCTGGCGGACTAAATTCACTTTGCGGATTTTTTACAGTAATCGGAACTTACTATACTTGCATTCAAGGATTTTATAGCGGAATCGGTTGGAACGCTTTAACAGCCGCTTTGATTTGTTCAGTAAATGCAAAACTTTTAATTCCAGCGTGTTTAATCTTAGCATATTTTTTTACAGCCACCGATTGCGCAATGATAACAAATTCAATTTCTTCTGGAACACCAGAAATCATTCAAGGAATTTTATTATTATCAACTGCAATTCCATATTTTAAAAAGGAAAAATTATAATGACATTTTTTGATTCATTTATTGAAATATTGATAATATCAACTCCGCTTTTATTGATTTCTTTAGGAACTTTATTTTCTGAACTCTGCGGAATCCTAGCAGTTTTTTGTGACGGAATGATTAACCTTTGCGCATTTTTATTTTTTACATTCGCTTACTTTACAGAAAATATTTTTGCATCGATTTTAATTTCAATTTTAATTTGTTGTTTGTTTATTTTTTTAATTTCAATTTTAACTGAAAAAACAAAAGCAAATCCATTTTTAATTGGACTTGCAATAAATTTATTTACATCAGGCTTTATTCAAATTTTTTCTAAAACAATTTTTGATACACAAGGCGTTTTAGTTTTACCAGAAATTTTAACTCCAGCAATTCAAATCAATTCAAGAATTTACGGAACAATATTTGCCTACGGAATTTCAATTTTAATTTTTGTTTTTCTAAAATACACACGAACAGGAATTTGTTTTAGAATCACAGGTACAAGTAAAAAACTTTTAATTGAACAAGGAAAAAATCCTACAGTTTTCAAATTTTTATCTTGGCAAGTTGCAACTATTTTTTCATCCATCGCGGGAATAATTTTAGTTTTGAGAATTTCATCTTTTGTTCCAAACATAAGTTCAGGACGAGGTTGGCTTGGATTAGCAGCAGTTCTTGCAGGGCAAAAAAAAATACTAGGAATCGTAATTTCAATCCTAGCATTTTCTACATTCGAATTTCTTGCAACAACTTTGCAAGGAAGCATCGGATTTATTCCACCATCAATAATGATTACACTTCCCTACATTGTCGCAATCATTGCATTTTTGCTACTTCCTAGTAGTTTGTCTGTTCACGAACAAAATAACCTTTAGGATGATTACAAATTGGACAAACTTCTGGAGCACTTTCCCCAAAGTGAATGTGTCCACAGTTTGAACAAACCCAAGCAACTTCACCTTTTTCATTGAAAACTTCATTATTCTTAATTCTTTCAAGAAGTTTTCTATAGCGTTCTTCGTGAGTTTTTTCGATTTTTGCAACACCTTCAAAAAGAGCAGCGATTTTGTCAAATCCTTCTTCTTTTGCAGTTTTTGCAAATTCAGCATACATTTCTGTCCATTCGTAGTTTTCACCAGCAGCAGCATCTTCAAGGTTTTTCATTGTATCTGAAATATCCCCATCGTGAAGAAGTTTGAACCAGATTTTTGCGTGTTCTTTTTCGTTTCCAGCTGTTTCTTCAAAGAAAGCTGCGATTTGATTAAAACCTGCTTTTTTTGCAGCAGATGCATAGTAACTATATTTGTTTCTTGCTTGACTTTCACCTGCAAAAGCAGTCCATAAGTTTTGTTCTGTTTTAGAACCTTTTAATTCAGCCATAATTTCTCCTATAAAAACTTTGTCCTAAAAAAAAGTTCGATACTTTAAGCATCGAACTTTTCATTTTCTAATTTAAATTATAAATCTATTTACGAAAATCTACAAGAAAAATTAACAGTAAACCTTAAAGATTTTTTCTAATCTTTCTTTTCCGATAATTTTCATAAAGTTTGCAAGGCGAGGACCTTGGTCTTTACTGATTAGGATTTGATATGTTGCATTGAATAATGCTTTTGGTTCAATTCCAGCTTCAGTTGCAACGCCATAAACTGCTTCAGATAAAGGCTTTTCTTCAAGTTCATCCATTTTTGGAAGAATTTCAGAATAAATTCTCTTGATACATTCAAGTTCTTTTTCGCCAACTTCTGCTTTTGTAAAATCTTCTGAGTCAGGATTATTGAGAGCAAATCTAAAATCTTCAGGAGCACATTCTGTAATCCAGTACCAAGCACATTTACAGCGAGTTCTAAAGCGTTCGATTTGGTCTTCTTTTATATCTTTTTGAGAAGCAACAACTGCATCTATATCACCTGAATTTGTTTGCAATAAGTTACAAAGATGTCTAAATGGAATTTGATATGCCATTGAAGAAGGCATTTTTTCTTCAACTTGGCTAAGTTCATAAATACGATATTCTTTTGCAAAAACATCATCATTTTTAGCTTTATCAACACCCCAAGCGATTCGTTCTGTTTTGTCGTAATCTTCGTAAGTTTTGATAACATCAAGGTCAAAACTGATAGAAAATTCTGTGTTAGGACGAGTTCCTGCAAAAAGATAACGCACAATTTCTGGTGGATAAACATTCAAAACATCTGGTAAAGAAATAACTTTTCCCTTTGATGATGACATTTTTCCAGGAGTTCCTTTAATTCCGATAAAGTCGTATCTAAATGTTACAGGAGCTGGCCAGTTGTAAATTTCATCTGCAACAAGACGAGCTGTATCAAATGAACCACCTTGACTGTGATGGTCTTTTCCTGCTGGTTCAAATAAAGTTTTTTCAAATTGCCATCTCATAGGCCAGTCAACACGCCAACCTAATTTAATTTCTTTTGAAGTTCGTAAATCAGCTTTTTCTTCGTGCCCACAACTTGTACAGCGATAAGTTAATCCATATTCACCATCGTAACTTACCATTTCTGTTGTGTCTTTGTTACATTTGCAACAGAATGCAGCAGTTGGCCAATATTCTTCGTCAGCAGGAATTTTGTGTTCATCATCACGATAACGATTCAAACAATCTTTGATTCGTTCACGATTTTGCAAAGCAATTTTCATTCCTTCTGCATACATATTTTTTCTGTAGCGTTCAGCTTGATACAAATATTCTGGATGAATACCAACTCTTGGTAACTGAACTTCAACATCAACTTCATGGTGACGAGCATAAGAAGAATCACGACCTGTTGTATCAGGTACCATTGTAATTGGAAAACGAAGATGATTTTCCAACACATCTTGGTCTGGCATATTTACAGGAACTTTTCTAAAAACATCATAATCGTCCCAAGAATAGATAAATCGAACATTCTTTCCACGACTTCTTAAAGAGCGAACAACTAAGTCAACAGAGATAATTTCTCTAAAGTTACCAATGTGTACAGTTCCAGAAGGTGTAATTCCAGAAGCACAAGTATAAAGGTCTAAATCCCCTCGTTCACGGATAATTTTTTCAGCAGTTTGGTCTGCCCAGTGAACTAATTTTTGATTGTTATTTGACATATTTTCATTACTCATAATAGTAAAATTGTACAAAAAAAAGCATATTTATTCAATTAGTGTTTTAATTTCTTCTAAAATTTGTAATGTTTCAATTCCAGTTTCAAGTGTAGATTTTAAATCTGATTTTCCGTCTAAAAAATCCACAGCATTTTGCATCATATTGGCAAAATAAAGCGTTTTTTTAGGAAATTTGATTTTTTGCTTGGTCAAAGAATAAAATCCTGAATAAAGTTTTGATTCTTTTCGCAAATATATCTTTGCAAATCCATTGCCAATATAAATTCTACCTTCTGTACCAACAATATCAACTTCAAAACCAAAAAATTTACTTCTTCCAGAAAAATTGAAACTTACATCTTTGCAAAAATCATTTTGAAAATTGACACGCAAATTTCTAACAGCATCTTTTTCATCTTTGAAAATACTTACCAATTTAGGATTTGATAATAAATTTTCTGTAGAAGAATCTTTTTGGGCAAAAGAAAGCAAATACAACACAATATCAACAAGGTGAGTTCCATCATGAAGTAAACTGTAAAAACCTGTTTGTTCATCTTCCTTTCGATAAACTCTAAGCCCCGAAAATAATCTTGCATCAATAAACTGAAGTTCACCAATTTTAGAAATCCATTCACTTGCAATTTTGTAATCAAGAGCAAATCTTCTTTCATGATTTACCAAAACAGGAACATTATTTTTCTTTGCACAAATTTTGATTTTTTCAGCTTCTGTTGTATTCAAAGCAACTGGTTTTTCAAGAATTACAAGGGAAGGTTTTGATTCTATTGCAGAAATTGCACAATCAAGATGAGAATCCTCATTTACAGCAACAACAATAATATCAGGATTTACAGATTTATCCAAAAACAAATCTTTTGTGCTAGAATAAACTTTTGCTTTGGGATTATATTTTTTCCATAAAGCAAGATTTTCAGAATTTGAATCACAGCCCCAAAGAAGTTCTAATCGAGGATTTTTATTTACTGCAAAAGTATGAGAAGCAGGTTGTTCCCGTTTTTTATCAAAACCTAGAGTAAAACCAATTCTTCCTGTACCGATAATTGCAACTTTGTATTTTTTACTATTCATAAAACTCCCCATAAGATAAATTTTATTGTATAAAAAAATAGTTGCAAAACACAAAAGCATCTTGCAACTACTCTTTCAATTAAAGACTAATTATTTTACTTCTTCAAGCAAGATAAGACCTTGATCACCTGCATTAAAAGTAACTTTTCCGCCTTTTACAACAGCAGTATCGCCAGTATAAGCATTTCTTACAGTTGTGTTGTTTTTGAAATACCCTTTTACAGAAAGTTCTACATCACCTTTTTGATAAACAGCGATAATTACAGTATCTTCACCAACTGAACCAGTGTAAGTTCTTGCAAAAATATTTTCATCAATTTTTACTTGCTGACCAGCACCAACTGCAGGATGAGCATTTCTAAACTTACCAAGTTTTTTCCAGTGCTTATTTAAATCATTATCAATAGCATCCCAGTTCATATCACCACGAGTCATCATATCCAAATCTCTGTCTAAGGTATATGCTTTTTCACGAGCAGTTTCATCTCCATAGAAAATTTGAACTCCACCTGGTAAAAGAACAAGCATTGTTGCAGCATTGTACAAGTTAGATGGACGATGCAAACCTGTATCGTGACTAGAGAAATATGTTAAAACATTGTTTGTATTTTCAGGTGAATTTATTTTATCAGCATATTGTTGCCAGTGAATTACCTTTGGAGTAGTTCCTGTACTTCCGGATTTTCCATTAAATTGGAAGTTAATCATTGAATCAAATCCACCTTTGCTAAAATAAGGTGAATTTAACATCAAAGTTAAACCAAAAGCTTCGCCTGTTGTCCAGAACTTTTCGTCCCATTTTTTTGCAGGACTATTTGGAGAACGAGTTTCATCGGCACGCCATTCTTCCAAAGCTTTCAAACAAGCAACTTTCAAATCTCCCCATCTATCAACTTCAACATGTTTTGCAGTATCACAACGGAATCCATCAATACCAAATTCTCGTACCCAAGCAGAAAGCCACATAATGATATAATCAGCAGGGGCACCTAAGTTATCATCACGATACTGTGCAGCGGCAGGAACTATCCAAGGACCAAAACCAGTTTCGGCAGTTTCTTTTTTCCATTTATTTTTCAAGAAAACAGGAATTTCTACAGGAGTTGTTCGTTCTGTTACAACATCAGGAAGACCTGCTAAACAAGACCAGAAATTTCCACCACGCTCTTTTTCACAACCAAACTTTCCATCAAAAGCACGAACCCAAGGTCCCCACCAATCAGCCCATTTTTCAGAATTGTAATCTGTAATTTCGTGATTATAGTTCCAAGTTCCAGTTGCAGGATTTTTTTCAAGCCAACCATGTCCTGGATTTTTTCCATCTTTGAAATCACCAAATCCATATTCAACCATATCTTCTACAGCGTTGTATCCAGTATGATTCATTACAACATCCATAACAATTCGGATACCTTTTTCGTGAGCTTTATCAACAAAAGTTCTAAATTCTTCAACTGTACCCATATTTTTATCCATACAAGTCCAGTCTAAAGGATAATATCCATGGAAAGGATAATGAGGGAAGGCATCTGCAACACCAGAAACCCAACCATGAATCTGCTCATAAGGTGCAGTTATCCATATTGCATTTACACCCAAATCTTCAAGATAATCTAATTTTTCTGTAAGTCCTTTTATATCCCCACCATGAAAAGTTGCGTTTTCATGACCTTTTGCATTCTTTACGCGATAATAACTGTTATTGTTAGATGGATCGCCATCATAAAATCTGTCAGTTAAAACGAAGTAAACAAGAGCATTATCCCAAGTAAAATTATCTACTTTGGCAGGTTCAGAAGCACTAGCAACTGATGAAGGAACTGATTTACAGCCAACAAAACTTGTAAAAGCAAGAGCAATTACAAAAACAAATAAAAGTGCAACAGAAAGTTGCTTTCTAAAAAAATTATTCATCATAGTTATATTTTACAGCGTAAAATTAGAATTGTATAGAAAAACTTTTCTACACAAGTGTCAAATAAGGTTCATCGTAACCCAAAAACATTTTATCGTGGGTAATAAAAAGCATACTATCAGCCTTTGCTTGAGCCAGAAGAAGTCTGTCAAATGGATCATTATGATAAGGAGCATCTTCTAAACGGCGTAAAGTTTCTAATTCAATAATGTGTCTATCGTCAATAGGAAGTTTTCTAAAACCAGCTTCTTCGCAATAATGCATAAATTCTCGACCAGATACATCTAATTTCTTTTTTCCATGTTTTATGGCAACTTCCCACATGGAAGCAATACTATAATATATTTCATTTTTAGGATTTTCTAATATATCTTTTACCTTATTAGGAAGTTTATCAGAACCTTCAATAATCCATAACAATAAATGAGTATCAAATAAAAATTCCATAAATTAATCTTCTCCATAAAACATTTGAGCAATTTCTTCATCCATAGAATTAAATTCTTCCAAATCAGGAACGGTGATTTTTCCCTTAGCAATTCCAATTCGTTTAGAAACATCAACTTGTGGAATCAATTTTATTACAGCCATAGGATTATTATTTTTGCAAATTATCACTTCATCCTCTTGTTTTGTTTCTAACAACATAAGCAATTTTGATAAGTTTGTTTTTGCTTCTAAAACATTTACTTTACACATAAAAACCTCCATAACTTAGTCAAGTTGACTAAGTTAAATATACTACACAAATATTTAGATGTCAATATTTTTTTTTCATTTACTTAACTTTTATCACTTTTTTTGACATAATATATATATGAAAAAACTTCTAAAGCAATATTATGGATACAAAGATTTTCGCCCGGGACAAAAAGAAATAATTGATTCAATTTTACAAGGAAACGATACACTTGCAATTATGCCAACAGGCGGAGGAAAATCACTTTGTTATCAAATTCCAAGTTTAATTTTTTCGGGACTAACAGTTGTTATTTCACCTTTAATTGCATTGATGGAAGATCAAGTTAAAAGTTTAGATTCAGTTGGAATTCCTTCACTTTTTTTAAATTCTTCACTTGAATGGGAAGAATACACATACAATATGAGTCAAATCCGTAGTGGAAAAATCAAACTTTTATATTGCGCACCAGAAACTTTAGTTACAGAACGCATACAAAATCTCTTGGCACAAGTAGAAGTTTCTTGTATCACAATTGATGAAGCACACTGTATTTCAGAATGGGGACACGATTTTAGACCAGAATATCGTAGAATTTCAGAAATACGACAACTTTTTCCAAAAGCAGTTTGTCTTGCATTAACAGCAACTGCAACAGAAACAGTTAGAAAAGACATAAAAAAAACATTAAAGCTTGGACAAAATAAAGATTACAAAGAATTTATTTCAAGTTTTAACAGACCCAATATTTATCTTGATGTAATTTCAAAATCAGGAAGCACAAATTCAAAACTAAATGGAATAAAATTATCTCGTGCAGATGAAATCACTTTAGACTTTATCAAATCTCACCAAAAAGAAAGTGGAATTATTTATTGCTTTTCAAGAAAAAAAGTTGATGAACTTACAGCTCTTTTACAAACTGCAGGATATTCAGCACTTCCCTATCACGCAGGATTAAATGATACAACTCGTAGCCAAAACCAAGCAGATTTTATTAAGGATAATGTAAAAATCATTGTTGCAACTTTAGCATTTGGAATGGGAATAAATAAGCCCAATGTTAGATATGTAATTCACTATGATTTGCCAAAATCAATTGAACAATATTACCAAGAAATCGGAAGAGCTGGACGAGACGGATTACAGTCAACTGCACTATTGCTTTACAGTTATGGTGATACAAAAAAACTCAGTTATTTTATAGAAGAAAAAGCAGAAAAAGAGCGAAAAATTGCAGAAGAACACTTAAAAAAGATGGTTCAGTATGCAGAAACTACAACTTGTAAACGAGAATTTTTGTTAAATCACTTTGGAGAATCACTAAAGAATGATACAAACACAACTGAAGAAAATTGCTGTTCTTCCTGCGAAAATAAAGATTCACTTTTAACAGATGTAACAATTCCTTGCCAAAAATTGATGTCGGCAATTTTAAGAACAAAAGAAAAGTTTGGTGCTCATTATGTAATTGATGTTTTACTTGGCTCAAAACAAAAAAAGATTTTAGATTATCAGCATGATACACTTTCAGTTTACGGAATCGGAACAGAATACTCAAAAACAGATTGGCTAAATATCACAAATCTTCTTATCGCAGAAAAATATATTCTAAAATCAGAAGATTACAATGTTCTTTCACTTACTGAATTTGCAAAAATTGCACTTTCACAGCGCAAAAAGATTTTCTTGCCATTTACACCAACTGGAAAAACAGGAACGCTAGAAACAAATTTATCAGCTAAATTGCAGAAAAAATCTAAAATTCCATTTTCTGATAAAGAAGTTAAATTACAAGAAGCACTTAAAACACTTAGAAAAAAACTTGCAGAAGAATACAATGTTCCTCCATACATTATTTTTGGAGATAAAACCTTAGAACAATTAGTTTACGAAAAACCATTATCAGATTTTGAACTAGAAAATGTCTATGGACTTGCTGCAAAAAAAATTGAGCGATATGGAGAACAAATAATCAAAGTAATTGAAGAAAATATATAGAAAAAAACTTTAATTTATGATATAAAATTTTATACTTTTTTTATAGAGGGAAATTTTTATGGAATTACCTAATAAAAGACCAGATGACATGGCTAGAATTACAACCATTGAATTGGCCAACAAATTTATTGAGGAACAAGTTGCCTTAGTTCGTGAACAAGTAAAAGACAAAAAAGTTTTACTTGCTCTTTCAGGTGGAGTTGATAGTTCTGTAGTTGCAGCACTTTTGATTAAAGCAATCGGAAAACAACTCGTTTGTGTTCATGTAAATCACGGATTGATGAGAAAAGGTGAAAGCGAAGAAGTTGTTGAAGTTTTTGGAAAACAACTTGATGCAAACCTTATTTATATTGATGCAACAGATAGATTTTTAGATTTATTGAAAGATGTTGCAGAACCAGAAAAAAAACGCAAAATCATTGGTGGCGAATTTATCAAAGTTTTTGATGAAGAAGCTTCTAAATTAGAAGGTATTTCTTTCTTAGCACAAGGAACAATCTATCCAGATATTATCGAAAGTGATGGAGTTAAAGCTCATCACAATGTTGGTGGTCTTCCAGAAGATATGCAATTTGAACTTGTAGAACCAGTTCGTCTTCTTTACAAAGATGAAGTTCGTGTAGTTGGAGAAGCATTAGGACTTCCACACGGAATGGTTTACAGACAACCTTTCCCAGGCCCTGGTCTTGGAGTTCGCTGTCTTGGAGCAATTACTCGCGACAGATTAAACGCATTAAGAGAAGCAGACGCAATTTTAAGAGAAGAATTTGACAAAGCAGGTCTTGATGGAAAAGTTTGGCAATATTTTATTTCTGTGCCAGATTTCAAAAGCGTTGGTGTTCGTGACGGAAAAAGATACGAAGGTTGGCCTGCAATCATGAGAGCTGTAAACACAACAGACGCAATGACTGCAACAATCGAAGAAATCCCTTACGAAATTTTACACAAAATTACAGCAAGAATCACAACTGAAGTTGAAGGAATTAACCGCGTTGTATACGATTTAACTCCAAAACCAGTTGGAACAATTGAATGGGAATAAATCTTTGCAAGTCATCCATGACTTGCAAAGATTGACAAGTTTTTGCTTTGCAAAAACTTGCAGATAAATGTGAAAATGAATATTTTATAGGAGGCATCCGTGCCTCCTTATTTTTTTTGGCATCCATGACTTGCAGATAAATGTGTATGTAAAATATTTTATTGGAGGCATCCGTGCCTCCTTATTTTTTTTATGCATCCTTGCCGAATTTTACAACCGAGTTTTACAGTATGACGGTGGCATCATTGACTTGAAAGTGTAAAAGTGAAAGACACATTTGATGATAATTTCGATTACTTTAAGTTTGAAGAAGAACAAGAACACACCCGCTCCCGCCGCGAATAACACTTGAAGTCTGCAAGTAAATCCGTATAATGATTGTAGGAACAGTTAGACAAACTTTAATAGGTCGAATAGGTGGGAAATTGAATTTTACGGAGGTATTCGCTATATGAAAAAATTTCTTATAAAATATAATCTGGAAATATTGAGCACATTGATGTTTTTATTCGTTACAGCCAGTGCAATTTTTAATGTGACCCCA
>JAZRJV010000016.1:0-37322 GCA_045645985.1 Treponemataceae bacterium
ATCCTACTCTTTCAGTTTTTGTTGATAAAAACAAAACAACCATACTAAAAATTAAACTAAAATAAATTGCTACCCAAGCATAAACCAAAGAAAAAATTTTGTATCGATAAAAAAAGAATAACAATCCAACTACAAAAACTAAAAACACAAAAGGAAGATTTCTGTAAATATCCCAAAGTGAATCTTTAGAATATTTTTGAGAAATTAAACACAACACAATTCTTATAACAGCCAAAATGTAAACTAAAATTGTATAAAAAACAGAAATTTGTGCAGAAAAAATTATAATTCCCAAACTCCAAAGAAAAACATAAAAAAGTGTTATCACAATTAAAGAAATTATTTTTCCTTTATCTTGCACAAGTTCAACATTATCAGAATCTTTAATAAAAAATGAAGTAATTCTTGGGATAAATCTAAAGCTATCTCCTAAAATTAAAATCACTACCATAAATCCTGCAAGATGATAAGTTCTAGATTCAGGATTTCCAAAGCCGTCTTTAAGAAGTAAATTTACAGAAAGGGCAATCATTATTAACAGATATAAAATATCACAAAGAGTTTCAAAAGAAGAAGGTTTACTACGCATATATTAAAAGTAAAACATCTAAAAATGATTTACAAATTTTTGTGAAAAAGAAAATTATAAAAAATTTATACAAGAAAACACTTTCATCTAAATATGAAAATACTCGCTAGTACTGCACTACGCTTGCAAGGCTTCGCATTTTCATATTCAGATTGCGTGTTTTCTTCAATAAAGTTGTTTAATTTATTTTGCACAACTTTATATAATAATTTTTAGCGTTCTACTTTTTGCGGGAGAAAAAAAAATATCCCGAACATAGCTCTCTTCCTGCGCAAATATTTTTTTTGTTATCAAAAATTATGACAACTAATTTTATGATTTTCTGAAATCGATTTTAATTCTGGTTTTTCTGCAAAACATTTTTCAGTTGCCTTTTCACATCTTGGAGCAAAAGGACAACCTTCAATTTTAATTTTATCAATTTCAGTTTTTAAATTTTTATTTTCAAAATTTTCTTTTTCAAAATTTAACTTTTCATTTTTATTTGGTACACTAGAAAATAAAAGTTGTGTATAAGGATGCAATGCTTTTTCATACAAATCTTTTGCATTTGCCTCTTCCATCAATTCACCTTTATACATTACTCCAATTCTATCACAAAAGTAACATGCAACTTTTAAATCATGAGCAATAAAAATCATTGATAAATTTCTCTTACTTCGAATATCTTGAAGTAAATTTAAAATTTGTCCTTGAATAGAAACATCCAAAGCAGAAACAACTTCATCACAAATTAAAATTTCTGGTTCCATCAACAATGCTCGTGCGATTGAAATTCTTTGGCGCTGACCTCCAGAAAAATCTGAAGGATGTCTTTCTAAATCTTCTTTTGAAAGTCCAACTTCTTCAATTATTTTTACACACTTATCATAAACTTCTTGTTTAGAAAATTTTTTACTACTCCACTTTAACCCACTAGATAAAATTTCTAAAATATTCATTCTTGGATTTAGTGATTTTGCAGGATCTTGAAAAACATATTTTACTTTTTCTCTATAAGCTGACAAATCTTTTTTATTTAAATTTGTTACTTCTCCAGTTTTAAAATTTGGAATATCAAAATAAATATTTCCGTTATCCGCATCATACATTTTTACAAGAAGTCTTGCTGTTGTTGTTTTTCCACAGCCACTTTCTCCTACAAGTCCGTAGGTTTCGTTTTTATGAATATCAAAAGAAATATTATTTACAGCATAAACAAATTTTCCGTACTTAGAAAAAAATCCACTTGCAAGATTAAATTTTTTTTCAAGATTTTTTACGCTCAATAAAATTTTATTTTCCATAACAAACCTTCTTTACAAAATTTTTTGATTCACATTCTACAGATTTATTTTCAGAATTACATCGTGGAGCAAAAGGACAACCTTCAATTTGAATTGTAGGTTCAATAACTTTTCCTGGAATAGAAAAAAGTTTTTCATTTGTATAATGACTTCCAAATTTTGGTGAAGCTTTTAGCAATCCTTGTGTATATGGATGTTGTGGATTTTCTAAAACAGATTTTGTTTTTCCTTCTTCCATAATCAATCCACCGTACATTACAATTATGTTATCCGAAATTTCTGCAACCAAATCAATATTGTGGCTAATAAAAATTATTGAAAGATTTTTTTCTTGTTGTAATTTTTTTAGTAGTTGAACAATTTGATTTTGAATTGTTACATCAAGAGCAGTTGTTGGTTCATCAGCAATTAAAAGTTCACAACCTTGTGCAAGTGAAAGAGCAATACTGATTCTTTGTAATTGACCACCAGAAAATTGATGAGGAAAATTTGAAAGTCTTTCTTTTGCATTTGTGATTCCAGTTTCTTCCAAAAGTTCTTCTGCGATTTTTAATGCTTCAGCTTTTGAAATTTTTGGATTTGAATTTTTTATCGTTTCATAAAAAACACTTGCCATATTTTGCAAGGGATCAAAAGAACGACTTGGTTCTTGAAAAATCATTCCGATTTTTTTACCACGATATTCTCGAATATCTTTATATGACAACTCTGTCAAATTCACATTGTCATAATAAATATCACCTGACACTTTTGCATTTGAAGGAAGCAAAGCAGGAATTGCAGAAGTTGAAACACTTTTCCCAGAACCAGATTCTCCAACGATACCAAGAACTTTTCCTTTTTCAAGTTTAAATGAGACACCTCTTACTGCATTTATTTTTACAAAATTATTTCCTCGTAAAACTGTAAATGTCACATTTAAATCTTTTACATTTAATAAGACATCCTTATCAGATGTCATATTTTTATCTGTCATATTATTGTCAACTTTGTTGTCATAATTACTGTCAGCTTTTGTGTCATATTTTTTTGTCAATTTTTTCTTGGTAAACAATTTTGGGAATACCGCATGATAAGGGTCAAAGAAATCTCGTAAAGCATCTGCAAAAAAATTGAAGGCTAAAGTAACTGTCAACAAAAAATAAACTGGACATAAAAGCCATGGATAATTTTTTAAATTTGACAAAGTTGAAATGTCACGTTTTATTAAAGAACCCCAACTAACTGCAGGATCAGCAATTCCCAATCCTAAATATGACAAAGTTGTTTCACTCATAATAAAACCAGGAACACTCAATGCTGTACTTACAATTAACAAACTTGCAATCTGTGGAATAATATGACAAAAAATTATGACAAGTGAAGGGGTTGCTTCTAATTGTGCATTTAAAACAAATTCTTCTCTTTTTACAGAATGAACAATTCCTCTAATCGTTCTTGCAGTACCAGGCCAACCAACTAAAGATAAAATCAAAGTAATTACAATATAAGATTGTCCGCTATCCATATTTCCAGAAAGTAATGAACGCAAAAATAAAATTAAATATAATCCTGGTATCAACATAAAAAATTCACTGATACGCATTATTATCCAATCTGTTTTTCCACCAAAGTATCCAGCAAAACCACCAAACACAATTGCAAGTAAAAGTGAAATTGCAGTTGCAACAAAACCGATTGTTAAAGAAATTCTACTTCCATAAACAATTCTTGAAAATAAATCTCTTCCTAAATTATCTGCACCAAAAATAAACAATGGATATGAATTATCTTTTGTACCAATCAAATGTCTATCACAAGGAATAATTCCAAAAAGTTTGTAACTTTCACCTTTAACAAAAAAGCCAACAGGATGATATAAATTTTTTACAAAAGCATATTTCCAAGTTACTTGATTTATCACTCGAGCTTCTTGTGCAACTAATTTTCCATTTACTAATTTTAAATTTGCAGGATGATAAGTTTTATCTGAAAAAGATTTTATTTGTGAATAAGGGGCATTAAATTCTGCAAATATCATCATCAAATATAACAAAGCAAGAATGATAATTGAAATTATTGCAACAGGTCGTCGTTTCAAAAATAATAAAAATTTTTTCATCTTTAATTTCTCCTGCTTAATTTTTTTCGTAACGGATTCGTGGATCTACAATGGCTAATAAAATATCTGAAATTACCATTCCCAATAAAACTAAAAATGAAATAAACATCAAGTTTGCCAAAACTAAATTTATATCTTCTTGCATAACTGCTTCATACATCAATCTTCCAATTCCTGGATAAGAAAAAATAATTTCTAAAACAAGTGAACCAGAAAACAAACTTGCTAAAAGATTTGCACTTCCTGTAATATACGGATTCAATGTATTTCTAAATGCGTGATTAAAATAAACTCTCCATTCACTAATTCCTCTTGAACGCAAACTTGTAATATAAGGTTGTCCCATTTGATCAAGCATTGTTGCCCTAATCATTCGCAAGGTACTACCAATTCCACCTAAGAAAGAAGCAAGTAATGGTAAGAAAATATGATGAGCATAACTAAACACAAATTTTGTTGGAGCAGAACTAAATGGAAAATCTGGATAAGCAGTTACAGGGAAAAGTCCAGTAACAGATGCAAATAATTGTAAAAGAATTAAAAGTAAGATTCCTGGCAAAGCATGAAAAAACAAAGCAAAAAAAGTTCCAGCATAATCAATTACAGTTCCTGCTTTACTAGAAAACCAAACTCCTAAAGCAAATGAAAAAATTGTAATTAACACAAGTGAAATTAAATTCAACAAAACTGAATTTGCCATTCTTGAACCAATTAAAAATGAAACAGGAGCTTTAGAAATTAAACTCACTCCCAAATCATGATGAACAATAACTTGTTTTAGCCATCTAAAATATTGAACATAAAATGGTTTATCCAAGCCCAACTCAGAACGCATAAGTTCATATTGGTCATTAGAAAAATTTTCGTTTGTGTTTTGAAATTTTCCTGTATCCCCAGAAAAAAGCTGTTGCACCATAAGTTGATCCACAATATCTCCAGGAGCTAATTCCATTAAACCAAACACTGCAAAACCAAGAAAAAACAAAATCACAATCATTGTAAATAATCGTGAAACTGCAAAAGATAAAAGTGGAAATTTTTTTCTAAATAAAAACCAAGGTGTAAAAATCAAATTAAAAAAATTGATAATCGCATTTTTTATTTCTAATAAATTTTCTTTCATTATAATTCTTCCTTTAGAAATAAATTATTTGTGTTTGCTCCACCCATATTATCAAAATACATATTTGTTAAATCCCAACGATTTTTTATTGCATAAAATGATTGTGAGCGAATTAAATAAATTACAGGACATTGTTCCAAAATCAAAGATTGATATTCGTCCCAAATTTTTTGAGCTTTCTTTTTATCTAAAGTACAACTTCCTTCATCATAAAGTTCATCAATTTTAGCTTCCCATTCTGTAGCAGGTGAACTTTGTAATGGATACCACAAATGCAAATTTCCATCTGAAGGCCAAACATTAGAACCTTGTGTAGGCCAAATTGCAACTCCAAGTCCGATAATTACTGATTGCCAATCGTAAGTTGCAGTAAGTTGTTCAACAACTTTTTGAAAATCCAAAGTTTTTATTTTTACTTTGACACCAACTTTGCTACATTCATCAGCAATGATAGAAGCAATATCTTGTGTTAAACTATCATCTCCAGAAATTGTTAAATCAAATTCTACAAGATTATTATCTTGGTCATAAAGCCAACCATCAGATTTTTTTGTCATTCCACATTTTGATAAAAGTTCAGTTGCTCTTTCTAAATCAAAACGATATTGTAAAGTAATTTCTGGATTAAAAAATGGATTAGGTTCTGGAAAAAAATAATAATTAGGAACTCCCATGCCTCTGTAGGCTTGAGAAATAATTCTATCACGATTTAACAAACAACTCATTGCTTGTCTAAATTCTTTTTTTGTAAACCAATTATAAAAAGGCTTATCTTTGTTTACAGGATTTTGATTAAAACTCCACAAACCTGAACCTAAAGAACCACCACCATTAAAAACTGTGTAATCCTTTCCAGAATTATTTACAACATCAGTTAATTCTTCTGGACGAGGTGAATAACCTTCAAGTTTTCCTTCGTTAAATAAAAGAAATTCTGTATTTCTATCACTAACGATATTTACAATCATTTCTTCTGGATAAACAACAGCAACTCCGTTTATATCTTTTTCCCAAAAATGAGGATTGCGTTTATAAACCAATCGTTGCCCCGGAAAATATTCTACAAGATAATTTCTTCCAATTGATGGTAATTCTTTTGGATTCATATCTATAGAACAAATTGATTTTACTCCTTGAACGCCACCTTCTTTCTTTGCTTTTTCATAAATAAATCGTGGACCAAAATCCATGTTACAATGCAAAAGTGGTTCAGAAATTATTCGAGGATACCGGAACACAAAAGTTCTTTCATCAATTTTTTCCATATCGATATGCGCTTGACTTCCATCAGGCATTGAAATAAATTGTCCATTATACCCCGAACTTTGAAATTCTGGGTCGCCTACAATTTCGTTGTACCAAAAAACAACATCATCGGAAGTAACTTTTATTTTTTCATCTGAATCGTAAAATGTCCAATACAAATCATCACGCAAAGTGAAGTAAACATCGAGTTTATCATTTTTTGAATCAGTAACAATTTTTGGTTCAGCTAATCTGCCTTTCCATTCTTTTGTTGCATAATTATAATCTAAAAGAGAATCGTGTAAAAAACTTAAAACGCCGTTTGTTGCGCCATCTCGTTCGGCAATTAGAAGATTAAAACTTTTTGGGTCGCTGGTGATACTCGTATACCAAGTGCCACCAACTTTTCCGGGAACAAAGGATTCGCCTTGCCAAGGTTTTGAAATTGTTTTATTTTCTATATTTCCTGATTGACTAGAAATAAGTTCTTCAATTTCTTCAAGAGTGAGTTCTGGAATCTTTGTACAAGAAAAAAATATACCCAAAACACAAAAAATAAATACCGTAAGAAAAAAAAATTTTTGATAACACAATTTCATATTTCCCCCCAGAATACGAAAATAGTTAAATGTTTATAAACCTAAACCTTCGTCAACTCCCATTGAAATATTCATACATTGAACAGCAGCTCCACTTGCACCTTTTCCTAAGTTGTCAAAACGAGAAGTAATTGTAACTCGTTCCTCATTTCCACAAATGAATATTTGCATATTGTTTGTTCCAGACAAAGTATTTGCAGGAATGAAAGGTTCTGTCAAAATATCTTCGCCCATAAAATCGGCAACTTTTACAAAACGACTTCCTTCATAATGAGCTTTGAACATATCGCAAATTTCTTGACAACTTGCATGTCCAATACTTCCCTTTGAAGAATTTAACATTCTGATATGCAAAGGAATTGATACTGACATTCCAGAAAAATAATCACAGATATATGGACTAAAAGCTGGTTTGAAAGTTAAGCCACTAACTTTTTGCATTTCAGGAAGATGTTTATGTTCTTGTGTTAATGCATAAAGTCGTGGGCTTTCTAACTGAAAATCACGATTTTCATCACCGTATTGTGCGATAGCTTTTTTTCCAGCTCCACTATAACCAGAAACCGCATGACAAACAACTGGATAATCAGCTGGTAAAATTCCAGATTTTACTAAAGGATAAACAAGGGCGTTAAATCCACTTGCATAACATCCCGGAACTGCAATTCTTTTTGAAGTTTCTACTTTTTTTCGGTGGTCGCTAGATAATTCTGGAAAACCGTAAGCCCAATCAGGATTTGTTCTGTGAGCAGTTGATGCATCAATAATAATTGTATTTGGATTTTCACACAAACTTACAGCTTCAATTGCGGCAGCATCTGGCAAACACAAAAATGTATAATCAGATTCATTGATAAGACGCTTTCTTTCGTTTATATCTTTTCGTTTATCTTCGTCTATTAAAAGAATTTCTAAATCTTTTCTGTTTTCAAATCGTTCAAAAATCTTAAGACCAGTTGTTCCTTCTTTTCCATCAATAAAAATTTTAAATGCCATAAAAAATTCCTTTGTTTTTCATTAATAATTTATTCTACCACATTGTGTAGCCATTTTCCAGATTTTATTCTATAAAATCCAACAATCGCTTTGAAGATTTGTTCAGATAATAAACAAATATAAATGATATAAGGTTGCACATTTGTAAAATACGCAACACAAGCAGCAAGAGGAATTGCAATTATCCACATAAAACACACATCAATAATTGCTGCAAAAACAGTATCGCCACCTGCTCTACAAATTCCTACAACCCAGCACATATTAAAAGCATTCAAAGGATAACAACACATTAAAATCATCAGCATCATTTTTGCTTGAACAAGAATATTTGCTTCCACATTGAACATAAAAGGAAGAAATTTTGAAATCGGAATCAAAAGTAAACCGATAAAAATTGCCATCACTGGCATAAACCATGAAAGCGTATTTGCATATTTTCTTGCCTCAGTTTCGTTGCCTTCGCCAATTTTTTTCCCGATGATAATTCCCGCAGCATTTCCAACACCAATAAAAAACACCCAAGTAATCTGACTGATAGTTCCTGTAATATTGAAAGCCGAAATCGCTTCTGTGCTTGTTCTTCCCATAATCAAACTGTGCATTGAAGTTCCTAATCCCCAGATTGCTTCGTTAATAATTACAGGAAAAGCAATTTTTATAAATTTTCTAACTTCAAAAAAAGTAAACGAAAATAAATTTTTTACAGAAGAAGCAACTTCATATTTTTTTGAATAAGCAACTATGAATAAAATAAAACATTCAACTATTCGAGAAATGCAAGTTGCGATGGCAGCACCAACAATTCCCAGAGACGGAAAAAATCCAATTCCAAAAATCAACAAGTAATTTAAAATTGCATTTAAAACAAGAGAAATCATTGTTGCAACCATTGGAAGTTTTACATGCTCGGTACTTCTTAGTGCCATAGAAAAAGCAAAACTCATTGCAAAAAATGGAAAACTAAAAGCTACAATTCTTAAATATCTTGCACCGATTTCAATAACATGAAAATCTTTTGAATATAACCCAATTAAAAATTTTGGAAAGAAAACACTTGCAAAAGTGAAAATCAAAGCAATCACTATTGAAAAGGAAAACATAACTCCTTCCATTTTCCAGATTCCAGAGTTTTCTTTTTTGCCCCAAAATTGCGCAATAAAAATAGCTCCCCCAGAAGAAATTCCAAAAAGAACCATATTTAAAAGCATATAAATTTGATTACCAAGCCCAACTGATGCAATTTCCACAGAACCAAGTTGACCTACCATCAAAGTATCCAACATATTTACTGTTGACTGCATCAAATTTTGCAGAATAATCGGAAGAGCAATTACAAAAAGAGATTTAAACATAAAATTTTCTAATTTCTAAAACTGTGAATTGGTGCAGGAATTCTTCCTCCACGATTGATAAAATCGGCACAACTAAATTTGTTTACAGCCATAATTGGAGCGCCACCTAAAAGTCCCCCAAACTCAACCCATTCACCAACATCTTTGTTTGGAACAGGAATTACACGAACCGCTGTAGTTTTGTTGTTTACCATTCCGATTGCAAGTTCATCAGCGATAATTCCACTAATAGTTGTTTCTGGAGTATTTCCCGGAATTGCAATCATATCAAGTCCAACAGAACAAACACATGTCATTGCTTCAAGTTTTTCCAAAGTGATAGAACCTTTTTTAACAGCTTCAATCATTCCTTCATCTTCTGAAACTGGAATGAAAGCACCTGAAAGTCCACCAACATTTGTACTTGCCATAACACCACCTTTTTTTACCATATCAGTAAGCATCGCAAGAGCAGCAGTTGTTCCCGGAGCACCAGCAGATTCTAATCCCATTGCTTCAAGGATACGAGCAACTGAATCACCAACCGCTGGAGTTGGAGCAAGTGATAAGTCCAAAATACCAAAATCAACGCCAAGTCGTTTTGCAGCTTCTGTTCCAACAAGTTGACCCATTCGAGTAATTTTGAAAGCAGTTTTTTTGATTCCGTCGGCAACCACATCTAATGGTTCACCTTTATATTCTTTACAAGCAGCAGCAACAACACCAGGACCTGAAACGCCAACTGATAAAACAGCGTCCCCTTCACCTGGCCCATGGAAAGCACCAGCCATAAATGGATTATCTTCTGGAGCATTACAAAACACAACTAATTTTGCACAACCTAATCCGTCAGAATCTTTTGTGCGTTCTGCAGTTGCCTTGATAATTCTTCCCATATCTTTTACAGCGTTCATATTGATTCCAGATTTTGTTGTTCCCAAGTTAATAGAAGAACAAACTCTATCTGTTACAGCCAAAGCCTCTGGAATTGATTCCATCAAAATTCTATCCCCTGGTGTAATTCCTTTTTGAACAAGAGCCGAAAATCCACCGATAAAATCGATATTTAATTCTTTTGCAATTTTATCCAAAGTGATTGCCCATTCAACATAATCTTTTTCTCCAGAAGGTTCTGCAACCAAAGAAATTGGAGTAACTGCAACACGCTTATTGATAATTGGAACACCAAATTCACTTTCAATCTGTCTTCCAACTGAAACAAGATTTCCTGCGTATTTCATAATTTTATCGTACATACGACGACGGCTTTCTTTTCCATCTGAACATGCACAATCTCTTAAAGAAATTCCCAAAGTAATTGCACGAACATCAAGTTTATTACGCATAAACATATCAACTGTTTCTTGAACTTCAACTGGCGAAAAAATCATAAAAATATTCCTTAGAAAAATGAATTTAACTTATTCTAGCAGAAAAAGAAAAGTTTTACTACTGATTTTGATGCCTTGTATACCGATTCGGTAACCCCGATTCTTCCCGTTGACGATGACTTTCAAGTTGATATTCTACCATTTTTGAAAAAACATCTAGCAAAACTTGAGGAGCATCTTCAGGCTGAATTTTTACAACTTCGTTTGTTTGTAATTCTTTTATCAAATAATAGCAAGATTCAATAGAAGACAAACATTCTTCTGCAGGTTGCTTTTTAAATTTGAACTGAGAACGATAACCTGCCCTAAATGAAATTTTTGGAATTTCATGTAAGTTTGGAGAAAGTTTGAGCATCTTTTTTGCTAAAGGCCAAGTTGCATCAAGAACAATCACTAAAAGTTTTTTGTTTTCTCCAAGTTGAGTTTTTAACGCAGGATTACTTGCTGTCCAAGCGTTTTCATCTGGATAAAGCAAAACTGGATAATATTTTTCGTCAGAAAGTAATTCTAAAAGGCGCTTATTTTCTGTAAAATCTACGCCAATAATAATTTCTGAATCAATTAAAGCGATATTTGTAAGTCGCCCCGTACCTGTTTTTTGCTTAAAAGCTTCTTTTGGATGCATCAAAAGAACAAACTTAACTCCACAATCAAAACTTTTAATATATTTACAATAACAAGATTTTTCTGGTCTAAAACATTTGTAACATTTACTCATAGCAAAATTATAGCGTAAAAACAAAATTTATGTTATATTTAAATCGAATTTAGTTTATTTTTTGTTAAAATATATTAACTTTAGGAGTTTGTATGTCACCAGCAATGCGTAAAACATATATCGTTATTGGGATTTTGGCGATAGTTATAGGACTATTGATGTTAATCGTTCCTCAACAATGTGTAAAAATCATCGTTATTCTTCTTGGATTCTTTTCTCTCGGAAACGGAATTTTTAACTTATTTCACATTCGTAAAATGGTTGCAGATCCAGATTTTATCAAAACAATAAATATCCGAGGAATAGTCAGTATTGTAGTAGGTTTTTTGGCAATCTTCCTTCCTCTCGCTTTTGCAGGAATTTTGTGGACAATTATGGTTTACACATTAGCTCTTTATTTGTTAGTTTCAAGTGGAATGGAACTTTACGGAATAAAAAAAATGGATCAAGTTGGAATAAATACTAAACCATATATCGCAGAAATTATTGGTTCTATTATTATTGCGATAATTCTTTTTATCATTCCAGCCAAAATCGGAACCTTTATTATTCGTTTACTCGGATTTTTAATTATTTTAGTTGGCATTATTCTTTTATTAGCTAAAACAAAAAGAGAACCTCTTATCGTTTATGCAGAAGAAGTTCCAAACGACCCTAACGACAGCAAAAAATTCTAGACTATGAAAAACAAACAAAAAAATGAATTAGCTGTTTGTGGATTTGCAGCGGTAAAAACTCTTGAAAAAAATAATCCACAAAAAATTAAACGATTATATTTCTCTCCTGAAAAAGCGCCTTTATTCGGTGGATTGTGCAAAAAACTTGCATCAAAAAAAATTCCTTATAATCAAGTTGAAGAAAAAGAATTAGAAAAAATTTGTGCAAGTGTTCATCATCAAGGTGTAGTTGCAATGATTGATTATCCAAAAATTCAATCAATTTCCAAAGATGAAATTTCTAAATGGCAAAAAAACAAAGAACACGCAATTTTGCTCGATAGAATTGGAAATGCAAATAATTTTGGCGCGATTATCCGAAGTGCTGCATTTTTTGGAATAAAAAATATCATCATTCCACAAGATGAAAGTCAATCTTTTATCACAACAAGTTCTTATCGAGTGGCTCAAGGTGGAATGGAATTTGTAAATATTTTTACTTGCAAATCTTCAGTTGATTTTTTAAAAGGATTCAAAAATCAATTTGTATCAATCGGAACAGATTTACAGGCAAAAAAATCAGCCTATGAATTACAAAAAATTTGTGCAAATAAAAATGCTCTTATCGTTTTAGGCAACGAAGAAAACGGAATTTCAAATGAAGTTAGAAAAGCTTGTGATGAACTAATCATAATTCCTGCAAAAACTTCTATGGATAGTTTGAATGTTGCACAAGCTTCTTCTATCATTTTTTACGAACTTTCAAAATAAAAAAAAGCAAGGCTTATAATCAAACTAGAAAATAAACCTTGCTTAAAAATTTATCTTAAAATCATCCTTACGGAATGTGAATAATCTCTCTCGGTTTTGAACCGTTTGCTGGACCTACAATTCCTCGGGCTTCCATTTCTTCCACAAGACGAGCCGCACGATTGTAACCAATTTTTAATCGGCGCTGAATGTAAGAAGCAGATGCTTTTCCCGCCTGAATAACGATTTCCAAAGCCTTATTGTAAAGAGGATCTTCACCTTCGCCAAAAAGATTTGGCCCAACATCAACTTCATCATCATCTTCCACAAAGATTTCGTCATCAATATATTCAGGTTCTCCATATTGTTTCACATAATCAACAACATTTTCAACTTCGTTATCAGAAACATAAGTTCCTTGAATACGAACTGGGAAAGGATCAGTTGCAGAAGCGTAAAGCATATCTCCTCGACCTAAAAGTTTTTCAGCACCAACTTGGTCAATGATAATTCGGCTATCCATTTTGGATGCAACCATAAATGCAATTCGAGTAGGAATATTTGCTTTAATCAAACCTGTGATAACATCAATAGATGGTCGTTGAGTTGCAAGTACAAGATGAATTCCAACTGCGCGGCTCATAGCAGCAAGACGAGCAACAACTGATTCCAATTCTTTTCCTGTAGTTGCCATTAAGTCTGCAAATTCATCAATTACAACAACGATATACGGAAGTTTTTCTGTAGCGATATTTCTTTCTTCAATACGATGATTAAAACTTGTAATATCACGAACGCCCATTCCGTCCAAAAGTGCATATCGTCTTTCCATTTCGCACAAGCAATATTGCAAAGCCTGGAACGCTTTTTTTGGTTCTGTAATAACTGGTGTTAAAAGATGCGGAATATCATTATAAAGTTTTAATTCAACAACTTTTGGGTCGATAAGAATAAGTTTTACATCATTTGGAGAACGCTTGTACAAAATTGAAAGAATCATTGAGTTTACACAAACTGATTTTCCAGAACCTGTAGAACCTGCAATCAAAAGATGAGGAGTTTTTGCCAAGTCTAAAAGTTGTGCTTCACCTGTAATATCTTTTCCTAAAACAACTGGAATTGCCATTTTTTTGTAAGCGGCAGTTTCTGTTTCTATCAATTCTTTAAAACTTACGATTGCTCGTTCTTTGTTTGGAACTTCAATACCAACCGCACTTTTTCCAGGAATTGGAGCAACAATACGAATACTTGAAGCAGCTAATCGCAAAGCAATATTATCTTGAAGACTAACAATTTTATTAAGTTTTACACCTGGAGCTGGTAAAATTTCAAACATTGTGATTACAGGACCTTTTCTAATTCCTGTAACTTCAGCTTCTATTTTAAATTCGCTTAAAGTTTCTTTTAACACAACAGCTGCTTTTTGCGTATCAGAATCTACAATCCAATAAGCTCCATCTGGATAAGAAGTCAAAAGTCCTTCGGAAGGAACTCGATACGGAGCATTCTTCTGTCTTTTTGGAACAGATTGAATAACAGGAGTCTGAACTTTAACAGAAACTTCTTGTTCTATTTCATCTTCGTCATCGTATTCATCGTAAGAATCTTCATCAAGGTCATCATCTTGATTTGAATCTTCTTCAATGTCATCAACTTCATCTTCATACTGAGAATTTTCGTTGAAATCATCTGAATCGGAATCAAAATCTACTTGTTTAAAAACAGTTTCTTCGTGTGCAGTTTGAAACAATGGATCCTTTGGCATAGAAGATTTTTCTTCGATATTAGGAATATCATCATAATTATTATCAAAATCGATGTCTACAAAATCATCATTATTTTTTTCTTTATGTTCATCTTCCTCGCAATAAACTTCTTCTTGAATTTCCTCATTTTCTTCTTCATCATCACCAAGTTGAATATCCATCAAAGGAACAACTGTGTTCATTCTTTCTTCTTCAGACATAAACTCAGTTTCTATTTCTGGCTCTAAATTGTAATCATATTTAAGTTCGTTTTCGTCTGCAGTTTCGATTTCGTTTTCAACTTCGTCATAAACTTTGTTTTCAACTTCTTCTTCCCCAAAAGGATTTTCCAAAAAATCTTCTTCTGCAGAATTTGGCTGATATAATTCATTTATTAAACTTGAAGTAATTTCTTGAGATTCGGCTTCGTCGCAAACAACATCGCTTTTATCATCTTCAGCATAAACTTCATCAGAATCATTTTCAGCATCATTCTGATAAAAATCTTGTTGATTTCGTGAAAAAATTACATTTACTGTTTCTTCATCTTCGACTTTTTGAGACTCTGTAACATTTTCATCAAAAACTTCATCTTTAACATCTAGTTTATCTTCAACTTCTGATTCAACTTGAGTTTCTGCAACAACTTCGTTTACAAAGTCTTCATTTTCTGTTTCGTTTTCTAAAATTTCATCGACTGATTCATTCGTTTCAAAATCTTCTTGATAAACCGATTCATTATTTTCATCGCAAATATCTTCTTTTTGAGACTCAACTATCGCATCTTCATCTTGTGCACTTTCAGCATCGTCTTCATTGAGTTCATCATCTTCTGCTTCTACAAAAAATTTATTGTCAGAATTTGCTTCATCTAATTGTGTAACTTCTAAATCTGATGGAGAAGTGCTTATTGTGGAAATTTGATTTTTTTTCTTTTTTTCTGATTTTTTAATTGAAATAATTGCATCGTAAGCAATTCCTGTTGCTAAATATTCAATAACAATTAAAAGTCCGCAAATACAAAATGCTGTAATCAATTTTAAAGCAAAAACAGGTTCTGTTGAGCCTGGCAAAATTTTGTTACAAATTCGTTCTGTTGCAACAACTGTAAAAAAAGGCAACAAAGAAGCAGCCAAAATAACAGCTCTTTTTTTAGAAAAATTTACAGAAAAAAACGAAATAGAAGCCACAAACAAAAAAATAGGAATCAAAATAGAGGAATATCCATAGGCAGAAAAAAGTATCTGCCCAATCTTAAAGAAAACTAAAATTTCTTTAGTAATTCCAAAATTTAGAAATTGAACCATTATGGATATAGTAAAAAAGGCGGCTAAAATTAAAAGCACTATGCCACCAAGAATTATAGATTTTTCAGATTGTTTCATAATTATATTATCGGAAAATTTTTTTTATTTTCTTAGCATAAAAGATATAAAAGGTGTTACAGAAAATACATTATATTTAGAATAATCTTCTGGATAATATGCTTGCGAAATAGAGTAAAAATCATAACTTACTTTTGAGCCAAAGCCAATTCCCATTTTTCTTTCTTGAGTTTTTGAATTTTCAAAATACACTCTTCCACCAAGTTCTGCTGCAGCACCAAAGGTTAGATTTGTCATGCTATTATGATTTATATAGAAAAATCCAAGTTTTGGTCCAAGTGAAATATCCATAGAAAATGCTGGCGTAACATTCAAAGAAAAAGTAGCTCCACAAATATTATCCATGATTAAAGCCCAGAATCCGTTTTCATTAAGTTTTAAGTTTAAGGAAATATCTCCAGTGTTTATAGTTGTTAATAATGGTAAGTCTACATTTAAACTATACCAAAATCCAATATCGCAATTTGCTTGATTAGTATAAATAAAAGAACCGTCATCAGCATTTATATCAAAACCTACAGTATTTCCTTGTTCAGCCGAAAAAAATCTGTAGGAAAAATCAAATCCAATTCCATGTAAAGTTGAACTACTTTCTTGGTTTTTGTACACAGAATTTTCATTAAAAAAATTATAATTAACTCCTATGGAATAAATTGATTCCGAATGAATAGACATAATACCTAAAATTAAAAAACAAAATACTATAATAAATTTTTTCATATTGATTCCTCTAAATAGTTTCATCTTAATTATATCATAAATTTTTATTTCTGTGCATGTTGACAATGATAAAATCACTATTTTATAATCAGATTTATGCAAGATTATAAGAAAGAATTTATTGATTTTATGGTTGAAAGCCAAGTTTTGAAGTTTGGAAGTTTTACACTTAAAAGTGGAAGACAATCACCTTTTTTTATGAATGCTGGAGCTTACATTACAGGAAGCCAGTTGCAAAAACTCGGGCAATATTACGCAAAAGCAATTTACGAAAACTACGGAAGTGATTTTGATGTGCTTTTTGGACCAGCCTACAAAGGAATTCCATTAAGCGTTGCAACAGTAATCGCATTTAGCCAACTCTACGGAAAAGAAATTCGATATTGCTCAAACAGAAAAGAAGCAAAAGACCACGGCGGAGATGCAGGACTTTTACTTGGAAGTTCAATTAAAGAAGGTGATAAAATCGTCATTATTGAAGATGTTACAACTTCTGGAAAATCTATCGAAGAAACTTTCCCAATCATCAAAGCTCAATGTCCAAATCCAGACAAAATTGAAATTAAAGGTTTGATGGTTTCATTAAATCGTCAAGAAAAAGGAAAAGGTGAAAAATCTGCTCTTGAAGAAATTACAGATTTGTACGGATTTCCAGCCAACGCCATCGTTACAATGAGTGAAGTTGTAGAATATCTTTACAACAAACCTACAGGAAAAGATGGAAAAATCATCATTGATGATAAAATCAAAACTGATATTGAAAACTACTATAAAGAATACGGAGCAAAGTAGTTTTTCTACAAAACCCTGTTAGTTTTCCACAAGTTATCCACATTTTAATTTTTTAAGATGTAGATAACTTGTAAAACCTTTATTCTTTGTATTTTAACAAATTAGTAAAAAGTATAGTATTTTTTTGTGAATGCAACAAATTTGAATAAATCAAAACATTTGTAATTCTTTATAATACAAAGAATTACAAAACGAAATTTTATTTAGCAAAAATCACTTTAAAATCCAGTTTTTTTGCAAAAAAAATTTAAAAAAATTTATTTTTTTTAAAATCCGTATAAACCTTGTAAATACTAGGTTTATCACACTTTTCCACAAGTTATCAACAAGTAAAAATTTTTAAAAACCCCTTGACACAATTTTTTCAAAACTTATCATCAATAGTATGAATAAACGAATTTTTATTTTATTTTGCCTTATTTTTTCCACAATTTTTGCATTTTCACAAGGCTCAAAATCAGAGGAAAATGCCATAAATGATATGAATTTTTTTAGAATGGAACTTGAAAAATATTCAAAACCACAAGAGATTTTGGATAAAGTTTCAGACTACGAAACTTCCCTTTTTGCCAACGAAAATTACAAAAACTTTTCTGAAGAAACAAAACTTATTTTAGAAAATATGCTTTTTTTAGAAAAACTTAAAAATCAAGGAAAAGTAATTGAAAATGATAAAACTGCAAAAAATCAATTAAAAGCAGAAACTCAAAATCAAATAAAAAAAACTGCAGATTTTATAAATTCATTAAATTCAAGTGGAAAAACTCCAAACAAATGGCTTTTGGTAAATCAAGGAGATTTGATTTCTTTTTCTTTGCAATTTGCATCTCTTTCAGAAGCGATAAAATCAGGATTGGAAGTAAAAACTTATTATGAACAAGCCTTAGTACAAGACCCAAAAATGAGTTTTGCTCTCATAAATCTTGGAATGTGGTATTATTATGTTCCAGGAATTGCTGGTGGCGACAAACAAAAAACTTACGATTTTGTAAAAAAATCAGTTACAGATGCCACAAATGATAGCGAATTATATTTTGCAAAAATAATTTATTCTCAAACTCTTTTTGAGCAAGAAAAGTTTGAAGAATCAAAAACTGAATTAGAACAAGCAAAAACACTTTGCCCCGAAAGTCAAAATATCAAATTTATGGAAAAATTGAATAACGCAGGAATAAGTTACATTGATTATTCAGGAAATCCAAAAAAATATGATAAAAAACTAGGAAACTAAAAAAAAGCACTTGTAAAACATAACGAATTTACAAGTGCTTTTTCATTTCATCTATAATCACAAAAAAACTTAAATAGTTCCTTCGTAAATAAGTTTTTCGCTACTGTCTATCGTAACAGTGGAGCCTGGTTCAAGTTTTTTCATAGCATCAGTTACTTGAGCAATCCAAACTAAATTAGGATTTATCAAAGAAAGTAATTCTTCATCCATTTCTGAAGGATTTTCAATAACTAATCCATCAACAAGACGCAAAATTGGAATAAATGCCATATCCAAATTTCGTGTAACAAGAATTTCTGCATTTGATTTTTTAAGAGCTTTTACAGCATCTTCGGCACTTTCAACACGAATTACACGCCCCGTAACTCTGTAACTTGGATTATCGTCTTTGTTTCCGATAAAACCACCACCAAGTTGACCTCGTGCCAAAACCGTTCCAACAAGCAAAACTCGAATTGTGTTAATCATCATTGGACTAAAAATCGGCATTCCGCAAACCATAACAACTTTATCAGACTTTGAAACAACTTTTGCATCCAAAGCAGTTCTAATTGCATTCTGTATCATCTCTTCTGAATCTTCAGCAATTTTTACAAGCAAAGGAAAAACGCCCCAGTTCAATAAAAGTTGCCGATAAACAACTTCACTTGGAGTTGCAGCAATTACCATTTGTTCTGGACGAAAACGGCTAATAAGACGAGGCGTATTTCCACTAATTGTTGGAACAAGCAAAGCTTTTGCCTGAATATCAGTTGCAGTTGCATAAGCGGCATGAGCCATAACGCTACCAATATCAGAAGGATTTGTTCCAGCCCAGTTTGCAGAATTTAGACTGAAACTTCGCATTTTTGCTTTGTAATCTTCAGAACTTTCTACAGTTCGTGCAATTTTATCCAAAGTTTTTACTGCTTCCACAGGATATGCACCGTTTGCAGTTTCGCCAGAAAGCATAACCGCATCAGTTCCGTCAAAAATTGCGTTTGCAACATCGGTAAGTTCGGCACGAGTTGGACGAGGATTTGTAATCATTGAATCCAACATTTGAGTTGCAGTAATTACGGGTTTTCCTGCACGATTACAAGCTTGAATTATTTTTTTCTGAGCAAGCGGGATTCTTTCAGTTGCAAGTTGAACACCCAAATCTCCACGAGCAACCATAATTCCAGAAGCAACTTCGATAATATCTTCAATGTCATCTAAGCCTTCTTCATTTTCAATTTTTGCAATAATACGCACTTTTGAATTAAAGGGCTCGATAAAACGCAAAATTGAAACTACATCACTTGCAGAACTGATAAAACTTGCGGCAATAAAATCAACGCCAATTTTAATTCCAAACTCAATATCTTTTTTATCTTGTTCACTCAAAACAGGAATATCAGGATGAACACCGATAACATTTACATTTTTTTTACTTCCGATTGAACCACTATTCAAAGCCTTACAAGTGATAGTTGAAGATTTATCTGTATCCAAAACAAGCATTTCGATAAGACCGTCGGCTATCAAAATTTTACAATCTTTTTCAATTTCTTCAGGAAGTTTTTTCCAACTTAAAGAAATTTTACCTGGAGTTTTTAATTCACCATTTTCATAAACCGCTTCGGTACAAAGACAATCGTCATTTGTCATAAGGAAAATATCATCTGTGTTAATCGAGATTTTTCCACAATTTGTTCCGTTATCCACAACTGTTCCAGTTCGAATTTCAGGACCTTTTGTATCAAGCAAAATTGCACAAGGAATTTTTGTTATTCTACTGGCTTCTCTAACAGTTTCAATATTTTTTTTATGATATTCGTGAGTTCCGTGAGAAAAATTAAATCTTGCAACATTCATTCCAGAACGAAGCAAATCACAAACTACATCTAAAGATTCAGAAGTCGGTCCCATAGAACAGACAATTTTTGTTTTTCGATTATTCATAAACTGATTATAAATTATTTAATATTATATTTCTAGTTTTATTTTTTACTTACTATAAGTTTTAATAAATTTTCTACACTTTACTATTATAAAAAAACAAGTTATAAAGAATTATGCAAAACAAAGAAATTACAACTAACGATGCAAGAAAAATTTCTCTTTTCAAACTTGCTTGGCCAATTTTTATTCAAATGATTTTGTCGATGACACTCGGTTATATCGATACAATCATGATAAGTCATTATTCACAAACCGCTGTTGGTGCAATCGGAAATGCAAATCAGATTATGGGATTTTTGCGTCTTGCGTTTTCAATTATAACAAGTGCAACTGGAGTTATCGTTGCTCAATATATCGGTGCAAAACAAACTGAAAAAATGAATCAAATTTACACAGTTTCTGTTTTATTCAATTTAGTTTTGAGTGTAGCAGTTTGTTTTATTATCACAACTTTTAGTAAACCTTTATTAACAGCAATTCAAGTTCCTTCTATAATGATGGAAGATGCTAATGCTTACATGAAAATCGTAGGTTTCTTCCTTTTTACAGATGCAATCGTAATGATTTTTTCCCAAGTATTTAACTGTCATGGAAAAACTAGCGTAGGAATGTTTATTTTCTTTGGAATGAATGTAGTAAATATTATTGCAAATTACACATTCCTTTATGGACCATTAGCACACTTAAATCTTGGCGTAAAGGGAGTTGCAATTTCTACAACTTTAAGTAGCACATTAGGAATGATTATTTCTTACATTTTGTTTAGAAAAATCATCAAAGGAAAATTATCTTTCAAGTTACTAAAGCCTTTCCCAAAAGAATTACTTTCAAAACTCATTAAATTAGGAATCCCGACTGCTGGAGAAAATATTTCATACAATATTGCGCAAATCATAATTACCGCCTTTGTAAATACAATGGGACCGGAAGCAATTAACGCAAAAATCTTTTGTAATATGTTAACTTTATTTTCGCTGATTTATTCAAATGCCATGGCTGGAGCAACTTCAATTATAGTTGGGCAAAGTGTTGGAGCAAACGATTACGATTTTGCATACAAGCGAGTTATGAAAAGTTTAACAAGTGCAATGATAGTTTCTATCATCGTTTCTATTGTAAATTTTGCAGTTTCAAAATGGACTTTGGGATTTTTTACATCAAACCAAACAATTATCGAAATTGGAAGAAAAGTTATGTTTGTTGCAATCTTCTTAGAAATCGGGCGCTGTATAAACTTAATAGTTATCCGAAGTATGCGTTCTGCAGGAGATGTTCTCTTTCCAACCGTTTTGGGAATTGGCTCAATGTGGGGAATTTCTGTAGTTTTCACTTGGATTTTGGGAATTTTCTTTCACCTAGGAATTGTTGGTGCTTGGATTGCAATGGCTGCCGACGAAATTTTTAGAGGAATTGTTGTTTTTATCCGCTGGATTGTAGGCTCTTGGCGAGGAAAATCCGTTGTAGAAAAGGATACAGAAAATCAATAAATCTGCCGATAATAAAATGTAGTCTTTTTAAACTTTATATAGTAAAATATTTTGCATAACATATTTTTGGAGGAATATTTATGAAAAAAACTTTTTTAATTATTTTAATGTTCTCATTCATTTTTTTATTTTTCTCTTGTCCTAACGATTCAGTTGAAGAAAATCCAGAAGAACAACTTTCTTCAATATTGGAAGAAACTCCATCGTTTTATGTTTGCGATTTACAAAATAACACAACAACGATAAAAACAGACATAATAACTGATTACTTTAATAAACCTGCATATCTTCCTGAAGACAAAACTGCAGAAGAATATATTGATATTCGTCCAATGATTTATGGAGAAGGATGGAAAGAAGGAACTGTTGATTCTGTTACAATAACAGAAAATGAAGGTGCAACTTGTATTTCTTTAACAACAAATCAAACTGATTTATGGGATATTTTCCTAGCATCAAAAAGTACTTGGAATTTTGAAGCAAATACAAATTACAAAGTAAGCTTTGAAGCAAAATCCCAAAATGATGGTGAAATTCTTTTACTAGAATTAAAAGATGTTCATAAAACAGAAAGAGGTGGAAATATTTGTTCTGCTCTTTCTACAGAATTTAAATCTTATTCTTTTGAAACAGGTTCTTACAACAAAGCATGGAAAGGACATGTTCAACTAGCAATCGGATTACTTACTTCTGAAGTTTATATAAAAAATCTTAAAATTGAAAAAATTGAAGGAAACTCTTTAGCATTTGGAATTTATTTAGGAAGTAAAGATGATAAAATCTCAACTGAAAAAATTGAAAATGGAGTAACTTTTTCTTTTGAAACATTAAATCCAGATACTACTCCAAATTCTAGTTGGCCTATTATCAATACTGGATTTGCAATAGAAGATAACAAACTTTATGAAGTAACTTTCAATGCAAGTGCAAATGAAAAAGATGTTACTTTAAATATAGGCGCTTATTCTATCGACAGTAATTATTCTAATTCTTGGAAAATTACAACTATCGGAACAAAACCAATTTCTATAAAAATGTATGTTCTAGGTGCTGTAGTAAATGATGAAAAATATAGATTTTTAGAACTCCATTTTAATACACCAAAAAACAATTCAGTAACAATAACTGATGTAAAAGTTACCGAAGTTACAAAAACTCCACAAGATGTGGATTTATTTGTAAAAGTAAACGATAAATATGGTGAAATCACAAGTGAAATTCCTTACGCTATTGCAAAAATTCCAGCAGGTAAAAGTTTTACTTTCGATATGTGTTTTTCCACTATAAATTCGAAACAAATAAACTACGATGATTTTACTAGAATTAGTGGCTTTACAAAAGAATCTCCAGAATCTTTGGATATTTTAAATTCTCCAAAAGTAAATGGAGAAATTGAAAGAAAGTTTACAAACAACACTGATTCTGACAAATATTACAAAATTTCTCTAAATTCAAATTGGAAGATTATTTTAGAAGAAACAGATTTTTCTATCATCGATGGTTCAAATCCGTAATTTTCTAAAAAAATCTTCGTAACTTAATTGCATCGGCTGGGCAAATTTCGTGACAGCAAAAACAATGTAGACATTTTGTCTTATCGTTTATTTGTGCTGTTCCATTTTTGCCCTCCATTTTTATAATCTGTGCAGGACAAATTTGTTTACATCGCTGACACTTCAAACATTTACTTTGCTTAAAATGAACATTACGAGTTAAAATTTTTGTTGCAAGATAATCTAACCAACGAGGAAGCATTTTTCCCAAAGTTTGAGATGGTTCTTTTACAATTTTAAAATTTTGTGTTTGTTTTCTTATTTCTTCTTTTGGTTCACCAAGAACTTGAATTTGCTCAGGATTATCAAGCCAAATATTTCTTTCTAAAGCATCTTTTAAATTTACAACTTCATAAGGATTATAACCTACAATTTCGGAACAAAACCAATCCAAAGCAAGAATATTATCTGAACTTGCTAAAAATCCAAGTTTTACTGGGTCGCCACTTCCTGGACCTCCCGGACCTTCCATTCCAACGATTGCATCCATAATTGCGTAAGATGGTTTTGCACAAATATTCAAATCAGTTAAGAAAGCACCAAAATCTTCTTTTTTAGGAAATCGATAATGACTTTGTGCTTTATCAAGTCCAACCATCAAACCAAAAAGATTTTTCATCGCCCCTGTGTAAGACATAAACTGATGAGTTTTCAATTTTGAAAGAGAAACAACCATATCGGCTTTTTCAAATGCAGTTGCAAAACTAAATTGTTTTACAAGTTTTCCTTCTGTGCAAGGAACTGATAAACTTCCGTTAAAATCAACCCAAGTTCCACCGTTTTGCCCAACCATATCGTAAATACCAGTTGATTTTGCAGAACTTGTTGAATTTGCCATAGCAGGAGATTCGCCAACTAAAACTTCTTTTGCGCCAAGTTCAACAAAGGCTTTTACACAAGCACCAACCACAACAGGATGAGTACAAACTGCATCTTCAACTTTTTTTGGATACAAAATATTTGGTTTTAAAAGAACAGTTTTTCCAGTTACATCTGGTGGCGGAACAAGTTCCAAAAGTTTTTTTACACTTTGATAAACAGAATCAAATTGATATTCATCGCATTTTTGTACAGCTACATTTGTAGACATTTGATAGGAAGTTTGCATAAGAAAAGAATATAGCAAAAAATCAGAAAAGACAAGGGAAAGATTGAAAAGCGATTATGTGGGAGAAAAACTATTCACAAAAAAAAGGACTGCTTGTAAAAAACAGTCCTTTTTCAAATTACTTTATAGTGTTAATTTTTCTATCGCTTCTTTTTTGCAAAGATAAATGCAACAAGACTAAGCACAGTTAAAACGCCACCGATAATTGTCATAAGTGGAGAATAAGCGTAAAACTTTAATCCAGTTCTTAACTTTTGCACATCAGCGTTATCAGCCATTTCGAGAATATCATCTAATGAGATTGTTTCTCCAAAAACTTTCATTTCACCATTCATAATTTTAGAAACTAAAGATGGAGAAAGTTTTTCGCCAAGTAAAAATGTTAATGCTTGATTTGCATCACGAACTTCGTCTTTTGAATCCACGCCAACACGAATTCCAATACCTGCAATCAAAAGAACTAAACCAATCACAAGTCCAACAATCGCAATTTTTTTCATATAATAAATCTCCTCAAAAATTGTACATTATTTGTACATAAATTCCAAAAAGTCTGGGATTCTTCTTGACCAAGCCTGTTCATTGTGAGAATGTCCTACACTTTCTTGATAGAATAAATCGCCATCATCTGATGGTTTTTCAGCTTGTTTGTATCCTTTACTTAAAATATAATCTCTTAAATGTTGAGTTCCAGGGAGCAAAATCATTTCTAATGCGTCCCCTGTTCCACAGTCAATGTAGAATTTAACTTTATTGTCGCTAGAAAAATTAAATCCGTCTTTAGCGATAATTTGTTCAAAACCTGTGCTTCCACCTGAGAATAATCCTGCACCACTAAATACTTCTGGATTTGATGCTGCAAAATATGCTGAACAGAATGCCCCGTAACTACTTCCTGCAATTACGCGTCCACTTCGGTCTTGAATTACATTAAAATTTGCTTCAATAAATGGAATGATTTCTTCTACAATCATCAAGCGATGTTCATTTGCATAGCGTTTAAATTCTGCTGAATCTGTTACAACATCACCGTCAGGAAGTTCATCACACCAACCTGCATATTCTTTTGTTCGATTTCGATTATTTGAAATTCCAACAACGATTGCACTTTGAATTTTTCCTTCTTGAACAAGGCGTTCCATAGAAGATTCAACTTTCCAACCTTGCCATGGAAGATTTTTATGATCCCAAACATTTTGACCATCAAGCATATATAAAACTGGGAATTTTTTTAAGTTATCTGAATTTGCATTGTTCAAATATTCAGCTGGAAGATAAACATAAATATCTCTTGCGCCCATCCATTCATATTTGCTTTCAAATCTAAAAATTTTTAATCCACCAATTTTATCAGAAAGACGAACAAAACTTGATTTTTTTCTATCACATTGTTTAAAATCATTTGCTGGATCATTCATCTGACGACCATCCCCTTCTTTAATCATATAAGTAAAAAAATTCTTGTCAGTTTTTAATTTTACTGTCTTATAAAACACTGGTGAATTTTTGATGTTCTTTAATTCAGTTCCAGAAATTTCTGAATGACTGTCGCAATTAATTGTAACTACAGGTAAAGTTCCATCTTCTAAACTTGGTGCAAAATACAAAAATGTAACTTCGTAATTTCCTTTTCCGTCACTAACGACAACTGGACATCCATTTTGATTTACAAATTCAGCAAAAATCTTTTCTTGTGCCTTGAACAATTCATCACCAGAAAATTGTTTACTTGCTGATTTTAATTCTGCTGTAAAAGATTTTAAAAGTTTTCCTTGAGCAGTAACTGAAGTTACCAAACACAAAGCCACAAAAACAAAAAGTAGTTTTTTGATATTGTTCATATTTACCTCTATAAAAATGTGATAAATCTATCTTTTATATTTTAGCACGGATTTTATATTTTATGTTAAAAAAATTTTCAAATAAATTTTTTATATAAAAAAAGCCCCACCAAGAATTATCTCAGTAGGGCTTATATCAACTTGCAATGAATTTTACAAGTTTCCTTGTATCAAGTTTATTTGTACAATTCCACAAGTTTTTGTAAGTGTTCAAATCTAGCCTTAGCAGCTTCTTCGTTTTTCTTGAACAAGAGTTCAGCTCTTTCTGGGAACTTTCTTGTAAGAGAAGAATAACGAGTTTCGTTTGCAAGGAATTCTTGATATGTTCCATCACCTGCTTTTGATGTCAATGTGAATGGATTTTTTCCTTCTGCTTTAAGTGCTGGATTGAAACTGAACAAGTTCCAGTAACCTGCTTTTACAGCAGCTTTCATTTCATCTTGACAGTGGTTCATACCGCCCTTAACACCGTGCAATTCACATGGAGCATATCCGATAATCAATGATGGTCCGTTATATGCTTCAGCTTCTTGGATTGCTTTGAGTGCTTGTGCAGGGTTTGCACCAAGTGCGATTTGTGCAACATAAACATATCCGTAGCTCATTGCAATTTCTGCAAGTGATTTTTTACCGATATCTTTACCAGCAGCAGCAAACTGACAAACTTCACCAATGTTAGAAGCTTTTGATGCTTGTCCACCTGTATTTGAGTACATTTCTGTATCGAATACCATAACATTTACATTTTCGCCACTTGCAAGAACATGGTCTAATCCACCAAAACCGATGTCATAAGCCCATCCGTCACCACCCATAATCCATACAGATTTTTTGTTGAGGTAGTTTTTCTTTTCAAGAATTTCTTTTCTTGTTTCGCAGTCGCAATCTAGTTTTTCAAGTTCAGCAATAAGAACTTTTGTAGGTTCTTGGTTTTCGATTGTAGAATCTTTTGTTTCCATGAATTTAGCGATTGCATCTTTCAAACTTGCAGGAGCTTTATCGCCGTTTGCAATTTCTTCAAGTTTTGCAATTAAGCTATCACGAATGAATTTTTGTCCAACATACATACCAAGACCGTGTTCAGCGTTGTCTTCGAACAATGAGTTTGCCCATGCTGGACCTTTCTTAGAATCTTTGTTGATTGTGTATGGACATGTTGCAGCAGGACCACCCCAAATTGATGAACATCCTGTTGCGTTAGAGATGTACATATTTTCACCGTAAAGTTGAGTAACCAAACGAGCATAAGAAGTTTCTGCACAACCTGCACATGAACCAGAAAATTCAAGTAATGGCTGATTAAACTGTGAACCTTTAACTGTGCTGTCTGCATATCCTGAATCTGTTTTCTTAGAAACATTTTTAACAAGATAATTGAAGACTGGTTGTTCTTCAATTCTTGTTTCTTGTGGAACCATTTTGATTGCACCAGTAGGACAAACTGTAATACATTCTCCACAACCCATACAGTCAAGAGGAGTTACACTCATTGTAAATTTGTATTGTGATGCTTTTGGTTTTGTATCAACTGCAACAAGACCTGCAGGAGCATTTTTAACTTCATCTTCACTTAACAAGAATGGACGAATTGTAGCGTGTGAACAAACGAATGCACAGTTGTTACATTGAATACATTTTGCACCATCCCATTCTGGTACCATAACTGCTGTTCCGCGTTTTTCGTATGCTGATGCTCCAAGTTCGAATTGACCGTCTGCACAATCTTTGAAAGCAGAAACAGGAAGTGAATCTCCGTCCATAAGAGCGATAGGATTCATCAATTTTTCTACCATTGCAACAGTTTTTGCTTCACCTTCAAGTTTAGCTTTTTCTGTGTTGTCTACAGCATTTGCCCAGTCAGCTGGAATTGCAACTTCGTGTAGAGCATTACAACCTGCGTCGATAGCTTTCCAGTTCATATCAACAATTTCTTGTCCTTTTTTGCTGAATTTAGCTTCAGCTTTTTCTTTCATGTATTGGATAGCTTCTTCTACTGGAAGAACATTTGCAAGTTTGAAGAATGCAGATTGAAGAACTGTTGATGTGCGTTTTCCAAGACCGATTTCACCAGCAATTTTAACTGCGTCTACTGTGTAAACTTTTACATTGTTTTTTGCAATATAGCGTTTTGCTTCTGCATTTAAGTGTTTGTTAAGTTCTTCATCAGACCATTGACAGTTAATAAGGAATGTTCCACCTTTTTTAACATCTTGAACCATCTTATATCCTTTGATGATATAAGATTGATTATGACATGCAACTAAGTCAGCTTGGTTGATGTAATATGAACTTCTGATAGGTTTATCCCCAAAGCGAAGGTGAGAAATTGTGATACCACCAGTTTTCTTTGAGTCATATTGGAAATAGGCTTGGATGTATTTATCAGTATGATCACCAATGATTTTTGTAGAATCTTTGTTAGCACCAACTGTACCGTCACCACCGATACCCCAGAATTTACATTCAACTGTTCCTTCTGCAGCTGTAATAGGAGCTGGTTTTACTTCTGGCAACGAAAGATTTGTAACATCGTCTACGATACCAATTGTAAATCGTGATTTTGGTTTTGCATTTTCGAGTTCTTTGTAAACTGCAAAAATACTTGATGGAGGTGTATCTTTTGAACCAAGACCGTAACGACCACCTGTAAGAACGATATCGTTAAGTCCTGCTTCTCTAAGAGTTGTTGCAACATCAAGATAAAGTGGTTCACCAAGAGAACCTGGTTCTTTTGTTCTATCAAGAACTGCGATTTTTTTAACAGTTTTTGGAAGTACGCTTAAGAATTTTTCTGAAACCCAAGGACGATACAAGCGAACTTTGATAAGTCCAACTTTTTCTCCGTGAGCATTGAGATAATCTATAACTTCTTCTGCTACATCACAAACTGAACCCATAGCGATAATAACTCTATCTGCATCTGGAGCTCCGTAATAATTGAATAAGTCGTAGTTTGTTCCAAGTTTTGCGTTTACTTTTGCAAGATATTTGCAAACAACTTCTGGAAGTGCATCGTAAACTGAGTTACATGCTTCTCTGTGCTGGAAGAAAACATCACCATTCTCGTGAGAACCACGCATTGCAGGAGCATTTGGATTTAAAGCATGTTGGCGGAAGGCTTTTATAGCATCCATATTTGCCATATCTTTTAAATCTTTGTAGTCCCAAGTTTCGATTTTTTGAATTTCGTGTGATGTTCTAAATCCGTCAAAGAAGTTGATAAATGGAACTTTCCCTTCGATTGCTGCAAGGTGAGCAACAGGAGCTAAGTCCATAACTTCTTGTGGATTTGATTCAGCTAACATTGCAAAACCAGTTTGACGACAAGCATAAACATCAGAGTGGTCACCAAAGATGTTCAAGGCTTGAGTTGCAACTGTACGAGCAGAAACATGGAAAACACCAGGCAACTGTTCACCAGCAATTTTATACATGTTAGGAATCATCAAAAGAAGTCCTTGTGATGCTGTAAATGTTGTTGTTAAAGCACCTGCTGCCAAAGAACCATGTACTGTTCCTGCAGCACCTGCTTCTGATTCCATTTCTACAACTTTTGTTTTTGTACCAAAAATATTTTTTAATCCGTTTGCTGACCATTGATCAACAAAGTCTGCCATTGGCGAAGATGGTGTAATAGGATAAATTCCTGCAACTTCTGTGTAAGCATAAGCAACATGAGCCGCTGCCTGATTTCCGTCCATTGACTGTTTCTTTCTGGACATATGTCCTCCCTCGAAAAAAAATATATATTTTGCCTTTTAAGTTTTATTTAAAGACAATAAAAGTTCTTATATAAAAGATATAACTAAAATATTCATTTTACAAGTAAACAAAACCCGATTGAAAAATTTGGTTCTTTCCAATCGGCTTTATCGTTCACTTATTTGTTATTCAGGTTTATTGTTCAATTCAACCAAATCTTCAGCACCATCACCAACATATTTTTTAAGTTGGATAGCCGCAACTTTTGGATTTGTAATTACAGAAGGTCCTGCAATACATCCATCTTCACAAGCCATAACTTCCACAAGGTTTGGTGTGTCATCTGTTACAGGAATTGAACCAGCTTGAATTTTTCCGTAAGTTGCAAGTTGTTTCATTCCCGCTTTTGAAAGCCCATTGATAACAGTAGCTTTTAGAATTTCTGGATTTTTCAATCTGATTTTTACAGATTCTGCAACGCCTCCACTTACAGCAAAATTTCTTCCTGATGAAGTTGGAATAATTGTATCTGGCAAAGCTTCTTCTTTTGCAACATCAACTTCTTTTGCAATCAATAAAGCTCCCATTTCTTCAGCTGAAAGAACATAATCAACCAATTCATCGTCCATACCTTCGCGGCGTTTTGCTAAACATGGACCGATAAAAACTGTGATACAATCTGGATCTTTCATTTTTGCAATTTCTGCTGTGTAATGCATTGGACTTCGTGTATCAGAAATACATGGCGAAAGTTCTGGAACATGAATATTTACAGCCCGAACATAAGCTGGACAACAAGATGTTGTCATAATTTTGTGCCCATTGTGCATTCGTTCTTCAAATTCTTCGGCTTCCATATCAGCAGTAAGGTCAGCACCGATAGCAACTTCCCAAACACGAGAAAATCCACATTTCAACAAAGCAGATTCCAACTGACCAGGATGTGCTCTAAACTGAGCTGCAATGGCAGGAGCATACAGTGCCACAACTTTTTTCCCATTCATAATATGCTTGATAACATCAACAAGTTGACTTTTATCCATCATAGCCCCGAAAGGACATTCTCGCATACACTTTCCACAGAAAATACATTTTTCGTAATCGATATGTTCTTTTCCGTCGTCACCTTTAGAAATTGCTCCAACTGGACAAGCTTCTTCGCAAGGAACAGGAATTTTAATAATTGCATGATAAGGACAGTTTTGCAAACAAAGACCACAGTTTACACACAAGGATTCGTCAATTTTTGCTCTACCATCTTGAATTGAAATTGCTTTTTTCCCACAGTTCATCATACAAGGACGAGCAAGACAAGCCTGACAAGCATTTGTTACCATATAATGACTTCGAACACAAGCGTTACAAGCATCGTTCAAAACTGTAAGCATTGGCCAAGTAGGTTTTTCCCGATTAAGCGCTTCTGTAGCAAATTCAGCAAGTTTTTTTTCATCATCATAATCTTCAACACTATGACCTAAACGAGCCATAACGCGCTGTCGCAAAATTTCTCTATCGTGATAAATACAACATCTGATACTTTGGCTATCTTTAGGAGCCATTTCTCTTGGAATATAGTGAACTCCTTCTTCCAATTTTCCTGCAAATTGAAGTTTGGCAATTTTTACAAGAATTTCTCTTTTCATACTAGCCGCATTATTGTTAATGTTAAGCATTTAATTTCTCCAAAAAATATTTATTCATCATTAAAAGTATATTACTTTTAAAACTATTTTTAAGCACAAGATTTATTCTTCTGCAAGTTCTATAATTTTATCTAAAATCTTTGATAAAGTTGCATCTGCAATAACTTCATCATTTACAAGAACAAAAGGAGATTTTCCACATTTAGAATTTTTGCATTTATCCAAACATGTAAGCCCCGTAATTTCAACTTTTCCTTTTAAGTGTTCAGGCAAAGAATCTTCCAAAACAAGAAATTCAGAAGCGCCCATAACATAACAGGCAGTTCCCGTACAAATTGAAACTTTTATTTTTTCCACAATGTTCCTCCAGACCTAAAAAAATATATCAAATTTTTTAAAAATACTGAACACTTACATCTTTCAAATACTCATCTTGAAGTAAGGCCGCAATTTTTTTTACAACATTTCGTCGAATTTCCAACTCAACTGGCATATTTGGATCTTGATGCGCTTCGTTAATTTTTGTTCCTACCACAAATTTAATTCTATCACTATCCAAAAACAAGTCTACCATTTTTGTAACAGCATTTTGATTTAAAGTTTCAGTTTTTGCACCACTTTCCAAAAGTTCAGCAACGCCACCCAAAGTGATAATTCCTTCTGTAACCATTTCAGCACCTTCCATTTCTGAATAAGGTGGAATTTTTGGATCAAAATCTTTTAATTGAACTTTTATCGGACGATTTAATTCACGAGAAATAATATTTGCAGTTGTTCCTCCACAAATAATTCTTTTTCCTTCAAAGCCATCAAAAACACGAGCATAATCTTCATCACTTTCTTTGCGTAAAGGAGGTCCAGTTAAAACAAGCAAATCTCGAGGTTCACGACCATAAATTACACCACAAGTGATATCATCTTTTGCTTTGTTGTCATCATGCAATAAAGCTTCTTTTACAATAGTCTTTGCTAATTTTCTTGCACTAATATCTGGATTTTTCATAATTGTTTCCAGAATAAAAGTTTGCACATTTTCGTAGCCCCAACCAAAAGGATGATTTGGAGAGCCCATTCCCGATTGAGTAACTCCATCAGAAAAGAAAACTAATCTATCACCTGGGCGAGCTAAATATCTAGAATATTGAAGTTCAGCATCCCGTTTAGGAGATGTTGCTTTGTTTTTTCGTTCAATTTTTGTAATGTCACGAATTGGCTCAACTATAGTTTCTTGCCGAATCAAAATATAAGCAGGATTATCGTATTCTATAATTCTTACTGTGTTGTTTGGCTCAATATCAACTAAAGTGAAAGTTGCGTAACTGATTCCTCTTTCCTTACAAACTGGCAAAGTATTCATAATGATTTCGGCAGCACGACGCATTGGAATATCAGCCGCAAGAAATCGAGTTGCCATTGTTGCAGTTAAAGTTGCAAGAACTCCAGCCTTAATTCCAGAACCAAGCCCATCTGACAAAGCAGTTATAACTCGACCATCCAGAGCATTTTTTTGGGATAAAAAAACATCACCTACAGCCCGTTGCTTGTGTTTGCAAACTTGATAATGACCAACTTCTATAAAAGTTTTTTTTGCATCACTCATCTTTTTATCCTAATAATCCTCGTCTTCTTCACCTTCAGAAAAAGATTGAATAATAGAATTAAGGATAGATTCAGTTTCGGCAGCGTTTTCCCCCAAAAGAAAAGCGATTTTTTGTACAACCGACAAATTCTTATCGATAACTTTTCTTGCCTGAGAAACAATTCTGTGTCGTTGAACTTGTGGAGCAGTAATATCTTCGATTACGCCACCTGCGATAGATTCTTTTTCGATAGCAAAAACTGAAACATGAAAGATTTTTTTTCCAAAGTGAACATCTCGTTCGATAACATCAGGTCCGTTAAGTTCCAAAACATCACTAAAAAATCGTGAAAAACTTGCAATTTTTTCTAATGAAAAACCTTCCAATCCAGAATTTTTGTTGAAAAGTTTTTCAACATCACTTCCCATCATTTTTGCAAAATTCAAATTGCATTCAACGATTTCTAAATTTTTGTTTGCAATTACAACTCCACTTGGAATTGATTTTATCAAACTATTTGCTTGTTTTTGCGCCAACTTTCGCATATAAGAAACGCACATTGTTTTTTCAGCACGATTATCAAGCATGGCAGTTGCAAAATGTCGACAAGAATCATAACCGCAACTTGAACAGTTTAATTCATCAACAGGCGTAAATTTTCCAACTGAGCGCAACGCAGTTCTAATTTCTTCCTCGCTATAATCGATTTGTGTAATATCTTCTACTGGTAAAGTTCCAGATAAATCTGGGGAATTTTCAATTTCATCTTGATTGATAACTTCTCTTGATTCTTCTGCATAATCTATAATTCTCACTCTTTTCATTGCAGAAGATTCTACAGAATCAGTTCCAGGCCCATTTACACAACCGCCTGGACAAGAAAGCAATTCCATAAAAAGTGGTGTTTTTAATTGTTCTGGCTCTAAATCTTCCAAAGCCTCTTGAATTTGATGAATGCCCGAAATCGCCATCATTTTTATATTTTTTAATTTGTGATATTTTTTTGTGGCAGCAATCATTCCGCCATCAACTGGATAAAGGGAACCTTTTGCAGCGCGTTCTGGAATAAAATTTGTATCTTCAGAAATTGTTAAAGCATCACTTCGGATTCCTTCGGATTCAAACCAGCGACGCAATTCTTCAAAAGTTAAAACTGTATCAATTGTATGCCAAACATCACTTTCCCGTTTTTTTGCAACACAAGGCCCGATAAAAACAACTCCGATATTCTCGCCATAAATTTTTTTTAGGTAGCGAACATGTGCCAAAAGTGGAGAAGCTAAATCAGTAATGTAAGGTGATAATTCTTTTTTATACTGTTTGATATATTCAACAACTGCAGGACAAGCGGAAGACAAAAATAATTTTTGCTGATTTTGAGATTCAGTTTTTTCTTTTAGATAAGTTGCAAGTTCAGCAGAAACTAAGTCGGCTCCCAAGGCAGTTTCTGAAACTCCCCAGAACCCAAGTTTTTTTAAAGCCGCAATAAATTCTTGATGAGTAAAATCTGAAAATTCTGCCGAAAAAGAAGGCGCCACCGAAACGATAACTTTTTCTTTCAATGTTAAAAGTTGTTTTGCTCTGCTTAAATCATCTCGGATTCGTTTTGCACTTGAAGGACAATGAATAACACAATTTCCACAATGAATACACATATGAGATAAAATTGTAGCATGACCATTTTCTACACGAATCGCTTTTACAGGACATTGACGAATACATTTATAGCAATCTTGACATTCAGTTGTTTTTGTAAAAATCGGTGCAAGATTATTCATTATAAATTCTCCACTTCATGCAATAAAAGAGTTTTATACAGACTGTAACCATCTTAACTAAAACTCATAAAATCGTAGTAATTATAGAATACACCAATTATATAATATCCGCAAATAAAAAAACAGATTAGAAATAATTATTCTAATCTGTTTTTTAAAAGTATCTTAAAAAATTTTACATATAACACTTAGCAAAGTAAAAGTTTATAAACTATATTTTATAATAACAGAGAAAAGTAATACATAAATAGTATTTGCTTTTCAATTTTTGGAGGTTTTATGATAAGCTTTACAGAATTGGATTTACAGTATGCACATCGATTTTATAATTTTAAAGGTGAAGCACAATATTTACATGGACATACTGGAAAATTGATTATTGAAGTTGAAGATTCAATAAACAAAGGTGTTAATATGGTTTTTCCTTGCAATGAAATAAAAAAAACTGCATGGAATATTTTACAAAATTTTGATCACGCATTAATTTTAAGAGAAGACGATCCACTTCTACCTGCAATTTTAAAAGTGTATGAAGATCAAGGAATAAAAAATGGAACGCCTACAAACAAAATGAAAGGTCCAGCATTTAAAACTGAACTTGCTACAGCCTATCCAGAGTGCCGTTTAGTTGTAACAAAAGAAACTATGACGGTCGAAGGTATGATTAAAATTGTTTACGATTTACTCAAGGATAAATTAAATATTTCAAAGTTGACTTTTTACAGTGGTGATAATGCTGCTACCCAAGAATTTACAACAAGAAACAATATCGAACGCTGTCCTCTGTGTGGAATTGCATTAAACGAAAATGGGGTTTGCCCAAAATGTGGATATAAAAAATAATTTTCTGAAAAACTTCAGTATAAATATTGCCGAATTAGTAATATTTATACTGAAGACAGTAAATTCACTAACATAATAGTGAATTTTTAAGGCAAAAACTATAACAAATTACTATTAGTTAACGCGAGTAAATGTTAAATAAGGTTGTCCTTGAAGAGTAAAGTTCATTTCATCGCCTTTAATTTCTACTTCATAAACACCAGCTCCAGCACCAAGATCCACAGTTAACTCATTACCATCAGCACTCCAAGTACCAGTAACAGTTGAAGTTACTTCTTCAATAATAGTAACAGTTGTTGTAACTTTTAATACACCGTCTGCTTCAAAACTCCATACTTGTACACCAAGAAGATCATCTGTTTCCCATTTTGTTCCTTCGAGTTTGTTTGCAATTCCACAACCAACAAGAACAACCAAAACCATTGCTACTAAAGAAATAAAAATTCCTTTTTTCATAAAAACATCCTTTGAAAGTAAGAATAAATTTTGTAAGAGCCTTACTTTCAAATTGATTTTACTACAATTCCCCCCCCGTCAAGTAGGTGTTTGTTATTTTCTTACTTTTGTTAAAATTTTTAAATTTGAAAGATTTTATTTCAATTTAAAACAAAAAAGCCACACACAAAAGATGTAGCTCCTATAAAAAAATCACTTTAACAAGTACCCTTTTAGTTTAAAATAAAAAAAGCCTGGCAACTTCCTACTTTCCCACTTCTCAGCAGTATCATCGGCGTAAGAGAGCTTGACTTCCGTGTTCGGTATGGGAACGGGTATTTCCTCTCCACTATGGCCACCAGGCATTATTAACAAATTAACAGAAGAAAACTTTTTTTATTTCTAAGATAAGTTACTATACACGGAAACGATAATATGGTCAAGCCTCACGACCAATTAGTACTGCTCGGCTGAATACATTACTATACTTATACCTGCAGCCTATCAACCAGATAGTATCTCTGGAGTCTTTAGGAGGGTTAAACCCTCAGGGATGATTTATCTTGAGGTGGGCTTCCCACTTAGATGCTTTCAGCGGTTATCCCTTCCGAACGTAGCTACTCTGCATTTGCCCTTGGCAGAACAACAGATACACCAGAGGTTCGTCCACTTCGGTCCTCTCGTACTAAAAGCAGCTCCTCTCAATCATCCAACGCCCACAGCAGATAGGGACCGAACTGTCTCGCGACGTTCTGAACCCAGCTC
>JAZRJV010000017.1:0-17667 GCA_045645985.1 Treponemataceae bacterium
GCTGTTATTTTTTTTTCTTTGCAGTATTGAATTAAAAAATCAATGTATTTTTCATCATAAATTATTGGAGTAATAACATATTCATCTGCACAAGACAAACTATAAGTATATTCACTATTAGAAGCAAAGACTTTTCCAATATTGAGCATTGCTTCTTTAAAATAATCTATCAAATAAGTTCTGCGACCTACAGAAGTTAATAAAATATTCATTTATAAATCCTTATAAAACTTTATATCATTAGGTCTTGATTTATTATTTTCATCAATAACAAATCCATTTTTTTTATACACTTTTATTGCGTTTTCATTTGTTTTATGAGTAAATAGTTCTATTCTTTTTATATTTTTATTTATACAATCATTTGTAAAATCTGAAATCAATTTAGAAGCATAACCTTTCCCTTGATACTGGGGCAAAACTGCTAAAACCGAAATGTAAGCACAATGATTAACATCATCATTATTATAACCTGCAATCAATCCTACAATATCGTTATTATCATAAACAGAAAAAACAGTACCTAAGGAAATAAATTTTTCAGCAAGTATATTTAAATCCGTTTTATCAGAAAGATTTATAGGGAATAAAGAATCTACTTTTTGTAAAAATAAAAGTAAATCATCTTTTGACATTTCTATTTTCTTACAACCTCAATAATTCTTTCTACATCTTCTTCTGTTAAATCTGCATACATTGGCAAACAAATTACACTATCTGCCAATTTATGTGCCACTGGTAGATTTTCTTTATTTGAAGATTCCAAGCCTTTGTATGTTGCAAACTCACTAATTAAAGGATAAAAATATCTTCTTCCTAAAATATTATTTTCTTTAAGTTTTGCATAAAGTTCATCTCGAGTCATTCCATATTTTTCTTCATCAATAAAAATTGGGAAGTATGAATAATTGTGTTTTACACCTTCAATATCTTCTAAATAACGAATACCATCAACTTTTATTAAGGCTTGTTTATATTTTTCTGCAACAAATTTTCTTCTCTGGATAGAAGCATCAACTTGTTTTAAGTTTAACAAACCATAAGCACTTCGAATTTCATCCATTTTTGAGTTGATTCCAGGTGCAATAACTTCGGTTTCACCAGCAAATCCAAAATTTTTAAGATAATCAATTCGTTTTTTAGTTGCTTCATCATGGCAAATCAAAGCCCCACCTTCAACAGTATTATATACCTTTGTTGCATGAAAACTTAAAGTTGACATATCTCCAGCTTCTAAAACTGATTTTCCATATTGCCATACACCAAAAGCATGGGCTGCATCATAAATAACTTTTAAACCATATTTATCAGCAATTTCTTTAATTCGTTTTGTGTCACATGGAGTTCCATAAACATGAACTGGCATAATTGCAGTAGTTCTTGGAGTAATTGCAGCTTCTATTTTATCGGGATCAATATTTCCTGTTTTTTCATCAACATCAACAAAAACTGGTTTGATTCCATTCCACCACAAAGAGTGAGTTGTTGCAACAAAACTGTATGGAGTTGTGATAACTTCACCTGTAATTCTTAAAGCCTGAAGTGCTGTAATCAAAGGTAAAGTTCCATTTGTAAACAAACTGATATATGGAACTCCTAAATATTCAGCAAGAGCTTTTTCTAATTCTTTATGATAAAATCCGTTATTTGTAAGCCACTTTCTATCCCAAATATCTTCAAGCATTTTTTCAAATTCTTTCAAGTCTGGTAAAAGTGGAGAAGTTACTGTAATTAGTTTTTCGTTACTCATTTTTTCACAAATCCTTTTATGGTATTTATAAAATAAGCATATACTTCAACCTTGAATAATTTAGATAAAAGTATATAAATCATTATTCCTACTATAATTTGCAAAATTAACAAAATCAATGGTTCAATTTGTAAAAAATTCATACTCCAAACAATTCCAGCCATAATTAAAGACAAAAGAAAAGATGGTATCAAATCTTTCCATTGTTCAAAATAGGAATAATTCATAAGTTTTTTATTTGGAAATGCATTTATAAAAGTTGAAATAAAACCACTAATAACTTGTCCTATTGCCATTGCGTAAATTCCCAATGGTAAAGTAATTAAAATGTTCAATACGGTTACGCATTTTTTTATTATTTCAAGTTTTAAGAAAATATCACTTCTTCCAAGAGCATTTATTCCTGTTAAATTTGCAGTATGAATTGGATATAACGCATAACTAATACAAGCTAACTGCAAAAAAGGAACACAATCAAGCCACTTATCTGTAAGTAAAACTTTAACCAATGGTTCTGCAACAGCGGCCAATCCAAACATACAAGGCATCAAAACAAATGCACTTGTACTTATAGACCTTCTTGTAATTCTTTTTACTTCTTGAACATTATCATTGTTTGCAGAAAGAGTTGGAAGCATTACACTCTGAATAGAACCATCAAGATTTGTTGCAATAACTTGTGGGAACTGATGACCTCTATTAAAATATCCTAAAGTTTGACTATCATAAACTTTTCCAACAATCAAACTATAAGCATTCCTAAAGATAGAATCTAACAAGCCTGAACATAAAAGTTTCCAACCAAAGGAAAAAAGAATTTTTACGCGTTCAAAACTAAACAAAAATTTTGGGCGCCACTTAACAGTGAACCATAAAATTAAGCAGGTTAATATATCTCTTACCAACTGTTGTGCAACTAAAGCCCAAACGCCAAATCCTTTGTACGCTAAAATTACACCTACAATTCCAGAACCTAAAACAGCCCCCATACTACTATAGAAAAATCTTTTAAATTGCATTGTTTTTGAAACATAAGCATTTTGAACACTATTAACTGCACCAAAAAACAATGTAAAAGATATTACACGAATAACAGGAGTTAGAATTTCTTGTTTATAGAAGTTTGCTATAAAAGGTGCTGCAAAAAACAAAACAACATAACACAATAATGCAACAAATAAGCTTAGATAAAATATTGAAGAAAAATCAGTATCATCAGAATCTTTTTTTTGAATTAATGCTGTATTAAAACCACTTTGAATAAAAACTGTAGCAATCTGAATAAATACTAAAATTAAGGCAATTACACCGTAATCATCAGGGCTTACTAAACGAGCAAGAACTATAGAAAGTACAAATTGAACACCTTGAACACCACCTCGCTCAAGAAATTTCCAAATTAAAGATGAGATTACTGTATTTTTTGATATTTTATTTGTTTCTTTTTCCATAATTTTAATCTAATATGTACAAAATAATTACAATATAATATCTATAACTTTCTTAATCGAATGTTTATAAAAAGTTTGAGGGATTTCCTCTTCACAAATATTTTCCGATAATAAAAATAAAACTTTATCATCTATAAGATTAACTTCTTCGATGTTTTTTATATTGCAAAATGATATATTATTCTTTTGACATGCATATTCAATGATAAAGGCTATATCATCTTCTCCTAAAAGAATAACATTTTGTGTTCCTTTTTCTTTTTCTTCTTGAATATAATTTAAAATAAGTTCTTTGTAATCATAAACATTTTTTATCGTTCGCTTTATATAATTATAACTTCGCTTAGCAACTTCTTTCAATCCCTCGGTAGTTAGAACATATCGAATATTTCTGGCAGAAATTTTATTCATATATATCCAACCTTTTTCAACAAACCGTTTTAAAATATTGTTGGTCATTCCTAAAGACATATTCAAGGCTTTGGATATATCTCGTTGGCTTGCTTCTGGTGAGGATAATAGAGTTTCATGTACATCTGATAAAAGTATCAAATCTTTTGGTGAATTCATAATAAATATTTAGGGAAAAAAAGGACTATATTGAAATAAATCAATACAAAAATGAGAAAGTAAAAAGTCATAAAAATCTCTTGTGGCCGAAACACACTAAAAGCATTTATAACTAATTGTTCAACTTATGAACATCTTAACATAGAAAAAACTTGAATGCAAGCAAATTGATTCGATTTTGTCTTAAAATTAAATAAAAAGATATTTTTTTATGAATCCTTATGTATTTATTGTATTTTTTCGCATTTATAAACACCTATTGACTAAATTTATTTTTTAATTACACTTAGTAGTGTATGAAATTGCAAAAAACTAAAGTTATTTTTGTTCAGTTTTTATTTTTATTTACTCTTACAAACTTAGTTGCACAAGTTAATTATGAAGATTCTTATGAAAATTTGCGCACTATTGTTTACAACAGTACACAAACAAAAGAAACTGAAATTTTACAGCAATACAAATACACTATTGATTTGATAAACAATGATAATTCCGTAGAAAGCAATATTAAATTTTCACAATGTGATTATTTACTTGGTTTATACTATATAGATTATTCAAACTTTCAAAAAGCAATAGAATATTTAGAATCATCATTAAATTGGGCAGATAAAGCAAATGAAATTAAACCAACAGCACAAGGATATCTTGCGTATGGTGAAAGTTTAGCTCAAATTTGTCCTATAAAGCCAACTTCATACTTGATAGCAAATGGATTAAAAGTTCCTGCTATTGCAAAAAAAGCTTTAAAAATTGACAACGCATTAGGTGCTGCTCGCTATCTAATATGTAGTGTAATTGTTTATTCGCCTAAACCACTAAAAAATCTTACAAAAGGCGAAAGAGTTTTTAAAGAAATGCTTGAAAATTACAATCTTGATAAAGAAGATTGTTTTAATGTATATAAATCTTTGGGATACATTTATTATCAGCAAAAAAAATACGCTGAAGCTGATGAATGGTTTGAAAAAGCAGCAAAAATTTATCCTCACAATAAATTTTTGTTAAGCATGCAAAACAGGGAATATACAAAAGAAGCTTTTGTAGAAATAGATCCTGTTATTGACACGATTTTAGAGGAGTAACTGAAAATGTATTTTTACTCAATAATTTTAGTTATAGTTGGCATATATTTCTTTGTTTTTTCGCTTTTAAATATATTAAAAATAAAAAAGGATACTGTTTTTACAAAGCCAGTTGAAGAACCTTTTGTATCAGTTTTAATTCCTGCAAGAAATGAAGAAAATAACATTAAATCTTGTGTTGAGTCATTTCTTAATCAATCATACAAAAACTACGAAATTTTAGTTTTAGATGATAACTCAACAGATAGAACTTACGAAATTGTTAAGAAACTAGAAAATCAAAATCCAGGAAAAATTAAATTATATTCAGGAAAACCTTTACCAAAAGATTGGAGAGGAAAATCTTTTGCGATGCAACAACTTTTGGAGTATGCAAAAGGTGAGTATTATCTATTTACTGACGCTGATACAATACACAACGAAAATTCTATTTCAATGATGATGGCAAATATTCTTCATCATGATGCAGATTTAGTTTCTGGTTATATAGGACAAAAAACAAAAACTTTTGGCGAAAAAATAACAATTCCTCTAATTTATCTTTTAACAGGACTTGTAATTCCTCTATGGATGAACCAAATGTCAAAGTTATCAATTTTTTCAACAGCGATTGGTCAATTTATTGGAGTAAAAGCCCAAGCATTCAAATCAATCGGTGGTTATGAAAAAATAAAATCTTTTACAACAGAAGATATTTATCTTGCAAGAGAAATGAAAAAAGCTGGATTTAAAACAATTTTCCTTGATTTTAAACAAGCTGCAACTTGTAGAATGTACGAAACATACGATCAATCTGTACGCGGAATAAGTAAAAACATTTTTGACTTTTTAGGAAAAAATCCTATAATTATGACATTCATTGTTTTAGCAATTTTCTTCTTTCTTGTTTTGCCAGCACCATTATGTGTAATTCAACTTTTTGAATTAAATCTTCATAAATCAAGTTACATTGATACATATACTTTATCATTACTTATTAACATTGTACTTTGTAGCGTATCTTGGTTAATGATTTTTATTGCAAGAAAATTACCATGGTACATTTCACTAATGTTCCCGATTGTACATCTAAACTTGTTGTATATTGCGCTTGTTTCCTGGATTCGCAGTGAACAAGGCAAAGGTTATGTTTGGAAGGGTAGATTAGTTTCATAAAAAAATATAGACTTAAATTAGAATATTTATAAAATAAAGAGGTTTTTATGGCTATTGCAAAACACATTAAAGAATTGATGAACAGCAAAGGTTCTTCTGTTATTAGAAAAATGTTTGAAGAGGGAATTCAACTAAAAGCTAAATTTGGTGAAGACAAAGTTTACGATTTTAGTTTAGGAAACCCTGATATGCCACCTCCTGAAAAAATTTATCAAGTTGTAAACGAAATTGCAAAGGATAACGCAAAAGATAGACACGCTTATATGCCAAATGCAGGTTATACAGAAACAAGAAAAGCTATGGCAGATAAAGTGAATTTTGAACAAGGTCTTTCTGGAACAAATGCATTAAATGAAAATCATGTTGTAATGTCTGTAGGTGCTGCGGGAGCCTTAAATAGTGTTTTCAAAGCTATTCTAAATTCAGATGACGAAGTTATTGTTCCTGCTCCTTTTTTTGCAGAATACAGAAATTATGTAGCAAATTACGGTGGAAAACTAATTACAGTAAAAAGCAAAAAAGATTTTTCACTCGATATTGAAAATATAAAAAATGCTTTATCAGATAAAACAGCGGCGGTTTTGATAAATTCTCCAAACAATCCATCTGGAAAAATTTATTCCGAAGAAGAAATAGCTGAATTAGCTTCTGTTTTAAACCAACATGGAAAAAATACTGGTAGAACTCCATACTTAATCTGTGATGAACCTTACAGAGCAATCACTTATAACGGAAAAACAGTCGCTTCTGTATTTCCTCTTTATGATAATGCTATTGTAGTAACATCTTTTGCTAAAAACTTAAGTTTACCTGGTGAAAGAATTGGTTTCATCGCAGTTAATCCAAAATGCGAAGATGCAAAAGAATTTATCGCAGCATGTACCTTTACAACAAGAACTTTAGGTTATGTAAATGCACCTGCTTTTTTTCAAAAAGTTGTTGCAAAATGTTGGGATACTGATGTAGACTATTCAATATACACCAAGCGTTGCAAAATGATTACAGATGTTGTAAAAAATGCTGGAATTGAATTTGTTGAACCAGAAGGTGCATTTTACTTATTTTGCAAAGCTCCATTACCAACTTTAGATGAAAATAAACAACACATTCTAAAAGATGGTGAAGACGAACTCTGTGATGAATTTGCATTTTGCGATCACTTAAAGAAATTCAATATTCTATGTGCTCCAGGTTCTGGATTTGGATGTCCAGGTTACTTTAGAATGGCTTTTTGTGTATCAGAAAAAACAATCACAAACTGTGCAGATTCATTAAAAGAAGCAAAAAACACTTGGTAAAATAGCTAAATTTTCTGTAGGAGTTATTTATGAATATTCTCATGATAAGTTCAGAAGCAATGCCTTTCGCAAGTACTGGAGGTCTGTCAAGTGCAGTTACTTTTTTGGCAAGTACCTTAGTTGATTTTGGTCATGATGTAAAAATACTCCTACCTCGTTATTACGGAATTTCACGGGATATTTTAACAGCAACTAATATCAAATTAAATATTTCTTGTAATTACGAAGAAAAAATTGTAGATGTTTATACTTCAACAATAAAAACACCTCAAAACAACGATTTACAGTTTTATTTTATCGATTATGAAGATTTTTTTGGAAGAGATGGTATTTATGGTTCAAAAGACGAACCTAATTACAATGACAATCCTCAAAGATTTTCATTATTTTGTCATAGCGCTTTTCAATTATGCAGAGAATTAAATTGGTTTCCAGATATTTTCCATTCACATGATTGGCCAACTGCTTTAATTCCTGTTCTTCTAAAATTTTACGAAAGAAAAAAGCCTGAATTTTCAAAAGCAAAATCAGTTATAACAATTCATAATTTAGGTTATCAAGGAATATATAGCAAACATTTATTTCCTGTAACAAATATTGGATGGAAATATTATTACTCAGCAGGTTTTGAAGATTTTGATGATATGAATTTCTTAAAAGCAGGAATCCAATGTGCAGACTTAATTACAACCGTAAGTCCAACTTATGCAGAAGAAATTCAAACAGAAAAATATGGATTAAGACTTGATTCTATCTTGCGCTACAGAAGTGAAGATTTATATGGTATTCTAAACGGTATTGATTCTGATTTTTGGAATCCTCAAACTGATAAATTTATTCCTCAAAATTATTCTGTAGAGACTCTAAAATTAAAACAAAAAAATAAAATTGAATTACAACGAAGAATGGGCTTAGAAATAAATCCTGAAATACCTTTAGTAAGTTTTTATTCACAATTCATTGAACAAAAGGGAATTACAGAACTTTTTGCAACAAATTTTGGTTGCGTACCTGCAATTTGTAGCGATATGAAAATGCAATTCGTAGTTATGGGTTCAGGAGAATCTTGGTGCGAAAAAGAAATAAAAACTTTAGAAGAAAAATTGCCAAATTTCAAAACTTATATTGGATTTGATCAAGAATTAGAGCATTTAATTCATGCTGGTAGTGATTTTATGTTAATTCCATCTAGATATGAACCTTGTGGATGTTTACAAATGAATTGTCAGCGCTATGGAACATTACCTATTTTACGAGCAATCAGTGGTCTTGCCGATGCTATAGAAAATTACAATGAAAAATCTGGTTCAGGAACAGGTTTTATGTTCAATGATTTAACTCCTCAAAGTATTTACGATACAGTAGGGTGGGCAATTTTTGCTTGGTACAATAAATCCAAACATATTTGTCAAATGCAAGAACGAGTTATGCAAAAAGACTTTTCTTGGAAAAACTCAGCAAAAGAATACGAAAAACTATATACAAATTTAATTAAATAAAAAAACTACTAAAATTGTAAAATAAAAAGGCTGTTTGAACGAATTTTATAAAACATTCAAACAGCCTAATTTTTTATTAAAATAAATTATTCAGTAATTTGATTCAAATCTTTTGCATTTAATAATACCAAATTTCCTTTTGAAGATGTAACTACAACTCCTTTATCTGTTACCATAATTGGAGTAGATGGATCAACATTGATTTTTGATGCATACTCTAATGTTAAATCAGAGTTAAATTTACCAAGTGTATAATTTTCACCATCAGCAATTACAGCAAAATAAGAACCATTGTAAGTTACAATAGCAGATTCTTTAGCTATTGTTTGAGCACTTTCACCAATGATTTCCATATTTGTACCATCAAGAGTAACAAGTTTTACAGTTGCATTTCCACCTGTTTTTCCTGCAATAGCAACAAAGTTTGAACCTTCTGGATAAACAATTCTGTTTCTAATAACTGTAACAGGAGATTCTTTAATAATTCTACCTGTATCAGCATCCATTCTTACCAATGTTGACAACATTTCTTTATCCTCAGAAATTTTCAAGCCGTAAGCAGTATTTACAACAGCTGCATTTTTCATAGCTTCTTCGATAACAGATTTTTGATCTTTTGCAATTTCTTTGCGTTCTTCCATTACTTCAGCTAATTTTTTATCAGCAACAGCCTGTTCTTTAGCAGCTTCTTCTATAACTTTCTTAGTAACTTCTTCTTGTTCTTTTACAACTTCTTCTTGTTTTTCTTCAAGTTTCTTTGCTTGGTCTAAAGCTTTTTTAGCTTCCTTATCTTCAGGATTTTCTTCAACTTTCTTCTCAGCTTCTTGAACTTTTTTCTTTACTTCATCAAGAACCTTTTTCTCTGTAGATAACTTCTTTGCTTCTTCAGTAACTTTTTTCTGAGCAGTTTGAGCTTTTTCAGTTGCTTCTTCAGCTTCTCGTTCTTTAAAATCTACTAATTTTTTTCGTTCATCAACTCCTTTATCATCTTCTTCTTGCATTGATTCAACTACTTTTTTATCAGAAATTACAGATGTATCAATAGTACTTAAACCACCACCAATTTTTGCAAGAGGAATTACAATCTGAGATTTTCCAGCCCATTCTTCGTAATTAGTTGAAAGACCTGCTTTATCTGCTGTTAAGTTATTCATAACTACAGTCTTATATTTTTGATTATAAGCATCTAATTTTCCACGATAAACTGCATTATAAACAGTAACAAAAACTGCTAATGTATCAGCATCACTTTGTGAATAACCATAAGCACTAACTAAATAAGAACTGATAATTGTGCGTAAGTTCTTGATATGATCAACTGTAGCATTTGGTCCAATGATAAGAATATCTGCATCTAGCTTATCAGCTTGAGAAGGATCAACAGCATGAATCACTTGATATTTTGATGAATTTCCAAAATTACCTGATTTTGTAGGATCGATGGCAACATTTCGTCCCATTCCTGCACCAATTTCTGCAATCTGATTTTTTGTTTGAATTACAGATTGAGGACCTGTATAGTTAATAAACACAACAGTATCACTTCCAACAGATTTAAGTTCTTCTTTATCTACCTCTAATGCCGACAAAGGCAAAATAGATAAAACTAAAACGCAAAATAAAATTTGAATCAAATTTTTTTTCATACATCCTCCAAATAAAATGCAAATGTAAATATATCGTATATTATACACCCATTTATAGTTGTAATGCAATGATTTTTTCCATAGTTTCTCGTGCAAATTTTCTAATTTCTTCACTTGAAGAACTTGTTAACAGATAAACTAATATATCTTTTCCTTTATTAAGAGTTACTGTTTTTCCCATAAATCTGCATAATTCATATAAAGTTTTACAAAATTCTTTTTGTAGCATAGTATTTGATTTAAAATTTGATTTTCTTGATAAAATTTCCATTGCAGAAATTATTTTTCCATCATCATAACACAAATTTCCTGCTGCTTTTATGGCAGAAGTTACTATCGAATAATCAGCTTCTTCTTCGATTATCAAGGCTAATAGAGAAGTGTAAATTCCCAAGCCAGTATTTCCACAAGCTTCTAAAGTTTCTGTTATATTCATAACACCTTGAGAACCTTTTAATCGTTGTTGTTGTTCTTTTGTTACATAATAGAACGAATAAATATCTTGAATGTTAAAAGAAAGTTTTTTCAATATATCTTGTTCAAACTCGCTAGTATTTTCTGATTGTAAAAGGTTAATACATTCAGAAAGGGAATAATTATTTTGGATTTTATAATCCTTATTTTCATAAGATGATGGCAACAAAGGTTTTGCTACATATTTGCCTGTAGTTTGAACTAATCTATAAGCATTGATACACCAATCAGGTGTTGAAAAAACCAAAAATCCAGGTTCCAAATAAAAAGGGAATGCAGAATTTCCGTAGTTATATGTATAATTTTTTTGAATATTCCCTTTTTTATTTAAACAAATAGTATTTGTTCCAGAAATAAAATAAATATTTTGCCCATCAGAATAAAAATCTTGAATTTGATTTAATGAAATATCTGTAAAAACACTCCACATAATTTTATTAGATTGCAAATTAACAATTTTTTTATTAGAAAAACAAACATAAAAATTATTTTTATGAGAATAAATATTTACAGGATAAACATCTTTAGAATTTTCAAAAACGATTGGAATGATAGACCAAATAGTTTTTACTTTATTTTCAACTAAATTGATATAACCAACTTCACCATTTGAAAATCCAACTAAAATTCCACTATCAGAATTTGAAACACAAGTTACTTTTCCAGTAAAGGTGATTTCCTCCAAAATTTTTCCGTAAGGAGAAATTCTTAAAGCTGTAGAACATCCATTGACTTCTTTTTGCAACAATACCAATAAAGAACCGTCTGTAAATTCTGTTGTTCTTACTGAAGAAGATTGACCTAAATCCAAAGTCCACTTTATTTTTCCTGTCATAGAAAAACAAGTCAAAGTATTCAAACTTTTAACAAATAATCTTCCGTCTTTTCCTAAAATTAAATTTTCAGTAGGGTATTCTTTTAGTTGATATTCCCACAATGTAGTTCCAGTAGGATTTAGCATAGAAAGTTTCCCTGTTTGAGAAACTAAATACAAGGTATCCGAATATCCAGAAATAAAGTAGGGTGAACTTTTTTGCTTTAAACCTTTTTGCCATAAAATATCACCATTATTGGAACATGCTGATAAAAGTCGTCCGTCACTAACAACCGCAAAACCATAAGATGTTTTTACTGGTTTTGCAACAGCTTGTCCGCCTAAAACTGCATACCAAGACGGAATATTTGATAATGGCATTTTATTTTTTAATGAAGAATTTTCATCAGCAAAAATAGAAAAACTCATCATAAAAAAAAGAATAAAACCTAGAAATAATTTTAACATGTATGTTTTTTTATAATATTGTATACTTTTCATTACATTATAAGTCCTTTTCTAATACAACTAAACTTTCAATATGGCAAGTTTGAGGGTAATAATCCAGTAAATAAATATCTTTAATTTTATACCCATATTTTACAAGCTCTTTTATATCCCTTGCATGAGTTACAGGATCGCATGACAAAGATCTAATTGAAGGGATATTTGAATTACACAACCAATTTAGAACAGGTTTTTCCATACCACTTCGCGGAGGATCAATTATAACGCCATCAAACTTACTTGAAATTTTTGAAGCATATTCGTTAACCCATTTTTCACCACTAACACCATAACTTTCGTGCTTTTTGCCTTGTAAATTTATCTCGGCAAGTGCTATTGCATCGCGATTGTGTTCTACAAGCGTTACTTTTGAAAAATTATCTGCTAAAAAAGTAGAAAATGTACCAACTCCAGCATACATATCAAGTAAATTTTCACCACCAAAATCTTTTTTTACTATTTCTACTGTTTTTTCTAACATTGATACATTAGACTGAAAAAATCCTTTTACATCAAATGTAATTTTTTTATCCAAAACATCTATTGTTATCAAGGATTCAGGATTTAAAAATGTTCCAGAGTAAATATTTCGTTTTCCGCCTGATTTTACTTTCTTTTTAGTTTTTCCAACGATATTCTGCTTGTTTTTTTCTTCGATAATTGAACCTTTTAAACATTCGTTATATCCAAAAACATAATATCTAGAAGCATTTAAGAAAATTGGATTATTCAAAGTTTGTTTATCATTCAAAAAATAGTTAATTTCATCTGAGGCAATCGGACAATTTTCAATTTTAACAGATTTATTTGATTTTGCTTCCATAAGACCACCTTTATGAAATTGAAATCTATTTCTATAGTTCCATGAATTGTCGCTTACAACTTTTATCTTAGGAAGTTCCGTTTCTTTTTCCAATACATAAAAAATATCTTGTAAAATTTCAGTTCTTAACTGCATTTGATATTCTTCTGTAGCAAATTGAAGATTACAACCACCACATACACCAAAATTTTTACACTTTGGTTCAATTCTATAAGGAGATTTTTCTATAATTTTTACAACTTTAGCAATTTCATAATCTTTAGTTGAAGTAATAAATTCAACTTCAACAATTTCATTTGGTAAAGCACCTTGAATTAAAACAGTTTTACCTGCATTTTGCCCTTGAGTAATTTTTGCAACACAATTTCCGCCAAAAACCATTTTTTCGGCTTTTAAAACTTGATTTTCCATAACTTCAATATTATATCAGAAAAAATATTTTTTTTCGACTAATACTTGTATCTTATTGACTTTTATCCCTTGTTTTTTGTATTCTACAAAGGTGCTTATAAGATATTCGAAAGACCAAAATGGTAAATTAGTAAAAAAAGCAGTAATTTATACAAAAAAAGAGCATTCCATTGATTTAAATAAAATTGATTCAGATGCAATATACATAATAAATCTGCTAAAAGACCATGGTTTTGACGCTTACTTAGTTGGTGGTTCAATTAGAGATTTATTGATTGGAAACACACCAAAAGATTTTGATATTGTAACAGACGCAACTCCCTCAAAAATAAAGAAAATCTTTAGAAATTCAAGAATTATTGGAAGAAGATTTAGACTTGTGCATATTTTCTTTGGTTCAAAGATTTTTGAAGTAAGTACATTTAGATCTTTAGCCGATGGAACAGTTGGAAATACTTTCGGAACAATGGATGAAGATGTACAACGCAGAGACTTTACGATAAATGCCTTGTACTTTGACCCAATAAAAGAACATTTAATAGATTATGTAAATGGTGTAAAAGATATTAAAAAGGGGATTATTCGCCCCGTAATTCCATTAAATATAATTTTTGAAGAAGATCCTGTTAGAATGTTACGAGCAATAAAATATGCAGCTACAACTGGATTTAAAATTCCGAGAAAATTGCACAAAAAAATAATAAAATCAGCACATTTGCTTTCACCAGTTTCGCCATCAAGACTTACTGAAGAATTGCTAAAAATAATCAATTCAGGTCATTCATATCAAATTGTAAAGAATGCCTTAAAAACCGATTTATATATTTATCTTCAGCCTTCAGCAACAGCGTTGATGTACGCAAACAAAGATTATGAAAATAATTATCTTGAAAAATTAAAAGAACTAGATGCTTTACATGTTGTTGAACCTAATGCAAGATTAGGGCAAAAATTAGTTTATTTAATCCAGGATTTTATCTTAAATCTTACAGATTGGCAAAAAGAAGTTGAATCTACAAATAACTCCGGTGAATTGTACGCAAAAACATGGCAACAATGTAGACACTTTGTATTACCTATGAATCCACAACGAACTGAACTAGAATATGCTATAAAATATTCATTAAAAAAGATAGGCGTGAAACTAAAATCACCTAAAAAGAAATCAACAAATAAAAAACAACAAACAACTTAATTATTTTTTGTTTGATTATTTTCAGTTTGAGTAATTTTATCTATTATTATACTAACTTCTTCTATGAAAATTCCTGTGAACTTTTCTATGTTATCAATTATGTATTTTTGTAAATCGTGAATTTTGCCAGAAAGTTGAGTTCCAAAAGGTACATCAATAGTGATAATAAGTTTATAGCCCCGTTCAGTAGTTTTTATTACAAGTTTTTTTACTTTTATACTGTTATCAAACTCTAAAACTGAATGCATTACAAATTGACAAATAGCAGCTTCGGAAATAATAACTCGACCTTTTTTAGAAAATTCGGGACGCACAACAGATTTTGCAAAACCTTTTTTGCCATCTGGACTAACTTTATCCTTTTCGCGTTTTCCAAAAAAAATATTTAGAGATTTTAAGAAGATATTTGGATATTCTCTTTTTACTTCAATAGCAGGAACAGGAATTACATGCTTACCTTCTATCTGTCTTGAACGACGAGCAAGTTCAATTTCCTCTTTTGAAGCAACATCCTCAATTTTGAAAACTTTTACAGGAGCAGGTAATTGCAATCTTAATGCAATTTTTTTAACCATCCTATCAGAAGTTCCAAGAATAAGTATTTTCTTTATATTTGATTTTTGTAAGGCCTTTGCAACTTCATCTCTATGAGCTTTATCATCAAAAAGGGCAACCCTTACAGCGCCCATATAAGTTAATTCTTTTTTAGCCGAATGTCCCGCAATAATTTTATCATCTTTAATGAGTAATCCGTCATCAATAATCGCATCTAAACCATTTTTTTGGGCGATAAGTTTTGCTCGGTAACTTTTACCAGTTCCACTTTCACCTACGAGTGCATAAACAGAAACGCATTTAAATAAATTCAAAAAATCAGAAACAAAATTCATAATATTTAAATATTATATTCTTGAAACCTTACTTTTAGCAAGCATTTTTTCATTGTATTTATAAAATTTGAAGGTAATTTTGACTCAACAACTTGAGGAATTTGAAAATCATTTTTTGGAAATTCTAGTTTAAAACAATGTAAATATAATTTTTGCTCAAAATCTGTTTTTAATGTTGCTATTTTACTTCCATAATAATTATCTTGTAACAGAGGATAACCATGATTTGAACATTGAACTCTAATTTGATGATTTCTTCCTGTCTGAATTTCAATTTTTGCAAAAGTTAAATCAATATTTTTGTATTTACCATAGGAAAGTGGTTCTACAACAGTAATTGATTTTTTTCCGTCACTTTCGTTACTAAGTTTGCTAATATGAATATCAGAATTATCATCTTTTTCTAAAAAATCTATCCATTCAGTTTTTTCTGGTAATTTTCCTTCTAAAATAGCAAGATATGTTTTTTTAATTGAATGATTTGAGATTTGTTCAGAAAACCATCTTGCACAAGACAAATTTTGAGAAAAACATAAAAGTCCTGTTGTCAATTTATCAAGACGATGCATCGGCCCAGGCACAAATGTCAAAGAATCTTTTTTGTAAGTAGATTTTATTATCGAGTCTAAAGAGTTTTTATCGTTTTTAGAATCTTGAACATTTATGTTATAAGGTTTATTTAAAATTAAAATATTATCATTTCTAAAATTAACTAATTTTTCTATATATTCAATATTTTCGTTATATTGAGCATTGCTTTTAGATTTTTCTTCTTCATAAAAACTTTCAAACAAACGCTTTTCTATATTTATAACATCGCCTAATTTTAATTTTATCTCTTGTTTTGATTTTTTCATGTTTACCCGAATAAAGCCTGTTCGAATATTTTTATAAATTAAAGATAATGGCATTTGTGGTAAAAACTTTCTTAAAAGAGTATCAAATCTTCTATCAGTATCATTATTTGAAATTGGAAAATCAACAAAATCCATAATATATATAATAATATTTTTTAATAAATTATACAAACCCCTTGACAAATTTTCTATGCTCGGAAAAAATATAAGCATGGTTTCAAGTACAAGAATACAGTTACATTTATTATTTACCAACCCAGTTTTTTTATCTTGTATTTTCAGTTGGTTTTCAGCTCAATTTATAAAAACTGTAATTAGTTTATTTTTAGGTAAAATTCATTCTATAAAACAATTATTTGAACTTTTATTATGGAGAACAGGAGGAATGCCATCAAGTCACACAGCATTGGTATCTTCTCTTTGTACAACAATTGGTTTTAGAGCAGGAATAAACTCTGACATTTTCATTTTAGCTTTTTGTTTTATGATGGTAGTAATTAGAGATGCTCTTGGTGTAAGACGCTCAAGCGGAATCCAAGCAAAAAGACTAAATGAACTTGGAAAAAGTTTTGAAGAAAACACAGGCATAAGATTTATCCCCGTAAAAGAAGTTCAAGGTCATAAACCTCTTGAAGTAGTTATAGGTGCCGTTTTAGGTATTTCTATTGGTATAGCATTCTCAATTTTTTAATAACAAAATGAAAAAAAGCATATTTATCGTTGAACTTACAGTTATTGCATTATTGCTTACTTCAATGTTTTTATTCAGAGATGTTCCAATTCTATCTCCATGGAAAAACTGGAAAGTTTTATCGGTCTCTGTGGATGTTCCTGAAAAAAAAGTATTAGATGAATTATCTAAAATATCAATAAATAATGTTGTATCAGAAAATTCTTCAAGAATTGAAGTAAATTCAAATTTAGCTCCAGTTCTTCCTTCTGAATATAATTTTTACAAAAACAATCTTTATAGATTTTTCTACGATAAAAATAATAATTTTAGATTGTATTATTTGCCAAAAGGTTTTTCTAACAACCAATTAAAGAAATTACCTTTTAAATACAATGTTGATTTACAATCATCTTTTCCGTATTTCAGTATAATCGTAACTGTAATTTCGTATATATTTTTATTATTTTTACTGAAAAATAAACTTATTTTTGCAATCTCTTTATTACCATGTATTTTATTTTCTATTTGTCTGCTTTCAACCGATACCCACTCTACTGCAGAATCCGCTT
>JAZRJV010000018.1:0-22258 GCA_045645985.1 Treponemataceae bacterium
ACCTGCCTTGACGAACGAAGTGAGGAGCCGCAGGTCGCGGGACATTTTACGTCGAAAGCGTTGGCTGAAAATTATTCATATACAAAATTTCATCTTGCTTTATTTTTATGCAAATTTCCTCAAAATATCGTCCATCTCATCCAAAACTTTTTCCATTTCCTCTTTTGTTGTACTGTGTCCAAAAGAAAATCTTACTCCCCAAGTTGCAACATCTTTTGAAACTTTCATCGCTTCCAAAATTGGTCGAGTAAGTTTTTTTGCAGAACAAGCAGAACCTGTGGAAATATAAATTCCGCGAGAACTTAATTCTCTAACTAAAACTTCCCCAGGAAGATTTTTGAAGGCAACTTGCACAACCCATGGCGAAAATCGTTCATCAGTTGGCTGTCTGTTTTTTGGCAACATGATACAACTTTGATTCTCAGTTAGTTTTTTGATAAATTCACTTGTGTATTTATTTTGCTCTAAATATCGCTTATAAGAATCAGTTTCAACTTCACCTTCTTTTACAAAATATTTTTCTAAACAAAGTGAAATTGCTTCTGCGCCAAAAAGATTTTCTGTTCCGCTTCGTAAACCGTTTTCTTGTCCGCCACCGCGCATAAAAGGTTCAAATTTATCTTTTGTGTATAAAATTCCAATTCCTCTTGGGCCACCGATTTTGTGTGCGCTAATTGAAGCCGAATCTATTCCTTTGTAAGATAAATTTAATGGAATTTTTCCTGCTGCCTGAACTGCGTCTACATGGAATTTTGGGCGTTTTTTCCCTGCACAATATTTTGTTAATGCGTCAGAAATTTCGTAAATTGGCATTACGCTTCCAGTTTCGTTGTTTACAGCCATCACGCAAACCAAAAGTGTGTCATCTTTCATTGTCTTGATAACTGATTCTGGAGTGATAATTCCATTTTCATCACTTGGAATTTTGTAAACTTGAAATCCGCATTTTTTCATAATTTCGGCTTGTTCTCGGATTGCAGGATGTTCAAGTGAACTTACCAAAATACTTCCTTTAACTGGTCGAGTTAAAAGTGATAAAATTGCAATATGATTGCTTTCTGTTCCCCCAGAAGTAAAAATGATATTTTCTTCTTTTACACCAAGGGAATTTGCACATCGTTTTCTAGCATTTTGAAGTGCGTATTTTGCATCAATTCCTTTTTGGTGAACGCTAGATGGATTTCCACCAAATTCAAACGAAGTTTTGAATGCTTTTTCTAAAATTTCTGTATCAAAAGGAGCTGTTGCAGCCCAGTCGCAATAAATTTCATTGTTCATAAAAAAAATCCTTAAAAAATTTTCATTTTTCAGTTTAATTATATGTGTTTGTATTTTTTTTTCAATCCTATAAAATAATTATTGTTTTTTTATATAAAATTGGATATAATGGAGAGATATGAGTAAACAAAATTATTGGAAATCGCTAGAAAAACAACTTCCAAACGAAGACTTTGTTTTAGGCGCAAATTTTAATCCTTCTACACAAGAAGTTTCTTTTTCACTTTGGGCACCAACAGCATCTTCTGTTGCAGTTTTAATTTTTTCAGATGGAAAAATCAAAGAGCCTTCTTTTCAATTTCAATTAAGTATGAATCAAGAAACTGGTGTTTGGGGAATTACTTGTTCTCTTGATGAATCTTTAGATGGCTGGTTTTATGAATTTGAAGTTACAAACGAAAAAGGAAAGATTCGTTGTCTTGACCCTTATGCAAAATCAATGGCCGCTTTCTTAAACGACGGAACTTCAGGTCGTGGTGCAATCATCAATCCTGAAAATCCAAAATATTTGCCACAAGGCGGATGGGCAGATTCTGATAAAACTGAAAATTGCACAACTTTGCCAGAATTTTCCGATTATTCACAAGCTATTGTTTACGAAATTTCTGTTCGTGATGCAACAATTTCATCTGATTCACCAGAAAAAGATGAAACAAAAAAAGGAACTTACGCAGGATTTATTTCTGCTCTTCCATATATCAAAGAATTGGGAATTACTCACATTCAACTTTTACCTGTAATGAACTTTTACAACAATAACGAAACTGTAAAAACTTACGAAAACGCAGGTACAACTCACGGAAATAACTACAACTGGGGATACGACCCACACAGTTATTTTTCTCCAGAAGGTTGGTATTCAACAGATCCAGAAAATCCTTATTCAAGAATTTCAGAATTAAAAACATTGATTAGCGAAGCACACAAACTTGGACTTCGTGTTATCTTGGATGTTGTTTATAACCACATGGCAAAAACTGATTTCCTTGATGATATCGTTCCAAATTATTATTTTAGACAAGTTAAAGACGGAAGTTTTACATCAAATTCTGGTTGTGGAAACGATGTCGCTTCTGAACACGCAATGACAAGAAAATTGATTGTTGATTCTTTGGTTTATTGGACAAAAGAATATCATGTTGACGGTTTCCGATTCGACTTAATGGGACTTTTAGATGCTGAAACTGTAATGAAAGGCTACGAAAAATGTGCAGAAATTAAAAATGATGTACTTTTTATCGGTGAAGGCTGGAAAATGTACAACGGTGAAAAAGGCACTGTTGGAATGGACCAAAACTACATGAAAAAAACTGAAAAAGTTGCCGTTTTTAATGATGAATTTAGAGATTTAGCAAAAGCTGGTGGAATGAGCGAAGCTGGACAAGGTTTCTTAACTGGAAAGAAAATTTCTGTTCCAGATTTATTCTGTAACTGTTGCGGAAAACCTGTTCACAATTATTCTGTAACAAAACCATCTAGCAATGTTCAATATTTTGCTTGTCATGACGGACTTACTTTGCACGATAGCATTGTAAATAATATGTCAATCGATGAATCAACTGAAGAAGGCAAAATTGAAGCGGTAAATCGCTTAAAATTGGCAAACGCACTTTTGCTTACAAGCCAAGGAATTGCATTCTTACACGCTGGGCAAGAACGCGGTCGAACAAAACCTGCTTTTACAACTGCCGGAACTTCAGATTGCGAAACAATCGGTAATTTCGTAAAAAATAGTTACGATTCATCTGATAATATCAACAATTTTGTTTGGAATCTTTCTGACTTAAACAAAGATTTATTTGAATACACAAAAAATCTTATTGCTTTAAGAAAAAATAATTCTGCATTTACAATTTCAACTCAAGATGAAGTTATGTCAAGAATTTCACTTTTGGGTGAATATTGTGAAGACTTCTTTATGGTTTATAAAATTCTCGACGAAAAAGGTGATTGGTATTTGTTCTTCAATAGTGATGGAGAAGATAGAAATATCGATTTGAATCTTGACGGAAAGAAAATTTTATATGCTGATAAAGAAAAAGTGTATCCTTTGGGCTCTGATTGTTGTTTACAAGATGTAGTAGTCAAGGGAGGTTCGGTTTTAATTTTGCGAAATGTAAAATAAAATCGAAAATTAAGAAGAAATAATTTGACAATTCTATAATGTGTGATATTATAGTAGTTGCAATTATTTGCTAAAAAACCGTTATTTTCATAAAATTTTTTTAGGAGGAAACATGAAAAAGGTTTTAGTTATCTTACTATCATTATTGATGGTAGTATCTGTATTTGCACAAAAAGGTGCAAGTGCACCAAAAGGTCGCGTTGAAGCAGATGCAAAAATTCGCATTGGTGTTGACAACGACGAATGGGGTGCAGCAATTGTTGACCTTTGGAACAAAACTTATCCAAGAAACAAAGGTGCTCTCGAATATGAATATGTTGGTGCTGCTGGTGCAACAGACTATGTAGGTCAGCTTCAAGGTGATGCTGCTGATGTTGTACTTTGTATCGATGGTGAAGTTTCACGCCAAGCACAATCATTGCTTGAAATGGACAAAACTATTGCTAAATTTGCAGCAACTTTCGCAATCGAACCATTCTATTCAAACACAAACGAAACAAAAAATGTTTATGTTCCTGTAGCTTATGACGGAATGGTATTCTCATGGAACAAAACAATGTGTGAAGCTATCGGTCTTGACATCACAGATGCAGACGGTGATGGTCTTCCAGAAGCATTTGATACATGGGAAGAAATCTTTGCTTGGTCATCATCTTTGAAAGAAAGACCAGTTTACAAAGGAAAGAAAATCAATGTTGTATACCCAATGTCACTTGCTAACCAATGGGGATGTTACTCAACATTAACAGCTGGTGGATGGCAAATCTATGCAGAAGGTGATACAGCAAAACCTGGTTTCGATAAACCAGAATTCAAAGCTGGACTTGACTTCCTTCGCGAAGCTGCAAAAGCAAAAATCTCTGTAGAAGCTAACGGACAATTAACACCAGGTTCATCAATGGCTGAAAGATGGCAAGAATATCTTGATGCTGAAATCTCACCATTTGCTTTGGTTGGATCATGGATGGATGTTAAAGGTGCAGAAGCTGCATCAGGAAGCGATTTCAAATTCTCACGCATGCCTACATGGAAAGGTAACCAACTTACTCCACTTGTAAAAACAAAAGGTTTCGTAATCAATGGATTTACAAGATACCCAGGTGCTGCAAAAGAATTGGTAAAACTTCTTGTTTCAAAAGCTGGTATGCAATTAATGGTTGATCACTCATCATACATTCCTGCTATGCAATCAAATTCACCTACATTGCCTGACTTCTCAAAAGAAGAAAACAAACGCGAAATGCAGGTTGGATTCAAAGCATGTTATGCAGAACCATCTGATTCACTTCCAATCAACAAACAAATGGCTTGTATGCAATGTTACTACAACATCGCTATTGAACAGTCATACTATCCTGTTTGGGACGGAACAACTGATTCAGCAACAGCACAAGCTGAAATTGTAAAGAACGCAGCTAACTGGTTCAATACAAACAATAGATAATAATATCTAAAAATATCAGATGATAGGTCGTATTTAATACGGCCTATCATCATATCTATATTGGGTTAATTACTAAATAATAATTATTGCTGTACTAATACGAGGAGTGCTGTAATGTCAGAAAATACAAAACCCATAAAGAGTTCAGCCAAGGCATCTGGAAAGTTGCATCCTGCGATTCCTGGTATTGGTTCTTTTTTGTTAATGGGTGTTGGACAGGCTATAAACAAAAACTGGATTAAAGCATTGTGCTTTTTTCTTGTACCTGTTCTTGTTTGTGTAGTAGAATTCTCATCTTCAAACTGGGGCAAATATATTAAATTGCAATCTGGTTCAATGGATGAATATATTTCTACTCAAGTTGTAGACTATGGTGAATATGCTGCAATAGAAGAAGAAGCAGATTATCTCGGAATCGAAGATGAAGAGATGGACTGGGCTTCATTCTTTGGCGAAGAAGAAATCGTTGAAGAAGAAGAAGATTGGGAAGCTTTTTTTGCTGGAGAAGGTGAGGAAGAAGAATATGTAGAAGAAGTTCCTCAATATCAATATCCACAATATAAGTTGTCTCCTAACGGCGAAAAATATATAATCCGCGACTTTGGTGGTTTCTTTACTAAAGGTCTTTGGGGATTAGTTACTCTTGGTCGTGTTGTACTTGATCAAGAATATGCCGGTAAAATAATGACATTAAATGACTATACATCAAGATGGTTAACTGCTGATAACTCAACTGTTTTGTTGGGTAACGGTCTTATCACTCTTGTGTTTGTTATTTTATATATAATAGTTTGGGTACTTTGTATCGTTGATGCTATCAAAGAAAGAAAATCTATCAATGAAACAGGTGAATCTGAATCATTTAAAGCCTTTGTTAAGAGATTGTGGAGCAACGCATATGTTTACATTATGTTGATTCCTGCTTTAATTTTGATTTTGTTCTTTACTTTGATTCCTTTCTTGTATACATTTATCATCGCATTTACAAACTATACTTACAGAATCAAACTTGGTGCTGCCCTTGTTGAATGGGCTGGTTTCTCAGCTTTTGGACAAGCAGTTACAGATCCAGAATGGTTAACAATCTTTGTTAAGGTATTCTTGTGGACTGTTTTCTGGGCATTTATGTCTTCATTCACAGTTTACAGTTTAGGTTTTGTAAACGCACTTGTTATTGAATCTCCAATGGTTAAAGGTAAAAAGATTTGGCGTATCATCCTTATCTTACCTTGGGCTATTCCAGGTTTGATTACATTGATGCTTTTCAAGAACGCATTTGCAAAAGACGGTCTTATCAACCAGATTTTATATGCAACAGGTTCTATGGATGGATTCTCTAAATTCTTAACAAATATTGGTCTTCAGGGAGCTGTAGGTCCATATCTTGAAGCCTGTATCAATGGTGAATGGACAATGGAATTTGCTTCAATTCTTGCAGATAATAATCTTACTGAAACTGCTGTTCGTACATATTTGGAAACAGGAAGTATGGATTTAATTCCAGCTGGAATGAGTGCAGATGTATTGAATATGTTCCGTTTAAGAAACTTCGATACTCCTATTTTCTGGTTTGCTCCTTGGTACAATGGTAACCTTGCAAAAGCTTGTGTAATCTTTGTTAACTTGTGGCTTGGTGCTCCATATCACATGATGATGATTATTGGATGTCTTGCTACTATTCCAAAGGACTTATATGAAGCTGCAAATATTGATGGTGCAACAGGTTGGCAAAGATTTAAGGCTATTACATTGCCTTCTGTATTGTCAGCAACAATTCCATCGTTGATTATGACATTCTCATTTAACTTTAATAACTTTGGTGCTATCTACTTCTTGACAGGTGGTGGTCCTGCATGGAATCCATCTCAAGTTCCAGATACAATGCGTGTTCTAGGCTCAAGTTTACCTGGACAAACAGATATTCTTATTTCATGGATTTATAAACTTTCATTTACTAAGAACTCTGAAATGTTCAATGTAGCTGCTGTTTATTCTATCTTCATCTTCTTAATCGTTGGTGGATTTGCGGTTTACAGTTTGCTTAGATCTAAATCTTTCTCAGAGGATGGTGAATAAGATGGCTAAGAATAAAACTGCAATTAGTTCTTACATTGTTAAAGAACGATTACAACAAATTTTCTTGTATGTTTGGTTAGTATTGGCTTGTGTAATGGTTTTGACACCAATTCTTTGGATGATATCTGCATCTTTTACAAAAGGTCGTTTGCTTGAAGGTGTTCCATTATTGCCAGATCCATCAAAATTTTCATTAGAACATTTTGAGTATTTGTTTACCTATAAATCATCAACAGATGCAATCGCATCAGACTTTATTCTTTCATTCTTAAGAACATTGGCTGTTGCTGCGATTACAACTATAGGTATTGTTCTTATCTGTGCTATGACAGGTTATGTATTCTCTCGTTTCCGTTTCGCAGGTAAAAAACAAATGCTTCTTGTTATGATGCTTTTGCAAATGTTCCCATCATTCATGGGTATGCTTGCATTGTTCATGATGTTTAGAAGTTTTGGTTGGTTGAATAATCCATTGTATTTGTCATTGATTTATATCGCCGGAAGTATTCCTACAAACACATATTTGTTGCGTGGTTACTTACGCGGTATTCCAATGTCTATCGACGAAGCAGCAACTATCGACGGTGCAACACAAACACAAATCTTTATCAAATTGATTTTGCCTTTGTCAAAACCAATGATTGGATTCGTAGCTGTAAGTGCGTTCATGTCTCCATGGATGGACTATATGCTCCCTCAACAGTTGTTGAACATGAAAAACCAAACTGTAGCTTTGTATTTGTTCCGATTGAATGACCCATTAACACCGGTTTATTATAATCCATTGAACTTCATGGCTGGAGCTCTTATTCTTGCTATCCCTATTACAATTGTACAGATGGCTATGCAGAAGTACATTGTTTACGGTATGGCTGCTGGTGCAGAAAAAGGTTAAGCAATTTCATGAACAAAAAAAGCGCAAAGCTTTTAGAAGTTTTCAAGGCACAAGTTTCCAACAAATCGGCGGAGGCTTGTGCCGATATTTCTATAATGCTTTTAATCTGTATTATAATTTCATCAATATTTATTATTTCTTATTCTTTTGTAAATCAACGCGTAAAACAAAGTGTAACCATGGCAGATGCTCGCCTATATCCAGGTATTGGTGGTGTGTTGCAAGATATCGGTAAGTTGGATGCATCATTTTCTGTGAGTGATGGAAAACTTATGTATTCTTTCAATATGCCTGAAAGAATGGAATCAAATGGTTGGATTGTTAGATTTACAAACAAAAACGCAGATCAAGTTTTGAAAGAAGAAAAAACTGCGTCTTATCAACCTGTTATTATTTTTTCTGAAGATGAATTGTTTATTAGTCAACCTACACATCAAATAAGGTTATCTACTAATTATGATTCTCTTGGATTTTTTTCATCAAACGAAATAAAAAAAGTTATTAACAATAAAGCTGAAATGATTAATTTTACAAAAGCATTTCTATTTTCTGCTTCAGTTGCAGAAACTCCTGTTGCGATAATCCAAATGATTGGGTTGATGGCAATTCAATATTTGTTTTATATAGTTGTTGCCTCTTTACTTTTAAGTATGTCACGATTAAAAGCAATAAAAGGCACAAATCTTGAACGAATATCAAAATTCATACCTTCGTTAAAAATTGTTACTTCAATAGGCATTTTACCTGCTGTTATTGTAGCATTGATTTCATATTTTAATTCATCCTTTGGAATGTCATTTGGTTGGGTTATTTTCTGTTTAATCGTTGGTGTTAGAACAATGATAATTTATATGAAACGAGTTAAGAGTAAATCTGTTGTAGAATTATAACGAATTTATTTTATAAAGCAGATTAAATAGTAAAAGTTTAATCTGCTAATTTTTTTGTAAGGAATTTTTATGTTTACAGAGCTTTCAATAGAGATAGAAAAAAATTCAAATCTTTGTTTTTCATATACTGATAGAATTAATTCTTATTTGCAAATTCATTGTCTTGATGACGAATTAACTGATGGTTTATGTTTTTTTGATAAACAACTTGTAAAAAATATCGGTATTTATAACAAAACCACTCGTAATATACTTACTGCAAAGGATTTTGATTCAATTTTTTATACTCCTTATTGCGTAGAATTTCGTTACAAAAATGTTAAATTAAAATTATCTTTATTATTAAATTCAAAAACTGAACTTCCTGTTTTAAGTATTGCTTTCGATAATCAAAATAGTGATGATTTTTGTCCAGTTGTTTTAATTGGAAAAGATATAAAAAAGCCTTTTTTCTATGATTATTATGGAAATAAAATTGATTTAGTTGAACTTGAAAAAAATAAAAATGTTTTTTGTACAAAAGATTGTAAAGTTACAAATTTTTATTGTGCTTTTGAAGATAATTTACCTCAAAATAAAGTTGTTGAGTTTAACAATGAACATGTAGCTCAGATTAACAACTTCTTTTCAAAATTTTCCGTTTCATTGTGTGATAAATTAACTGATGCCACTTACTGGGCTTTGTTTTCTGGCTGGATGTTAGTTACAGGAAATTTGCATCGTGGAATTTGGGCTGGACTTCCTTGGTTTAGAGATAACTGGGGTCGAGATACATTCATCGCTTTAAGCGGAATTTTATTGGTTTCTGGTCAATTTGAAGAAGCAAAATCAGTTATTTCATCTTTTGCCGAATTTCAAGATAGAAATCCTGAAAGTGCAACCTACGGAAGAATTCCAAATCGCTATGTAAACAAAGATGATGTTATCTACAACACAGCTGACGGAAATTTGTGGTTTATTCGCGAAGTTTGGGAATATTTGCAATATACTGGCGATGTTGAATTTTTAACTTCAATGTGGCCTGTAATAAAACTTGCTATTGAAGTTGACATTAAAAAACGAACTGATGAATTTGGATTTTTGTTACATGGCGATGCAGATACTTGGATGGATGCCAGAATTGAAGGAAAGCAACCACTTTCTCCAAGAGGTTCGAGAGCAAATGATATTCAAGTTTTGTGGTATACTGCTTTGCAAATTGGTTCAAATATTGCAAAATATGTAAATGAAGATGAAATAAGTAAAGATTGGTATGAAAAATCTCAATTCTTAAAGACAAATTTTATAAAATTATTCTTTGATGATGAAAAAAATTTAATTGCCGATTGCTTAAAATCTGAAAATAAACGAGATTTTTCTTTAAGACCTAATTTGTTTTTTACTTTTTCTGTTCCAAAACTTTTACAAAAAGAAAATTCAGCGTTTTTATCTGATGAACAAAAATATGCTGTTATTGAAAAGGCATTTTCTCAATTAGTTTTTGAATATGGAATTTTATCATTAAATCAAGAGCACAAATATTTTCATCCATTTCATGATATGTGTAAAAAGCATCACAAGGATGCAGCTTATCATAATGGAACTATTTGGGTTTGGAATTCTGGCCCTGTTATTGATTCTATGTGTTCAATTTATCATCAAGAAGAATCTTATAAATTATCTTGCTTTCACGCAAAACAGATGTTGGATGTAAAAGATAAATCAAGTTTTTCAAGTAGATGTGTTGGTTCATTAAGCGAAAATATCAATGCTTACAAAATAAAAGATAGAATTTATCCATCAGGAACTTGGTCTCAGGCTTGGAGTGTTTCTGAGTTTTCAAGAAATATTTTTCAGTCTTACTGTGGAATAAAGCCAGATATGTTGAATAAGAAGATTTATTTTACTCCAGCTTTTCCGTTTGCTTGGGAAGAAGGTAGTGTAAAATTTTCTTTTGCAAATAATTCTTGTTTAATTTCATGGAAGAAAAATAATTCTTATCAGAAAAAAGGTATGGTTTATTATACTTTTAATTTTGTGTTAACAAATCCTGAAGATATAACAGTTGATGTTGAAGCTTTCTTTGGTGATGTATTCAAAACAAAAACAATTCAATTTGAAGATAATAAAGCCATGTCATTTATTGCTGGCGTTTATCATAATGAAAATGAGTTTTCTTTCGCTAAAGAAAATAAAATTGGATTATTTTCCAAAAAACCAAAATCAATTACTGAAAAGGATTATTTAAATAAAATAATTCTTTCTAGCAAAGATTCTGGCTATTTTACACCTGTAAGATAATACCATTGTTCGTTGTTTGACATTAAAAAATCTATTGCCTCATACAAAGATTCTTTTGTCACTTGGTGAATTTTGTTTTCTAGTTGAAACATAAAATCAGTTGAGTTGCCTAAAGATAATCCTTGTTGCATCAGAAAAACTTTTTGTTTAGAAGTTGTTGTATTTGAGTAGAGTGTGTTTATCAGTTTGTTTTTATAATTCTCCAATTTTTCTTCAACAGGGATTAAAATGAACTCATCATTTTTTTGAGGATTATCTAGTTTGCTTGAAATTGTTTTTTTGTTTGTCAAAATTTCCTTCGCTTGATTTATCCCTTCAAAAAACTTTTCTTTATTGCTAATTCTGTATCCTAAAGTTGTAAAAAAAGGATTGTTACAAAGATTGATATAAGCACCAACCGAATAACAAGAACCATTTTGTTCACGAACAATGTTATACAATAAATCTGAATAAATTAAGATTGCTAAATATGAACTGACGAATAAATCATCAGTTGCGTTGGGCAAATTTGTGTAACTTATTGCATAGTCGATTAGATTATTTTCATTTTTGTTAAATTCTACGATTGAAGATTCAAATTGATAATCAAATTTATTTTCTTTGAATTTTTCTTTGAGTTTAATTTTTCCAAATGAATTTTCTAAGTCTTTTAATAAACTTTTTGTTTCAAAATTTCCAGAGCACAGAATATAAATTGAATTTTTTGTAAATAAACTCTGATAAAAATTTTCTAAATCATCTTTTGTTATGTGGTTTATACTTTCTAAAGTTAAATTATTTTTTCCTAAAAAATTTGTTTTGTTTTTTAAATCATCGTTTGCAAGTTCAGTTAAAAGTGATAAATCTTTTTTTGAAATATTTTCTAAGTTAAATTTTTTGTTTGAAATTTCATTTTCAAAATTTGAAAATTCTGGATTTAAAATTGCGTCTTTCAAAATCGGAAAAACTTGCGAAAAATATTTTGTTAATGAAGTCAATTTTATAGAAGAAAAAATTGAACTTGCTGTGTAATCCAAAGTTGCCAATTTTGAATCTAGTAATTTTGATTTATTTTCAATAGAAAAGTGTTTTGATTCATTTGTCATCATTTCTAAAGTAAAATTTGAAAGTCCACTTTTTTCTTTTTCTAAAGTTGAAGCTCCAGTTTCAAAATAAAAACTCATTGTATTTATTTTAGCATTTGGATTATTATTTATTACAACTTTTATTCCATTAGAAAGATTTTTGTATATCGTATTTTTTTTGTAATTTTGATAAAAAATGCTTTCGTTAAAATTGTTGTTATTTTGCAAATTTGATGTAGTTTTACAACCAGAAATTAAAAGAAAAATTATTATAAAAAATGAAATTTGTGTTTTCAAAAAAAAATTAGTTTTCATTTATTGCACCTTTGTTATTTTATTAAAATAAAACCTTGATTTTCTAAAATTTTTGCTTCTTCAGAAAATGCAGATTCGTTAAGACAAACAGTTACTGTAAAATTTTTATTCAAAAAATATTTGTTGCAAAATTCAGTTATATTTTCATTTGAAATTTCGTTTAACTTGTTGTAATAATTTAAGCCAACATCCATTGAAGCAACTGCCCAATAAAATCTCAAAAAAGAAATATAGTTTTCTGGATTTTCGTCTTCAATAATTTTCATATCAATCAATTTTTCTTTTGTAGTTTTATATTGATATTCTGAAAAATATTTTTCATTTTTTGCTATTTCCGGAAATTCTTTTAAAGTTACATAATTTATAATTTTTTTAATTGTTTCATTTAATTTTGTATTTTGCGGATTCAAATTAAAATATAAATTGATTATTCCATTTTGCGTTGTTGTTAAATATTCAAAATGAATTTGATTTACAGCGTTTGCATTGTTATCTGCTTTTAAACTTTTGATACTTCTTAAAAATTTATTGTTTGGAGTTTCAAGTAATTTTGCTAAAAAATCTGCGTAGTATGTATCATCAAGTGAATTGATTGAATTTGGACCTTTATACGAAATCAATAAATTTGCAGAAAATTGAGAATCTTTTGCAAGAAAATAATTATCTTTTATTGTTGGTCTAAAATTTTCTTCTTTTTTGGATTTTTGATTTTCGATTCTTGACGGTTCCCATTTTCCAAAATAATTTTCTATCGTTTCTAAAGCGATATTTTTATCTATTGCTCCGCTTACAAAAATTGCGCAATTATTTGGAACATAATATTCCTTTTGCATTTTGATTAAATCTTCAACAGTTGCCGAATTGATTTTTTCCGGATTTCCGCTAACGATTTTCTGTTCTGCATTGGGATAAAAACTTTTTTGAATGTTTTTGTAAATTTTTAAATTTGTATTTGTTTCATCATCCAAAATTTCAGAAATTACAACTTTTTTTTCTCTTTCAAGTTCTTCTTTATCAAATAAAGGTGATATTACCGCATTCGCCCAAAATTCAATTCCTTTTTCAAATGAAGTTGCTGGAATTTCAAAAAAATAATTCACATAATCTGTGGCTGTACTTCCGTTGTAACCAGAAACACCCATTTTACTCATTGCGTCGTTTATTTGTGCTGAATTTTTATATAAGGAATTTCCCTTAAAAAGCATGTGTTCGTAAAGGTGAAAAATTCCTTCATTTTCAGATGTTTGATAATTTCCGCCTGCTTTAAAAGCGAGTTCTATGTAAACTAGGGGAGTGTCGTAATTTTCTAAAATAAAGATTTCTAATCCATTTTTCGAAACTGTGTGATAAACATTATTAGTGCTTTCTTCTGAAAATAAATTGATAAAAATTGAAAGAAGTAACAAAAAAAATACAGTAATTTTTCTATTTTGCATGATTTATTTTAGCATTTTAATACCTAAAATTCAATAAAATTGTTTGACATATAACACTTTATGATTTACAATGGTATATATAAGATAAATTTAAGGAGGCCTTAACAAATGGCTAAGGTTGAGCTAAAAGGCATTGGAAAAGTTTACGATGGTGGAGTTCGCGCTGTTACAAACGCAAACATTATCGTAGAAGACAAAGAATTTGTTGTTTTCGTAGGTCCATCAGGATGTGGAAAATCAACAACACTTCGTATGGTTGCCGGATTGGAAGATATTTCAGAAGGTGAACTTTATATTGATGGTAAATTGATGAACGATGTACCACCAAAAGACAGAGATATTGCAATGGTTTTCCAAAACTACGCATTGTATCCTCACATGACTGTTTACGATAACATGGCATTCGGTCTTAAAATCCGCAAAAAGGATAAAGCTGAAATCGAAAGACGCGTTACAGAAGCTGCTCGTATCCTTGATATTGAAAAACTTCTTGATCGTAAACCAAAAGCACTTTCTGGTGGACAAAGACAGCGTGTTGCTGTAGGACGCGCTATCGTTCGTAACCCAAAAGTATTCTTGTTTGACGAACCATTGTCAAACCTTGATGCTAAACTTCGTGTTCAAATGCGTGCTGAAATTTCAGATCTTCACCACCGCTTGAATGCAACAATGATTTATGTTACACACGACCAGATTGAAGCTATGACAATGTCTGACAAAATCGTTGTTATGAAAGACGGTCTTGTACAACAAATTGGTTCTCCATTGTACTTGTACAACCACCCATACAACAAATTCGTAGCTGGATTTATTGGAACACCTCCAATGAACTTCTTGTTGGTAAAAGTAATCGAAAAAGGTGGAAAACTTGTAGTTGATGAAGGTTCTTTCGAAATCACACCTACAGACGACCAAGCTAAAAAACTTAAAGATTACCTCGGAAAAGAAGTTTACTTCGGTATTCGTCCAGAAGATCTTATCTACTCAAAGAACGCAGCACCTTCAAACAACTTGCAAATGAAAGTTTCTGTAATCGAACCACTTGGAGCTGATACACACCTCCACCTTCTTACAAAAACTCAATCTGTTGTTGCTGTTACAGAACCAGAAAATAAATTCCAAATTGGTGACACAGCTAACTTTACACCAATCATGGAAAAAGCTAAGTTCTTTGACAAAGAAACAGAACTTAACATTTGTGAAGAAGTTAAACCAGAATAATTCTGACTCTTCAAACAAATTAACGGCATAAAGCCAATAAAAAAACTGCTTTAACTTTTAGTTAGAGCAGTTTTTTTGTTTTTATTTAGGTGACAGCAAAAAAGTATATTTCACTGTCTTTCATTTTCTTTCCTTCTAATACTTAAACTCACTACCACCAACAAATTCTCTAATAATAGATTGTCCTGGAACATTGTTTACAGGAATTGGTGAAAAGTTATTTAAGAATCTTATCAATCTTGAAGCTTCTGCGTATTCACTTTCAAGTGGAGTTACGCATTGTAAAAGTGGCAATGCGTAAACTTTTAATACTGCAAGTTCGTAGTCAAGTGCTGTGTTTAGCATAACATCGGCCTTGCATTGAAACGGAAAGATGTGTAATTTTTCGCCACGCTGTACACTTGGCCACATTTTGATTGTATCTGCTGCAGATTTTCCACGATACTGAGCATCACGAACGATACGACGAATCAATCGGTTATCACTTGTAGGAATACGATTGTGGTCGTCTAAGTTTAGTTGGGTGAGTGCAGAAAGATAAATTTTGAATTTTTGCTCTTGGGGAATAAGTGGTGTTAATTTGTCATTTAATCCGTGGATTCCTTCCATAATCAAAATATCGTTTTCTTCTAGTTTTGTAACTTTGCCAGAATAAAAGCGCTTTCCTTCTGCAAAATTGTATGAAGGAAGTTTTACTTCTTTGCCAGCAAAAAGATTTACCAAATCTTCGTTGAGTTGTTTTACATCCAAAGCTTCCAAACATTCGTAATCGTATTCGCCATTTTCATCCTTTGGAGTTTCACCACGATTTAGATAATATGTGTCAAGTTCGATAACTTTTGGCTGATAACCAAGAACTTTTAATTGCATAGAAAGTTTTTTTGAAGTTGTAGTTTTTCCAGAGCTTGAAGGCCCTGCAATCAAAACAACTTTTACAGTTTTTCTTTCATGAATTTTGTCTGCAATATCAGCAATTTGTTTGTTTTGCAAAGTTTCTGTAATATCAATAAATTCTTTTGTTTTGCGTTTATTTACAATTTCATTTAATGATGCTGCCGAAGTTACACCTAAACGCTTACCCCATTCTTTGTAGCGTTTGTAAACATTAAAAAGTTGAGGAATATCTTGAAAATCATTTAATTTATCTGGAGTTTTTGAAGAAGGAAATCGCAACAAAAATCCATCTTGATATTTTATTAAATCAAAAACTTTTAAAACTCCAGTTGTTAAAACAAGCGGACCAAAGTAAATGTCAGAAAACTCATCCAAAGTATTCATCAAAATTTTTGACTGGCAAATATAATTTAGCTGTTTTCGGCTTTCTGTTAAATTTAATTTTTCCAAAAGATTTATTGCTTCAGAATATGAAACATATTTTTGTGTAATTTCAATATTTTTTTCAATTAACGAAAGCATTTCTTGTTTTAAATCAGAAATATCTTTATCTGTTAATTGATTTTCAGAATCAAGAGTGTAGTAATATCCATAGTCAAGACTGTGTCCAACTAAAAGTCGTTTGCAAGGAAAAATTTTATGAGCAGCAGTTGCTAACAACAAACATAATGAGCGTCTGTAGATGTTTGCGCCTTCAGTTGAATTAAAATAAATCGGTTCAATGTTTGCGTTTATATCAATTTTTTGCGAAAGTGAGCAAATTTCATTGTTTAATTTTATACCTGCAAGATTTTCAGCATTTAAGTCAAATTCCGATAAAATTTCTTTTATAGGAGTACCAGTTTTTACAGAAATTGTGTTTTTATTGCAATAAGTTATAGTTTTCATTCTTATATTATACCCCATGATTTTAAATTTGTACATTTTTTTTAATTGCAAATCCTTGTATTTAAATGTATAATTGATATATGCAAGATGATACAATAATTACAAGTAGTAAAGTAGGACAACGATTAGATAACCTTTCAAATCCTGATAATGTTGCTTACTTAATGTTTAATAATAGCAAAGTAAAATTGGTTGCTAAAATTACAATCGGTCGCTCAAGCGATAATGACATTGTTGTAGATAACAAATTAGCAAGTCGACATCATGCTTCAATTCAAAAGATAAAAAATGCTTATTATCTAAAAGATGAAGGAAGCACAAACGGAACGCTGTTAAACGGAAAGCCTGTTCCAAAAGATAAATATGTAAAACTCAATGCAAATGATAAAATTACTATCGGAACAGCAAATTTAGTTCTTTCTTAAAATATGAGTTTTTTTGACTTTATATCAAATAAATTACCTTCAAGTGAATATTTATTTTCTCTCTTAAAAAAAGTAAACGAAGTTCTTGTTTCGGAAGATGATTTTTATCGTCCTAAAACAGAAGATGAGAATTTAGGTGGATTTTTGTCTTTTGATGATAATTTGCCTACGATTCTTGTGCCTGATTTACATGCAAGATATAATTTTCTTAAAAAATTGCTTAATTGTAAAAAAATACCTAATCAAAATCTTTCTGTCTACGAATTGATTAAAGAAAATAAATTGCGGGTAATTTGTTTAGGCGATGGTCTTCATTCTGAAAAGAGAGGAAAAGAAAGATGGCTAAAAGCCTACGAAGAATATTCCAACGGAAATATACTAAATAAATATATTTGTAAAGAAATGGCTGAAGGTTTAAGTTTGATGTGTTTGGTTATGCAAACAAAATGTGAATTTCCTCGTAACTTTCATTTTTTGAAAGGAAATCACGAAAATATTTTAAACGAAACTTCAGACGGTAATTTTTCTTTTTTCAAATTTGCTTCGGAAGGTGAAATGTGTTTTGACTTTATGGTCAATCAATATGGAGTTGAAATTACAGAACTTTATGCAGATTTTGAATCAAATCTTCCTTTATTTGTAAAAGGAAAGAATTTTCTTGCAAGTCATGCAGAACCTGCTTTTTACATGAGCAAAAATCAACTTATAAATTCTATGAAAGATGGCGATTTGATAAAAGCGTTAACTTGGACTCGTAATGGTGATGTTGAAGATTTGCCTGCTGTTCAAATGCTTGATGAATTTTTACCAGAATTTCCAGATTCGCTTTATTTTGCAGGTCATCGTCCTGTTTATGAAAAATATGAACTGCGAGAAAATAATCGTTTTGTACAAATTCACAATCCAGAAAAAATGAATGTAGTTTACATTGAGCCAAATAGAAAATTTAATTTTAAAACTGATTTTATTAGTTTAGATTGATATAATTAACAAAAAGGAAGGATAAAATGGCTGATTTTCCAGAAATGATAGGTAAATATAAAGTTACTGCGATTATCGCAAAAGGCGGAATGGGAACTGTTTACAAAGCAATTCATCCGTCTTTAAAAAGATATGTTGTTATAAAAAAACTTTCTATTCGAGGAAATGCGTCTTTAAGAGAACGATTTAAAAGAGAAGCGCAAATTCTTTTGGAACTTCATCATCCAAATGTAGTTCACATGTTTGATTTTTTCAAAGAAGGTTCTTTTTATTACATCGTTTTAGAATATGTTGACGGAATGGCTTTAGATAAACTTCTTAAAAAACGCGAAAAGTTATCAAGCCCAATTACAATGCTTATTCTTCGCGATACATGTAACGCACTAAAATATGCTCACGAAAAAGGAATTATCCACAGAGATATAAAACCTGGAAATATTTTAATTTCTCGCCATGGTGAAGTAAAACTTGCGGATTTTGGAATTGCGTCTTCAGAAAAAGAAAGTGATTCTGAATCAGATTTAACACAGCAAGGTTCTGCTTTAGGAACTCCAGCATATATGCCTCCTGAGCAATTTTCTGATAGCAAAACTGTTGACCAACGAGCAGATATTTATTCTCTTGGAATTATGCTTTACGAAATGGTTATCGGAAAAAAGCCTTTCCCTGGAAATTTTTCTGCCGAAACTTTGGCACAAATTCACAAAGGTAAATACGAAAGTCCAAAAAAACTTGATAAAAATATCGATCCTACAATTCATCGTTTAATTAAAAAGATGATTCAGCCAAATCCAAATAGAAGATTTCAGAATGTAGATAAAATTATCAAGATTTGCAACAAATATCTTGATAAATATGACTGCGACCAACTCAGAAGTATTTTAACTCAAGAATTGATAAAAGAAAAAGCTTTTGAAGAACCTGAACTTAAAGTAAAAAAAGGTTTTACTTGGGTTTTCTTATCAATTTTTGGAATATTTTTGCTTGGTGGAGCAGGTTATCTTTTGTGGCAATCTGGATTGATTCATCAAACTATTTTAAGACATTGGTTTACACCAGTTTCACTATCTGTAACTTTGCCAGCAAGTGCAAGAGGCGAGGCGGATTTGCCAATTCGAGCATTCTTTTTTGAAAACGATAAAACTGATATTCCAGAAGTAAATAATTCTCGTAGAACTTTTACTGCAGATAAAACACAAACTGCTTCTAAATCAAGAAGTACATATATTACAAAACCTGTTTATCTAACACATGGTAGCTATCGGTTAAAAGTTGTTACAGGTTCTTATGTTTGGTGGCAAACTTTTGATGTAGATTCTAAAGAACAAAATATCAATCTAGATTTCTTAAAATATGCAAGACGAAGCATAACTGTTCATACAAGTGCTACAGATTCTTCTACAAATAAAGATATTTCTGGCATTACTGATTTTATGTTTTTGAATAATAACGGAAAATGGGTTTATGCAAATGAATTGTCTGCATCTGAATTTACAAATGGACGAGTTTGGAGCATAAAAGCAAGTGCCAAAGGTTACAAAACTGAAGAATTTGAACTTAGAATTGAATGGTATCAAGATGAATTGTTCATCAGTGCTAGTTTAGAGCCTAAATAATTGTCTTGACTTTATACAATTTATTGATGATATTTTATTTATAGCATTAGTTGATTTTAAAATTTGATTTTTTAGGGAGATTATATGACTGATCCAGAAATTGTTCCTGTTGAACAAACTTTATCAAATAAAATACCTCTTGTACCGATTATTGGACATCCTATTTTTCCTGGTGTTTTTACTCCTTTGATGATAAATAGCCCAGACGATTACAAAGCTGTTGAAGAAGCTCATTCTGGAAATGGCCTAATCGGTGTGGTGATGCTAAAAAATGAAGTTGATTCTCCTACAATAAAGGATTTGTACTCTGTTGGAACTGTTGCTAGAATTATAAAAAAAATAAATCTCCCAGACGGTGGCTTAAATATTTTTGTTTCTACAATTAAGCGTTTCAAAATAAAAAAATCTATCAATCAACAAAATCCTATGATTGCTGTTGTTGAATATTTGGATGATGATGAATCTGGCTCTCGAACAGAAATTAGGGCATTGACTCGTGCTTTAATAAGTGAAATGAAAGAAGTTTCCGAAAACAATCCGCTTTTTTCTGAAGAAATGCGATTAAATATGGTAAACATTGATCATCCAGGTAAAATTGCTGATTTTATTGCTTCAATTTTGAATGTTGAAAAAAAAGACCAGCAACGAATACTTGAAATGTTGAATGTTCGTCAAAGAATGGAAACTGTTTTAGTTTTTATTAAAAAAGAACAAGAATTATTGCGTATTCAAAAGAGAATCCAAGCTGATTTAAACGATAAAATCGAAAAAAATCAAAGAGAATATTTCTTAAGAGAAGAATTAAAATCTATAAAAGAAGAATTAGGAATTATCACAGATGCAAAGACTTCTGATTATCAAAAATTTGCAGATAAAATTGCTAATTTAAATTTTACAGGAGAAATTGCAGAAGTTGTAAATAGTGAATTGGAAAAATTCTCACTGATGGATGCAAACTCAGCAGATTTTATTGTTTCTAGAAATTATCTTGAAACAATAACAAGTCTTCCTTGGAATGCTGTTCCTTCTGAATATTTTTCAATCGATAAAGCAAAAAAGATTTTAGATTCTCATCATTATGGTTTAGATGATGTAAAGAAACGCATTTTAGAATTTTTATCCGTTCGTAAATTTAAAGGTGACAATAAAGGTTCTATCATTCTTTTGGTTGGGCCTCCTGGCGTTGGAAAAACAAGTATTGGAAAGTCTATTGCCGAAGCAATGAATAAACCTTTTTTCAGATTTTCCGTTGGTGGTTTAAGGGATGAAGCTGAAATAAAAGGTCACAGAAGAACTTATATTGGGGCTCTTCCTGGAAAAATTATTCAAGGATTAAAGATTGTAAAAACAAAAGATCCAGTTTTTTTGATTGATGAAGTTGATAAAATGGGAACATCCTATCAAGGCGACCCTGCAAGTGCTTTGCTTGAGGTACTAGATCCTGAGCAAAATGTTTGTTTTAGGGATCATTATTTGGATATTCCCTTTGATATTTCAAATGTTTTGTTTATTCTTACTGCTAACACTTTGGATTCAATTCCAGAGCCTTTGTTGGATAGAGCTGATATAATTTCTCTTTCTGGTGCAGCACAGTTGATGCCGTCAAGAGCGGAGGAAACAATTCCGCCCGCATATCCTGCACCTTCTCCGCATGGATAGAGACCTGCTATCTGCGTATGCTCCAGGGTCTCGGGATCGCGCGGGATTCGTACAGGAGATGACGTACGCGACTCCACTCCGAGCAGAAGGGCGTCGTTGGTGTAGTAACCATGCATCTTCTTGTTGCCTATCTGCGGGAAGGCATATTTGAGTCTCAGGGAAACATGCTCAGGAAGCAGTTCGTGAAGCGGTGCATTTTCCGCTCCCGGATGGTAAGAAGTCTGCGGGAGGCCGGTCGAAGGGATACGGCGGCAGAAGTCCATCATCCTCTGGGCAGGAGCCTTCAGTGACGAAGTATATTCGAACATCTTCCTCTCCACATCCTTCTGGAACTGAAGGAGGGCCAGAGGGCCATGCTGCGCATATTCAGGAAAGTCCTCAGGTTCGATCTGGACTACGACTCCCGAATTCGCCCACTTGGAATTTCGCTGCGAGTTGGACATGCCGTTGAGCACGAGCTCGCCTTCAGCCGTCGCCGCCGGCACCAGGATTCCTCCCGGACACATACAGAAAGAAAAGACTCCCCTGCCCTCGATCTGGGTCACGAAAGAATACTCTGCAGTAGGCATATATGGCTGATACTTACCATGATACTGGATCTTGTTGATAAGCGACTGAGGATGCTCGACGCGCACACCGAGGGCAAAGCCCTTGGCCTGGATCTCCCAGCCCTTGCGGTCGAACATTTCGTAGATATCGCGGGCAGAATGGCCTGTCGCGAGGATCACCTTCTTCGAAGAGAAGACATCGCCCGACATTACGGTGACATCA
>JAZRJV010000019.1:0-25429 GCA_045645985.1 Treponemataceae bacterium
AAGATGTTTTGGATATTTTATCTGAGCGAATTCCTGAAGCTGGGGCAGTTTTACATTGTTATTCTGAAGATGCAGCTTATGCTCAGAAGGCTTTAGATTTAAATGTATATTTTTCTTTTGCAGGAAATTTAACGTATAGAAATGCACGAAATCTTCATGAAACAGTTTTAAATGTTCCACTTGATAGAATTCTTATCGAATCAGAAAGTCCATTTATGGTTCCAGCAGAATTTAGAGGCAAACGAAATATGCCTTGTTACACTCCTTCAACTGTAAAATTCCTTGCAGAACTTTTGGATATGGATTTAGAAGAATTAAGCGCACAACTTTGGAAAAACAGTTGTAAATTCTTCCGTTTGCCAGAATAAGATTACAAAAGAAGAATGAGTTTATATCACAGCGTTCAAATTGGTAGTTTACAAGTACCTGGAAATCTGTTTTTAGCACCTGTTGCAGGATATTCAGACAGAGCTTTCAGGTACATTTGTAAAGAAAACGGTGCCGATATGGGCTATACAGAAATGGTTTCTTCCGAAGCTATTTATCGTGGCTCAGATAAATCCGAAAAATTATTGTTAAAAGCTCAAAACGACCCACTTTTTGCAGTTCAAATCTTTGGTGGAAACGAAACTGCAATTTTTGAAGGTGCTTCTTTTATCATAAAAAAATACAATCCTTCACTTTTAGATATAAACGCAGGTTGCCCTGTTCCTAAAATTATAAAATCGGGAGCAGGTTCAGCCCTAACTCGAGAACCAGATAAACTTTACAAAATGGTAAAAGCGGCAATTCTTGCAACAAAAGAATGTGAAACTCCAGATTTGCCAGTTACTGTAAAAATTCGTTCTGGCTGGGATGCTCAAAATCTAACTTGGAAAGAAGCTGCCCTTGCTGCTTACGACGCTGGAGTTAGTGCAATCACAATTCATCCAAGAACAAGAGCTCAAGGTTACGAAGGAAAATCAGATTGGTCAATTCTTGCAGAACTTGTAGAACTTTTCAAAGATAAAACTCACGCTTCCACAGGATGCAAAATTCAAATTTTTGGTTCAGGTGATGTATTTTCGCCAGAAGACGCTAAAAATATGCTAGAACAAACAAAATGTGACGGTGTAATGTTTGCTCGTGGTGCAATGGGAAATCCATTCATTTTTAACCAAACAAAAGATTTACTTACAAAAGGAAGTTACGAAGAAGTTTCTATTTTGCACAAAATTAACACAGGATTAAAAGAATTAGAAATTTTAATCGGAGACTCAAACGAAGAAGTTGCTTGCAAAGAAATGCGAAAACGATTTTGTTGTTACACAAAAGGATTTTCGGGAAGTTCTCAGCTTAGAATGCAAATTGTTCAAGCTCAAACTTTTGATGATTACAAAAAAATATTTTCTTCATTCTTGTAAACATACAAAAATGGTTGTAAAATATAGAAGACAGGTTTTTTATGGCATTTTTTCAAAGCCTTATAGAATTTATTGAAACAGTTTTTCTTTCCTCAAATCCAGATGTAAAATTCAAGCTTGAAATTAAAAAGATTGAAAACGAGTTAAAACTTGTGCAGCCAGAAATTTACAAAAACGGTGAAGTTACAGGTAATTTTGCAAACGGTTTTTTCGTCTTATATAAAGAGACTGCAATCATTCAAGAAATTTTACAAGAAACAATCAATTCAGAAACAGTTCAAGTTGCAAATCATTTTATGGACTTATTGATTTCCACAGGATTTTCTGGAGATTACAAACAAAAACTTGCAAGTCTTTCTTATGAAAATCTATACGACACAATAATGAACGCAACAAATCAACATAAGGCTTTTGAAGAACATAATAAGAACATAGAAAGCATTATCAAATTTTTGCATACTCCAGAATTTAAAAAAATTGAAAATGTCCTTTGTCAAATTGATAGATTGCATGATATTTGTAGATTTAATTACATGTCAGTTATTCGTCTTTTTGATAGAAATTTTAATGAAATAACACCAACTCCAAAATATTCAAATGTAGAATTATCACTTTTAGAAAATGTCCTCATGGATTTTTACTATTTAATAGGAAATTATGAACTTACAAGTACACAAGCTCGTGTAATTACAGTTTTAGCCGAACAAAAAAACAACGGAAGCATAAGTGGCGAATATCATGAAAAAATAATGGGAAGCCTAAAAAAAATATCTTCAGTTCTAAAACGAGTCTTAACTAGAGAAAATATCCTTACAATGTTAAAAATTATCAAAAAAAATCCAAGTTTATCACTTGCATCAGGAAAGTATAGTCAAAATAAAATAAATTTATACACGATTAGACTTCAAAAACATTATGCCTCAAATATCGAAAGAATACAAAGTGAAATAAAAGACAAAAAAATCGAAAGTGATATAAAAATTCTGTTTGAAGGAAAAAAAATTATTCCTTTCAAATATTACAATTCAGAAACAAATACTTTTTTACAAAATGCAGGTTTTTCTTCATTGATTTGGGTTACTCCAGCAACAGTTTTAAAATCCTTTGTTTCTCAATTTTACCCAGAACAAATTCAAGCATTCTTAAATGACATAGTTGTTGAAGGTTTCTTTACAAACCCAGCATATAAAACTGAATTTGCAGCAAAAGTTTTTGCCTGTTCAGAAACATTATCTAAAATAGAAGAATTTGAGCATAAATTTGATAAAGATGAACAATTTGATTATACAAATTTAAGAAATCTCGCTATCGAAAGCCACACCAATAGAGAACTTGGAAGAAAACTCTCAAAAAAAATTGATAACATCAATGCGCTTGCCTTGCATTTATTGCAATCAGAAGTAAAAGCGCTTAAAGGTCTGTACGAAATTATCCTAACCTTGCTTTCTGAAACACATAAATCTAAAACAGAGAACATAACTAATATAAAAATGTTGTTTTCTTCTGTAAGAAATAGAGATTCTGTAGAAATTTTAGAAAAAGAGTTCAATCTTTGGAATTTTTTTCTTGAAATAATGAAAAATTATGTTATAATTAACAATACTGATAAACATGAATAAGATGAAGTACGAAGGAAAAAACAATAAGGTTATCTCAGAATCTCAAATCGAAGAATACGAAAAGAGACTTTATGACTATGGACAATTAATTGAAATCTCAAAGAGTCTTTGTTCTGTGTTGGAATTTTCAACTTTGATTGAGTCAATTCTCTATACATGTATGTGTCAAATGCGTGTATTGGGAGCTGGTATGTTTGTTCTCAAAAGTTTTGATTCTGATTGTTTCACTTTGGACAATAACTATAGTGGATTTGATCCTGATTCAGAAGTTGAATATACAATCCCTATATCTCATCCAATGATTTCATATTTGTGTGAAACAAATCAAGCCTACACTATTGATGAATTGGAAAGCAATTTAGATAAAAACTCAGTTTTAAAGCAAATTTCTTCATTAAATCCATCACTCGTAGTTCCTTTGAAGTTAAAGAATCACCTTAATGGAGTTCTTTTACTTGGTGATAGAATTATGCTCGATGATGAAAACTGTTATTACACAGAATACGAAAGAGACCAGATTATCAAAATTGCCTCTCTTGCTTCTATTGCTATCAACAATGCGTCACTTATCGAACAGACAACAACTGATATGATGACTCACTTAAAATTGAAGCATTATTTCTTTACTGTTCTTTCTGAAAAATTAGATTTCTGTACTTTAAATAAAATGCCAATATCAGTTTTGATGCTTGATATCGACTTCTTCAAAAAATTCAATGACACTTATGGACATGCTTGTGGAGACTTTGTTCTTCAAAGAGTTTCTCGTACAATCTTTGAAAGTATCAGAGGACAAGATTTAGCAGGTCGTTACGGTGGAGAAGAATTTGTTGTAATGCTTTATAACACTGATGCAGATGCTGCGATGATGGTTGCAGAACGCATCCGAAAAAATATTGCAGAACAAGAACTTGTTTATGAAAACAATAAAATGGGTTTAACAATATCTATTGGTGTTTCAGTTTTCGATGCAAACAATCCTATTTCAGCAAAAGAATTAGTTGAAATGGCAGACCGAGCCTTGTATCAATCAAAAGCTAACGGAAGAAACAGAGTTACTTTAGCAGACGAAAACACACCTCCTGTACAAGGTAAATAACTTTGCTTAATAAGTTACGAAAACCATTCCGTTATTCCTTTTTTAATGTAGCTCTAGTAATTCTCGGTGCAAATATATTATTTTTTGTAATCTCCCAAAAATTTTCTAATTTGTATACTTTATGCTCTTTAAATGTTTACAATATTGTAAAAGGTAAAATGTACTGGCAATTTGTAACATATATGTTTGTTCATGCAGATTTAAGTCATTTGTTTTCAAATATGCTAGGACTTTTAATTTTTGGAATTGCAGTTGAGAAATCCATAGGTTCAAAAGAATTTTTGTTATTTTATTTTTTTACAGGAATTCTTTGTGGCGTATTTTCCTTCCTTTTTCATTATTTAACAGGAGGATACTATGCTTTTCTTATGGGAGCTTCGGGGGTAATTTATGCAATCCTTTTACTTTTTGCAGTAATTTTCCCTCGCTCAACAATTTACATTTGGGGAATAATTCCGTTAAAAGCACCTGTTTTGGTAATTGTGTACACAATTTTTGAGTTTGTAAGCCAATTTTCAGCAAGTTCAAATATTGCACATTACACTCACTTAGCAGGATTTGGTTTTGCTTGGCTTTATTGCCTAATTCGAATGGGAGTAAATCCTTGGAAAGTTTGGAAAAACAATTACTAAAGACAATTTTTTTAATTCTCTCATTTTTTTTTATAACAACACAAAATTTATTTTCTCAAAATTATCAAATGAGTAGCCACGCACAAACAGGAAAAATCCGTGTGCAAATGTGGTCTTTGCTGGAGCAAAATCCTCAACTTTTGCAAAACTTAAAAGAACAAACAGAAGAAAATAATTCTTCGCAAAAAGAACTTTCTAAAGATTTTTTTTATCAGTATTCTGTAAATGAAATAAAAAATTTAGCTCCTTTTGTTTTTGAAGGAATTATTCACGGATGGAATTTTTCTTACACACCTTACGATAAAACTCGAAATGTGAATGAATATTTTGAATTTTCCGTAGATGGACCAAATATCAGCAAGAATGATAAAAATATCAGTTTTAACGACCCTTATTTTCAAGATAACAAGCTTTTTTGTTGGGTAGAATACGAACTTTCATCAGCAATGTTGAATAAAATGAAGCATTCAAAATCTATCGTTTTCAAAAAAATCAGCGGAAAAGGAAAAGGCAAAGTTTCTGAAGGCGAAGAAGGAATCAAAAAAGCATTTTCTGAAGCATTAAAAATGGCAGTTAGAAATCATGGTCGCGATATTGAAAAAAATAAGCCAAAAGAAATGTTAGGTAAAGTGAATATTACTGGAAACCCACGAGTTTATATCGATAACGGATTTTATGTTGTAGACCTTGATTTTTTTGTGCAAGTAGATAAAATAATACCATACCAAATTTTTTAGCGAGGGAAAAATCTGTGAAAAAATTTTTAATTGGAATTTTTATCGTATTTTTAGCTTTCACTGTTTTTGCAGAAGCACCTACAGCTCAAGTTTTTCAAGAAAAAGGGAAATTAGATACAATCACTATTGAATATTACAAAGCTTTTGATGAAGCAAGATTTATCTACACAATTCCAGCAAGCTTATTTGACAAAGGTGATACAATCGAAAAAATTAACCAAAGAGCTTCTGAATTTACAAGAGAAAACGGTTATTATTTTTACAATAGAATCCAAGACGATGTTGTTCGCTACGACAATGTAAAAAACATTGCCACTTACACAACAACAATGAAATTTAAATAAAATGACAAATCAACAATGGAAGGCATTTTGTGCTTTCAAACAGGAATTTCGGGAAATTTGCCAAAAATGGAAGGATGAATTTTCCGAAATTCTAAAACCACTTCAAAAAATATCAGCAAATCAAGACAAAGTTCCAGATTATCCAATAGAAAATCCAATTGTTTACAACACAGCATTAGATGAAATCACTCAAGAAGATGATATAAAACTTATCGTTATTGGCGATAATCCTGGAAAAAATGAACAATTACAAATCAATCAAAAATATCTTGTTGGACTTTCAGGAAAAATTGCAGATAATTTTTTCAAGAAAAATCCAGAACTCAAAACTGATTTTAGAAAAAATGTAATTATTTTGAACAAAACTCCAATTCACACAGCAAAAACAAAGGAATTGCTTTTTTTAGCCAATCAAAATGAAAAATTAAAAAATCTTTTAACAGAAAGTCAAATTTGGATGGCAAAAAAAACTGTGGAACTTCATATCGTACTTGATTGCAAAATGTGGCTTGTAGGTTATGCGGAAGTAAAAGAAAAAGGAATTTTCAAAGAATACAGAAACACACTTTTTTCTGAATATCAAAAATCGCAAGAATCAAAAAATGCTTATCAAAAATTTTTTGTTTTTCAGCATTTTTCAATGAATAGATTTTTAATTGATTTAAAAGAATTTTCTGAAAATTATCCACAATCTTTATCAGAAGAAAATTTAGAAACTCGCCTTGATGAATTAGGCAAGTTTCGTAAAAATCAAATTTTTGGTGAGTAAATAATTAGTAAATTGTTTTTCCTAAAAGACGAGCCAAAAGTTCAACTGCCATTTTTGCAGTTTGATTTCTAACATCCAAAACAGGATTTACTTCTACAATTTCAACAGATTTTACTAATTTAGTATTTGCCATTTCTTCCATCAAAAGAAGTGCTTCTCGATAATTTAATCCACCTGGAAGAGGAATTCCAACGCCTGGAGCAAACATTGGGTCGATAACATCCATATCAAAACTAACATGAACTACATCTGCGTGAGTTTTGAAAAATAGCACAATTTGGTTCAAAATTTTTGCAAAACCTTTTCGGTCGATATCACTCATTGTAAAAGCAGTAACTCCTGCTTCTTTCATCAATTTTTTTTCGCCTACATCAATATCTCGAAGCCCTACATAACAAACATTTTTTGGATCGATTTTTCTTCCTTCAAAATATAAGTTTGTTAAATCTGGGATTCCGTAACCACAAGAAGCACTCATACACATTCCGTGAATATTTCCAGAAGGAGAAGTTTCGCAATCGTTAAAATCCCCATGGGCATCCACATAAAGAACGCCAATTCGTTTATCAGTTCCTTTGTAGGCACTAGAAAGACCTGCTAAAGTTCCCAAAGCAATAGAATGGTCGCCTCCTAGCACAATAGGAAAATCCCCTGATTTTACAACTGTTTCCACATTTTCTGCTAAAAGATTACAAGCATTTACGATAGGCTTTAAATATCGCGCCTTAGAATCTCCAATATCTTCTTGTTCTTGCCTAGAAATCTGAATTGGCGAAGAAAATTCTACATTTGAGTAATTTAATTTGTTTAACTCTTCTTTTAAACCAGCAAGACGAATTGCTGAAGGTCCCATATCAGAACCATGACGATTTCCACCAAAATCAAGTGGCATTTCTAAAACACGAATATTCATAGATTTATTTTATCACGAAATTGCGTGGTTTTAAAGGGGGAATAAAAATATCGTTTTAGAAATTTTCATCTGGAATATTTATAAATATTGTTTTTCCAAAAACTGTAATAAAATCTTCTTTAGTCTTTACATCTGTTTTTCTAAAGATATCACTCATAAATTTTTTTACATAGCTTTCTGAAACAATAAGTTCGTCAGCAATTTCTTTGTAGTTTTTTAAATTCAAAACACCTTTTATAATTTGAAAGTCTTTATAAGTTATACTTAATGTTTGTAAATCAAAACTTTCTACAGAATAACAAAGTCGTTTAGTCTTTATGTAATAATTTATTTCTGGTAACATTAAAATTATATTTACACCTAAAATAAAAAGGATAATAAGCTCTTGATAAATTGCAGAGATTGCATGGTTCCATCCACCATTAAAGAAGCATAGAAAATTTACACTTGTAATCAATATCCCCATAAAAATAGATTTACTTAGAGGAAATTTTGATAAAAATTCTTTTTTTGTGTAAACAAAACATCCAAAAATATAAAGTAAAAAACCAATAGCAATTTGATTTTGATAAATCATAAATAATCCCCATCCACAAAGGGGAATTGTACAGATATAATAAATTCGAGGTTTAAAAAAACAAATCAGACCTAAGAGAATGGCAATTATAGAAAGACAAAATCTGATATGCCAAATAAAAAGAGGTTCAACAGGAGTTTCAAAATTAGATGGATAAAGAATGATACTTCTTATTAATTGAATAATACCTGCAATAATACCTGGCGGACAAACAATTCTCCAAGATAAATTATTTTCTTTAAATTTATTTTTGATATAGGAACAAATTTTTATTAACATAAGCAAATCCATTTATATATAAAACTTATTTTCTTGTATCACATTTTCTCATATTTTGTCAACAAAATGATTTTGCATCATAAAACAAAAAATTATGCAATATCTTTTTGAAAAAATAACCAAGTTCCTAAAAAAATAACTTGGTTACGAAAAATATAACCAAGTTATGCCCAATTTTTAGCAAAATTTTGTTGATTTAAAATATTTGTTTTGCTACAAAATACTTAAAATGTTTGTTTATCAAACAAAGTGTATACACAAATTACTTATAAGTTAATTAAATAATTGGAGGAAAAAAATGGGATTAAAATTTGCATTGATTATTATTGGTCTTTTGCTCGGCGTTGCAGTTCCAATTTTTTAAGGTAAAAAAAGTATAAAAATAATTAAAATATAAGGTAGATTATCCGTACAATAATCTACCTTAAAATCCATAGGAGGTATTTTTTGAATTCATTAGAAAAGAAAGAATTAAAGGATATGATTTATAACTATAAATCATGGTTATCCCTTATATTAGGAACAATTTCTCCAACTTTGCTTCATCTTAGAAAGGTAGAACCATTTCCCTATATCTACATTTCTGTAATTATAATGTGTTTATGTCAATATATTTACGATTCATATTTAACTGATACGAAAAATAAAGGAAATATTTTTATATATAACACAGGGGTTTCTTCAAGAAAAATTTTGTTTACAAAAATATTGGTAGTTTTGGTATTTGAAATAATTATGTTATTATTAAATCTCCCATATACAATAAAGTATATTAATTTTGTAGATTATTTTTGGATTTTTCCACTTACAGCAACTTGTGTAACATTTATGTATTTTACAGCAATGTTTTCTCAGTCTTCTGAAACAACGAGTGTTATTCTTACCTTTATAGTAATTTTCGTATACACTTTCCTTCTTTGGAATATGGATTTTATCATTCTTAAAATTGGCATTTCCTTAGCAAGTGCAATTTTAATGTCGTTTATCGCTATAAAAACTGCGGATTCTATAATCTACAGACAACAACTTTAATTTTACAAGGAATAAATATGAAACACACAATCAATTTTAAATATAATAGAAAAAAAATTATTTTTGAAAATCTAGAAATTGAAATTCCCGAAAACAAAATAACAGTTATTTGTGGTCACAACGGAGCAGGAAAAACTACATTGTTAAAAATTTTATCAGGAATTTTCCCTTCAAAAAAAGGTGAAAATTTAAAATCCGTAAAAGGATGGTTTGTTCCTGCAAGTGGTGGTCTAATTAGACATTTTTCGTTAAAAGAGCATCTTGATATAATCAAAGCTGAAAAAAACACATCTTGGCAAGAAGCTTTTTCTCTTTTTCAGGCAGAGACTTTTGAAAAAACTCCTGTTCGTAAACTTTCTACAGGTCAAGAAATGATGGCTTCTATTGTAGTTGCATGTGCAAGTAATTCAGAATTTATTTACCTAGACGAACCATTTGCTTCTCTTGATCCAAATAATGCAGAAAATCTTGTAAAAATTTTAAAGAATTTAGGAAAGACAGTTATAGTTACATCTCACGATTTATATTTAACAACAGAAGTAGCAGATAAAATTCTTTTTATCAAAGATGGTAAAATATCCTGGCAAACAGAAAATCAACTTGATGTAGAAGAATTAAAAACAGCTTATAAGGATTTTGCATAATGAAAAATTTTATTATTTGTATAAAAAAAGAAATTTTAGAACTGATAAAAAATAAAAAATTTATTTTCTTTCTTCTTATTGTTTGTATAGCAGGCTTTATAGCAGTAAAGAAAAATCTAGTAGAACTGTCATTGTTATTTATAGCTGTTGTAGCATTAGCAATTTGTCAATTTATGTTAGATACATTTAAAAATGACATAGATACAGGTGGTATGATTTTTTTATTAAATACTAAAACAAACTTTTTTCTTCTATTAATTTCTAAAATTTTTATTTCTTTTCTATTGGGATTTTTGTTTCTCGTAGTATTTTATTTTGCTGATGTAGAAAAATTTGAAACATTTAAAATCTTAAACTATATAACTTTGATTACTGGTGTTAGTATAGCAACTTTTTTATCTGTTTGTATTTTTCTAGATGCAGATATGATAAATTATTTTTTCTCTATAATTTTAGGCTTTATATGTTTTAAGTTTTCTCCATTAATTAATATCGTATTGATAATATTTATAGGTATCTTATGTTATAAAGCATTTTATTCACTACGTTTTAGAAGTTTTTTAAAATAATTCAAAAATTTATTGACAATTTTTTAATTATGTCCCTATTTCATTTGCCTTTAAATAAGAAAAAAAGTATATTTACAATGAAGAATATTGATTTTTGTTGAAAACTATGCGTTTTTGTAACAAAATGTTAATAAATTTGTTTTAGTTTTACAAAACAAATAAATTCTTATCGCAACTTATTTTTCGGAGTTAACATGAAAATCAAAAAATACTGTTTTATCCTTTTCTTGTTTATTGTAATTTTTTCTACACAAAGTTTTGCACAAGAAAAAACAAATAATCAACAAGAAAAAATGATTTTAACTGTTGAAGAAGCAGTAAATTATGCAAAAGAAAATAGCCGAACATTAAAATCAGCTAATATTGATTTGCAAATAAAGAAAAGAGCAAAAAACTTTTCTTGGAATGTTTTAGTTCCATCTGTTCAGGCAACAGGAACAATGTCCCGTTCTAACGAATATTCAAATTCTATGGATAGCATTATTTCAATGATAAATCCTATGTATAAACCAACCGAACCAGAACCAAGCGATTACTGGAAAGCAGTTGGAGGTGTAAATGCTACTTTGAATTTAAGTGTTGCCTTAATCGACGGAATTAGAGCAAGTTTTGCAAATTACGAAGCAGGTTTAATCACTTGGGAACAAACATACAAAGAAACAGAACTCAATATCAGAAAAATGTTTTATGCACTTCTTTTACAACAAGAAAGTTTGAATCTTCAAAAAACAACTTTGAATAATGCAAAAAATCGTTTTGACCAAGCAAAAATCAATTTTAGAAATGGTTTAATTCCAGAAATTAGTCTTTTACAAACTGAAGTAACTTACGAAAATCAAAAGCCAATGATTGTAAAGCAAGAACAAGCATTAAAAGAACAACTTGATACTTTTGGGTTTTTGCTAGGTATTCCACAAGGAACTCAAATTGAACTTAGTGGCGAAATCACTCCAGAATTTGTAGAATTAAATCCGCAAGAACTTTATGAAAAATATATGCAAAACAACTTAGAAATTGCACTTTTCAAAAAAAACCTTGAACTAATGAAAATTCAGTATTCTGCACAAAACCTTCAGATTTATACACCTGCAATTAGTTTGAGTTACGGGTGGCAACCAATTCTTTCAGATGTTTCTGCCGACTGGGGAGAAAAAGACAACTGGTACGACGGTGGAAGTTTTTCTGCAACTTTAGCATGGAATATTACAAATATGCTTCCTTTTTCTTCAGCAAGTTTAAAAGCAAAAGATTTGAAAAACAATATCGAACAAATGAATTTAAATCTTACAACTCTTGAAGAAAATGCAAAAATGAGAATTAACAATCTTGTAAATGTATTAAATCAAAGTAAATCTGCTATTGAATCAAGTAACAGAAATATCAGTTTAGCACAAAAATCTTACGATATGACTTCTATTGCATACCGCAACGGAACTACAGAACTTCTTGATGTACGAGAAGCCGAAACTCAATTAAACCAAGCAAAACTAGCTTTAGCAAGTGAAAAATTTAATTATCTTTCTGGATTGCTAGATTTAGAATTTGCAATAAATACAAAACTTACAAAATAAAAGGAATTTATTATGAAAAAAACACTTTCTATTATTCTTTCAGTTTTACTAATTTTATTTTTAGTTGGATGCACAAAACCTACACAGAGTTCTCAAGCTCCACAAGAAGCTTTGAATCCACAAGAAGTTGCACAACAAACAGTTTTTGCTGTAAACGCCTTTTTATCTTACAAAGGGGACTTAAATGGCTATCTTGAATTTGGCGGAGATGTAAGTGCCGTTTCTAGCGTAGATGTTTTACCAGATACAAGCGGAAAAATTTCTAGAATTTATGTTTCTGTTGGAGATGTTGTAAAAAAAGATCAAATTTTAGCAGAAGTTGATGCTTCTCGTCCAGGAATGACATATAGCGCAAGTCCAGTAAAAGCTCCTGTTGCAGGAACAGTAACTTCATTTGCTTCATCTGTAGGAAATATGGTTGCTCCTTCTATGGCAATCGGTAGAATCAGTAGCACAGATAAACTTGAAATTAAAACAAGCGTTCCAGAAAGATTTATTTCTAAAATCAAACTTCATCAAAAAGCAATTTTAACTTTTGACGCATATCCAGGAGAAACTTTTACAGCAAAAGTAACAAAGATTTCGCCTGTTTTAGATACATCAACAAGAACAATGTCTGTAACTTTGGTTTTAGATCCACCAGATAGTAAAATCAAAATCGGTATGTATGCAAGAATCAAACTTATTACAGACCATAAATCAAACGCAATTATCATTCCTACAAGCGCATTGGTAACTCGTTCATCTGAACAATGTGTTTTTGTAGTTAATGAAGACAATACAGTTACTCTAAAAAAAGTTACTGTTGGAATTAAAGTTGATGATATGGTTGAAATTTTGAACGGACTTGAAGGAAACGAAAAAGTAGTTACAAAAGGACAAACATTGCTTAACAATGGAACAAAAGTAAATATCGTTTCATTAACAGAAGAAAAAATTGAGGAAAAATAAATTATGTCACTTTCAAGTAAAGCAGTTGCAAAGCCTACTACAATTTTGATTATTTTTATTGTATTAACAGCTTTGGGACTTTATTCTACATCAAAACTTCCAATCGATTTGTATCCAGATTTGGAAATTCCTTACATTATTGTTTCTACAAGTTATCCTAATGCAGGACCTGAAGAAGTAGAAAATTCGATTACAAGAACTTTGGAATCTTCCCTTTCTGGAATTACGGGATTAAAAACTTTGGTTTCAACATCATCTTCTGGTTCTTCCATGGTAATGCTAGAATTGAATTATGGCTCAAACCTTGATTCTGCCACAAATGAAATTCGAGATAGATTGGACTTAGTAAAAGATTATCTTCCTGAAGATGCAACTTCACCAACAATTATTAAGATGGACCCTTCAATGCTTCCAATTATGTCTTTAACTTTAACAGGAAATAGAACTCCTGAAGAATTAAGACAATACGCAGAAGATGTAGTTCAACCTAGACTTGAACAAATTGACGGAATTGCATCTGCAAACATCAGTGGTGGACGAGAAAAAGCAATCGTAATTGAAATTCCTCGGGACAGACTTGAAGCATATTCTTTAACAATTACACAAATTGCACAAATGCTTGGAGCACAGAACCTTCAATCTTCTGGAGGTCAAATTACTCAAGGGGATATAAATTACACAATTAGTACATCAGGAAAATATTCTTCCCTTGATGATATTCGTAACACAGTAATTTCTTACAAAGCAACAGCCTCAGATGGAATGAGTATCCCAGAATTAAAAACAATTCGATTAAGAGATATTGCAAATGTTTACGAAGGATACAAACCAGAAAGTTCCCTTGCTTACAAAGACGGAATTCCTTGTGTAATTTTAAGTTTGCAAAAGCAAAGTGGAAAAAACTCTGTTCAGTCTGCTGAAAAAGTACGAGAAGCCTTGCCAGAAATCTTAAAAGACTTACCAGAAGATGTTCAATTGATAGAAACAATGAACACAACAGATATTATCGAAAATTCTATCGGACAAGTTGCAAGTTCTGCTGTACAAGGTGCAGTTTTGGCAGTTATTGTATTGTTCATTTTCTTGCGTAGTTTAAAAAGTACATTGATTATCGGACTTACAATTCCTATTTCATTGGTTATCACTTTAGGAATTATGTATTTTACAGGAAACACTCTAAACTTGATGACACTAGCAGGACTTGCTCTTGGAGTTGGTATGCTTGTGGATAACTCAATCGTTATTTTGGAAAACATATATAGTTACCGAGAACGCGGTGCAAAACCTTCTGTCGCAGCAGTTTTAGGTTCACAAGAAATGATTAGTGCAATTACATCAAGTACATTAACTACAATTTGTGTTTTCTTGCCATTAGTTATGTTTTCTGGAAGTCTTGGAATGGTAGGTCAAATCTTTTCAGGTTTAACATTTACAATCGTATTCTCTTTGATTTGTTCTTTGGCAGTTGCAATTATTCTTGTTCCTGTTCTTGCTTCAAAATATTTGAAATTAAATAATATCGCTGGACACAGAAAAGAAGGAACACTTGCAATTATCGATAATGCAATGACAAGATTTTTTAACGCAATGGATAATGGTTATGCAAAAGCTGTAAAAGCAGTTCTTCATCACAAAGCATTATTTTTGCTTTCTATTCTTGCATTGTTGATTGTATCTTTTATGCTTATTCCAAAAGTTGGATTTGTATTTATGCCAGGCGAAGCTTCTAACAATGTTACCGTTCAAGTTGAAATGCCAAAAGGAACAAAACTTGAAGTAACAGACGAAGTTATCAGACAAATGGAAGCAATCGCTTTGCAAGAAATTAAAGGAATACAAACAACAACAGTTTCTACAGGAAGTTCTGGATTATTTGGCGGTTCAGGAACAAACTCTGCAACTTTAACAATCAAACTTTTCCCATTTTCTCAAAGACTAGAAGGTTACGATAGCGATGTAACTGCAAAAGAAAAACTTAGAAAGTACTTTTCACAATTTCCGGGAGCAAATTTTTCTTTTGGAAGTGGTGGAATGATGATTGGTGGAAACAATGTTGATATCGTTATCAAAAGTGATGATTTAGCTCTTGCTAAAAAAACTTCAGAAGAAATTATTAACATTTTGAAAACAAAAGCAAGTGAATATGTTACAGAACCAACAAGTGATATGGATGACGGACTTCCTCAAGTTGACATCATCGTTGACAGAGAAAGGATGTATAACCTTGGATTAAATATTTATTCAGTTAGTAATGAAATTAAAGCAAATATTAACGGAGTTACAGCAAGTAGATTTCAAGATGGTGGTTCAGAAATTGATATTATCATCGGCTTAGATGAAGCAGACCGTTCAAAACTCACAGACCTTGAACAAATCTTTGTTACAAACTCAAGCGGACAAAGAATTCCACTTGCAAACTTTGCAACTTACAGAGAATCAACTTCGCCAGTTGCAATCAATCGTGAAAATCAAACTCGAATTATTCATGTAACAGCAAGTGCAAATCCAAAAATTTCAATTTCAGTTGTACAAGCAGAAGTTGAAAAAGTTATTAAAGAAAATCTTCCGTTAGATGAAAATGTTTCAATTTCTTATGCAGGAAGTAACAAAGAATTGATGGACGCTTTAAGTCAATTTGCTGTAATCATTTTGATGGCTGTTATTTTGGTTTTTGCAGTTATGGCAAGTCAGTTTGAATCTTTCAAAGACCCATTTATCGTTATTTTTACAATTCCGCTTTCAGTTATCGGTATTGTTGCAATTTATTTAGTAACAGGAATTCCATTCAGTGTAATCACAGCCGTTGGACTTTTGATTTTGGTAGGAATTATCGTAAACAACGGTATCGTTTTAGTTGACTACACAAACCTTTTAAGAAAACGAGGTCAAAACCTTGAAGACGCTTGTGTAAATGCCGCAAAAAACCGTTTACGACCAATCTTGATGACAACTTTAACAACTGTTCTTTCACTTGTTCCAATGGCATTCTTCCCTGGAGAAGGTTCCGAAATGGTTCAACCTATTGGACAAACAGTTTTTGGTGGATTAACTTTTGGTACGCTGATGACACTTTTCCTTATGCCTACTCTCTACTTCATTTTTAACAAAAGAGGCGAAAAGAAAAGATTGTCTGCAATCGAAAAATACGAAAAACGACAATAAGGTGAACAATATGAAACGAATGGAAATAATTTTTAGTCAATCAATAGATGAAGACTTTGTGCAAAAATGCGCAGAAAAAGATGTAGGAAAATTTTTTACAAAGATTCCTGCTGTTTTAGGTCATGGATTTTCGGAACCAAAAATGGGGGATGGAATCTGGCCTCAACTTAACACAATGTACATAATTTTCTGTACCGAAGATGAAGAAAAAATCATTCTTTCGATACTAGAAGATTTAAGAAAGGAATACATCGGCGAAGGAATTGCTTGTTTTGTAAGTGATGCCGAAGTTAGATAAAATTTTTGAAAAATAAAGCTGTGTTTTTACGAAAGATTTTTGTAGAAGCACAGCTTTTTAGTTCTATCCCCCTTCCGAAAACACATAAATTAACCACTTACAAATATTTTATTCCCAAAGAACTTTCAAATTCGCTTTTCAGACAGAAAAAATAATGATACAATAGAATTATCTTTTATATACGAATGGAAAGATAATAACTATTTTAAGGAATTTTTTTATGAAAAATTGTCAAAACAAATGGATTAGAGCTGCAATTCCAGCGTTGCTCCTCCATTGTAGTATTGGAACAGTTTATTGTTGGTCAATTTTTAGCCAAGAAATTGCGGATTACATTGGTTTTTCTAAAGGTGCAACTGAATGGGCTTTTAGTTTCGCAATTTTCTTTTTAGGAATGTCAGCTGCATTTTTGGGAAATGTTGTTGAAAAAAACATTCATAAATCTTCATTGATAGCAACTATTTGTTTCTCTCTTGGAATGGCAGGAACTGGATTTTTTATTTATTATGGTGGACTTCACCAAGGAAGTGTTCTTGCTTTAATTGGTATTTATATCTGTTATGGATTTATTATGGGTATCGGTCTTGGAACTGGATATTTGTCTCCTGTAAAGACATTGATGTTATGGTTCAAAGACAGAAAAGGGCTTGCAACAGGTTTAGCAGTTGCAGGTTTTGGTGCAGCAAAAGCAATCGCAAGTCCAATTATGCAGTCATTACTTGGAAACTTAGGCGAAGGTGGAATCTTCAAAATGTTCTACATCCTTGCTGGTGTTTACTTTGTAATGATGTTTGTAGGTCACTTATTATTAGCAAAACCTGCTGATTGGGTTGAACCACAGAAAAAAGATAAGTCACAAGGAATTCTTGCAACATTAAAAGCAAAACCATTATCAAATTACATTGGTATTTGGATTATGTTCTACATCAACATTACTTGTGGTCTTGCATTGATTTCACAAGAAAAAATGATTGTAAAATGTATTGGATTAGCAAGTTTTGTTGGAATTATTTCTACAATCTCTGCAATCTTTAATGCAGGTGGACGATTAGGATTTTCTGCTTGGGCTGATAAATTAAAAGACAGAAACACAATTTATAAATTAATTTTCATTCTTTCTATCGCATTTACAGCTATTGTTCTTGCAACAAACGGAATCAAAGGCGGAAGCAATAACATCGTACTTGCTGCATTAGTATTAATCTTAATCTTCTTTGTAAACGCAGGTTACGGTGGAGGATTTTCCAATGTTCCAACTTTACTTTCTGACCACTACGGAATGGGAAGTATTAGTGCAATTCATGGAATTACACTTTCAGCATGGGCTTTTGCAGGTTTAACAGGAAACCAGATGGCATCATTCATTGTAAATAAATTTGGAAAAGTTGAAGAAATTGAACATGTACTTTCTGACGGAACTGTTGAATTAATCAAAGTAAATCCAACAGGTTATCAATATGTTCTTTACGCAACAGCTGTATTATACGCAGTTGCATTACTTATCTCTCTTGTAATGGTAAAACCAACAAAGAAAGAAGCATAAAAATAACATATAGCAAAAAGGCTGCCACTCGGCAGCTTTTTTTGTTTAGAGCAGTTTTGGAAATATAAAATTTTCAACCCCTTACTCAATTTTGTTACGCATTTAGATTTTTACAAAACTATGTGAAAAATGAAAACTTGTTTATAAATAAATACTTCAAAACTGCGTAACCTAAAATTGACACAAGATAGCATTGAGTGACCAACGGGAGCGAACCGCTATCTTCGGGGCAATTTTAGGTGAGAGCAGTTTTGGAAAATTTATTAAATACAAAACTTCTCATCATTTTTCTTCATAGATTGCTAAAAAAAGCTAAATGATGTAACATAAACCTATGATTTACAACACAATTTTAGATGCAATCGGAAATACTCCCTTAATTAAATTAAATAGAATGACTGACGAAAATTCTGCACAAATCCTTGTAAAATTTGAAGGCTTAAATGTTGGCGGTTCAATTAAAACTCGTACAGCTTACAATATGATTCTTGACGCAGAAAAAAAAGGAATTATCAATAAAGATACTATCATCGTTGAGCCTACAAGTGGAAATCAAGGAATCGGACTTGCTTTGGTTGGCGCTGTTCGAGGATATAAAACAATTATCATTATGCCAGACTCTGTAAGTGAAGAACGCAGAAAACTCGTAAAGCATTATGGCGCCGAAGTTAAATTAGTTCACGATTCAGGTGATATTGGTGAATGTATCAAAGATTGTGTAAATACCGCTATCAAAATGGCACACGAAAATCCAAATGTTTTTGTGCCACAGCAATTTGAAAATCCAGCAAATAATGAAATTCAACGAAATATGACAGCAAAAGAAATTCTTGCACAAGTTGATGGTCCAATTCATGGCTTTTGTTCTGGAATTGGAACAGGTGGAACAATTTCTGGAATTGGCGAAACTCTAAAAGAAGCTAACCCAGATATCACTATTTGGGCAGTTGAACCACAAAACGCCGCAATCTTAGCCGGTGGAACAATCGGAACTCATCTTCAAATGGGAATTGGAGACGGTCTTATCCCTGAAAATTTAAATCAAGATATTTATGATGATATTTACATCGTTACAGATGCTCAAGCAATAAAGACTTCACAAGATTTAGCTCGTAAAGAAGGAATCATGTGCGGAATTTCAAGTGGAACAAATGTTGCTGCCGCAATTGAACTTGCAAAAAAACTTGGAAAAGGCAAAACCGTTGTAACAGTTCTTCCTGATACAGCCGAACGATATTTTAGCACTCCTCTTTTTGATGAAGAAACTTTATTCGGTTAAAATTTTTGCTTTATAAAATCTTTTATCTTAAAATTTAAAGTGTAGATTTTTTTCAGAGGTAATTATGGCATTTTTTAATTCCGCAGATGAACTTATCGGCAATACACCCTTATTGAGACTTTCCAATATAGAAGAAAAATTCAATTTAAAAGCAAAACTTTTTGCAAAATTAGAATTTATGAATATTTCAGGTTCTGCAAAAGACAGAGTTGCAAAAGCAATGATTCTTGATGCAGAAAAATCTGGAAAGTTAAAAAAAGATTCGGTAATTATCGAACCAACTTCTGGAAATACAGGAATCGGACTTGCTTCGGTTGGAACATCTCGTGGATACAAAGTAATTATTGTTATGCCTGACACAATGTCAAAAGAAAGACAACTTTTGATAAAAGCTTACGGAGCAGAACTTGTTTTAACTGACGGAACTAAAGGAATGAAAGGCTGTATTGAAAAAGCGGAAAGTCTTGCAAAAGAAATTCCAAACAGTTTTATCCCAGACCAATTTTCAAATCCAAGCAATCCCAAAGTTCACAAAGAAACTACAGGTCCAGAAATCTGGAATGATACAGATGGCAAAGTTGATATTTTTGTAGCGGGAGTTGGAACAGGTGGCACAATTACTGGTGTTGGAGAATTTCTAAAAGAAAAAAATCCCAATATCAAAATTGTTGCAGTTGAACCAGAAGCTTCACCTTTGCTTTCAAAAGGAATTGCATCTTCACATAAAATTCAAGGAATTGGTGCAAACTTTGTTCCAAAAATTTTGAACACAAAAATCTATGATGAAATCATCACAGTAAAAAATGAAGATGCTTTTAATTGTGGTCGCATCGTTGGAAATACAGAAGGTTTTCTTGTGGGAATTTCTTCAGGTGCGGTTTTACAAGCAGGAATTGAACTTGCCAACCGTGAAGAAAATAAAGATAAAAATATTGTGCTTTTCTTTGTAGATACAGGTGAACGCTATTTAACAACACAAATGTTTTCAGAAGAATAAATATTGTTTTCATCAATGTAACTCAAACATATTGCATAACAAATCGATATTCGTTACTCTAAAAATATGTCAAAAAATTACCAGATTGATATGACAGAAGGTTCAATCGTAAAAAAACTTTTGCAATTTTCTGTTCCTTTAATTTTTTCTAGTTTATTACAAATTCTCTTTAATACAGCAGATGTAATCGTGGTCGGAAGATTTGCAGGTGATAATTCTTTGGCCGCAGTTGGTTCTACAGGTTCCCTTATAAATTTGCTTGTAAATCTTTTTGTTGGACTTTCAATCGGAACAACAGTTGTAGTTGCAAATTTTTTTGGAGCAGGAAAAAAGCAAGAAGTAAAAGATACAGTTCACACAGCAATTCTTTTAAGTATAATTAGTGGAATCATTCTTACCGTAATTGGAATTTTTGGTGCAAAAAAAATTTTAATTTTGATGCAGTCACCAAAAGAAGTTTTAAACCTTGCAACAACTTATTTACAAGTTTATTTTGCAGGAATTACTGCAACTATGGTCTACAACTTTGGAAGTGCAATTTTGCGTGCAAAAGGTGACACAAAAAGACCTTTGTACATTTTGCTCTTTTCTGGAATTATAAATGTCATATTAAACTTAATTTTTGTCATATTTTTCAAAATGGATGTAGCAGGAGTTGCCCTTGCAACAGTTATATCACAATGTGTGTCAGCTTTTCTTGTCATAAAATGTCTTATTAAAGAATCTGGTGAATTTAAACTTGACATCACAAAATTAAAAATTGACATTCCAATTTTAATTCGCATAATAAAAATCGGAGTTCCAGCAGGACTTCAAGGAATTATATTTTCACTTTCCAATGTTGTAATTCAATCAAGCATAAATTCTTTTGGTGCAGTTATCCTTGCAGGAAATTCAGCATCTTTGAATATTGAAAATTTCATTTTTACTGCCATGAATGGATTTTCTCAAGCATCACTAACTTTCGTTTCTCAAAACTTTGGTGCAAAAAAATATGACAGAATAAATAAGACAATTTTTATTGCACAAGTTTGCGTATTTTTAGCAGGTTTTATTTTTGGCAACTTAACTGTCATATTTGGAAAACAACTTTTATCTTTATATACCGACAGTCCTGAAGTTATCGCTTGTGGATTAGACCGGCTAAAAATAATTTGTTCCACTTATGCTTTATGTGGAATGATGGATGTAATGGGAAACGCAATTCGTGGAATCGGACATTCGATTTTGCCAATGATTGTTTCTTTAATCGGTGTTTGTGGTTTCCGTTTATTATGGATTGGAACTATTTTTTTAATTCCACAATTTCATACCTGCAACACAATCTTTGTTTCTTATCCGATTTCTTGGCTAGCAACTTTTATTGTACATATCATTTGTTTTTTAATTATACGAAAAAAAGAATTTTCTAAATAAGATTTTTCACTTTCTATGAATTATATTTGAAATAGAGGTCTTTCTATGACAAATATTTTATTCGTAATTGGTTCAACAAGAAAAAATTCTTTTAACCGTCAGTTAGCAAACATAACTGAAAAATTGATTGCAAAATACGCAAGTAACAACTGCGCGCAAATTCAAGTAAATTACTTGCAGTTTGATAATCTTCCTTTTTTTAATCAGGATACAGAATTTCCTCCTCCAGAAACTGTTGCAAAAATAAGGGACGAATTTTCTAAAGCTGATGGAATTTGGATTTTCACTCCAGAATATAATCAATCTTATCCGGGATATTTGAAAAACTTAATTGATTGGCTTTCTCGTCCATTAAAGAAAAATGATTTTTCAAGCGGAACTTCGGCACAAAATAAAAAGATTACAATTAGCGGAGTTTCTGGAAAATCTGCTGCAGGAAATTCCAGAAAAAAACTTTCTGAACTTTTAACTTACATTGGAACAGATTTATTTTTTGGGGAAGGAACAGGATTTGCCTTAAACGGACATTCATTTGCAACAGATACACTTTCATTAACAGAAGATGATTTAGAAAAACTTCACAGTCAAGTTGTAGATTTTTTGAGTTTTGTGAAAGATTAAATTTTATAGTGGTAAATCTTTTCCGTAATTTGTTAGTTGTAATATAATTCCATAATCGATTTTAAAACAAAAAATCCCGTCGATTTACTGACAGCAAACCAACGGGACTTCCCTATAATCTTTTGCACAACTTATGTTATGCAATTTTTAGTTTATAATTGATTAGCGAAGCAAACTTAACACGTTTTGTGTTGATTGATTTGCTTGAGCCAACATAGCAGTACCTGCTTGTGTAAGAACTTGGTTCTTTGTAAATTCAACCATTTCTTGAGCCATATCTGTATCACGGATGCGTGATTCAGCAGCTTGTAAGTTTTCAGCACCGATGTTAAGACCGTTAACTGTATATTCAAGACGATTTTGGTAAGCACCAAGATCTGCTCTTTGTTTGTTGATTTTCTTGAGAGCTTCATCAAGAGTTCCGATTGCACGGTTAGCATCATCTGGAGAAGCAAGACTCATAATTTGTTCATCACCAACATTTCTAAGGTTAAGAGCTTGAGATGTCATTGTTCCGATGAATACTTGAGCTCTTTGATCCATGTTAGCACCAATGTGTAACCACATAGAAGCTGTAACTGTATTTTCACCTGTAGGTTTTGCAAATCTACCTGTAAGCATGTTCATACCGTTGAATTGAGCTTGTGAAGCAATTCTGTCAACTTCAGCAATAAGTTGTGAAACTTCAACTTGGATTTGCATTCTGTCTTCGTCAGTATAAATACCGTTTGAAGATTGAACTGCTAATTCACGGATTCTCTGTACGATGTCAGTTGTTGATTGAAGGAATCCTTCTGTTGTTTGAATGAAAGAGATACCATTTTGTGCGTTTGTTGCAGCTTGATTCAATCCGCGAATCTGACTTCTCATTTTTTCAGAAACAGCAAGACCAGAAGCGTCGTCACCAGCACGATTGATTTTCATTCCAGAAGAAAGTTTTTCCATGTTTTTTGTTGTTGCGTTGTTTGTAACGCCCAATGTGCGGTTTGAGTAAAGCGCACTCATGTTGTGATTAATAATCATATCTATCTCCTATAAAAAGTTTTGATAAACCTTGAATGCAAGGGTTTTTAATCCTTTCACTTTATCTTCGGAGATATAAAAAAAAACTTTACACTTTTTTTTAATTATTTTTTAATTTTATGGCACTCAGTACAGCCAATTATATGAACATGATTTTTTCTATTTTGGTGATAAAAAATTCTTGCAATTAAATATCCTTCCTGAGGAATTATTTTTGTACAAACAGGACATTTTCGCCTTACTCCCATTTCAGAATATGGAAAACAATGTGGGCATCCCATTATGTTACACAATTGATTTGAATCAGTTTCTGTATGATATACTCTAGAAATAATTCTTTCTTTACCAACAAGCCCTGATTCACAAACAGGACACTTGTTTACTGCGTTTTCTGGACGCTTAAAAGCTGTTTTTTCTTTTTGTTTTTTTCTATTAAAATTAGAAATAAGTTGAAAAGCAAAAAATAACAACACCAAAGCCACAAGAACTAGCAAAAATAATACAAAAAAATCTTTATCCATAAATAAAATTTTATACCTTTAAAGAAAAAAAATAAATCCCTTGTTGCAAAAAAAAATCTGTCCTTAAAATTTAGGACAGATTTTCATTTAAATTTATCTATTTTATTTTAGTTATTTACACGAACTTTTGCTTTCCAAATTTCGTCTTTTCCACCTACATCAGAGATAAAAAATAATTCGTTATTCACACCCCAAGCAGGAGTATGAACATTTAGATTTCCATTTGTAAGCTGAGTTCTATTAGTACCATCAGTTTTCATTAAGAAAATATGAAATCTCTTTGTTGCAAAACCAATTTTTTTCTTTCCTTTAGAACCTGTTGCATTTACATCTGAATATTGAGTAAATACAATGCTTTTTCCATCAGCAGAATATTTAGGTGTATAAAATTTACTTTTTCCATCACTATAAAGTTCTGTAACTTGATTTGAATTCATATCCATTTCAAAAATACCCTTGTTTCCTTTTGTAAAAACAAATTTATTTTCTGTTGGATGCCAATTAGGAGATTCTCCTTCACCAAGAATTGTAATTTCAGAACCATTATCATTCAAACAAACAATTTGATAAATTCCACTAATTATTGAAGCACAAAGAATTTTATTACCTTTTATTGAAGGAGAATAATCTCCATTTCCAATATCATTTCTAGTAACATAAGTTTTACCACCACCATCAATATTTGATTTAATTAATTTATTTACAGATCCATCCTTGCCACAATAAATAAAAGACTTATTATCGCTGTACCATGCAGTATCCTCAGCATAATTAATTCCTAATGGTGTTTTTGCTGGTAAAGATGCATCTTTTAACAAAACTAATTCTGTATAAGAACTTCCCTTAGCAATTTGAGCATACAAAAGGCTTTTACCATTAGGAGATACAGATAAAGAGAATTTATCTAATCCATCTCCAGTAACTCTTGTAACATTTTGCATTACACCAGTATCAACTGTAATTGTTTCTTCATCGTTTCCCAAAAGTCCAAATAATAAAGAAAAACATCCAGTAAAAGTAAAGCAAACTAAAACTAAAAGCAAAATAAGTGCTTTTTTCATTTTTTTTCTCCTAAAAAAAATATTTTTGCTATTTATTAGCATATTGCTATTATATATTACAAATTATATTAGCGTCAAGATAATTAAAATTATTATTCATAGCTTTTAGAATAACAATAATGAATTTACAAACTATTTTTATTAGCAATATGAAAAGATTTCGCAAGCAAAAACATATTACACAAGAAAAACTTGCCGAGATGTGTGGAACTGAAACCTGTTATATAGGACAAATAGAAACTTTTAGAAGATTTCCATCTATCCCCCTTATTGAAAAAATAGCAACTGCTCTAGAAGTTGAACCGTGGATTTTATTTAAAAATGATGAAGCCATAAATTATGAATTAAAAAAAGAAGAAAAAATAAAAA